>CALXNA010000013.1 GCA_944389615.1 uncultured Anaerobiospirillum sp. | reverse complement strand
GAGCGCCGAGGACGAGCCAAGTGACGTCCCATTGTGGGCGACCAAGGCCGACGGCTACTACGAAGCTATGGCTGAGGCCGAGGAGGCTAGCTCTGACGCGAGCGCTGAGGCAGAGAACCTTTGTAGGTTGGATGCCTAACTTCTGCCCTTTGGTCAAGAAAAGTTTGCCGTTTTCAATCTTGTAGCCATTGCGGTTGACGAACAAGGTCCTATACTTCTTAGCATAGCCTGGAAGATTAGGTTTGCCGGTAAACTTAGAAGGGTCTTCCTTATATGCAGCCAAAGATGCATAAAATGTTGTAAACTGCTGATGAACGATTTGTACTTGACGTTGAGCCATCGCTGATGGTAATGCCCTATACAAATCAGGATATATCTCTCTGATTTTTTTATCCGTATCCCACTTAGAGCCGAGAGGTATTCCCAAAAAGATTAGGTGCCGCAAGTAGTGGGTAGTAGCATTTCCGAGTTTTCTGCACATAGAGCACAGCTTAGCGAACACCTTGTAATTGGCGTCGCCTCGACGTACTAAATGTCGCTCAACTCGCTCTACCATATGTTACCACCTACTTTTGTAACAAGTGACCTACACTAAGACATATATCACGAGTAATCAATATCTAGCAACTATATGTTGTTGTTTTTGTGATAAACATCACATATGTATCTATATCTAAGCATCATCTCGGTATTGCCGCTTTCATCCCTACGCTTACGCATAGGGAATTTCGCGGCATTTAGTTAAAGTACAGCCGCATGATCTTGGGCTTCTTGGCCAACTTCATCAACCTCGGTTTCTCGCGCTATCGTGAGTACAAGGCCGATGCCGGTTCGGCCCAACTCCTCGGCGCCCCACAGGACATGATCAGCGCCCTGCAGGCGCTGCAGCAGGTCAACCAACAGCACCCGGTGCAAGAGTCAGAGATGAGCAACTTCTGCATCAACGGTGCGGATTTCGTGGCCGAGCTATTCTCGACCCACCCACCGCTTGAAAAGCGCATTGCCGCACTGCAAGCCCAAGCCGGTATCGTCCCGGCCCCGCAAGCCGCCCCCTTACCTACGCCACCGGTGGGCACCACTCCGGCGCAAGGCCCGGCCCCGGCGCAAGGCCAGCAAACTATGGATCCGAATCAAGCGGCCAACTTTGGTGTGAGTGGTGTTGCGGTCGCGGCTGCCACCACCGCCGCGGTCGCCGCAGGCATGATGGCCGGTAGCCCGGCGCAGGCCGCGCCCGCGCAAGACCCGGCGCAGGCCGCGCCTGCGCAAGGCCCAGCGCCTGCGCAAGGCCCAGCCCCCGCTCCTGAGGCAGCAGGAGCCACGGCGGTTCCTGAGGCCACGGCAGCGGCCGCCCCAGCAAGCGATGGCACTCTGTCCCAGCTTGCCACCAACCTCGCCCAGAACGTCTTAGGCTCCGACGCGCAAGCTGATGAGCTGCCGTCTGACCTCAAGGTCATCGACACCCTGACCAAGCTCGATCAGGCCCTCGCCTCTCATGATCCGAGCACCGAGCCTGCCGCGGAGGATAGCGGCGGCATTGACTATAGCAATCCGGCCTACAGCACTGAGGTTACGCCGGATGATAGCCCGCAGGGCACGACCAAGGCCGACGGCTCCTCCGAAGCCATGGCGGATGCTGCGAGCTCTGAGGAAAGCACCGAGGAGAGCGCCGAGGAAAGCTCAGATGAGGATACTGACGAGGACGAGGGCGGCGGCTTCTTTGACGCGCTGTTCTCGGACGATGACGAATAAGTCAGCCTCCGCTTAGCGGTGAGCGCAAGGCCTGCGGCATTCGTGGCGCAGGCCTTGTTGCTGGCTGGCGCCCCATGAGCAGGCGTTAATGAGCTTGCTGGGGGCCTTGGGGTAGCGGCGGTGGGCCACTTTGGGGCAGAGGAGCGCGTCAAGCGCACCGTGAGGCCGATCGCTGCAGGCTTTTGGGGCAGGCGCCGGGCAAGCGCCGCCTTTTATGACTATAATGGTGCACACTTGAGCCCCCTCGGGGGCCGTTTTGTTTTAGTTCCTTTTGCGGCAACCATCGCAAGGTGGGCGTTAGTGCTTGCCTTGATCGGCCGTGGTTTGCTGGGAGTTTGTTATGAGCATGAGTAATGATCAGAGCAAGAGACGATTGAGAATCGCCATGCAGAAGTCCGGTCGCCTTACCGACGAGACGGAGCGCTTGTTTAAGAGCTGCGGTATCAAGATCAACGAGAACCGTGATCATCTCCTCGCTCATGCCGAGAACATGCCGATTGATATCTTGCGTGTCCGCGATGACGATATCCCGGGCCTTGTCATGGATCATGTGGTCGACTGGGGTATCGTGGGCCAAAACGTGCTCGAAGAGACCCAGATGCAGCGTGCCTTAGACGGGCAACCGACCGGCTTTAACGAGGTGTGCAAGTTAAACTTCGGTGACTGCCGCCTCGCCATCGCCATCCCGCAAGAGCAAGAGTGGCACTCCCTCAAAGACCTTGAGGGCAAGAAGATCGCCACCACCTACCCGCACCTGTTGCGCCGCGCCTTAACCGCTGCCGGAGTCTCCTATAAGAGCGTGCTCTTGACCGGTTCGGTCGAGGTCGCCCCGCGCGCGGAGCTGGCCGACGCGATCTGCGATTTGGTCTGCACCGGCGCCACCTTGCAAGCCAATGGCTTAAAGGAAGTTGAGACCATCTATGAGTCCCAAGCTGTGATCATCGCCCGTGACCAAGAACTGTTCCCGGAGAAGAAGGCACTGGCCGATAAGATCTTGACCCGCTTGCGCGGCGTGATGACCGCCAAGGAGTCCAAGTACATCATGATGAACGCCCCGCGCGCCAAGCTCCAAGAGATCACGGCCCTGCTGCCGGGCGCTGAGGCCCCGACCATCATGCAGCTCGAGGGCGAGCCGGAGCGCGTCGCGCTGCACGTCGTTTCGCGCGAGAAGCTCTTCTGGGAAACGATGGAAAGTTTGAAGGAGTTGGGTGCAACTTCTATTCTGGTTGTACCAATCGAAAAGATGTTAGACTAGTTTCTAACCCGTTTCGTTCCACTTTTTTGGTGCTCTCTTCTATGGAAATCAATGTCTTCAGTGCGCTCAGCGCCGCCGAGCAAGAAGCGCTGTTAGAGCGCCCCGCTCACAGCTCGCAAGAGGAAGTGCAACGTGCCGTCAGCGCGATCTTAGCTGACGTGCGCGCCCGCGGTGATGCCGCCGTCCAAGAGTACGCCGCCCGCTTTGACCATTGCCCCGACGGGGCGGTCGTGGTGACGGACTCCGAGATTGCCGCCGCCTGCGCGCGCGTGGAGCCTGCCTTAAAAGCCGCCATCGATCAGGCCTACGCCAATATCAAGAAGTTCCACGCCGCCCAAGAGCCGAGTCACGTCACGGTCGAGACGGTAGCAGGCATCACCTGCCAAACCGCGACCCACCCGATTGAAAAGGTCGGTCTCTATGTGCCCGGCGGCTCCGCTCCGCTCGTCTCTACCGCCCTGATGCTGGGCGTCCCGGCTCAGATCGCAGGCTGCGCTGAGGTGGTCTTATGCTCGCCTTATCCGATGAGCGATGCCATCATCTACGCTGCCTCTAAGTGCGGCATTACCAAGCTGTTCCGCTTGGGTGGTGCCCATGCCGTCGCCGCTATGGCCTATGGCACCGCGACCGTCCCTAAGGTCTATAAGATCTTCGGCCCGGGCAACCAATTTGTCACTATGGCCAAGCGCTTGGTCGCTGACGACCCGCAAGGCGCTGCCATCGATATGCCGGCGGGCCCATCGGAGGTCTTGGTCATCGCTGATCAGTATGCTGACCCAGACTTTGTCGCCGCCGATCTGCTCTCGCAGGCTGAGCATGGCCCGGATAGCCAAGTGATCTTGGTCTCCGACTCACGCGCCCTGCTTGAGGCCGCGAACGTGGCCTTAGAGCAGCAATTAGCCCAGCTGCCGCGTAAGGACATCGCCGCCAAGGCCCTAAGCAAGAGCCGCTTTATCTTGGCTTCTGACCTCAATGAGTGCGCCGCGATCTCCAATCGCTATGCCCCAGAGCACTTGATTGTCCAAGTGCAAGACCCACAGGCCTTGGTACCGCAGCTGTTTAACGCCGGTTCCATCTTCCTTGGGGCCTTAACTTGCGAGTCGATGGGTGATTATGCCTCCGGCACCAACCACACCCTGCCGACCTACGGCTACGCTAAGACCGCCTCGGCCTTAGGCACCGACGACTTCCGCCGCCGCTATACCATCTCCTACGCTACCGCCGAGGGCCTGCGCGCCATTGGTACCACGGTGGAGACCTTAGCCGCGGCCGAAGGCCTCGACGCACACCGCAACGCCGTTACCATTCGCCTCAATAAGATCGGCCGCTAGGTCGGCCCTCGGCCACCGTGACGGGCGCGCCGCCCTTAGCTGCGCCGCCCTTGGCTGCGCCGCCATAGCGCGGCGTCCGGCCCTACGCGCCCGTCCCGGCGCTGCCGCCCGCCCCCGCTGGGGGCGGCGGCTCACTGAATTTGACAGAACCATGATCGATTTAACTAAGCTTGCCTGCCAGCACGTGCAAGAGCTGGAGCCTTACCAAAGTGCCCGTCGCATCGGCGGGCACGGCCACACCTTCTTAAACGCCAATGAGGCGCCGAAGTCCGAGTTTTACATCTTCAACTCGACCACCTTAAACCGCTACCCGGATTGCCAGCCCTTTGAAGTAGTCCAAGCCATGGCCGACTACGTCGGGCTGCGCCGCGACCAAGTCTTAGTCACCCGCGGCTCCGATGAAGCGATCGGTCTTATCATCCGCACCTTCTGCGAGGTCGGTGAAGGCATCGTCATTGCCCCGCCAACCTATGGCATGTACGAGATCGCCGCGACCACCAATCGCGCCCAAACCTTCCACGCCACGCGCAAGCCGGGCTTTGTCCTCGACTACGAAGTCATCGCCGCTGGCATCAAGGCCGCGCCATTTAAGGTCAAGGCCGTCTTCATCGACAGCCCAGCCAATCCCTTAGGTCAGCTCTTTGGCCATGATGACTTAAAGCGCCTGCTTGCCGACTTCCCGGAGGTGCTCTTTGTCATGGATGAGGCCTACATCGAGTTTCAGCCGGAGGCCACCACGGTGCCACTCTTGGCCGACTACCCGAACCTCATCGTGACCCGCACCCTATCTAAGGCCTTTGCCTTAGCCGGTATTCGCTGCGGCTTTGCCCTTGCTCACCCGGACATCATCGCCTTACTGACCAAGGTGATCGACCCGTACCCAATCCCAGATCCAGTCGCTCAGATTGCCAAGCAGGCTCTTGCCCGCGGCGGCATCGAGCTGATGCGCGAGCGCGTCGCCAAGACCATTGAGCTGCGTGAGAAGTTTGAGCACAGCCTGCAAGAGCTCATGACCGGTGAGTCCCCGCTGGTCAAGCGCGTCTACCCATCGTGCGCCAACTACCTCTTAATCGAGTTTAGCGATGGCCCAAAGGTCTTCGACGCCATGGTACAAAAGGGCATCATCCTGCGCTCCTTTGAGACCAAGCCGGGCCTGAAGAATTGCATCCGCATCACCATCGGCACCCCTGAGGAGTTAGATGAGGTGATGCGCACCTTAACGGCACTGGTCTAATGAGGTGTCTGTGAAGAAGTATCTCTTTATCGACCGCGACGGCACCTTGGTCTATGAGCCTGAGGACTACCAAGTCGACGCCTTAGACAAGGTCAAGTTTCTGCCCCACGTCATCCCCGCCCTGCTGCGCCTGCAAGAGGCAGGTTATAGCCTTGTCATGGTCTCCAATCAAGATGGCTTGGGCACCGAGTCCTTTCCGCTTGAGACCTTTACTCCGGCCCATGAGCTTATCCTCAATACCTTGGAGTCGCAAGGCATCGACTTTGAGCAGGTCTTAATCTGCCCGCACAAGCCTGAGGATCATTGTGAGTGCCGCAAGCCTAAGCTTGGCTTAGTGCAGGCCTACCTCAATGACCCCAGCTGGGAGCGCAGCAGCTCCTACTTCATTGGCGATCGCGCGACTGACCTTGCCATGGCTCAAGCCATGGGCATCACCGGCCTCAAAGTCGGGGACGGCAGCAATCAGTCCCTGACCTGGGATGGGATCGTCGCCACCATCTTACAAGGCCACAATGCCTCTGCGCCCCGCGTAGCGCACGTGGTACGCAATACGCGCGAGACCAAGATCGACCTCACGGTCGACCTCGACCACAGTGGTGAGAGCCACATCGATACTGGCATTGGCTTCTTTGACCACATGCTCGACCAAATCGCGACCCATGGCAACTTCAATCTCACGGTCAAGGTCGACGGTGACCTCAAGGTCGACGGCCACCATACCATTGAGGATACCGGCATTGCCTTAGGTACGGCCTTAAAGCAGGCCTTAGGCGACAAGCGCGGCATCGGCCGCTTCGGCTTTGTCGTGCCAATGGACGAGGTCATGGCCCAAGTCTTTGCGGTGAGCGCCGATCACTTGGTCACCATCAACGAGCAGGCCCAAGTTGCGGCTGCGCCCGCCACGGAGAGCGAAGACCACAACATCACGGTGGCCCTCGATATCTCGGGGCGCCCGCACTGCGAGTTTGAGCTCAACGCTGAGTTTACGCGTGAGGACATCAATGGCTTTGAGACCCAAATGGTCAGCCACTTCTTTGAGTCCTTAGCGGTGGCCATGGGCTTGACCTTGCACATGAAGGTCACCTCGGGCAATGCGCACCATCAGGTCGAAGCGCTGTTTAAGGCCTTTGGCCGCGCTCTGCGCCCGGCCCTCAAGGTCGTCGGCACCGAGCTGCCGTCGAGCAAGGGCACCCTGTAGCCGCCCCCCGCCGCCCCTCAGGCCCGTCTATCAGGCTCCTTAGCTCAGGTCAAGGAGAGCACGGGGCGGCCGGTCACAGCGCGAGGAGAATTGTATGCGCGTCGGAATAGTTAACACCAAGTCGGCTAACTTTAACTCGGTGCTGCAGGCCTTAAAGCGCCAAGGCCTCAGTGACACCGAGGTCGTGATCTCAGATGAGGTCGGCACCCTCAAGCTCTGCGATAAGATCATCATGCCCGGAGTGGGGTCGGCGAGCGCCGTAATGGCCGGTCTGTTAGGCTGCAGCCTCGAGCAGGTGCCGCAGCTGTGTAAAAGCGAGGCGCAAGCGCACAGCGAGCTGATGGACTTCGTGGTCAGCTGTAAGCGCCCGCTCCTTGGCATCTGTCTTGGCATGCAGGTGCAAGCCACCGGCTCGACCGAAGTGCCGCTTGGCAGTGGCCTTGAGCAGATCAAGACCTTAGGGATTGTGCCGGGCACGGTGCACCGCCTCGAGTGCGGCGCTCTGCCGCTGCCGCATATGGGCTGGAATACGATTGTCCACAACGGCCACCCGCTCTTTGCCGGGCTGCCTGACGGGCACGACGGCCATGGGGCCTTTGTCTACTTCGTCCACAGCTATTGCCTAGATGTCGGGCCGCACACCATTGCGCGCTGCAACTATGGCCAAGACTTCAGTGCCGCCATCGCCTGCGACAACTTCATGGGCGTGCAATTCCACCCGGAGAAGTCGGGCGCGGTCGGCGCGCAGATCTTACGCAACTTCTTAGCGCTTGAGGGCTAACCATGTTAATTCCTGCCTTAGATCTCATTTCAGGTCAAGTTGTGCGCCTCAAGCAAGGTGACTTCGACCAAAAGACCGTCTTTGCCTTAGACCCGGTGCAAAAGGTCAAAGAGTACGCCGCGCAAGGCGCCGCCTTAATCCACCTCGTCGACTTAGATGGCGCTAAAGACCCTAAGGAGCGCCAATTAGGCCTGATCGCCGAGCTGGTGGCAAGCAGCCCCTGCCCCATTCAAACCGGCGGCGGCATTCGCTCCTATGAGGATGTCGAGGAGCTCTTGAGCCTCGGCGTCAAACGCGTCGTCGTAGGCTCGGCCGCGATCAAGAACCCCGAGCTTGGCCTCAAGCTCCTCACCGAATTTGGCCCGGAGGCCATTACCCTCGCCTTAGACGTCAAGCTCGTGGACAATGTGCCGATGGTCGCGACCCACGGCTGGCTCAAGCTGAGCGAGCAGAGCGTCTACGACCTGATTGCGCAGTTTAGCTCCGCCGGGCTTAAGCACGTGCTCATCACCGACATCGCCAAGGACGGCATGATGCAAGGCCCTAATGTCGCGCTCTACGCCCAGCTCACGGCGCGCTACCCTGAGCTTGATATCATCGCCTCGGGCGGCATCTCAAGCTTAGAGGACTTAAAGGCGCTGCGCGCCATCCACATGAAGAGCGCGGTCTTAGGCAAGTCCCTACTCACTGGCGCCTTTACCCTCGAGCAGGCCTTAGCCTTATGGCCTAACGACTAAACCACAGCCGCCCTCGCAGTGCCACGCCAGTGGCCTGCGCAGGGCTCAGGAGCGTCCATGCTAGCCAAAAGAATCATTCCTTGCCTTGACGTGCGCGATGGCGTGGTGGTCAAAGGCGTCCAATTCAAAAACCACGAGGTGGTCGGCTCGATTGTTGATCTTGCACAGCGCTACGCCGACGAAGGCGCCGACGAGCTGGTCTTCTACGACATCACCGCCTCGGCCCATGGCAATAAGGTCGACAAGTCGTGGGTGGCCAAGATCGCCGAGGTTATCAACATTCCCTTCGCGGTCGCAGGCGGCATCCGCAGCATCGAGCAAGCCCAAGAGATCTTAGCCTATGGCGCCGACAAAATCTCCATCAACAGCCCGGCGCTCTCTGACCCCAAGCTTATCACCAAGCTCTCCGATCGCTTCGGGGTGCAATGCGTGGTCGTAGGTATCGATAGCTTCTACGATGAGGCCTCAGGGGAATACCTCGTCAAGCAGTTTACCGGTGACGTTAACACCACCAAGACCACGCGCTGGCGCACCCTCGACTGGGTCGAGGAGGTGCAACGCCGCGGCGCCGGTGAGATCGTGCTCAACATGATGAACCAAGACGGCATGAAGAATGGCTACGACATCAAGCAGCTTCAGGCTGTGCAGGCGCGTTGCCACGTGCCCCTCATCGCCTCAGGTGGCGCCGGTACCATGGAGCATTTCCT
The DNA here is from genome assembly GCA_944389615.1 of uncultured Anaerobiospirillum sp. Lineage (GTDB taxonomy): Bacteria > Pseudomonadota > Gammaproteobacteria > Enterobacterales > Succinivibrionaceae > Anaerobiospirillum. The sequence goes on along the minus strand of CALXNA010000013.1, from coordinate 69,026 downwards.
CGAGGCCTTTGAGCAGGCGGACGTCTCCGGCGCGCTCGCGGCATCCGTATTCCACAAGAATTTGATCAACATCGCTGAGCTCAAGCAATACCTCAGCGCCCAAGGAGTGATTTGTCGTGCTTGAATATCGTCACGGCTTTGAGAAGATCGAGGAACTCGACTTTGACAAGGGTCACGGCCTGATCCCGGCCATTGTGCAAAACGCCCAAGATGGCCAAGTGCTGATGCTAGGCTACATGAACCAAGAGGCCTTAGAGAAGACCTTAGAGACGCGCTTAGTCACCTTCTACTCGCGCGACCGCCAAAAGCTCTGGACCAAGGGCGAGGAAAGTGGCAACTACCTGCACCTGCGCGCCATTACCACTGACTGCGACAAGGACACGCTCTTAGTCTTAGCCCGCCCCGACGGCCCAACCTGCCACAAGGGCACCAAGAGCTGCTTTGACGAAAGCCCGATGGCAGACGCCACCGTCAAGTACCTCGCCGCCCAAAAGGGCCTGCTCTAACGCGTCAGCGGCTCCCCGGCCTGCGGCCGCGGCGCTGCCGCGCTGCGCGCTCTGCGCGCAACTCGCGTTGCTCGCGCCCGCCCCCGTGCGGGGCGCGGCCTAAGCCTGAGACAGTGCCGCAACTGCCTGTAGCCCGCACCTGAATGCGCGCAAGGTCAGCCCGCGCCCTTCTCCATAGAGACAGTACTACCGGCCCGGAGCGTGGGACGGCAAGCGGCTAGCGCAGCCGCGGCCCAAACGGCAGAAACGCGCAGTGGCCCGCAGCCTGATGCGGCCTCAGTGGCCTGAGCCTGAGCGTCCCCGGACGCGCACCCACGGCCTGCAAGATGCGGATCGGCCCGGGCCGTGGGCAGGAATGGGTTGGGTGGGCCGCCGCAGTTGGGGCGGCGCAACCTGAGGCCAAGCAGCAGCGGCCGCTCAGAGTGGCCGGCGCCCCGAATACAGGCAAGGTCAACTCAGCCCCTTCCCCATAGAGACCACACTACCAGCCAGGAGCGTGGGACAGCAAGCGGCAAGCTTAGCCAGCTAACGCCAATCCTTATACGAAGGCTAAGTAACTGTACTCATAGACTCTCTTGGGCCCTTACACTTGACGTTTAAAACTAAAGTTAAGATACTGTCATGGTAGTTTACCATCATCGTCCCTTAAGAAGGGTGGTCTGCAGAAGGCCCATACGGACAAGGAGATAGCATGTCAAAGCAGTCCTTGCAAAACTTGCCAATTGGCGTCAGTAATTGGCCTACGATCCGCAGACAGAACATGTTTCTGATCGACAAAACAGACCGTCTAAATGTGCTGGTCACCGAGCAGATCAAAATCTTCATCTCCCGGCCGCGGCGCATGGGCAAGTCATTGCTGCATTCCATGTTGGCTGATCTATTTGCCCACGGCGACCGCAACTTTGAAGGCTTCGCCATCTATGGCCATTGGCCCGAGCAACGCACCTACCCGGTGATCAAGTTCTCGTTCATGGATGTGGAGGGAAAAGATGTAGCTACTTATGAAAATCAGCTCAGAATCTCCCTTAAGATGGCCTATGTGGCAGCAGGCTTTACTCAAATCATAGACTTGGAAAAGGAGGCAAGATCCTTTGACGAGTTCCTCAAGATGGTCGCCGTCTCCTTCCAAGATCACGATCTCGTCTTCTTGATCGATGAGTGGGATCAAGGACTCTCGGCTAACCTCAACAACGAAGAAGCCTACAATGCAGTACTAGGTGTGCTCAGCAAGTTTAACAAGTGGCTGCGCGGGCTCCCTAATGTCCGCTTCCTCTTAGTCACCGGCATCATGCGCTATAAAGAAGCCTCCTTGTTTACTGGACAAGACACCCAAGACATTAGCATGGAGCCGCGATGGGCAAGTTTACTGGGCGTAACTCAAGAAGAGTTAGAGACCTGCTACGCTCCTTACATCACCAAGGCCGCCCAACGCTTAGATGTAAGTGAAGCGAAGCTTCTCGAGCAGCTTAAGGCTTACTATGATGGCTTTTGCTTTGATTCTGAGGCTAAAGTCCACCTGTATTGCCCATATGCCCTCAACAAGTTCTTTGTGCCGATTGTCAATGATTCTCAGCAGCTGCCGCAGTTTGAATCTTACTGGATGAAGGCCGCCTCCGCCAGCGATGCGTTAAAGAACTACCTGCGCAGCATCCGTTTTGACTTCGGAGCCGAATACCAGCAACTACAAGACAACAACGTCATTCTCTCCAAGAACGATTTTACAGGCTCCGTCGGCTGGTCGCAGGTTAAGCTCTTACCTGTGATGGCGCAATCTGGCTATCTAACCATCAAAGAGTCGACCACAGATCCGCTGACAGGCGACGCCGCCTTCCGTTTAGGCTATCCTAACCTTGATGTATCTAAAGAATTCATTAAGGTGATGAACTACCGCTGACTTACGTTAGCGGTTTCGCAGGGTCGCTGCCCTGCTTTTAGTGAACATCCTAAAAGTTAGGATCTTCACGGGCATGTCCACAATGCCCCCATCAAGTAGGGACAAAACGTCCTTTCTTGAGTTCTTGGGAGCATTATAACATATGTTGGTATTGGCCGCTTACATCCCTACGCTTACGCATAGGGAATTACGCGGCATTAGTTAAACGAATTGGTGCAAGAGAGAATCAAGGCCCAAGGCAACGGCGCATCAGAACTCAAAAGTAAGCTGGCGCAAGCATTAGATTACAACCAGTTCGATCAAGCTTGTAAGCACCTAAACGAGCTCCTTGCTGACAGGATTCTCTATGACGTCTTTAGCAACGCCAGCGAGGCCTTCTATCGCACGGTCTTTTCCATGTGGTTCCAAGAGCTGTACAAAGATGTTCGGCAAAAGACCCACAACTACCGCGGCCGCTCGGACATTGAGCTTACCACACATCAAGGGCAGGTCATCGTCATCGAGCTCAAGCTCATCCCGAAGAATGGTCATCGTGATTACACCTTAGCCGAGACCAGCGAGTGGCTCATCCAGAACTTACTTCTGCCTGCCAACCTGCAAATTTGCAACAATGGCTATGGTGTTAACTACCATAATGAAGGCAAAGCAGTGTTGGGCGTGGTGATTGTGCTTGATGCAAAAGAACATCGAATCGTAGCTTGGCGCGAGTTCAATCCAGATCCAACCATTGGTGTGCGAGACGGCATAGTTCCACCCGTCAACCTAAAGAACAAGCTCGTCACAAAGAAGCCAACCATCAAGAAAAGACCTTAGGGCAACATGAGAGGAAGGCCGCCGCGGCCTTCCCTAAGCCTAAGGCGAGTGAGAGTGGCACCAGCATGAGCGTCCCCGGACGCACACCCGCGGCTTGTAAGATGCGGATCGGCCCAAGCCGTGTAAGGGTTTGGGCGGGTGGGTCGCCGCAGTTGGGGCTGACGCAACCTGAGGCTACGCCGCATGGCCCGCAGCCTTACCTTGGCGCAGATGCCCGCAGCCTGATGAGGCCCAATTAGCCCGAGCCTGAGCGTCACCGGACGCGCACCCGCGGCCTGCAAGATGCGGATCGGCCCGGGCCGTGGAACGGGTTTGGGCGGGTGGGCCGCCGCAGTTAGGGCTGACGCAACCCGAGAGCACGCCCAGCAACCGCATACGGGCGCGGCGGAAAGCGGTCAAGACAAATTATGCGATGTATGGCACACTATGCTCTAAAAGTTAGAGTGAGGTGCTGCCATGCCATCATTGCAACCTTTGCCCCTCGGCGTATCCGATTGGGCTCAGATCCGCAAGGATCATCTGTTCTTGGTCGACAAAACCGCGTTACTGGGTGATTTAGTCCAAAACCTGCGCAAAGTCTTTATCTCGCGCCCATACGGTATTGGCAAGACCATGCTGCTGTCTATGTTGGCCGATCTGTTTGCCCATGGCAACAAGAACTTTGAGGGCATGGCCATCTATGATCTTTGGCCTGAACAGCGCATCTACACGGTGATCAAGCTCGACTTCTCTAAGATCGAAGGTAACAACACAGCCTACTGCGAGTCCTCGGTTCAAAGCTTGATCACTAAAGCTTACTGTGCGGCCGACCTAACTCAGGTCTTAGAGTTTGAGCAAGAGCTCAGCACCTTTGAGCGCTTCTTGCAGAAAGTTGAGTCCATCTCCCGCGACCACGAGCTGGTGTTCTTGATCGATGACTGGGATAGTGCCCTCCTTGAGCACCTCGACCAACCCGAAGCTTACGCTGACATCAAGCAGGTACTAACCAAGGTCTACCGTTGGCTACGCAGACTCACTAACGTCCGCTTCCTAATGGTAACTGGTATCATGTCCTTTAATGATCTGGCCGGAGCGACAGGGGTAGATATCAACGATATCAGCCGCAATGAGGAATGGTCAGACCTACTGGGCATCACCCCAGAGGAGTTAGAGCAGGACTACGCGCCGTATCTCAGCACGGCCGCCCAGCGCTTGAACTTTAGCACTGCCCAGCTCACCCAATGGTTGCAGAACCAATACGGCGGCTACTGCTTCGACTACCGAGTCTACCGCTCAATATTTGACGACTTTGCCCCCACCCCAGGGCAAATGTACTGTCCTCTTGCCCTTAACAAGTTCTTTGTGACGATTGTCTCGGAATCTTCCCAAGATATACCACAATTCCGATCCTATTGGATGGAAGCCTCCAATGCCTATCAAGCACTGCCGTACTATCTAAGAAGCATCAAGCTTGACCTCGACTCCGACTACCCGCAACTCCAAGCCAATAAAGTCTACCTGACCGAGAGGCAGCAGATTAACTCAATCGAGCGCGACGACATCAAGCTTCTACCGCTGATGCTCCAAACGGGCTACTTGACTATCAAAGAGGCATGTTCTGACTTGCAAACTGGCGCCCACCGCTTGACCTTGGGCTACCCAAACCGCGATGTCGCCCAGCAGGTACTGCCTTTGGTGGACGAATACATCGATCGACACATCTCTAGTGCCGGAATCACCCGCACTTCCAAGATGCTCCTGATACAATCCCTCTTTACTAACCAGTTCGATGTAGCTTGCTACGCTCTCAATCAGCTCTTAGACGGCCACTACATTGACTACAGCGCCTTCGCCGTCCCGCGGGAGGGGTTCTATCTCACGATCTTACAGCATTGGCTCCAAGACCATCTGACCTGCACGGTGGATCGTAGCCGAGGGATGATTGAGATCAAAACGCCTAACTGTCAAGTTATCATCATCGCAATCGATATCATCCCGCGCCGTGATTACAAGCGTTACTTTGACCTTGAGCCTCAATACACCGCTCATACTCTGCTCAAACTCATCATCGCCGCTGACGAGCAGCGCGTTGTCGCTTGGCGCGCGACCAATCCTAATTGGATTGTTAAGCTGCGAGAGGGTAAAGCATCTGCAGATAATCCCCAATAGGTGCTGACCGCACCGGCCCCAACGCCGTAAGGCCCAGCTTCATAGTGACCGCAACGTCCTGCCCGGAGCTTGAGATTGAAGTTAGGTGAGCAAATAGAGAGAGGATCATGCCATGCCTTCATTGCAACCTTTGCCCCTCGGCGTCTCCGACTGGGCTCAGATCCGCAAGGATCAGCTGTTCTTGGTCGACAAGACCAAGGCGCTGAACGATTTAGTCTCCTGCCTGACCAAGATCTTCATCTCCCGCCCACACGGCATGGGCAAGACCTTGATGCTGTCGATGCTGGCCGATCTCTTTGCCCACGGCGACCGCAACTTTGAGGGCATGGCTATCTACGGTCATTGGCGCGAGCGGCGCACCTACCCGGTAATCTGGCTGCCGTTTTCACAGCTCCAAGGTGATGACGCCTCGACCTTTGAGGCCTCGTTCAAAGGTTTGATCACCAAAGCCTACTGTGCCGCAGGCTTCCCTCTGGTCTTAGAGTTTGCGCAAGAGCCCAGCACCTTTGACCGCTTCCTCAATAAAGTCAAGCGCATCTCACGCGAGCACGTGCTGGTGTTCTTGATCGACAACTGGGATAGCGCGCTCCTCGAGCACCTCGACCAACCCGAAGCTTTCAATGTCATCAAGCAGGTACTAACCAAGGTCTATCGCTGGCTGCGTGGGATCGCTAACGCCCGCTTCATCATGGTCACCGGGAGCATGCCCTTCAACTCCTTAGAAACATGGGCAGGATATGACATCTCCGATCTCAGTCACGATACGCTCTGTGGGGTGGACTCCTTGCTGGACATCACCTCAACGGAGTTAGAACAGGACTACGCGCCGTATCTCAGCGCGGCAGCTCAGCACTTGCACCTGAGCACGACCGAGCTCAGAGAGCAGCTGCAAGACTACTACGGTGGCTACTGCTTTGACACCGAAGCCCGAGGGCGTCTGTACTGTCCTTTGGCCCTCAACCAGTTCTTGGTCCCGCTGGTCACCGCAGGCTCCCCAGCAGTGCCGGAGTTTAACTAATGCCGCGTAATTCCCCATGCGTGAGCGTGGGGATGAAAGCGGCTGGTGTCGCACATTTTGATCATGTATAATACCCTCTAAGAACTCAGGAACGAGCTTTTTGCTCCTACCTGATGGGGGCATTGTGGACATGCCCGTAGTGATCCGTAACCTGCATCAAAAAGCTGATTGCGGAGCATTACTAAAAGCAGTTGCGACGCTGCGAAACCGCTGACGTAAGTCAGTCGGTAGTTCATATCTTACTGGATGGACACGGTGCGCAGCGGTGAGAGCCTGCCGCACTACCTCAAGAGCCTCAAGCTCGACCTCGACTACGATTACCCGCAGCTGCAAGCCGGTAACGTCACTCTGACCGACATGCAGCTGCTCACCTCGGTCGAGCGCGCGGACATCAAGCTCCTGCCGCTGATGTTCCAAACGGGCTACTTGACCATCAAGGAGTCTACAACCAACCGAGATACGAACAGCACTATGCTGCGTTTGGGCTACCCAAACCGCGATGTCGCCACGCAGATGCCGCAGGTGCTGGACGAATACGTCCATTCTGTCCAACCGCGCCATATGGACTAAGCGACCGCCGCGGTGGTATCGCGCCGCCTGAGGTCACGCCGCAGAGGCCACTAAGAGTGGCCCGCGCCTCGAGTTGAGGCAAGGTCAGCCCGCGCTCTATCTCCATCGAGACCGCACTACCGGCCCGGAGCGTGGGACGGCAAGCGGCTAGCGCAGCCGCGGCCTAAACGGCAGAAACGCGCAGTGGCCCGCAGCCTGATGAGGCCCAATTAGCCCGAGCCTGAGCGTCCCCGGACGCGCACCCGCGGCCTGCAAGATGCGGATCGGCCCGGGCCGTGTAAGGGTTTGGGCGGGTGGGCCGCCGCAGTTGGGGCTGACGCAACCTGAAGTTATGCTGCGAGGCCCGCAGCTGATGCAACCGGAACGGTCTGCCCGGAGGCGAACGATGGCCTGCGGCGCGGCGCGCAAACGCGGCAGCGCAGGCGCCCCAAGCTGGGGCGCAAAGCGGCGGCCGTGCTCGGGCAGAGAGCTTTGCGGCGGGGCTTAACATAGTCTTAACATTGGCGCGTTAAGATCCTAGATTTGGGTGGAAACTTGGTTTTGCCCGCAAACTTCTTGTTGTGTCTTTTCTCATTGGGAACTTTGCAATTGTCACCTTCCACGACTCCGGTAGTCGATCCCATGGCCAATACCCATATCGGCCTTGAAACCGAGACCATGGTGGTCTTTGGTATCGTCGCCCTCTTCGCTTTAAGCGTTGACATCTGGGTGCACCGTAAGGACAAGCCCATCGCCTTAAAGTCAGCCATCATGTGGACCCTCTTTTGGATTGCGGTCTCGATGTGCTTTGCCCTCTTCCTCTACGTCCACTTCAATGGTCAAGTCGCCTCGCTGTTCTTGGCCGGTTACCTCTTTGAGCAGGCCCTATCGGTTGACAACCTCTTTGTCATGATGGCGATCTTCGCTTGGTTTAAGATCCCCGAGCAGTTCTGCCACCGCGTGCTCTACTGGGGCGTTCTGGGCGCGATCTTCTTTAGATTGCTCTTCGTGCTGATCGGCTCGGCCTTGTTTGCTATGGGCCCGGTGGTCGAGTTCCTCTTTGCCCTCTTGGTCGCGGCCTCGGGCTTCATGATGCTGCGCAAAAAAGATGACGCTAGCGAGGAGAATGCCGACTACAGCCACCACTTCGCCTTCCGCGCGGTGCGCCTCTTTTTCCCGGTATTCCCGCGCCTCGTGGGCCACTCCTTCTTCATCTCCCAGGAGCACGTCAAGGCTGAGATGCAAAAGCCTGAGAACCAAGGCTTAGTCTTAAAGCGCCACGGCCCGATTTTCGCCACGCCGCTCTTCTTATGCCTTGCGGTGATCGAGACCACCGATGTCATGTTCGCCTTTGACTCGGTACCGGCCGTGATCGCAGTCTCGCGCGAGCCGCTCATCGTCTACTCGGCCATGATCTTCGCAGTATTAGGTCTGCGCTCGATGTACTTTGTCTTAGACGCGATGCGCCAGTACCTGATCCACCTCGAAAAGGCGGTCACGATCTTATTATTCTTCATCGCCTTCAAGCTTGCCGCAGGCGCTAGCCTCCACCTCTTTGGCTTTGGCCTCGACATCAGCGTCTACGCCTCACTCGGCGTCATCGCGGTGATCTTGGGCCTCGGCATCGTCGCCTCGTTCATCTTCCCGGACAAGTCCAAGCGCCCAGCTCCTAAGGCCGTGGGCGCCGCGGATCCTGCTCCGGCAGCTGCGGAGGCTACTGCGGCCGCCACTCCAGCGGCAGAGACTCCTGCTGTAGCTACTGCGAGTGAGGCCGTGCCTGCTGCGGAGCCAAGCACTGTCCCTGCAAAGGCCCCTGCCGTTGCCGCGGAGAGTGAGGCTAAACCTACGGCGGAGCGCGCGGACGCCGACAAGGTGGGAGCGGCGAAGCCGACGGCGGACAAGTAACTTGTCCTTTGCCCTAAAATCACTACAATAGGATTAAACCGAAACCTGCTGCCTGCTACCAGCTGCGTGCGTGGTGGGCGCAGGTTTTATCTTTTTAAGCCCCCGTGGGGGCCTACTTTAAGCCCCTTGCGGGCTTACTTTGGCCTAAATGACGGAAGAGGCCTGAAGTTAGCGGCTACTGTCGCGCTTGAGGCTGAGTCAGCGTGGCCATCGTACGCCTTGATTACAGGTAGAACTTCATGTCGCGACGCTCGTCGAAGCCGGAGCCTGAGACCACTGAGTCCAGTGCGCCCAAACGTTTAAGTAAGTACGCCGCCAAGAAGCTGGCCCAAGCGGCCGCAGCGGCGCGCGGTGAGGAATATCACTCCCCAGTCAGCAATACCATGGCCGCCCTGCGCGGCGACGAAGATGAGCTCTCCGAGCTCCATTCAGGCCGCATCGGCCGGGCCGCCAGTGAGGCCGGCTTGGGCCTTGAGCGCGGCTCTGATTTTGATGATGAGGGTGGGGAGCGCAAGCCGCTTAAGCTCAAGCGCCCAGTCATGGTGACGGTGCCGGGCACGCAGGTACAGGTACCGGCCACGCGCCTCAATGAGGACGGCACGCTCAAAAAGCGCAAGACCTTCATCAAGGTCACGCGCAAGGACGGCCGTAAGATCAGGATCACGCGCCGCCGCCCGACCTATGAGCGTGAGCTCTTTACTGCCCCTGAGGAGCTCGCCAAGCTCCCTGAGCGCGTGGCCAAGAAGCGCTTGAAGCGCGTTGAGCACGAAGCGCAGGTCAAGCAGGCTCGAAAGGAGGCTTTAGCCCAGCTGCGCGCCGCGGGCAAGCATTATGACCCGAGCCCTGAGGCGGTGGTGCAAAACCGCTTTGAGCCGGGCACCGTGGTCACGCTCGGCATCAAGACCCAAGACCGTACCCCGGACTACGACGATCCGCTTGAGATCGAATCGGCCAAGCAGCCGCACAATGTGCGCGCCAACCTGCTTCTTGCGCCAATCAAGCGCGTCAACAAGCCGATCTCCGGCCCCGATGTCATCGGCAAGTGGCTCGAAGGGTGGGAAAAGCGCAACGATGCCGACGGCATCTTCCATGACCTCATCGCTGAGGTCAAGCGCGTGCGCACCCAAGAAAACGGCATTGCCTATGTTGGCCTGCCGGCCTTCTTGCTCTTTATCGAGGGTGTGAGCAAGCGCGACATCATCGACCACTACGCGCTCGACTTCAAGCGCTTCATCAAGCGCCGCGAAGTCACCGACTTCATCGCCGCGATGCAAGCCCCGGCCTTGTCGTGGTTTGCCCACCGCCACAACTTAGAGAGCGCCTACGCCTTGGTGTACTTTGACACCTACCCGGTGCACTTTAAGCTCGGGCGCAAGCGCGTCTACGTCGAGCACGAGCTCTTTATCGTGGGCGTGACCTTGGACGGGCGCAAAGACCTCCTAAGCGTCATCCCTGACTTTAGCTCCAAGCGTACCTCCCTGAGCTTCTGGGATACGATCTTAGGGCAGTTCAAATCCTTGGGCTGCCAGCACCTGTGCTTTGCCCTCGCCGCCTTCAAGTGCCGCTTCCTCGATAAGGCGCTGCGCAAGCACTACCCGGAGGCGACCTTGCAGTACAACCTGCTTGAGGTACTGCAATTTGACAGCTACCAGCTGCCAAGCACCGAGCGCAAGGAGTTCATGGCCGACAGCGCCTTGCTCTGCACCGCCCCGGACTTTGAGAGCGCCGATGCGCTGCTTGAGGAGCTGCGCGCCAAGTGGGAGCCGCGCCTGCCTGACGGCACCACTGTGCTGCAGGGCAATCTTGAGTACCTCAAGAACTACACCCTGCTGCCACTGCCGGAGCGCAAGCTCCTTGACACCAACAAGATGGTCGCCCATGAGGCTGCCTTCTTGATGGGCAAGAAGGGCCCGACCGACTTCTTCTCTGACCACGCGGAGTTCTTGAACTTCCTGTTCTACCGCTACCTCATCTGGGGTAAGCACCAGTGGCTTGAGCACCAGGACGAGGCTTTGTACAACCTCAAGTTCTCGCGCCTCTTTGCGCTCTTGCGCAGCCAGCCGCTCAGCGGCAGCCAACTCTTAGATGAGCTCTTGACCGAGCGCCAGCAGGACTTCATGTACCGCCACTTCGGCCAGTACAGCTCAGGGCCAATCTTCAGCCTGCACGCCAACCGCAAGCGCATTGCGCTCGCAGGTCAGGTCGACACGGGCCGCGGCGCCTTGCAAGGTGCCTCGTGGCAGAGCGTTGCCGCCGAGCCGGAGACTGCGCCGGAGGCGGTGCCGGAACCGGTGGCAGTTGAGTCCGAGCTGGAACCGACGCCGGTGCTCGATAGCACCGAGGCGGTGGCGCAGGTCAATGCGCTCGGCAGCGCCAGCGTGCTGCCTGAGGCCGGATCGAGCTTTGGCTTGAGCCGCACCCCGAACTTATGGGACGCTGAGCGCGCCGACAACCACGTTATGGGCGCGCAGGCCGCACAAGTCTTCGCGCAGGAGAGCACGGCGTGGACGCCGCTCATGGCACCGCTCACCCCTCAGGTCGAGCTGACTTCAACCTTGACCTTACAGGCCAGGACGCAAAACGCCTTGATACCGCGCCATGTGCCAAAGCTCAATAAGCTGAGCCAAGCGCTCGCCGCCCAGCAGCCGCGTCGTCTCAGCCCTCCAGTCTTGGGCTTTGATAAGGCTGGGCTCTCGCCTTTGGAGCTTGCGCCAACCCAGCGCACGGTCAATGGTGTGGCCTTGTCGCCGGAGCTGCTGCAATGGCGCGCCGATGAGAGCGCGCTGAGCTATGACACGGCCGAGAGCGATCGCCGCTATCGCGCCACGCCGCCGCTTGAGCGCAGCTATACCACCAATAGCGCCCAGCTGCTTGCGCAAATGGGGGCGCAGCTTGATGAATGTCTGCTGCCGTCGGCCTTAACCCCGGATTATCTGGTCAGCTCCAACATCCAAAGCGCCAATGCGGTGATGGGCATGTTCAAGCCGACCATTGAGCAAGCGCTCAAAGAAGAGCACGCTCAGCTCCAACAGGCTGAGCGCCAGCTCATCTATCGCCTGCTCGGCCATAACTTCAACTTCGATGGCATCAACAACGTCATCTTCCAAGTTACGCCAATCTTCCGTGAGGCGCTGCAAAACAAGCAAAAGGAGCGCGCCGCCCAAGTGCGCGAGCAAGAGCAGCTCAAGCGCCAACAGGAAAAGCAAAAGGCCCGCGAGCGCTACTTAAAGCGTCAGGCCCATAAAGCCCAGCTCGCCGCCGACGCCGCGGCCTTCGACCCGATCAAACCGGAGGCCATGACCGTGGGCAATGAGCTGCCGCAGGTAAAAGATGAGCTCACGCTCACGTCAGTGGCGAGCTTTGACCCGAGCAAGGTCACGGCTGATGCCAACTACTTAAGCCCGAAGCTTCCGCTCAATAGCAGCTCAAGCCTTGAGGTCAGCCCGCAAGAGATGAGCTCGCTTTTAGCCCAGCACACGGCTGAGGCAAGTTCAGGTGAGCTCACCGTGGCGCCGGTCGCTCCGACCCGTAATGTGCTGCAGCTGGTGGCCGATGAAAGCCGCAAGCAAGAGCAGTCGGCGGTATTGCTGGCGCTCTCGGAGAGCGTCGACATCAACGCAGCCGAGCCGCTGACCTTAAGCGGCAGCGCCACCGGGGGCGATGATGAGCCCCTGCCGATCCAAAAGTCGGTCGATGCCCATTGCCCGGTTCCGGCTCCGGAGCTGCGCTCGGCCTTGGTCGAGCAATTGGTGCCGCTTGCGGGCGTCAGCACGCCCAAGCTTGAAGCTAAGGTCAAGCTGCGCTAACGCCGCGCTGTTCTGCGCTGCGCCCGTCCCCGCGCGCGGCGCGACCCGCCCGACGCTGCCCCGCGGGGCGGCGTTTTCGCGCGCAGCGCGGGGCGTGCTAAGATAAGAAGCTGCCTTCGGGCAAGTGAGTTGTTATGTGTGCCTGCAAAAGCTGGCTGGGGAATTTCTAGTGTTAATTGCAACCCATGATGGTACCTTTCACGCTGATGAGACGATCGCTTGCGCCATTCTCTCCTACCTCTACGATCACTGCGAAGTGATCCGCTCGCGTGATCCCAAACTCCTTGAGACGGCTGACCTCATCATCGATGTCTCCGGCATCAACGATGACAAGCACTTCGATCACCACTCCAATGAGTTTAACTTGAGTCGCGACAACGGCATCCACTATGCAACCGCCGGCCTGATGTGGCTTAAGTTTGGCCGCCCGTACTTAGAGCGCATCGCCCACGAGCACTTCAGCGAGCTTGAGCAGGCGGAGTTTACCGACGCCATCTTCACTGCGGCGCAGACGCGCATCGATCAGGAGATCATGTACGGGGTCGACCTCAACGACAACGGCCAGCTCAACTCGTATCTCAACGATTTGATTAAGCCTGAGAGCGCGCACGATCAAGCAATCATGGACGAGCTCAACGAGTTCTATCGCTACACCCCCGATCTGCCGTATCTGGTGGCGATGCAGAACCTGCCTAATGTCTCCGGTGATGAGCAAAACGCCCAATTCTCCAACACAGTCAAGCTCTTAAAGAGCCTGCTCGTCAACGCTGCGATCAACGCCCTCAACACCGAACAGGGCATCGCTAAGGTCTTAGCACTCTATGAGGGCGGGCCGCTCCTCATCATGCATGAGAAGCTGCCGTGGACGCAGGCAGTGCTGGCACACTTTGACCGTTTTGCCGAGTGCCAACTTGCGATCTATCCTGACCGCAAGCGCGGCTGGCGCATCCAGTCGCTGCCGTTTTCTAAAGCCGAGCGCTTTAAGAACAAGCTGCCTGCGCCCAAGAGCTGGCGCGGCCTTGATGAGGCGCAGCTTGATGCCGTCACCGGCCTTAAGGGCACCATCTTTGTCCACCGCGCGGGCTTTACCGGCGGCGCGATGAACTTTGAGACCATCATCAAGATGGCCCAGAAGTGGTTAGACGAGGGCGAGCGCACCAAGTAGCGGCGCCTAAGTAACACGATCGGATCTGACATAGGAGTTGTGACGCAACTAAGGAGGGCTTGTGGCAAGCACGGACGAGCTGGAGGCGCGCATCAGCGCGCACCCGCTGTTGGCCTTGGGTTATGGGGTGGGCGCGCCGTCAGCTGAGGCTTTGTACCAAGAGGCCATGACGCAAGTGGCCGCGGCCCAAGATGAGCTCCTCAGTCCCGATGATCCCGAGCTGCTCACCGGCTTTGTCGAAGAGAGCACCTTAGGCCAGCCGGTGGAGTTTCAGCCCAAGGCGGTTGAGCAGCTCATGGCCTATGCCCAGCACGTGCCCTTTGCCGTGGTGGTCGCGACGCACAGCGCCTTAAACTTAGTCGATGAGTCGACCCAGACCTCCGTGCCCTTAGGGGCAGCGACGCGCTTGATCGCCCCGGGCCTCAACCTGATTGACCTTATCAGGCAGGGCACTGCGCGCTGCGACCAAAGCCTCTATCAGCTCCATCTGCAGCTGCAGGGCCTAGTCGATGAGACGCGCGCCTATGTGCTTACGCAGGCGCAGGCTATCTTGCACGGCCTTAAGACGGCCCTAGGGCAATACGATAGCGCCAGTGGCAGTATGTCCCTGCCGCCCATCGTGGTCACGCCGACGGTCGCACCGCTACCGCAGAGCTATGCCTTAGCGCAAGCGCCCGCGCGTATCCTGAGCCCGCTGATGCAAGCAGTGGTGGACTCGCCACAGACGGGCGCCTTACCCTACTATGCGCAGGGCACCTATGCCTTTGCCTTAGCCCCGGACGATGTGCCCGATGCTTACAGCTTAGAGGACATCGTCATCAGCCCCGAGGAGTTTCGCCTTGAGCTGCGGGCGCGCACGGAGCTCGACTTAGTCACGACCCATCAGTGCGAGCTGATCTTAGGAGGCGCAGCGCTGCACTTTATCAGCACCCAGAGCTTAGATGAGCTCCTTGTGGGCGCGGAGATAAGTGCTCTTTTGGCACAGCTCAATTTGCGCCAGGCGGCGGCGAGCGCCATGGCGCTGACCGACACCTATATGGAGTTTAACGCCCTGTGCGCCAATCTCCGTCCGGTGGCCGCCTCTGAGCTCAGCGCCATTCTCACCGCGCCGCCTCCTCCACCGAAGCCCGAGCCTAAGAACAATGGGGCCGACTTGGCAGCCTTAGAGCTGGCCATTTCCTTGGCTAAGGCCAAAGCCGCGCACGGCAAAATGCCCTCGCAGGCTGAGCTCGATCAGGTCTTGGCCTCCTTACGGCGCCATTAAGTAACGGGCCCGCTCTGCGGGCCCTTTCTTACTATTCCTCACCCTCCTGCGGTGGCGGTGGGATCATGCCCTTGATGACCCGGTCGACCGCATCCTGCGAGTATGGGAACTTGACCTCAGCCTCAGCCTTCTCCTCAGGGGTCAGACCTGCGGCAAACGGAGCGCACTGCTCTGGGCTAAAGCCGGTCAGGCAGTGGCCGTAGATGCTCTCACGCATATTGCCGGTATAGTCAAACTTATCTGAGTACAAGATACCCCAGAGATTAGCCAAGACAAAGAAGACGCCTGCGATCAACGTGGCGAGCTTGAGATAGCGCGGCTTGAGCTCAAAGTAGGTCAAGACCGGGATCATGGCAAAAGGAATGATCACCGCGATCTGCCAGAAGTTGAGCACCAGCGGGGCCGCGGCCGCTGCGACTAAGACCGCGAGCAGCGCGCTGATGGTGATGGCGCGGCTTAAGCGCAACTTGGCGCTAAGCTCATAGCACAGTGTTATGCTTGGAATGCCCGGCTGTAAGTTCGCAACGGCGCTTGGGAGCTCTTTAGGCAGCTTCTTGATGGTGAAGTAGTTGCAGAGAGCCGCAAAGACCACCGAAAGGCCACCCACAAGGCTCGACAGGCCAATCCAGATGTAGCACAGCACGGTGAAGGCGAGGGTAAAGCTCTCCTGAATTGGTGGCACGATCGCCTTTTGGGTCACGAGGAGCGAGCCAAAGCGCAGCCAATAGAGCAGCCCCTTAAAGACCGGGTAGACATTGACTAAGCCATAGCCTAAGTAGCGATCCTGCGCGTAAGCTGACGGGTTAGTGAGCAGGCTGGGGTTGACGCGCACTACCTCAACAAAAGGCCATAAGCTTAAGGCGACGAGGGCAATACCGACGATGATGCCGCTGTAGCTGACCTTGAGGTCACGGCGCAGCCACATGATGCCAATGGTAGCGGCGAGTACCGGCCAAGAGAAGTGCAGCTGCAAGCAATAGCCCACCGCTAAGACGAGGATGAGCGAGAGGACAAAACGCCCGACGGCGCTGAGCTCCGTTGCGCCGTACTTGGGGCTGCGCAGGCGGATCAAGCAGTTGAAGGCGGCCGCCGAGCCTAAGGCCAAATAGGCCGGATTGTAGAGCATGGTCTGATAGAGCATCCATGGGCTCAGCGCGAAGACGAAGGTGCCAAAGAGCACGACCTTGCGCCCGTAGAGCAAGGTTAAGGCATTGGCAAAGATGATGATGCCCGCGATGCGGATGAGGAGCTGGAAGATGAGCAAGGACTCAACGGAGGCATGCAGGCGCAGCGGGAAGCCAATGACAAAGGAGGAGACGTAGCCGGGCAGATTGCCTAAGGCGCTCGCCTCATTGCCCCACGGCAGATACTCGCCGGTAAAGAGGGCGTGGAAGCCTTTGAGCAGCATCTGCAGCTGGTCGAAGGTGAAGTGCTGGGTGTTTTGGTAGGCGAGGGAGGCGCCTGAGAACACCACTATGATCAGGGCGATGACGAGATAATCTCGGGCTTGTAAGCGCTCTGGGGACATGACTTACCTATTGCTTGATCGGGCCTAGAGTGATGACGGCATGGCCATTGTTGGCGTAGCCGCGCGAAAAGGAGACGACCGCATCAGGCCGCTCGACGCCATTGGGGCTTTGCACATACTTAAAGGTGCGATAGTAGATGGGGAGCTCAAGGCTGCCCCCGCCCCCTGACACCTGCTGGCCGCCTTGGAACTCGCCGTAGATGTAGAAGATGCTATTATCGCTGTCGAGCTCGATATTGGCGCGCGCCCCGGCCTCGAGCGTGTACCAGCCTTCGACCATCCACGACTTGCCATCGTAGTCGAGGTACGCCACCGCCATCGACACCGGTACCGGCGTGATGTTCTTGCACTCTAAGGTTAAGGCGGCGCTGCTTGAGGCGTACAGGCCCACGGCCCCAGCCACAGCCGCCCATTTACTCCACTTGCTCACAAAATCAACTCCTCAGCGGATCCAACACTCTTACGGGATAAAGGAACCTTGATCCTTGTTCTTAGGCGTCTCCTGCTCCACCTGCGTCCACGGGTCGCCCTGCGGCGCAGCCGACGGCGCATCGTGCGGCGTAGACTGCGTCCCATCCGGTGGCGCAGCCGACGGCGCGCTATCTGGCGCTGTGGCGTTCTGCTCCGCGTCCGGCGCGGCGTTTTGGGACGCGTTCTGCGCCTTACGCTCAGGCGCAGCGTTCTGTGCATCGTGCGCAGCGTGGCCCGAGCCCATATTCTGGTAATACTGGTAGTCGCTCATCGGGTCTTGGAGATCTTGGGGATCGAAGTAGCCGTCTTGGAAGATGATGTTGACGATCGCCAGATTGCGTGCGAGGTTGGCCCGGCGCCGCTCCTTACCGGCCTCGTCTAACTTGATGTACTCAGGGCCGCGCTCGACTTCGTGGTTGGGGCCCACGCGCGAGTACAGGTCAAACATCGGGTACATCGGATGGTTGACGTTGAGCGCCTGCTCGACATGATTTAAGGCATACTTGAGGTGCTTGCGTACCTGCCACAAGAGCCCACCGCCGTAGATGAGCGGGATGAGGCACACCAAGGTGTAGCTTAAGGCATAGTTGTAGAAGAATTGCAGCAGCACGAGCAGGGCGACTAAGGTGCTGCCAAAGGCGCTCAGGCGCAAAGCCGTGGCAAAGCTGATGCGCAGCTTAAAGCCGAGCGAGCTCAGCGGCTTTAACAAGCAAGCTGAGACCAAGACCACTAGACCTAAGATCGATAAGAGCCAGACCATGACCATGCCCCAGAGCGCAAAGTAGGAGCTGTGGAAGGCCGCATCCAACACCTGCGCGGTCTCAAGAGGCGCAAAGCTACCCCCGCTGTCACCATAGACCGCATTCCACGGAATAGCAATCGGGCCTTCGACCGTATTGAGCAGCAGATCGTGCGCGGTCAAGGTAATCGGCACCTCGATGAGCTCAGAGCCTAAGTTCGCGTTAGCTGGTCGCTCTGGGTCTAGGACTTGGTCGGCGCGCAGCGGGGCGCCTTCGAGGTTATAGGCTAAGACCGCGCTGCCGCGGGAGTTGCGGACAATGAGAGGCTTAGTCCCATCTTGCGGATTGTCCGGAGCGATGGTGCCTTGCGGGGAGATGTAGCTGGGCGGAATCTTAGCGACGACTGTGCTCAGCTCCCAGTCCTGCAGCCGATTGAGAGCCTGCTTGACTTGGTAGGTGCCCGGCAGTGCCAGCACCGCGCACAAAATCAGCATATAGAGTAAACCTACGCCCTTGAGCTTGAAGAGCACATCATAGTAGAAGCGCTGGGACAAAATGGCCCGCAGCGGCATCAGGGCATAGGATAAGTAACGCGACCAGTCCAACTGGCTCCCTCCTCCGTTAGGCAAACTGCAACAATTATAGCAAGCATCTTAGCCTCTGGGCTCACAGCGCGGTCTAACGCCCCCGCAGGCATCCCGCTGCAACCGCGGGCGCCCTGCGGCGCCGCTCGGCGCCGCTGCGGCGCCTCTGCTTTACCCCCAGCTGGCTCCCAGCGCCCGCACCTGTTTTCGCCTCACGTTGGAGCTAGGTGCCAGCGCAGCGGGCTACAGCTGGGCTATACTAAGCGCCAGTGTGCGGAGGGAAGCTCTGCGGAGGGAAGCTCTTATGGTGCGTGTTGCCTTATCCTTGGTCGTGTTCAGCCTGCTTTTGAGCGCCTGTTCAGCCCCGACCGATCGTGATAACTTAGCGGCGCTGCACCGCCAAGAGCGCACCACGGCCGCCCAAGCTGATGCTCTCACCTCAGAGCAGAGCTTAGCGCTCGCGGCCAACGATTTCTCAAGCAAGGCGCGCCTGCAAGCCCTTGCCCAGCAGCAAAACCTCGTGGTGCTGAGCACCTATACCCCCTACCAAGGCTCTCAGGCTCGCATCTACGGCTCCACCGCCTTAGGCTGCATTGACGGCGCGGTGGCGGTAACGGAGAGTGATGACCTCAAGTTTCAGCACTGGGGTAAGGGGCGGAACTTCGCCCACCCCATCATGGCGCAATATCTTCAGGACTTAAAGCAGCGCCTCAAAGCCCAAGGCCTGCCGCCCTTGGTGGTGGGCGATATTGGCCTCCAATACGGCGGCCCCTATGGCCCCAAGTCCAATCACGCCAGCCACAATACGGGTCTTGATGTCGACCTGCCCTTCTTCTTTGCCCCCGAGCACAAGGAAGTAGCCTCACACCCGGACGTCTACATTGTACGCGGCCAGAAGGTGCTGCCCACCTTTACCGTCGACATCGCCCAGCTCATCGTCAGCGCCAGCTCCGACCCGCGCGTTGACCGCGTCTTTGTTGCGCCCATGATCAAGATGCAGATGTGTCAGCTCTACGAGCACGCCCCCGCCAATGGCTTTTTGCACAAGCTCCGCCCGTGGTTTGGCCACCAAGCCCATATGCACGTGCGCCTCAAGTGCCCAAGCGATAGCCCCAACTGCGTCAGCCAAGCCCCAATCCCTGCGGGCACCGGCTGCGGCTACGAAGTCGAGAGCTGGTTTTTACCGCCGCCCCCTCAGAGCAAGACAGCTCAGCCTGCCCCCAAGCCTAAGAAGGTCTTGCCGCAGCAATGTAAGCTGCTCTGGGCCCGTAAGCGCAAGTAGCCTCAGCTCTTGCCCCGCGCAGACTCAATCATGAACAAGGTGTACCTATATCTTTGATTACGACCGCCAAACTGGAGCTAAGTTTAGAGTGGCCTGCTGACGCCGCCAATGGGCGCTGGTTAGACACCTTCATTGCCATCCTGACCCTGTTACCGAGTAAAGTCGAGTCCCGCGCGCAGGTCATGGCTTTTAGTCGCCTCTGGGAAGTGGCAGCGGACTTTCTCTATGATGAGCTCGATCCCGACCCCGACCGTAGGAGCGCAGAGTGGACGGCGCAGGTCACCATGGCGGCCCGATGGGATCAAAACAGCTTGACCAATGATGCTTTTAAGCACCATGCCGCCAACGGCCGCAAAAGTGTGATGTCGTACCGCGAGGCTGTGGCATACGTGCGCAACCATCGCACCACCCTGTTTGGCCCGATCGACAACGACGGCGCGCTCCCAGAGACTGAGGCCTATCTCAAGCGGCTCAAGGACTTGCGCTCCGCGCTGCATGCTTTTACCCAGTACTTAGACCTGACGCAACCGCTGCATTGGACGGCCCCTATCAGCGGCAAGACCTACACCTACAACCCCCTTGAGCTCTACGAGGAGTTCAAAAGCCACTACGCCTACGAAACGGCGTTGTGCCTCCCGATGTACTAACATCAAGGCCATCCCAAGGGCATTGGGGCCACCCTTGCGGCGGCGCCGCTCGCCGCTTGCCGCGTCAGGCCCCGGGAAGGCCACATTAGTCTCTAAGGAGCAAGAGGTCGCTGCCGCTCCAGCCCCAAAACCTGCCCCAACCTGAGAGAGTGCCGTAAAGGCCTACTCCTTCCCCATAGAGACCCACGAACTGCCCGCAGCGTGGGACGGCAAGCGGCTAGCGCAGCCGCGGCACAGACGGCAGAAACGCGCGGTGGCCCGCAGCCTGATGCAGCCAAAGTAGCCCAAACCTGAGCGTCTTCTGACGCGCACCCGCGGCCTGCCAAATACGCAGTGGCCCGGGGCGTGGGAAGGGTTTGGGCGGGTGGGCCGCCGCAGTTGGGGCTCACGCCACTCGAGGGAATGCCGCAAGGCCCCTGCCCCATAGAGACCGAACGGAACTTCCCGCAGCGTGGGACGGCAAGCGCCACCGCAGCCTCGACGGCCGAAACGCAAAGTGGCCCACAGCCCGACCCGGCAAGAGTGGCCCCAACCTGAGCGCCCCCTGATGCGCACCCGCGGCCGGACAGACACGCAGTGGCCCGGGCCGTGAGATGGGTATGGGTTGGGTGGGCCGCCGCAGTTGGGGCTGCGCAATCCGAGGCTGGGCCGCACAGCCTGACCTAAGGCGGCAAGCTGGATCCCAGTGAGGCGAGCCTTGCCGCGCTCTGTGGCGGGACGAAGGCTCAGATTGGGCGCAGTGGGGCGGTACGGGCGGTGGCATGCAAGCTGCACTTGTAGGCGTAAAGTTGCGCTTGGTATGTTGCACCGCAACTTAGAGGGGCATGCTTTGCCTCAAACGGAAGTGTTTTGCCGTCAGGTTAAGTCCCAGCTGCCCCAAGGAGCAAGCTATGAGCATTCGCGATATCACCCACAGCAATAATCTCGGCCTGAGCGTTTTGGCCAAGAGCAACGCCCCGACTAACGCGGGCGGTATCGCAGCCTCGGGCCATACCAACGTCAACGCCAGCGCCTTCTCGGCCTTGCTCACCAGCGCCCGCGAAATCAAGGGTGTCGGCTCCATCACCACCAAGAGCCCGCAGACCATTCATGCCGAAGCGCTGATGGCCGCTAAGGCCCGGGCCGCCCAGCACGCTGAGAGCACCGGAGCCCATGGCGCTCAATTTGCCGCGCTCTTAGGTCAGGCTCAAGAGCAATACGCTCCCGGCGCTACCTCCGCCGCGCAGACCTTGCTCTCGGG
Source organism: uncultured Anaerobiospirillum sp. (assembly GCA_944389615.1). Lineage (GTDB taxonomy): Bacteria > Pseudomonadota > Gammaproteobacteria > Enterobacterales > Succinivibrionaceae > Anaerobiospirillum. The sequence goes on along the minus strand of CALXNA010000013.1, from coordinate 47,466 downwards.
GCAAAGCCATGCCCTGACTACCCTTGCTAACAACCTCACCTATGAGGATCTCAAGGGCCGCATCTCGGCCTTAGAGAACGCCACGCGCTCAGCTTCGGGGACTACTACTGACTCGGTGAATGGGGCGGAGAGTTTAGACAGCGCCCGCGCCAAAGCGAGCTATCTTGCGACCGAAGCAGCGCTCGTCCTCAACACCATCAAGGCCGCTCAGTCCTATCACCTCGGGGCCACCAGCCCGACTGCCAATCCAGATGAGGTGGTCGACCTCACCGACAAGCGTCTTGATTTCTCGCCGCTTTTGCCATCGGGCCTGCGCTCGCTCATGAGCGACCTTAAGTGCCCGCAAAGCGAGCTCGATGCCTTTGTTAACGTTATGGTCTTCGGGCGCGAAGACGGCCCGCATGGCCAAAATGCTGCGCAAGTACTGGGAGCGGACTCCTTAACCGGAGCGGAGCTCTCAGCGCAGCTCACCCCGCTCATGGAGCGCGCCCAGATCAATGCCCCGGCCTTACAAGCTCAAGACTATAACTACGTCCTGCGCGATCCGCAGGCGTCCTTAGGGCAGACCGTGGCGGTCTCTGAGCAAGGCGACCTCGATGAGCGCGTCTTAGAGCGCGAGCTCGATAGCACCTTCCAGCGTGATATGGCCTTGATGCAGATCTTGGCCCGCGCCAACAACCAAAGCGCCACGATCTTCTAACGAAGCTCCGCGGGCCTGTCCCGCTCCCAGCGCCCGCTCTGCTGACCTGCACTAACCCCGCTTGCTGCGGGGTTTTGGTTTTTTAGTCCAGCTCGAGGGCGTGGCGCAGGGTTGGCGCTAAGCGCTCTTTTTGCGTGAGCAGCTCGTGGGCAAGCTCCTCAGGGCCCCACAGCACCAACTGAAACGAGGTGCGCCCTGCTTGCACTGCGGCGGTGATGTCGTCGGCAAAGCCGCTCAGGGAAATCAGCATGACGCGCTGGCACTTGTAGATCGGCAGAATGCCTTCCATGAAGTCCAAGACCTGCAAGGTCACCGGCAGCGGCACCATGCGCACTTGCCACAAAACTTTGACCTCTTCGCGGTTGACCGCGGCACTGACTAAGGTCACGGTCTTGGCGGTGCTCTCGGGCACGTCAGTGACGGTAAAGCCGATGGCGTGGATTAAGTCCTTGATGACGTCGGCCATGGTCAGCTCCCCGGCGGCGAGCTTGAGCTTGAGCCGCATCAGCACCAGCTGCTCGGGGCTAATCGCCATCTGCGCTTGCGTCAGCAGCGCCTGCACGATCACCGGACGCTGGGCCTCAGGAGTTAGTGGCGTCAGGTCTTTAAGCCCGGCATTGAGCACTGGGCTCTTGCGGTCACTTTGTTGCCAGCAGGCTAGGAGATAGGCGGTGAGCTGCTCTTCGTGCTCGGGGCTTAAGCGACTTAAGTCATGCTCTTGGCACGGGCGTAAGGCATCTTGCAGCGCTTGCGGCAGCAAAGCCCGATCGATGGTGCGCTCAAACCAGCGTACCGCGCGGCGCTGGGCGGCGCGACCGCTCTGCTCTTCTAAGCACTGATAGTCACCGACCACGGTGCCGACATGCCAGAACGTAGTCTCGATGTTCTCTAAGATCACAATGTCGCCCTGCGCCAGCTCATAGGCAAAGGGCCAGCAATCGGCCGTCAAGGCGCTGGCTTGAGCAAACTCCAAGCCGCAGATGTCCGCAAGGTAAAAGGTCAGCTCCTTGGCCTCAGGATAGTCGTTTAGGTTCATGGCCAGCGCGTCATCGCCGCAGCAAATGTAGCCTTGGCTTAAGCAAGCTTGCTCTTCGTGCGCACTTTGCGCCTCACAGATCCAAAAGGCCATGCCTCCCTCCTCTCGTCGCTCAAACACTATCGTGGCCTGCTCAGCACGCACCATGCCAAGCGCACCAGCGCTGGGCACCGATCCCATTCTTGGGCAGCTCTGAGGCGAACGTGCCGCCATGCCCGGGCGGCTCCGCCGCTGCAACCCCGTCCCTAGCTACCGCCGCAGGCAGCGCCGCGCCGATAGCTATCGGCTTGTTGCCGCAGTGATGCATTTTAGTTATCACACAGCATGAAAAAGTAATATTAGACCATCACTGGGGCGCACGTTATCTTAGCGCCACCATCCGTCGCGACGATGCACCGATTTTCTGAATTACGCCGGAAGTGCACTCCGGCTACCGAGCACAACAGCGGAGGCCACCACGGGATGGTGGCTTCCTTTCTAACTGACTATGAGGCCTCATCAAGGCCTGATTGAACTGACTGACTATGAGGCCCTGAGCCTTCTCGGATTTAAGGATGTGCATCATGCCTGTTACCACGTCCCAACCTGCTACGACCGCCTTAGTGGTCGGCTGCGTGAGCTTTGCGCTCTTTTTGACTTCCTTTGTCGGCAATGCCCTGACCGTCGCCGTGCCGACCTTCGTTGCCCTATACCACTGCCCACCGCATGTCGTGACCTTAGCCACCAGCGGCTATGCCACGGCGTTAGCCTGCATCCTGCTCCCAGCCTCACTCTGGGCCAAGCGCGTGGGCAACCAGCACCTGTTTAAGCTGGGTCTTATCAGCTGCACCGTGACCACGCTGCTCATTCCTTTTGCCCCAACCGTCTGGTTCCTCTTGCTTGGGCGTTTGCTGCAAGGCGCAGGAGCGGCGCTGTGCCTGAGCACCGGCATGGCCTTAATCTCCGAGCATGTCAAAGCCTCGCAACGCTTTGGCGCCATCGGCTTGGCGGTGTGCCTGACCTACGTCGGCGTCTCCAGCGCCCTGAGCCTGTCGGGCCTGATCATAGACCACATCGGCTATGAGTGGCTCTTCTATGGCAGCGCGGTGGGCTTTGCCCTCTTGAGCCTCGCCGCGCGCAAGCTGCCGCCATCGACGCCACCTAAGGTTCATGAGCTGCGCCTGCCGCGCACCAAGATTACCCTCTTTGCCTTAGGCATCGGCTTGTTCTTGCTCTCGCTCACCACTTTGGCCACGCAGCCCTTAGCCCCTTATGGTCTGATCGGTGCCGTGCTTATCATCGCTTTCGTCGCCCAGCGCGACTGCGCCCTGAGCGCGCGCCACGGCTTGCATGCCGCCGCCCGCAGCGCCGAGGCTGATGGCGTAGAGCCTGAGGCGCAGGGCGCTGAGGCTAATGCGCAGAGCGGCGCCCGCGCGCCGCTGCCGGTAATCCCGGTGCATTTCCTCGGGCATAACCGCGCCTTCTTGGCCTGCTTCTTAGTGAGCGTGAGCGCCTACTTCTCGGTCATGGCCGAGCCGGTGCTGTTAGCCCTGTTCTCGCAGTTCACCTTGGGCCTGTCGGCCAGCGTCGCGGGCTTCATCGTGGTCGTGCAGCCGATCACCATCGCCGTGGTCTCGGCCTTGACCGGGCGTCTCACCCGCTACTTAAGCGGCAATGCCGTGGTGACCTTGGGCCTTATCATCCAGACCTTGGCTTTGAGCTCCTTTGTCGTGATTGATGAGAGCACCACGCCGCTCGGCCTCATCGTCCGTCAGCTCTTAGTGGGCACCGGCTTTGCCCTGTTCTCAGCCCCTAACACCACGCTCTTGACCTTTGCCGTGGGGAAGGCCAACCTCGCCTTAGCCTCGAGCACCCAGCAAGTAGGCCGGGCCTTGGGGCAGGCGGCGAGCCTTGCCTTGGTCTCCTTGATCGTCTCGGCGGTGGTGACCGCAGCCCCGGACAGTGCAATCTACCCAACGCAATTTGCTGAGGCCACCGTCATCATCTTGGCGCTGAGCGCCAGCTGCGGCCTCTTAGGCATCGCCGCCTCAAGCTGGGGCTGGTTCTTAGCCCGCACTAAGACTGAGGCTGATGTACCGCAGAACGCAGCGGTGGAGCTGCGCCCAGCGGTGGTGGCGGAGTAAGAGCTTGCTGTGACCACCCGCACGCTTTCCAACTTTGTTTGCCGCTGACTTCGGCGCTGAAGCCCGCTTTGACCTATGGGGCGGTAAGTGCGTGCTAGAATCCTTTCTGAGCGTGTCGACTTCAATGGGCCCACGCACATCAGACTGAGATTGAGCAGAAAGGTGAGGGCAGTGGCTAATACTCCAAATTATGGCTTCGTGTCGTACCTCGGCAGCTATGGCCTAGGCAGCAACTTGCAATTTGACGAGCACGTCGCCAAGACGGCTGAGCAGCATCAGATTCAAACCTTTGAGTTTGAGCTGCCGCAGCAACAGCACTATCGTGCGGAGATCAAAGCAGCCATCGACCAGCAGCGCTCCACCTTAATCTTGTTGTGCGGGCGCGCCGGTGACGGCAAGACCCACTTCCTGCGCAAACTCTTCACCGACTCCGACTTTATCGGGGGCGACGACCACCTCTGGAACCAAAGCCCCAACTTCTTTGAGTTCACCCAAGGCCCCATCACCTTCACCTTGGTCAAGGACTTCACCTCCAACGACAGCGCGGCCGACCAGCGCAAGCTGCAGCGCACCATCGAGGCCATTTTGGCGCAGCAGGCTGCGCCCGCGCCTGCGCCCGCTGCTGCGGGCAGCTCTGCTGCAGACGCGCCTTCAGACTCGTGCTCAATCGTGCTGATTGCCGGTAACAATGGCAAGATCTTGGAGCGCTTCCAGAGCTTCTATGGCGAGCACCGCGCGGTCAACAGCTTCATCCGGGCGCTGGAGCGCTACATGCTCGAGCACGACCGCAGCGCCTTAGATGAGCTGCACGTGGTGCAATGCCACGATATGTCGGCCTGCTTAGGTAGCGCCGAAATCGCTAACATCTACACCGAAGTCTTGGGCGATCCACGCTGGGAGGGCTGCGCCGGGTGCCAGTACGCCTCGCTGTGCCCGATTGTGCGCAACCGGGAGGTGCTGCGCTCACCCTTGGTCTTAACCCGCCTCTTGCAGATCCACGAGCTCTTGGTCGATAACGGCCTGCACTTTACCATGCGCAACGTGCTGCTGCTCATCGTCAACGCCCTGTTAGGCCGCACCAAGGACGATAAGTACCTCAACTGCAACGTGGTCATACGCAACTTCAAGTCGCTCAACCAAGACCTCGCAGAGATGACGCCGAGCGAGCGGGCGACCGAAGGCGCGCGCCGGATCATGGAGAGCCCGTTGGGCTCGCAGCCCTTTGACAACCTCTTGGGGCTAAACCTCACCGTAAATAGCAAACGCGGGCGCAAGAAGGCCGAAGACCCGCTCAGCCAAAGCTTTTTGAGCGATGACACCATGCCGATCTTCCATGAGCTCGCGACCTTGGGTCTTGGGAGCTTTAGCACCAAGCTCATCGACGAGTTCTTGGTCTTAGGCGGCACCCCTGACGTCTTCTCCGAAGAGATCGCGGCCTATCATCACAAGCTTGGCGCCGATCACGACCACTACGACCTGTTTGCGCAGCTGCAGCGCTGCTATCAACGCATCCAAAAGCAAGACTTAGATGAGGACAATGACAGCGCCGATTACACCAAGATGCAAGGCATCTTAGGCAGCCTGCGCCGCCTGCTCTTCTTTGTGCTGCCTGATGCCATCAGCGACGCCATCTATGAGGCCGAGCTTAAGCAGGCCCAGGCTCGGCTTACCACCAAACAAGGCACCGCGCCTGCTTCCGCCTCAGCACCTGTCCCTGCGCTCGCCCCAGCCGGACAGCCGGGGCGCAAGCCGTTCTTTGCACCCTTCTTGCTCACGGCCTATCCCTTTGCCCTAGACTACCTCAAGCTCAAGCACGATGCACTTAAGGCCTATGAGCAGCTCAAGGAGCGCCATCAGACTGCGCGCGGGCTTGACCTGCGCCATAGCGCCAGCTTCGACATCGCAAGTCAGCTGATGCGTGGGCTCAATCGCGCCTTTACCAACTTGATGTTGCTGTCCAAGGCCTCCGACAACATCTACATCACCACCAACAATAAGATCGACCCGACGGCCCTGAGCGTCATCTACGATCGCGACCGCTATTGCGTGCCGGTGGACTACTTGGGCTCGCGCCGCGATAATGCCATCCGCTTTGAGCTCAATGGCGCTCAGCGTCTGACCTTGGTATTCAACGCCCCCTCCGAGTATGACGAGCTGCCCGCTAAGAAGTGCTACTTGGAGCTTACCCCCAAGCTCTTTGAGTACCTGATGGCGCTGGCGGCCAGTACGGTGGGACTGTCGTTTTCACAAGAGCACAGCAATGACCTTGCGGCCTTTAAGGCCAGTATCGATGCCACCATTGCCGAGCAAATCAGCTTGAGCTACCAAAACGGGGCTGAGCCGGACTTCGAGCAGCTCTTCAACAACATCCAAATCTGCCAGCTCAACGAAGCCGGTGGCTTAGACTAAAGGAGGGGCTATGACTTACGATCCTAATCCTGATGCCAGCAAGCCCCCCGAGCCTCAAGAGCATGGCCCAGTCGTCTCAAAACTGAGCCACGCCGTCGCGGCGCTCCTTGAGCGCCAGCAGACTGATGCGGCCGCGGCGGCGTCTGCCGACGCGCCAACCACTCTGTCCACGCCACCTTTGACCGAGCAAGAAAAGGAGTGCGTCAGCCACGCCGCGCAGGAGGCACTTTTCACCGGCCTTGCCCCGACCGACGCGGAAATCAGGCTGGGCGACCAATACCAAGCCCTGCAGCAGCAAGACGATCTCACCCAAGCGGTGTTAGCGCAAAACGAGCTTAACCCCTACCGCAGTCGCGCCCACAGCAACGAAGAGCTCTCGGCTAAGCAAGCGGCGGACATGATCGCCCAAGAGCGCCACATGAGCCACTACCTCAAAAACATGCTGCGCGAGGCCATGATCCAACACCGCCGCGCCCAACGCCAGCGCCAAGCGGTGATACAGCAGTTCCTCGCCTCTATCAACGAGCAGGCGCAAGCCGCCGCAAGCGCTGCCCCATACTATCAGGAAGCTAACTCAGAGAGCGCAAAGAATATGACTGACGCCGCTTATGATCCCGCTGCCGCCGACGAAGAGCCCCAAGGCGGCTTAGGCCCCAACTTCGATCGCGCCCAGCGCGCGGGCCTGCTCAGAACTGCGCCCGAAGCGCGCCGCGCCAGCCCGGTCTTTGCCTACCTCTCGCCTCATGGCGCTCAGCCGCGCCCGGCCGCCCCCACAGCCACCGCTGCCCCTGCGTCCGCACCGCAGGCAGCCCCCCGCGCCTTTGAGTGCCCCATGCGCCCAAGCGCAGAGCCGACCGCAAACGCTCGCCCAGTAAGCACTGCGTCCACCCTCGGCACCCCGGCGCAAGAAGCCACCCCATTCAAGACTGCTTCGAGCCCTGTAGCTTATGATGGAGCCGCATGCACCGCCGCCACCTCACCAGCCCCAGCCCCTGACGCCGCTGCGAAGACGCCCACAAGCTCCTCCTTAGAGCCCTCGTCAGCACCGATCACAAGCACAGCCCCAGAGCATTCGGCCACGCCCCCACTCAAGACTGCTGGCCCAGCTCCTGAGGTAGCTGCTAAAACGGCCCCAGCCTCCTCCTTAGAGACCACTTCTGGATCTGTGGCTTATGAGGGAGCCACGCGCACCGCCGCCAGCCCATCAGCCCAAGCCCCTGAGGCAGCTGCTAAAACGGCCCCAAGCACCGCCTTAGAGACCGCAGCAGCACCGGTCGCAGGCCCAGAGTCTACGGCCTCACGCTCAGTCGCGACCAACTCTGGCTCAGCCTCTGAGGCTGCTACGAAGATGGCCCCAGATCTTGGCGCAACTGCCAGCACGGCCGCTAAAGATGGGACGGATGGCGATACGACTGGCGCGCAAAGTGGTGCGGCAGCGCTGCCACACAACTTTGCCCAGCAAGCTTTGCACTTTGAGACCTGCCGCAAGCTGGTCACTCCGCTCTTGACGGCCATTTGGGCGTGTGAGGACGAGATTTTGGGGCGGCGCTATGAACACCTGCGCGAGAGTAGCTACAGCTTCTATCAGCTCGAAGAGGTGATCTTCGGCACCGGCTTTGACAATGAGGAGCGGCGCACCCACTCGATGCTCGAATTTCTCATTGTGCTAGCCAGCCAAAACCAAGAGCAGCCCTTTACCGCCGAGCAGGCTGACAACTATGGACGTTACGCCTTCTTGAAGCGGCGCAATCGTATCTTGCGCCAAATCCTCTTTAACAACCAAGAACTGGGCATCATTGCCGCCACGACCCAGCAAGATGCGGCCAAGTGGCAGCAGTGGTTTGAGCTGTTTTGCACCAAGATTCAAACGGCCTCCGCCAAAGGGAGAAAAGGTAGCACCGAGGGCGAACCAATCACCCCGTACAATCTTGAGTTCTTGGGCGCGCTGCTGCAACAGCTCCAAAGCATGTGCCATGGCGAGTTCGACCGTTTTGTCACCTTAGTCAAGGTGCTGCGCTCGTGGTCGATCGACACCGACAAAAACCGTCAATGGTCAACCATGTTCCTGTTCCCTTTTGGCTACGATGCCCTGTTTTGGGAAATCGAGACCAACACCAACGTCAACATCAATCTGATGGGTGGCTCCGGGCAAAACATCTTTAGCATGCTTGCTCGTGCTCAAGGCTCGTCCCAAACACCTGATGTTGGTCAGCAGCTGGTCAAGCGCTTCTTTGCTGACAGCAATGGACTCAACTTAGCGGCTGGTCTAATCGGCGGCGGCTTGGTCGCGCATATGGATCCGCGCTTTGCCCAAGAGCTGGAAGTAGCTGAACCAAACTTACTCCAGCATCTGCAGCAACAACGCACCTTCGCTGAGCGCGTCGACAACAAGAACATACGACTCAAGCTCTTCATATCCGCCACGCGCTATCTGCCTTACCGGGAATTGCCGCGCTTTAACTTGCTACGTGAGGACTTTGAGACCTTAAGCCGCCTCGATCTGACCAAGCAAGAGCTGTTCTTGGCCTTGGGGTCGCTCGGCTCCCTCCATCAGATCTGCTACCTGTTAGAGCAGGAGTGCAAAGTACTGACGCTGCCGTATGGCGGCGCCGAGCTCAAGCCGCGCGATCGCAATATGGTGGTGGTGGTCAACCCCGAGATTAAGACCGACGGCATGCGTGCCTTGTCGATGCGCCGCCTCAAAGAGAATAGTGCGCTCTTTACGCAAGCTCGTAGCCATTATGTACAGGCCCATCTGCGCGCTCTGGTGCAAGAGTGCGCCCCTACTCTTTTGACGGCGTCGACGCTCTCTGAGGAGGAGCAGGTGCTGGCATGCAATCTGATGCGCTGTGCCTTTGACTTTAGACCATCCGTACATATCAACTTGCAAGAGCGCACCATCACCGCAACCAATAACAAAGGTACGGATTCCCATCTTGAGAACATCACGCTCTCCCCTAACGGCATCAGCTATGCTGAGATTGAGGAGATGCTGTGTACGCACGAGCGTGATATGCACATGAAGGGCTTGCATCAGAACTGGGGCGCCGACATCGGCCTGATCACTCGGGAAAAGTCGGTCACCTACTTCTACAGCATCAGCGATGAGCTGCTCTACTACTTGGTGCTGGCCTTGGTGCCCAAGGGCCAGCCCATGGCGCTCAAGGACTTCTTACAAAAGCTCCATCAGCGCTACTATCTGGTCATAGGCCCACATGAAGCCCAGAGCGCGCATTATGCACTCGAGGATCGGGTCTTCATCGACAACGAGCGCCAGTTCAAGCTCAAGCTCAGTCGCAACCATCTGCTCATCAGCCTGAGCGATGCCTGCGACTACGTACGCAATCCTTTTAGTTAGGGAAGGGGATCGATCGTGGCTCTGCTCTTATCGCGTCTGTTAGCACAAGCGCCGCGCTGCGCGCCGACGAGCGCGGGCTCGTCTGGGAAGGGCGCGGCTGGCGTGGCGGGCTCAGGCGTTGGCGCGGGCAAGACGCTGTATCAGTACATCGCGCAGGTCAAGCGCGAGGAGGCGCCGCTCTTTGGCAGCCGTACGCACCCGCAGGGCTCCAGTGACAACTGCCGCTACCTGTTAGAGCAAGACTTGCTCGGCTTTGGCCTCAATGAGCGCTGTACGCTGGCCGGTACCATGATCGAGTTTTTGCAGGTGCTGCTGTGTCAGCCGCCGGGGGAAGCCTTTGCCCTCCCGGCCAAGCAAGTACCGGCCTTTGTGCGCACACGCCATGTGTTGCTGCGCGCCTTGGTCTTCAACAATCCGCAGGCGCGCCCGATCAACGCCCGCGGTGACCTGAGCGAAGAGCACAAGTGGGAGCTCTGGCACCAGAGCTTTCGGGCGGCCAATGAGTGGGCGGAGCGCCTTGATCTTGACTACCTGCGCACCAACTTCAAAGACTTCCACACCTTCGCCACGGCGCTGCGCTTGCTACAAAACTGGATGTTGGACGTCAGCGATTCATGGACAGAGCGCTTCTTGATCCCATGCGGCCCGTACACCTGCTATTGGCCACTCAATCAAGACTTAAGCCCGGTCAACACCAGCTTAAGCGGCTCAGGGCAGCTGCTCTATCACGCCCTGCGCTGGGCCACGCAGCCTGAGAGCATTGCAGCTTTGCGGCGCTGGGCGCAGACGGCGCACGAGCGTTCGCTCTATCCGGAGCTCGGCCTCAAGCTCGATGCCAGCGCTTGGCCGTCGCAGCTTGCAGCCTTAAGTCAATATGTCGGGACGCAGCTCTATACGCGTTTCTTGGGGCAGCCCAATATCTTAAATCGCTGCGCCGCGCAGCTTGAGGGCCCCTATGCGGTGGCTGAAAGCACACTGTGCCAGTACGTGGCGACGCATGCGGCGCAGCTAGCGCGCAAGGCGGGGGCGCAGGCGGCACGCGCGGATGGGGCGCAGCAGTTTGAGCAATTTCGCGCGGCGCAGGAGGCGACGTGGCCGGTGGGCCAAGTGGCAGTCGATCAGCTCAACCACCTTAACTTCTGCCCGCTGCGCGGTCATCGCATCTTCGTCCAGCTCTTGGGCGACTATGCCAATATCTTGGCCCAGAGTCTGAGCGCGCAAGACCTCTTTGCTGCCTTGGGCACCATCACCTTGCTCAACTTCATGATCTTAGGCCTTGAGCAAAGCGCAGGTGCCTTTGCCTTGTACCCAAACGAGAAGCCGGTCGATATCAACATCATCCCGGCCCTCAACACCTCGCCTAAAGATCGCATGCGCAAGCTCGCGCTGACCCGCTGCAAGGACAACTCCGAGCTGCATGGCAAGATGCTGCCGCGCTATGGCGTGGCACACCTGCGCAAGTTACTCAACGCGATCAACCCCAAGTTTATCAACATCCGCGTGCTCAAGCTGCCCCAGCTCAAGGAGCTCCTGAACTGTATCTACGCTCTCTATAATTTCAATGCCACCGCGCAGCGTGAGCTGCTGCACTTTCTGCCGATCAGGCTCGCCGAAAGCAAGGCCAAGAAGAGCACAGAGAAGAGCGCGGCGAGTGCCGCACCTGAGCGTACCGCGCGGGCGGCAAGCACTGCGCGGGCGGACATGGCGGCAGAGAGCACCGATGAGTGCTTAGCGCGCATCGTGGCGCTGCGCGTCAGCTACCGCGAAGTCGAGCTGGCGCTCATGGTCTTTTTCCAAAAGCAGCGCAGCTTTGATAACGACTACCACCGGATGCTGGGGCGCCAGATTGGGCTCATTACCACGGAGCTCACCACCGGGCATTGCTACATCTTAAGCGACCAGCTGGTCACCACCTTGGTCATGGCGGTCTTAGGGCGCAGTAAGCACCTGCCGTGGGCGGACTTTTTAACGGCCTTGGCCGAGCGCTATCACATCATAGTCGGCGTAAAGGCCGCGCGCGCCTACTACGCCAAGGGCGGACGCTATTATGGCATCACGCGCATCAGCGATCTTGACGAAGAGTTTCGCAAGAATGAGCGGGCGCTGCGCATCAAGCTCGAGCGCTTGGGCCTGCTCTTGGTGTTAAGCGATGGCTGCGACTTCGTCAAGAACCCGTTCTTTGACCCCGGGGCTACACCGGGACAGCCGCTTGAGGCGGTAGGCGCGAGCCCGCCGCAGGGGGGCCAAGAAGATAGCGTTACTCAGGGAGATAGCGTTACTCAGGCTGTGCCATAGGCGGCACCGCGCCGCAGGGCGCACACGGATTGTCTTGTTTTTATCGGGCGCACTTGCGCCGTAATTGGGGCCATGTCTATGTCTCAAGAAAACTCTGCTTTGCACCTTGATGCTAACGCATCCTTAGCGCTCACCCCGGCCGAGCAGCAGGCCTTGGCCTACCAGCGCACGCTCTATGCGGCTGAGCGTGCCGCGCAACAGCGCCTGAGCGCCTTGATCTTGGGCTTAGTGGGCGTGCAGTGCATTAAGGAATGCCTGCCGGAGGAGCTGTTCGATGAGGGCGAGGAGAGTACGCCCGCTGTGGCCCCGTCGCGCCTGATCTTATGTGAGCACTTAGAGCCGCGCTACATCAAGGACATCGTGGCGCAGGTGGAAGTGCTCAAGGCGCAAGGGGAGCGCAGCTTGAGCCACTTGACCGTGGCTATTACCACCAAGGCACTGCAAGACTTAGACGTGGGTACGCCGCGGCCTGCGTGGGTCGTGCCGGACGATCAAAACGCCACCTATTGGCGCAATAACATCGCCCCGGGCAGTGTGGTGCTCAGCGCCATCTCCATGGGCGAAAACGAGGACACCTTAAGCAATATCCCCGATCGCATCAGCTCAGAGAGCTTAAAGCAGCACTTGGCCCAAAAGACGGTCTTAACTGAGGTGCTAATCCGCCTGCAAGAGACGCTGCCGCCGCTGCTGGCGCAGCTGCAAGCGCAAGACGAGGTGGCTAAGCTTCAGAACATACCACGCGTTTTAGGGGAGCTTTTGACCAACCCCTTACAGTCTGACTTGGCCATCACCCTCAGCGCCTTGATCGAGACCTTGAGCTTAAAGCCGAGCGATGTCAGCGACTACCTTGCGGCAGTCTTGCTGCGCTTGGCCGCAGGCGCGCCCAACCTGCGCGTGGCGCTGGGTGAGACGCTGCCAACCTTCCAGCTGCCGCGCCAAGCTGAGCTCTTTACCAACACCGGTAAGCCCGTCAAGTCCTACACCAAAGACTATGTCGCCCGTAAGATCAACGCGACCTTAAAAGAGCGCCCAACCCTCTTTAACTTCGCCACAGCCTCGGGACTGCCCCTTGAGAACTTCAAGCAAGACAAGCTGACGCACAACCTGCAAAAGCTGCTGAGCCTACCCCAAGGTGAGGCACCCATGCTGTCAGAGTGGGAGGCAGGCCTGCTCAAGCAATTTGTCGCAGAGTGGGCGCAACGCGAGACGCTCTTCACAGAGCTCTGCACCATCGAGTGGGAGGGCAAGCTCGCACTCTTCTTTAACGATGAGCCTCAAGCTACGCGCAAGAAGAGCCTGTATGAGCGCACCATGGACATGTTCCAAGAGAACTTGACCAACGAGGCCAAGTTGAGCGCGCAAGAGGAGAGCACAATTGAGCTGGTGCAGCAAAAGCTGCAGAACTTAACGCGCGATCAGCGCAATGAGCTCAACGATTTATACCAGCGCCGCCGCGCCATCTTCGACCAAAACCCGAGCATCAGCAAGGAGTGGGAGCGCTACATCTACCACGAAGACATCATCGCTGAGCCCAATTTCCTCTTGTCCTTGAGCAAGGCGATGCTCAACTTGGTACGCAGCGTCGATGACGACAGAGAAGAAGAGCTGGTACGCCTCAACCTGACCTTGGACGGCACTATCCAGCAGATCTGCGCCAAGAACTACGAGGTCATGACCTACTTTAGTCTGCGCTATGGCGCCTTTTTGCGCCACTTAGCGGCGAGTCTAAATGGGCTCTTAGTGGTGGATTATGGCGGCAGCAAAACGACCTCCAAGCACGAGCCGGAGCAGGATGCCGAGCTCAATCCGCTCTTTGACTTCGACCGCTTCTTAACGGCGCACGACGCCAAGCGCTCGACCAAGAGCACGGACAAAGACACCACCATCGACTTGGTGCTGACTCCAACCTATCGCATCAAGGATGGCGCTATGAATGGCGCCCCGCATAGCGCCTTGGAGGGCGCCTCAATTGGCACGCCCAAGGACGCCCCTGATGGCGCATCCAAGGGGACGGCCGGGGAGCTGGTACAGGGCAAGCCGTTTAAGATCAAGTGGCAGCTGCGCCCCGAGCGCGTCAGCTTCATGTTCCGTGCTGACCTTGAAAACTTAGTGGCTCGCCCCGAGCTGCGCTGCGGCGTGTTTGAGCACGAAGACCTGAGCACGCAAGGTAGCGAGCAAGAGCTCAGCCTCTATAACAACGCCACCTTGCTCTGTGAGGGCGAGCCCCGGAGCTTCTTTGGCAGCGACGACCCGCACTGCAATCTCAGCGCTCGCTGGCAGCAGTGTTGGGACGCCTTGGTGCAGCGCCGGACGGCCCAACCGCTTGATCCTAACAACCAGCAGGCGGTGAGGGACTCGCTTCATGCGATCAACACGCGCTTTACGGACTTTGCCACGCAGTATCACCACTGCTTAGAGCAGCTTAAGGCCTATAGCCTGCAACCGAGCGCCTGCCATGCCTTGGCTCACAGCTACAGCGCGCTGCACTATGAGCTACTCCACAGCCCGCTCAACGCCATGGGCGAGCCTGCGCTCAAGGAGCTGTTAGCGCTGACGCTGCAAGTGGGCATGGCCTACCGCAAGAGCGGCAGTCGCCAGAACCTGAGTTACGCCATTGCCACGCCGTTTACAGTCGAGGCGCTGCGCAGCCACGCCTGCAAGTTAGAGCGCATCCATGAGTTGATCACCGACATCTTCACCAAGCCGATTTCGATCAACGACCGCGCGGTCTTCTTGGCCTCCTTAGCCCAAGACCTCAACTACTACGACGCCCCGGAGCTGTGCTTGGTGGAGGTGCAGCAGCCCCACGAGCCGGTAGCGCGCTACCATGAGCTCATTGCTACCCAAGGCTTGGGCGGCTACACCCTCTATGTCGCGGCCGCCAAACTCCAACAAGACTTAGGCACCAACCTCGCCCGCCCCAGCAACAAAAAAGGGCGCGGCCGTCCCAAGAAGTCTGAGCTGACCAATCTCTTCATCGGCTCCCAAGGCGGCGGTGGGTGCACCGGTATTGGCGGGGCTAATGCCAGCAGTAACTCCAGCGAGATTGCCCTGAACGCCATCGGCGGGCAGATCAGCGCCTACCTTGAGCATCACCCGTATCCGCTCAGCCAATGCACCTTGGTGCTGAGCCACTGCCCAGCAGCGGGCTTTGCCTTGGAGCTCTACCGCCAACTTAAGACAACTCAGCGCGAGAAGTGGCCAGGCACGCACCTAAACTTGGTCATCTTGTGCCCAGACATTCGCGCCGCCCAAGACGTCTTCTCCTTGTTTGAGACCGAGCGCTTTGCCTTAAAACAAAGCCTCGAAGGCCCGGAGTTTGTCAAAGCAGTCAGCGTCACCATTCTGCTCCAAGACCATGGCGACAGCAGCGCCAAGCGTGGCAGCACCCTCAACGACTACCTCGATCGCATGAGCTTGCAGTCCCACGCCACCAGTGGTGGTGGCTTTGCGCACTACGACCGCACCGCGCAAGACAAGAGCAACGAGCGCTTTGCCCAAATTGGCCTGATGGTGCATGCCTTCGATGCCAAATCGGTGTTCAAGTTCAGCGCACCGCAAGAAGTGCCGCTGGTGAGCGATGAGGTGCACTACCAGCCTTCGCTCATCAATATGGTTGCTGCCACGCCTAACACGGCCATGGGGCGCTTTGTGATCAGTCCCGTCCTGCCTCTGAGCAAGATCTTGCTGCTCCACAGCATCTACTACCTCAAAAGCGGCAGCGACGAGGCCTTTAGGGCCGCCCAAAGCAAGCTGCAGCAGGCCTTGGCCTCTCAAGAGCAAGCAGCTCAACAAGCCGCCCAAGCAGCCTCAGCCTTAGGTCTGACCCAGATGAGCGCACAGACCATTCCGACGCCGCTGTACGTGCGCTGCCTCGATACCCAGAGCCAAGACAGCATCAGCGAGCCACTCGAGCAAGCGGTCGAGCAGATTCACCAATCGTGCGATGCCGTGTTCTACCTTGATGACTTGCTCGATCGCAAGCAGCTCAAGGCCAAGGGCATTCGCGTTCTGTACTACCAAAAGCTGCCGCAGAACAGCATCAACTTCCTGATTGCCACCAAGGTGCAAGTCGAGGCCAAGACGCGCCAATTCCTCATGGACTTGGTCGCCGCTTGTGGCTTAGATATCAATCAGCAGGCCCAATGCTTGAACCAAGTGGCCGCGGCCTCCTTGAACATCTCAGGGCGCTTGCTGATGCATGCCCAATTGCGGCGCCAGCACGCCTATGAGCTCATGGGTGTGGTCTTAACCGGCTTCATGGCGCAAAGCATGATGGACTTGCTCGCTGAACACTATCATGCCCAAGCCCAGACCTACCGCACCTTGGTCTACCTTGATGACTACAAGGCCATCTTCGCCGCCAGTGGCTCCCAGCGCAGCAAGCGCTTGGCCGACCTCTTGGGCATTCAGATCATCAAACAGGGCGATGCGCACTACCTGCTCAACTTGGTGGTGTTAGAGAGCAAGTTCTTAGAGATCCCGAGCACCGATGCAGCCAACAAGTCGCTGCAGCAAACCCGCGAGACCACGGAGCTCTTGCAGCGCGCCTTCAAGCGCTACGCTTCGCGCCACAGCCTCGATCGCAAGCAATGGCTTGCGCGCATCGCCGACATGTTGGTCGACAATAGCGACCAGCTGGCGCAGCTCAACGCTGACCAAAAGCAAGCCAGTGCCGAGTTTAGCCGCATTCAGCAGCTGATTCGCAATGGCCAAGTGGACATTCTGCTCAAGGGCTGCTCCTTGGTCTTTGCCCGTACCAGCGCTGGCGATGACAGCTTAATCAGCGCCCCGCTGTGCGAATCCACCATCAAGCCCAAGCTGGACAAGTCCAGCCCAGAGTCGGGCTTCCCACTGGTGCAAGCCAAGTTCACCGGCCAAGGCGTCGACCTCGTCTTGCAGCAATTCCATAAGTCCAATGCCATCGGCACGCGCGCCGCGCTCCAAGCGCTTGCGGCAGCCTGCCACGACAACACCATCATAGAGTACTGCTGCAGCACCGACCCGGTCTTCTTGCTGCCTGCGCAGCTGCCCCAAGCTCAAGAGCTTAAGACACCAATGGCGCTAACGACTGAGGCCTTTACCCCGCCGCAGGACGTCAGCACAATTGCGCCGCAGACCGCTCCCGACGAAGCCAGTGCTGAGATCACCAGCGCCCGCCCCGCTCCGAGCAGCTTCGAGCCGTACTCTGCGCCGAGCGATAACACGCTGGCTCAACCTACCGCGCAAGCTGCCGTCCAGACCGGTGCTCGCTCCACCTCCGCCAACACCGCTCCGAACAGCGCACCGCCGTACTATGCGTCGGACGAGAGCACGCGGGCTCAGCCTGCTGCGCAAGCTGCCGCTCAGTACGGAGATCGTGCAGCCTACGCTTCACCCGCTCCGTACAGAGCCCAACAGGCCTATGACCCGCGCAATAGCACGGCACAGGCGCAACCTGCCACGCAACCTACTGCGCAGTCCGGCTATCGCGCGACCAATGCCCCAACTGCTCCAAACAGCGCACCACCGTACTACGCGCCAAACGAGAGCACACGGGCTCAGCCTACCACGCAACCTGCCGCGCAGTCCGGCTATCGCGCGACCAACGCTCCAAACGCTCTGAACAGCGCACCGCCGTACTATGCGCCGAACGAAAACACTTGGGCTCAACCTGCCGCGCAACCTACCGCGCAGTCCGGCTATCGCGCCACCAACGCCCCAACCGCTCCTAACAGCGCACCGCCGTACTATGCGCCGAACGAGAGCTCGCGGGCTCAGCCAGCCGCTCAACCTGCTGCCCAGTATGGCTATCGCACCACCAACGCCCCGACCGCTCCTAACAGCGCGCCACCGTACTATGCGCCGAACGAGAGCTCGCGGGCTCAGCCTGCTGCGCAACCTACCGCTCAGTCCGGCTATCACACCACCTACGCCTACACCACTACGAACTTCGAGCCGAATTACGCTCAGCAGTATGCTGCGCCAACGGGTCATAACACGGTTCACTCAGAGATGCGCTCAGAGCAGCGCGCGGCTGGGCCTCACGGCGACGCAAACGCCCCTCAGCAGGCCCCCAACTCGACCCCAGCTTTTCAGCTTGAAAACGAAGTGCTGATGCGTCAACCAGGGCTATTAGTTTCTGACACGATAGAGCCGCCGTCGGCTCCTGCAACTAAGCCTGCCCCTCACGCACCAACGCGCCCTGCGCCCGCGGCCATGCCGGTGTGGGAAGATCAAGCCCCCACTGATCTGGCACCAGAGCGCAGCAAGTGGTTGGCGACCGTGCCACGGCGTGCCTACAATGCATGGCGCCCTCCGGTGGCTGAGCTTTTGCCGCGCTCGCATTACGACCATGGCACCAACTTGCGTTATCTCAACAGCATGGCCGATAAGATCGACGCCACGCTCCAAGAGTTTGGAGTCTTGGCCAAGGTTGATCGCAACTGCTATGTGCCGGGCCCGATCATCACAGGCTATACCATTCGCCTCGACTACGGCGAGACGGTACGTGCCATTGAGCGGATCTTAGATGAGATGCCGCGCAAGTTAGGCGTGCGCTCGGTGCGCTTTGACACCAACACCGTCAGGTTGGAGGTGCCCAACGAGCAGCGCCAAACCATTGCCTTAGGCGACGTCTTGGTCAGCCCTGAGTTTAACGCCTGTACGGCGGAGCTGCCGCTGGCCTTAGGCCTCACTCCGGATGGCTCCGTTGTGATCCGCGACTTGGTCAGTGGCGGCCCGCACCTGCTGGTAGCAGGCACCACCGGCTCAGGCAAGTCGGTGGGGCTCAACGCCATTCTGCTCTCGCTGATTGCCAAGCACTCGCCACAGGAGCTGCGCCTCATCATCATTGACCCCAAGCGCGAGTTCAATACCTACGCCCGGCTGCCACACATGCTCTTGCCGCCGATCAAAGACGTCACCGAGGACGCGATGCGGGCCCTGCGCTGGTGTATCGAAGAGATGGAGCGTCGCGTCCAGCTCTTTGATGACCTGAACTTGGGCAGCAAGCTCAGCACCTACAACCAGTACCTGCTACAAGAGCGGGCCCGGGGCCAGCGCCACCTCAACTACCTCAACTCCGCCCAAACCACCGAGTACTTGGAGCCGCTGCCGCGCATTGTGGTCTTGGTCGACGAGTTCAATGACCTCATGGCGCAAAACCGCGCCAAGCGCGCCGAGTTTGAGGCGCTGATCGAGCGCCTTGCCGGTAAGTGCCGCGCCGCCGGCATCCACTTGATCTTCGCCACGCAGTCGCCGCGCGCAGAGGTGGTCACCGGTCTTATCAAGAGCAACCTGCCTGCGCGCATCGCCTTTAAGGTCAGCGACTACCGCGAATCTAAGATCATCTTAGATGAGACCGGGGCGGAGACCTTACTGGGCCGCGGCGACATGCTGCATCGCTTCAGCGACGAGACCACGCAGCGGGCGCACGGTGCCTATGTCACCGAGAGCGAAATCAGCGCCATGGTCGAGGCATGGCATCAGCGCTACGGCGATCCTGAGTACCTGACTCAACTGATACCGCAAGTAAGCGGGAGCAGTATCGACTTGGCTCAGGTGCTGCCGCAAGCGCAGCGCCTTTGCGCTGAAGCCAAGGCCCAAGGCCGCCGCATCACCGAGCGCGACCTGCGCCACCAGTTGAACCTCGATCAGCTCACCGCACAAAAGCTCTGCGCCCTGCTCCAAGCCCAAGGCTTACTTTAAGCGCCCTCCGGCCGGGCCAGACTAGCCCGGCTTTTAGGGTAGAAGTACGAGCGCAGGCCCAAGATACGCTACAATACCCACAATGGTGCAACGATAAGTCAACAGTGAAGGCCCAACATGCAACTGTTCTCAGCGATTCTTGTATTAGTGGTAGCAGCTTCGATTATCGGTACTTTCGTCATCAGCTTCTGGATTCTTATCAAGTACAAGCTCGACGATCCTGACGAAGCTCCTGCCAACAAAGCCAAGCTCAAGCGCCTGCGCGCTCAGCTACGCCAAAGCAGTCAAAGTGCTCAGGCGGCTGCAGACGAGCTGCACCAGCTGGCGCAGCAGGCGAACCTCGATGATACCGTATTGAGCAAGCTGCAAACCTTATCAAGCGATATCGCTGATATCGCACAACAAAACGCTGCGGTCGCAGCCTCTCTCACCAAGTGCTTTAGCCGATAACGCGCTCACCAAGGCGCACGGAGTGAAGTATGGAATGGTTTGCACTTATCACTGTTCTAGTATCACCCTGCGACTTCATGGCCGCCCTCGTCGGGACATTCTGGGTTCTGACGTTCGGTGGCTTCAAGCTTCCTAAGTTCACCTGCACTGAGTCGGATCAAGCAGATATCACCAGTGACCGCACCGAGCACCAGCATAACAGCCAAGACCTCCAAGCAGCGGCGCGCGAGCTACAAGAGCTGGCCCAGCACAACGACCTTGATGCCGCGGCCGTGGGCAAGCTGCGAGTGAAGCGCAGGCCACGCGCTTCATTGCCACCGGGCACCTGCGCAGCTCATGTTGAAGGTCGGTGATACCGCTTGGGTTTGAGAGTCGGGGCCTGCGCTCGGCTGCGCCAAGGCAGTCAGAGCGCACAAGCGGCCGCGGACGAGTTGCATAAGCTGGCGCAGTCGGCGGCCTTTGATGCTAACGCGTTAAGAAAGCTGCAAACCTTATCAAGCGATATCGCTGATATCGCACAGCAAAACGCCGCGGTCGACGCTTCTCTCACCAAGTGCTTTAACCGATAGCTGTCTGTGCTTAGCAGGAGTCGTCTATGTCGTTATATACCCTTATGGCAATCCTCATCTTTACAGTGCTTTTCACAATAGCGGTTGTCTTAATGGGCTCGGTCTGGCTCATCATTAAGTTCACGAGCTACGAAGTTCCACCTCGAGGCCGATCCCGGCGACGGCGGCGCAAGTCGGCAGCCCAATGTTCACCGCAGCAAAGCAAACACAGCTCCACAGATTAGTCCAACTCAGACTACGCCAAGCGCCAACAGAACCGCCAAAGCAGCAAAGCGACGGTGCGCAAGCTACAAGAACAGGCCCAACACAGTGACCTTGATGCCGCGGCCGTGAGCAAGCTGCGAGTGAAGCTCAGGCCACGCGCTTCATTGCTACCGGGCACCTATGCCAAGACGCCTGCCTAAGGCCGCAGCAACGGCCAACCCAACCAACAGCAGACGCTGCGCTCAAACACTCGCTCAAGTTCGCGGACTTGCTCTAAGCAAGCCACAACGCGCAGGCTCGGGCGTTAAGCATTTGGAGCCAACTCTCAAACAAGCAGGTGCATTCATGCTAGAATGGACTTATCAAGGTGTTTGCCTTGCACTGTTGGTACAGGCCTTAACATCTGAGACCACGACTGCGGTGAGTCACTGTGGGCTTACTCCGCGAGGAGCGCCTGCTTGCGGTCAGCTGTATCACAGAGAGGTCGTTGTATGTTTTTTAAAAGAATCAAGTCAATCGATGTTTTTAAATTCATACTAACAATATTTAGTACTGCTACGGCGGGAATGGCAAGTGTTTTGGTTAGCCTAGTTGCTTTTTTGTCCAATTCAGTAAACTCATTCGATGATGTGTTTGCTAACTTCAAAAACGGCGCGGCTGCTATATCTGTTATTTTGATGCTTGCCTTCATCATCGGCTTCTGCTTCATCATTGGGTGGGGCTTCAGCCATATGTGCAGGCTGTCAGAGAAGCTCAAGACGGAGGAAGATGAGAAGTATACCTCTTACAGGCATGCCCTCGCCTACACCGTCGGCCTTGGCATGGACATCGTGCACATCAAGCTGCAACAGAATAAGGAACTAACGCAGACCAGCAGCTCTCTTACACAAGAGCTTCTCCAGCACGGCGACCGACTCGATGAAAACATGTTGATAAACATGCATAGACTTCATACAAACTTATACAGCATCATACAGCAAAACACAGATATCTCAAACGAACTTCTCAACTTCATGATTAGAGAAGCCAAGGAGTTTAGCCGGGCGACGAACAGCACTAGCAGTACTAAAGCTTAGCCCCGACACCGATGAAGTTGTGTTGACCTTCGCTTAGCAAGGAGGCTTATATGACATTGATGGCAATCTTTCTTTTTACTGTAGTGTTCTCATTGACAGTCGTCGTCCTAGGCACTGTTTGGTTTATCATCACGATGGCGAGTCCCCCTCCAAGGAGCACGAAGAGCAAAAGCAGAGCTCGTGCTAAACGGCCGCGCCCGTTTCGTCCGAAGCAAAACGCTTGATGGATGGTTCCTGCTCTTGCTAACAGCAAACCACCCGGTGAGGTAAATCTTTGGACTGCCCTTGGCCAAGGCGCCCCGCTTTACTGTGCAAAGTGCAAGAAGAGCGACCTTCGCAGCGCCGGTCAATACAACAGGAGGCAACTCTGATGGAGCTATGGAAAGCGATCCTCATCATCGTAGTAACATGCGCAGCCATGGGTATAATTATATGGATGCTATGGGCCATCTTACTGGCTGCACTCAGAGATATCTTCAATGAGGCCATCGAGGACGATCAAGCTGACAGCTCCGCGGAGCTCGAGATCACAGATGATGACATCATCATCATCCAAGCTACCATCCAACAAAACAGCCTGCTCGCCCAAGAGTCAGCGCGCAGGTTGCAGACGATGATGCAGCAAGGCCACCTTGATGCTCAAACAGTCACGACCGTCCAAACCTTGGTGACAGATTTGGACAGTATCGCACAGCACAACACCGAGATCGAGGCTGAAGCTCTGAAGTATCTTACCCGATCTTGAGTACAAGCCTTCTGTCGTAGAGCCAGTTCAACCGGAGACCAATATGGATGCATCGCTCGTTGGTGCAATTGTCATCTCAATCATGACGGTAGGAGTGTTAGTGGCCGTAGGCGGTTGTGTATGGTTCGTCTTCAAGTACGTACGTAGAGCTCGTAACATCCAAGAGCAGCCCGAAGACTCCACGTACGATGATGCAGAGCTTGCCAACATCCAAGCCAAGATTCTTCAAAACAGGCAAACAGCTCAAGACGCCGCGCGCAAGCTGCGAGTGATGATAGATTTCAGCAATCAAGGTCTTGACGCAGACTCCGTCAATGAGCTTCGCTCGATATCTACCAACATCGACTTGATAGCAAAACACAACGAGGCAATTGAGGCGGCCATCGATAGGTGCTTATACCACTAAAGTTCAGCCTCGGCCCGGGGCGCAGTAGGTTAAGCACCGACACCAAGGCCCGCGCCCGGTGCTGACGTTGACCACCGTCGTCGGCGTGGTGGTTTCGCCGCCGCGGTGACAGAAAGTCTAACATTCACCGCACCGTAGTTGCGCTGCAGCAGGCGCAGGCGGCCTTAGAGCAGGCTTTTGCGCTCAGCCCCTTGTGCCAGAGCTGGCAATAGCCTTACTTAGAAACGAAGGCGGCGGTGAAGGCTGAGCAACGATACATATCTTGCTGCCTATAAAGACAGCCAACCCAGTCAGGAATCCTGAAGAGTTACATCGGTAACTTTGTCGTACTCATGCTTGTTGCGCAATGTTAACGGCTTAATAAAGCCCTCGTGCACTACGTCATATTCATCAAAGGTGCGCCAGCCTACAATCTGACGGTAGCGATCGGCAATAACAACAGCTACCCCAGTAACAGGCTTGCTGCGATCCAAGATGTTGTTGGAATAGCCCTTGTCGTCGACTTGCTGCTCAGCCTTAGCGAAAACATTACGGATGTTTTCGTCTGTAACCGAGTCACCGTAAAGACGCTTGAGCTCAACCACATAAATACGGTGAGGAGTGGTAACCACAAGGTCGCAGCTACCCAAGTTGTTAGCAGCTTCCTCAACTACCGCAATCCTCTCGGAGCGCAGCCACATGGCTATGAAAGTTCGATAGTGCTTTTCTTGGGCTGAAGCCATCACGTCAAAGCGCACTTGACACAAGAGCTCATTGATGCACATAAGCATGCGCTCAAAGTCTCCGGCAAGCAGGGCACTGTGAATTACCCCCAACTGGCTGGAAGCGTCATAGTTGACATTGTTAACCAAGCACTTGGTTAACACTTCTGCAAACTCAGAGGCAACCTCGAAGTTGGTAAAGCCACAAACGTATTGGCGCTTTTTGACGGAGTTGTCCTTGGTGTCATCAGTGACCCGCCTTAACGACAAATAGCCACTTTGCACTAAGATTTGCCGGATGTTAATGTCCGCAAACTTGGTCGGCGAGCTCAGATCTGAATGGCTGATCACTACATGTTGACCACACATAGACATCAACGTATCGACATCTAAACTATGGCCACAGAGGTACGAGCGCAGGGCATCAGTTGCATTGGAGCTGTCCATCCAATAGCTACCAAAGTAAGGCTTGCTCGGTGAGTCAAGCTTTGAGGCCACCGGGGCAAAGAACTTGTTGATGGACAGAGGGCAAAACAATTTGACCTTGGCATCATAGTCAAAGCAGAAGCCGTCATAATGAAGCTTGATCTGGTTGAGCAGCTCATCTTCACTCAAGCCCATCAGACCTGCAGCAGCACGAAGGTATGGTGCGTAGCAAGTGCGCACTTCGTCTTCTGTATACCCCAACAAATCAGCATAATCAGGGTTCATGCTGATATCTTGGATATCCTGCCCGGTAAACAGAGAAGAATCGGTGTAACGCATGATCCCTGTTACCAAGACAAACCGGACATTGTCGAGGTTGCGAAGCCAAGTATAGAAAACCCTCAGCTTCTTTTGAATCGCGTCGAAGACCTCGCCTTTATCAAGGTTTACTGACAAAGGGTGATCCCACTCATCGATTAAGAAAACCAGACGCTGTCCCCACGAAGCCTTAGACAACTTTCCTAAGAACAGTTGGAGCGGAAGGTCTAACTTGATGTTATCAACGTCAAACCCAGCTCTATCATAAGCTGTAAGCAAGACGACCTTAAGACCAATCTCAAAATCATCAGTATTATCACCACTGACTTCGATAAAGGAGATCTTGATGACTGGGAAGCGATCACTCTCAGGCCACGGGCCATAAATGGCTGTATCCTCAAAGTTGGCATCACCTTTGGTAAAAAGCTCATCTAGCATCGAGCAAAGGATAGACTTACCCATGCGACGCGGGCGTGCAACGAAGACTTTGCGCTGGTCGGTCACCAACGCCCGGATCTTAGAAGTCTTGTCAACAAAGAACAAGTTCTCGTTGCGAATCTCCTTCCAATCAGGCACACCAATTGGCAGTGATCTTAACTGCTCTATCACCATATCGCAGCTCCTATCGGTTACGAGCGCGGTGCTGTCATTACTTTTCTAACGCATTCACTCGCGCAGAGCAACCACTTGTTGAGCTAAGCATAGACGCTCACAGTGAGTCCCAAGCAACCAACAAAGTACAGCTACTTCCTGATACCTCATATGCTCACATCCTATGTCTTACCACATCTTCCCAATATGTGCAAAGTGGGCACAAACATACATCTACCTGCACCAGCTTGTGAGGTAAGTGGAGAAGACGCTCAGGCCTACGACCTTCTTATAGAATCTTGAGCAAGAAGTCTTGGAGCCAAATGACCGTGACCACCACGAACAGAACCGGGATGGCCATGGTGAAGCTGAACCTAAAGTACTGCTTGACGCTGATGGTGAAGCCGCGCTTCTCTAAGAAGCCCAGCCATAAGAGCGTGGAGAGCGAGCCGATGGGGGTGAGCTTCGCGCCGATATTGCAGGCGGCCAAGTGGCTGTAGATCAAGGCCTCGTGCCCGGCACTGATGTCGCTGCCGAGCGCAAAGAAATCTTGCAGCGCTAAGTTGCCCAGCATGATCATCGGCAGGTTGTTGAAGATAGCAGCGCCTGCCGCTGAGATGTAGGCCGTGGAGAGCATCTCCACGAGGCTGATATGCGACATATTGCCGTAGATGTTGACCAGCTGCTGGCCTAAGCCGCCCTTGTACATGGCAAAGACGATGAGGTACAAGGTGAAGCTGAAGATCACAATGTCATACGGGGCCTTGAGCAAGATCTTGGCATTGTGGCCGCGGTTCTTGATCAGCATCACAACGGTGATGACAGCGGCAAAGCACAGCACCGGAACGCAGACCGGCGCCGAGGTCAGCTCTGCGGCAAATAAGCCGCCTACAAAGCAGATGATAAAGCCAAAGCAGAAGCGCTTTAATGCAGGGCTCAGCTCCGTGGAGTTGCCCTGCTTAAAGGAAATGACCGGCGGCAAGAGGCGATTGCAGCCGATAAAGAAGCAGACCAACATCGTGATGACGCTCGCGATGGTCGGCAGGAGCATGGTCGCGGCGAAGCTTGCGAAGGTCAGCTCAAAGTAACCTGCGGTGATGATGTTGGTTAAATTCGAGACCACCAAGGGCAGGGACGCCGCGTCGCAGACAAAGGCTGAGGTCAGCAAGAGCACGGTCGCAAGCTTGGCCTCTTCCTTAGCAAAGCGCGCAAAGAGCGCCACCATCAGCGGGGTGAAGATCAAGACGGCGCCATCATTGGCAAATAAGGCCGAGGTCAGCGCAGTTAAGATGATGATCTGCACGCAGAACTTGCGGGTATTGAGCTCCAGCACCGTGCCATCGGGCGAAGGCTTACCGCGCTGCAAGATCTTGCCGACCAAGTAGTCAAAGAAGCCCATGTTTTCAAGGCACAGCGAGATGATGATGAGACCGATCAAGGTCAGCGAGCTGTCCCAAGTCAGATCGAAGATCTCTTTGACATCTTCTAAGGTGATGAGCTTGAAGGCAAAGACAAAGACGGTGCCCAAGGTGGTGTAGATCCAGACCTTGAGGCGAAACGGCTTCCAAATGATGAGCAGTAAGGTGGTGATGAAGATTAAAAAGGCCATAGCAGTAAGCCCAGCAACCGCACGACAGCAGCAGGAGGCTCCGCTTGGGTGCCCTCCGGCTAAGAAAGCGTGACCCCTGTTGCACTTCCAAAGCAAGCCATTATAGTGCAATGCCGGGCGGCTGCAAGTGCCTTTTGTCCGCCCTCCGAGCGGGGCGGAGCGCCTGCCGCGCCCTGCGGCACGACAAAGCGCGCAGCGCGAACTGCGCGCGGGCAGGCGCGGCGGCGCGGACTGCCGTGAGGGCAGCGCGGCGCCTTAGCGGTGGTCGCACTTGCGGGTCAAGTAGTCACCGATGAACTGGACTAATTGCACCATGACGATGAGGATCACGACCGTGCCGATCATCATGTCAAGGCGGAAGCGCATGTAGCCATAGCGAATGGCAACGTCACCTAAGCCACCGCCGCCGATGGCACCGGCCATGGCCGAGCAGCCGATGATGACAATGACCGTGATGGTGAAGTTTTGGATGAGCTCAGGCAGAGCCTCTGGGAGCAGCACCTTGCGCACGATCTGCCATGGGCTCGCGCCCATGCTGGTGGCAGCTTCGATCAGGCCGCTCGGCACCGTGCGCAGGCTGGTCTCAACCAAGCGTCCAGTGAACGGAATGGTGCCGATCACCAAGGGCACAATCACCGCAGTGGTACCGATGCTCGAGCCGACAATGAACTTAGTCAGAGGCGAGATCGCGACCATCAGGATGATGAAAGGGATCGAACGCAGGGCGTTGACGATGGTGCTGAGGATGCGATAGAAGTTCACATGCTCAAAGAAGTAGCCCTTTGAGGTGACCAGCAAGAGCACGCCTAAGGGTACACCTAAGGCAATGGAGATGGCCGAAGCGGCGCCCACCATGTACAAAGTCTCTAAGGTGGCTTGGCCTAAGAGCGAGGCCATCTTGAGATAGGCATTCCAATTGATATCCATTACTTGCCCTCGCTAGTACCAGCAGTTGCACCCTGCGCTGCCTCAGGCAGAGCGGTCTCAGGCAGAGCGGACTCATGCAGATCCGCCAGCTGCACGCGCTGATCGTAACCTAAGATCTCGACCTTATGGACGCGCTCAGTGAGCACCTCAATGGCATGCTCAATCTCGGCGCGGCTGCCTCCGACCTCGATGACCAACAAGCCAAACGGCTCGGTCTTAATATGGTCGATCGAGCCCCCTAAGATACTGATGGCCACCTTGCACTCTTGGGCCACCTCGACGATCACCGGCGCATCGGCCTTAGGGCCTAAGAACAAGAGCTCAATGACCGCCTTGGCTCCTTCGTGGTACTCTGAGACAATCTCGGTGTGCCGTAGCAGCTCCGGCAGGCCACGGCGTACGGCGGCGCTGACTAAGCGCTTGGTGAGCGCTTGCTTAGGCTCCGTGAAGATATCAAGGGAGGTGCCAAGCTCGGAGATCACGCCGCCATCGATCACGGCGACGCGGTCGCAGCACTCCTTGATCACCTCCATTTGGTGGGTGATGATGACGATGGTGAGGTTGAGCTTATCGCGCAGCGTCATCAGGAGCTTTAAGATCGACATGGTGGTCTTAGGATCGAGCGCCGAGGTCGCCTCGTCGCACAGTAAAATCTTCGGATTGCCCGCTAAGGCGCGTGCAATACCCACGCGCTGCTTTTGGCCTCCGGAGAGTTGAGCCGGGTACATCTCGGCCTTGTCCGAGAGCTCGACCAGATCCAAGAGCTCCTTGACGCGCGCGGCAATCGCCTCATCGCTCAGGCGCTCCGGGCCGGACACCAGCTTAAGCGGGAAGGCCACATTCTCCGCCACGGTGGCTGAGGAGAGCAGGTTGAAGCTCTGGAAAATCATGCCGATGTGGCGGCGCACTTCGCGCAGCTCTTTTTCGTTCATGGCGGTCAGATCTTGACCATCCACGATCACCTGACCGGAGCTCGGTCGCTCCAGCATATTGATGTGACGGATCAAGGTGGACTTACCTGCACCTGACAGACCAATCACACCGAAGATCTCGCCCCGTTCAATGGTAAGAGAGATGTTACGCAAGGCCCGAACCTCCTTGGAGGTGCCTTGGTTGTAAACTTTCTCAATGTTCTTAAGTTCGATCATGCAGCGATCCTAAGTTACCAAAACCATGGCGCATCCCACGAGGCCAACCAGCCCGCAGGTCGCGCTGAAACTGAGGGGTGCGCCATTTTAGCACAGAACTTAGGATCCCCGGCGCCGCGCGTCGGCGCGGCCCATGCCGCCGCGCCCTGCCTCAAAACCCAGCACCGTCCACGCGCTACTCACGCGCCGTACTGGCGCTGGTTTTTGGGGCAAGCGCCCTTAACTTTCCACTGACGTTGCGCGCGCAGTTGGTGCCACTCTTTACTCTTGGGATGGCTGAGTGCAGCCCTTGCGCGCTCTTGAAGCTCTCTCCTCACGGGCTTGGCGCTCAGCTTGGCTCTTGAGACAGGAAAAGAGAGGTTCGTCGACCTCGACTTCGACGAAGTCTTGTTCTAACTCAAAGAACTCGTCAGGGTATTGCTTGACCTTAGCGCCATAGCGCCACACCATCCGCTGAGGGAGGCTCTCGAGGTCAAGCACGATCTGCTCAACCGTGATCTGGTGCATCCAGCCGGTGATGTAAGCGAAGAGATAGGAGATCTGCCGTCCCGGATAGAGCTCAGACTCCAAGGTCGGATTAGGTCTGGTGCCATCAGCAATGTAGGTCTCGCTGATCAGTCGGCACTGCGGCCGCTCCCCAAAGAAGCAGGCCATATGATCTTCATACCAGCCAAACTCCCGCTGGATCAGCATATGAAGCTCATAGAAGTGCTTATGGACCGGAATTAAGATGCTCCGCCATACCGGGTGGTCTTGATCGAGAAGCTCGATCTTAAGCAAGAAGAATGGCCCTTCCATGCCATAGATCAGCGACGGCCCTGTGTGCTGCGATCCCTTCCTCTTACGCTGCGGCCCCGTGCGGCAGGCGCAGCGCCCGCAGCAGCCACCGCCGCAAAGTCTGCAGCAGAATCAGGTGCTGGGCGTGCCGCTGGCGCTAGGGCCTTTGCGGCCGGGACAATTTGCGCCGCAGCCTCTTGCGCCATAGCAGCTTTATACTGGGCCGCAACTTCCGGCGGCGCCGCCGCGATTAACTCTTCAGCGTGGCGCGCGGATGCCTCCTGCATAATCACAAGGCAATCCAAAATATCGTCTATGGTGTTGCTGCTCTGCTGCGGCTTGCCCTCATATTTGGGGTCGCAGGCGCGCTTGGCGGCCAAGACGTTATCGGCCAGCTCCGAGAGATGGCGAGTCCTCTCGGCCATGGTGCCCGGGAGGGTGTTCATATGGCGCTTAAACTCCATGAGCTCTTCTTCAGCGGCGGCCGCTCACACTCAGCGCGGCCTCCTGATACAACAAGGGCCAGAACTAAAGTCCCAGCCCCCGCCGCGCAGCTTACACGCCCTCGTCCTCGTCCCAATCTGGGTACTGCTCCACGGCCTCCCCCTTACGCCAGATGAGTCTCTGGGAGAGATCCGCTTTCCGCTCGACGATCTTTTCGACCGTGATGCGGTGCGTCCAGCTGTCGCCGTAGTCGAAGACGTAGTAGATCTTCATGCCCACCTGCAGTACCTTCTCTAAGGTCGGATCAGGGTTACAGCCCTCGTAGCCGCTGTACTCGCAGATCTCATTGCCAAAAGGCTGGTCATAAAAGAAGCCTGCCATGTGGTCGTTGAGCCACTCAAACTCCTTTTGGATCTGAAGGTGCAAATCGGAGAAGTGCTGCTTGACCGGGATGGCGATGCGCCGCCACACTGGGTGGTCTTGGTAGAGGAGCTCGACCTTGAGCACAAAGAATGGCCCGCGCGTCACCTTCTTCTTAGGCGTGGCGTCAGGATCAGGGGGCAAGGCGGTGAGCATATCACCCGGTCTAATGCCCGCTTGCCAGAGATTGTCGAACATGCTGTTGAGCAGCAGATCAAGCTGCGCTTTCTCGTCCTCGGACATAGCCGCGATGGTGGTATTGACCGCCTGCAGGAGGTCATCGACGAACTGTTCGACCTCTTCTGTGAGCTGCTCCTCCTCGCTCTTGACCGGAGCCTTCTTCGGAGCCTCCTTCTTGGTCGTGGTCTTCTTCACCGGCGCTGAGGTTTCCTCAGCAGCCTTCTTGGAGCGGGTCTTTTTGACTGGCTCGGTGGCTTCCTCAGCGGCCTTCTTGGTGCGCGTCTTCTTCACCGGCTCAGCCACCTCCGCAGCGCGGAGCGTCTTGACCAGCTCGGCTGCTTCCTCGTTGACCTTATGAACACGGGTCTTTGTGACCGCAGGGGTGGCAGGCGGCTCAGCTGAGGCCGCGGATGCCGTCTTCTTGGTACTTGCTTTAGTTGCCATAATGGAAACCTGCATTAATGGGGAGCGTTGCGCTCAGGGAGCGAACCGATCATTCTTCGTAGATGGGGTATTGCTTGACATTGTCGCCCTTGGATCAAACGAGGCGCTTAGGCAGCTCACTCAGTAGCGCATCGGGCTCAAAAGCCGCCACCATACCGGAGGGGGGTGGTATTTGAGCTGGATCTTAAGCAAGAATTGCGGCCATTATACGGAATGGCCATCCCGCTCACAATGCAAAGACATCGGGCGTGCGCTCTTGCGCACGCTCTAGCCATTACGTGCCTTAACAATAGTGCTGTAGGCAGCGCAGATCTCTTGGAACTTAGCGTTGAGCGCACGCTGCTGCGCAGGACTTAAGCTGAGGTAGTCCTTGATGTGGTCAGGGTGGTAGCGAAAGGCAAGACGCCGATACTGGGTCTTGATGACGCTGAGTGGCGCATCGGCGGGCACGCCCAAGATCTGATAGGCCCGCTGCACAGCGCTGAGCTCCTCGCGACGCTCCTCGGCGCGCTCATAATCGCCCTCATCGTCGCGCTCATAATCGCCCTCATCGGCGCGTTCGTCACGCTCATGTGGCTCATCGGCGGCGTGCTCGTAGGCAGACGCAGTCTGCTCCTCAAAGTGGGAGTGAAAGCCAAAGCCAGTGCTGTCTTGCGCTTGTTCATGGCGCCAATTATGGTGGGCACGTGCGGCGGCTTGGGCCTGCTCATATTGGGCCTGCAGCGTGGCGGCGCGCTGGCGCAGTTGGGCCACTTCGTGGTTGAGCAAGAAGAGATAGCGTGCAACGCTGCGCTGGGCGGTGGTGCTGACCAAAAGCTGCGTAGCTACTTGCTGCAGTGCTGGGATCGCACTTAAAGTCTGATAGTCGCGGACGGCGGGCAGAGCATTCATCAGCGAGCGCAAAAGCGAGACGAAGACCCACGCCTCAAGGTACGGCCCATAGCCGCGCAGCGCCGTGACCAGTTGGCTGAGCACCGGCTCTAAGCTGGTCTCAGGGCTGAGGCCGCGCAGTAAGGCGGCTTTGCTACGCTCAAGGTTGCGCCTTTTGGCCGTGAGGTGGCTTTCTGCCACCACAGTCTCGATGCAGCTTAAGGCAGCGCTTTGCGCGGCGGCCTGCGCCAATTGGTCTAAGCGCAGCTCGTTGACCGCACCAAGCTCATGAACGCAGCCAAAGTCGCCAAGTCCCATGGCGGCGGCATTGGCTGCCGCTTGCGCCGCCAGCGCTTCGCGCTCGACGGTGTCAGCCAGATGTAAGGCCGCAAGGAAGGTGCGCTGGCGCGCCGCCAAGTCAAAACCTGCTGCGGTGCGCAATAAGACGCCGGTGAGCTCAAAGTATGGCACTAAGATCTTAGGATGCAGTCGCAGGCGCGTGGAGACAAAAAAGCGCACTTCATCGGAGTTGACGCGGCGGCGCTGCTGCAAGGTGTAGTACGTGGCGATGACCGCTGACACCAGTGCGGCGCACAGATACATGACGTTGTCACGGTAGCCGTTTTGGGTGATCACGTCATAGAGGTTAAAGAGCAAGGGCACGAACAGAACGCTTCCAAAGCAGGCGACCAAGTAGCAGCGCAGGAAGCGCCCTAAGTGGATCAAGAATAGTCGCAGCATAGCGTCTTGCCCTATAGGAATAGCAAAGCCCGACCCCCGCGCCGCAGCGGGCGAAGGTCGGGCTTGGTGCGCGGCAGCGCCCTGATAGCCGCAGGACGCTGCGCCTCACCCCTAGCCGTAGGGTGAGGGGGAGTGCGCTCGGTTGTTACTTAGCGCCCGCGACTGGGACTACCGCACCTTGGTACTTGGTACGGATAAACTCCGCAGTGTCCTCGGAGGTCAGAGCCTGAACCAAGGCCTTCATGTCATCGGTGTTGGCGCTGTCCTTGTTGGCGACCAAGATGTTGACGTATGGGGAGTCAGCATTCTCGATGTAGAGGGCATCCTTTAACGGATTTAAGCCCGCTGGCATCGCGTAGTTGGTGTTGATGACGGCGCAGGTGACATCAGGTAAGGCGCGCGGCAGCTGGGCAGCTTCGAGCTCAGCAAACTCTAAGTCCAATGGGTTCTCGCTGATATCGAGCACGGTGACGGTGACATCATTGATATCAGGTACCTTGATGATCCCGGCACTAGCCAAGAGCAGTAAGGCGCGGCCACCGTTGGTTGGGTCATTAGGAATGGCAACCTTATCGCCCTGCTTGAGCTCCTTTAAGTCCTTGATCTTATTGGAGTAGATGCCCATCGGCTCAATGTGGATGCCTGCAACCGACACTAAGTCGACGCCATGATCTTTGACGAAGACATCAAGATACGGCTTGTGCTGGAAAAAGTTGGCATCCAGCTCGCCATCATCGCAGGCTAAGTTTGGTTGGACATAGTCATTGAACTCGATGACCTGTAAATCCACCCCCTGAGCCTTTAAGGCGGGAGCGACATGCTCTAAGATCTCCGCATGTGGTACTGGGGTAGCACCGACCTTTAACGTACCGGCACTAG
This sequence comes from uncultured Anaerobiospirillum sp., assembly GCA_944389615.1. GTDB lineage: Bacteria > Pseudomonadota > Gammaproteobacteria > Enterobacterales > Succinivibrionaceae > Anaerobiospirillum. Next base: position 13,931 of record CALXNA010000013.1, on the reverse strand, counting down.
CAGTGCCCAGCAGGGAACCTACCGCTAAGGCTAAAGTTACGGCTAAAACAGACTTTTTCATCAAAACAACCGCCCTCCGCAGCACAGAGGACACGGTCTCCTGTCTAAACTTTGGAAATTGGTTCTGAGGGTGACTTGGCTGACAGAGCCAGCAAGCTAAGGCCACTATAGCACCACGCTGGTGCGCGCTCAAGAAGTGAGCACCATCACCCAATGAACGTGCGCTTTTGCCCCACGATGCAGCAAGCCGCGCTGCTGACCGCGCCGCCCGGCCGCTGACCGGACGCCCGCGCCACCGCGCCACCGCGCCACCGGCAGGCCAGCTACCGGCAGTAGTCCGGCAGCGCGTCGGGCGCTGCCATGCTGCGGCGCGCCGCCGCGATGAAGGCGTCGCGCGCCAAGGTAAAGGCCACCTCCACCATGGTGCCCGCCGGGATCATAAACTCGCTCACCCCATACTTGCTGCGGCTATCGCCTTGGCGCGCATTACCCCAATCGTAGGTGTAGCCAATGCGCGTCCACGGATAGCCCTCGCTGGTACCATAGGCGATCAGCACTTGGTGATCAAACCAGTGGCGATAGCGCGCGCCTTGCGCCCGGGCGCGGCGCAGCACCTCAGCCCACGGCAGCTCAACTTCCATGGGCTCTAGCGGCGCATCCGGCGGCTCAGCGGGCTCCGGCGGCTCAGCATGCGCGCGCTGCGCCCAGTGGGCGCGGTAGAGCTCCAAGGCGGCGCTAAAGGAATCGGTGGCCACAGGCGAGAAGACATCAAAGCTGTAGGCCGGACGGATCACGTAGTGGGGTTTGACCCACAGGCCGGTGACATGGGTGCTGCCGCGCGTGGCGGGCATGCCCAAGAGCTGATTGAGGCGCTGGCTCCAGTTGTGGCCGTAATAGTGGACGCCGCGGCGCCGAAGCCACGCCAAGAACTCCTTGTCGGTGAAAGTCCACATGTTAAACAAGGTCAGCATGCGCGCCTGCGGCGGAAAGGATTCCGGATGGGCGTGGACGTTGAGCAGCAAGACCTTGGTGCCGGTGGCGTCATAGCGCACCAAGGGATCGCTTGGGCGCAGCGTCACCAAGGGCAAGAGCTCGCTCTCCTCGATCACCAAGGCATCTGCAATCGCGCGGTGATATAGCTCCATGGCCCCCTCCTTGAGCCCAAACTTGCGGCTGGTGGGGACAGCTTACACCAAGCGCTATTGCACTTCTACGCCGGGCAGCTGCTTGATCTCGCGGTAGAAGGTGCTCTTAAGGCGCGGCAGCGTGTGCCCGTAGGCCCAGCGCTTAGCCGGAGGCAATAAAGCCTTGCCCGTAAGCTGGACAAAGAAGTCCGCGGCATAGGACTTTTGCATCAGGCGACGCCACATTTTGCCGCTCACCGCCATCTGGGCAAAGAGGGCAAAGGTCAGGCGCAACAGACGCAGGCGCTTGACGTCAGTGCCGCGCTGAGCTGCCTGCTGCACGTAGGTGCGGCGCAGCTGCAAAATGAGCTCCGGCAGCGGGATCTTAACCGGGCAGACCTCCGCACAACGCTTGCACTGCGAGCACATGGTGAGCATATGGCCACAAGAGGCCAAATCGTGCAGCTGCGGCGACAGCGCCACGCCGATCGGGCCGGGGTAAGTGGTGAGATAAGCATGACCGCCCACCTGCTTGAAGACCGGGCAGAAATTCATGCAAGCACTGCAGCGCAGACAGCGCAGTACGCTGCGCGTCTCAGGCTTTGCCGCCAAGGCCGCGCGGCCGTGATCGAGCAAGATTACGTGCACCTCGCGCGGGCCGTCTAACTCGTCGCTGCGCCGCGGGCCGAAGATGATGTTGTTAAAGGTCGGCACGAACTGTCCGATGCCCGCAGTCGGCACCATTTGGGCCAAGGTGCTGGCCTCCTCCAGCGACGGCACGATCTTTTCGATGCCGCACAGCGCCACATGAATCTCCGGGGCAGTGGTACACATGCGGCCATTGCCCTCGTTTTCGATCAGCCAAATAGCGCCTTCCTTAGCCGCGGCAAAGTTGACGCCGCTGATGCCCATTTGCAAGTGCTTAAAGCCCTCACGCAGATGGCTGCGTGCAATCTGCATCAAACGCTCGGGCTCATGCTCAGGCGGCACCTTGAGCTCGCGGCTGAAGATGCGGCCGACATCATAGCGGTCATGGTGCATAGCCGGGGCTAAGATGTGCACCGGATGCTCATGGTTGAGCTGGACGATGAGATCGCCCACATCCGAAGCGGCGACCTCGATTCCCTGTTTCTGCAAGTACTCTTGCAGCTCGATCTCCTCGCTCACCATGGTCTTGGCCTTGATCACACTCGTGATCGCGTGTTCTTTGATGAGCTCCGCGATGATGGCGCAAGCATCCTCGGCCGTTTGCGCGTAGTGCACCTTGATGCCATTCTTGGTCGCTTGCGCCTCAAATTGTGCCACCAAGGCGCCCAAATGCGCCACCGCGTCGCTCTTGAGAGCGCAGGCCTCACGGCGCAGCGCCTCCCAATCGTGGTAGTGCTCACTCAAGCACTGAGCGCGGTTACGCTGAATGTTGTGCACGGCATGATCAAGGGCCGTGTGTAAGGACTCTTCTTTGAGCTTAGCGCGTACTACCTTTTGGTGTGAAACCGGCTGACTCATCACTGCTCCTCCCCATAGACAATCAGCTCCACCGTATGCGGCCCATGGGCCCCAAAGATGGTAATGAGCTCAATATCAGCCGTTCGCGACGGCCCCGCGGTAAACACGACGTTGGCAGGATACGGCGCAGGCACCAGCTGCAGGGCATCCTCATAACTGGCGACAATACGCGCCGCGGGCAAAAGCAGCACCAAGCGCGGAGGTGCTAAGGTCAAAAAACGCGGCGCATCAGGCGCGCTGACACACATAACATTGCCAAGGCTCGCCACCCCCGCCGTGCCCATACACAAGGCCACATCGGCGCTAAAGACGGTGTCACGCAGCTCCTCGATCGGTCGGTCATACGTGATCGCAGGCACCCCCAGAGTATCAGGCGCCAAAGGCAGATCGCTGCTGCACAAGAGCGTCTTGACCTCAAGCTGAGCTAATACGCGCGTCACCGTGGCGCACAGCTCAGCAGCACTGCAGTGCTGGACGTGGAACTTATTGGCCGCTGCGGCCGTGAGGAAGTTGGCTAAGAGATCCGGGTCGGTCTTGAGCTCGCTGACGGCATTGAAGTGGCGCGGCGCAGACAACTCAGTTACCGGCAATTGCGCCAAGAGCGCCTTTTTAGCACGTGCGGAGATTTGCTCGATCATGGGCGCACCTCCTTGCGGCTGGGGATGGCATTGATGCGCTGCCAGATGAAATCGTAGAGCGAGTAGACCTTGATATCATCAAGACCTTGCTTGCGCAAGGCGGTGCTGATATTGAGGATGCAGCCATGGTCGGCGGCAATCACCACCTGCACGCCGGTCTCCTTGATATGGCGAATCTTATCTTGCACCATAGCCGCCGAGAGCTCCGGCTCAAGCACCGAGAAGGTGCCGCCAAAGCCGCAGCACTCCTCTTCAAACGGCAGCGGCACGTACTCCACATTGGCCAGAGCCTGCAACAGCGCCTTTTGCGTCGGCACGCAGTGCTGCACGCGCAGCGAGTGGCAACTCACATGGAAGGTCGCCTTGAGCGGGGCGCCGCGGTCAACCAGCTTGACCTTGAGCACCTCGACCAAATACTGCGACAAGTCGAGCACGCGCGCGCCAAAGGCTGCCACCTGCGCCTTAGTATCAGCGTCAGCATCAGCAAAGAGCTCGGCGTACTCGCGGCTCATCATGCCTGCGCACGAGCCTGACGGCACCACGATGGGATAGTCGTTGTCAGAGAACAGCTCCATGTTATAGCGGGCAATACGGCGCGCTTCCTCGACAAAGCCGGTATTGTAGGCCGGTTGACCGCAGCAGGTTTGATCTTGCTTAAAGATCACCTTGACGCCACAATGGGTCAGCAGCTTGACCGCGCTTAAGGCCGCATCCGGCAGCGCGCTCACGCCCATGCAGGTGGCAAAGAAGTTAACTTGAGGCTCCATAGGTTCGTGCAATATCCTCACAAAGGGGGTGGGGCATAATTTGCGTCATTATAGGCACGCCCCTACGCCTCAAGACCAAAGCCACTATCCTTGTGCACCCACGGCGCCCTTGCCTTACCAACGCTCAGTTGCGCAATCTTGCGCTCCCGCTCCCAACCGCAACAAACGCAAGTTACCGCGTTGGTCGTCGGCCACTATGGCTCGCTCTTCAGGTAGCGCCGCCCCAACTGCGGCGGCCCACCCGCCCAACCCAACCAACGCCCGGGCCATTCCCAGCGCTAACCCCCAACCCCCGGGCCGCCCCGCGGTTGTTAGGCCACTTTAGCAGCGGCTACGCTCGCCGCTTGCCGTTTCATGCCTCGGGCAGGCCGTATTGGTCTCTATGGGGAAGGAGTGGGGCCACTGCTGCAATCCATCAGCCTGCGTCCCGCAACGCCAGTCCCCAGCACCCGGGCCGCCCCGTGGTTGTTAGGCCACTTTAGCAGCGGCTGCGCTCGCCGCTAGCCGCTTCACGCCTTGGGCAGTTCCGCTTGGGCTCTAATGGGAAAAGGATTGGGGCCACTGCCGCACTCCATCATCCTGCGGCCCGAAACGCCAGTCCCCAGCGCCCGGGCTGCCCCATGGTTATTAGGCCACTCTTATGGCGGCTGCGCTTGCCGCTTGCCGTTTCACGCTCCGGGCAGGCCGTATTGGTCTCTATGGGGGAAAGGATTGGGGCCACTATGGCAATACCTCAGTCTGCGGCCTGACTGGCGGCTCGACCTAGTCAGCAAAGCTTGCCTGAGACTCATCGTGCCCTTGAAGCCTGCCCGCAGCTGGTTTGCAGGCAAAAATCTCCTGCTCCTTAGAGACCCACCAAGTGGCCCACACCTGACGCGGCGCGCGGCTAGCGCAGCCGCCATAAGAGTGGCCTAACAACCATGGGGCAGCACTTAGCGGGGGTGTAGGACAAAGTCTCCTGCTCCTTTGCTACTCATAAAGTGCTCTGCACTGATACGGCAACGCCCAGAGCGGCCCCGACTGCAAGTCGGGCCGCTCTGGGCGCGAGGGGGCCGGAGCTGTGAGGCGCAGGCTGCCGCGGAGCCGCCGACAGGCGACGGTAGCGGCGGTGAGGCCGTTAGGCCTTGTGCACCATGAAGGTGGAGGCCTGCTGCTCGTAGGCGCTGATAGCGTCGTTGTGCGCTAAGGTCAGGTCGATGTTGTCAAGGCCGTTTAACAGACAGTGGCGGTAGAACGGCTCTAAGTCGAAGCTGTAGCGCTTACCAGCGCACTCGACGTACATCTCCTCGAGGCTGATCGTAACCTTGGTGCCCGGGTTGGCCTCAAGGTAGGAGATAAGCTCGTTGACCTCCTCTGCGGTCAACTTGACCGTGAGCAAGCCATTGCCTAAGGCGTTGTGGTGGAAGATGTTGGCAAAGGACGGGGCGATCACGGCCTTAAAGCCAAAGTCGGTCAAGGCCCATGGGGCGTGCTCGCGCGAGGAGCCGTTGCCGAAGTTGTCTTGGGCGACCAAGATCGAGGCGCCTTGGTAGGCAGGCTTGTTGAGGTTGAAGTCTGGGTTTAACTTGGTCTCAGCATCGTCTAAGTAGCGCCAGTCGTGGAAGGCGTGCTTGCCAAAGCCCTTGCGCGTGGTGGCAAGTAAGAACTGCTTAGGGATGATCTGATCGGTGTCGATGTTGGCCGAGTTTAATGGCACGGCAATGCCGGTGTGCACAGTGAACTTTTCCATGGCTCTCTCCCTTAGTTGCCGCTCTTCTCGCCTGCGTCGTGATCTAAGAAGTCACGGACATCACATAAGCAGCCCTTGATGGCACAGGCAGCCACCGAGGCTGGGCTCATCAAGTGGGTACGGGCGCCCTTGCCTTGACGGCCGACAAAGTTGCGGTTCGAGGTCGAGGCAACCCGCTGCCCAGCACCGGCCTTGTCATCATTCATGGCAAGACACATCGAGCAGCCCGGCAGACGCCACTCAAAACCTGCATCCTTGAAGATCTGATCGAGACCTTCGCGCTCCGCTTGCTCCTTGACCCAGACCGAACCCGGTACGGCTAAGGCCCGTACCCATGGGGCAATCTTGCGGCCCTTTAAGATCTCAGCGGCAGCGCGGAAGTCCTCGATACGGCCATTGGTGCACGAGCCGATGAAGGCCACGTCAATGCGCGCGCCTGCAAGCTTCTTGCCCTGCTCTAAGCCCATATAGGCCAGAGCATCAACTAAGCTCTTCTTGACCACTGGATCCTTGATGGCATCGGCCTTCGGGATCGACTTGGAGATGCCACAGACTTGGCCTGGGTTGGTGCCGTAGGTGATCTGCGGCTCGATATTGGCCGCATCGATGTCTACTACGGCATCAAAGTGGGCATCGGGGTCAGAGTACAAGGTACGCCAGTAGGCGACGGCCTTATCCCAGTCCTCTCCTTGTGGGGCCATCATGCGGCCCTTTAAGTACTCGAAGGTGACGTCGTCCGGGGCGATCATGCCAACCGGGGCGCCAAACTCGATGGCCATATTCGATAAGGTCATGCGCCCTTCCATCGAGAGGTGCTCAATGGTCGGCCCGCAGAACTCAACGGCATAGCCGGTACCACCGGCGGTGGTGAGCTTGCCGATGATGTACAAGATGAGGTCTTTGGCGTAGACGCCTTTCTTTAAGCGACCATGGCAGTAGATCTTCATGGTCTTGAGCGGGCCTTGCTTTAAGGTCTGGGTGGCCATGACATGCTCGACCTCGGAGGTGCCGATACCAAAGGCTAAGGCACCAAAGGCACCGTGGGTGGCGGTGTGGCTATCGCCGCACACCAAGGTCGTGCCCGGCAAGGTAAAGCCGACTTGCGGGCCGATGATGTGGACGATACCTTGGTTCGGGTCACCGAGGCCAAAGAGGCGTACCCCAAACTTCTTGGTATTGTCCATCAAGGTACGAATCTGCTCTTGCGCCATTGGGCTGCAGGCCTCAATGGTGCTCTCTTGAGTCGAGATGTCGTGATCCATGGTGGCCAAGGTCAAATCCGGGCGGCGCAATTGACGATGCGCAATCTCAAGGCCCGAGAAGGCCTGCGGTGAGGTAACTTCGTGCACTAAGTGGCGGTCGATGTATAAGGTTGGCACCTCGCCTTCTGCTTGATAGACGATGTGGCTGTCAAAAACCTTTTGGTAAAGCGTTTTACCCATAGGACTAAATCTTTCTCAAGGAGGTGCCGCAGCGCAGCACCTCAAGTAAGCGGTAGCGGCCCAGCTAGGCAGGACAGAGCGAACCTGTGCCGAACGGGGCGGGGCCGGGGCCGGGCGGTCGGGGCCGGGGCCGGGCGGTCGGGGCCTTAGGCCTGAGCCTGTAAGGCGGCGACGATGGCATCGCCCATAGCACTGGTGCCCAGCACCTGAGCCTTCGGATTGCCTTGGGCCAAGTCGGCGGTGAGCTGACCTGCGCCTAAGACTGTGGCGACGGCCGCTTCAATCTTCTTGGCGGCGGCATCCTGCTTTAAGGAGTAGCGCAGCATCAAGGCGGCACTTAAAATCTGAGCGATCGGGTTGGCGATGCCCTGGCCTGCGATATCCGGGGCCGAGCCACCGGCGGGCTCATAGAGGCCAAAGCTCGACTCGTTTAAGGAGGCCGAAGATAAGAGGCCCATCGAGCCTGAGATCATGGCGACCTCGTCGGAGAGGATGTCACCGAACATGTTGTTGCATAAGAGCACGTCAAACTGAGCCGGATTCTTGACCAACTGCATGGTGGCGTTGTCGATGTAGATGTGGTTGAGCTCAACATCTGGGTAGTCTTGGTGGACTTCCTCGACTACCTTGCGCCAGAGGATGGAGCTCGATAAGACATTGGACTTGTCGACCGAGGTGACCTTCTTGCGGCGCAGACGGGCCGACTCAAAGGCGACTTTGGCGATACGCTCAATCTCAAAGCGATGGTAGATCTCGGTGTCAAAGCCCTTTTCGTTGGCGCCTTCGCCCTCAATGCCCTTAGGCTGACCAAAGTAGATACCACCGGTGAGCTCGCGTACGCACAGGATGTCAAAGCCTTGGGCGGCGATATCAGCGCGCAGTGGGCTCAGGCTCTCAAGACCTGCAAAGATCTTGGCCGGGCGGAAGTTGCAAAAGAGCTTAAAGTGCGCACGCAAGGGCAAGAGTGCGGCGCGCTCAGGGCGCTCGGTCGGCGGCAGGTGATCCCACTTGGGGCCACCGACGGAGCCGAACAAAATGGCATCGGCCTGCTCGCAGGCGGCTAAAGTATCATCAGGTAAGGCCTTGCCTTGGGCATCAATGGCGGCACCGCCGATGTTCTTGAACTCATAGTTGAGCTTAAAGCCGCATTGAGCGCTGACGCAATCTAACACCTTGATCGCTTCGGCCATGACCTCAGGGCCAATGCCATCACCCGGCAAAACTGCAATTTGATACTCCATCACGCAAGTCCTTATGCTGATTGAGGCCGCCGCGCGGCCTTGAGGGGCCGCAGGGAAGCGGCCCTAGTCTAACAAAATGGTTTCAGGGGCTAAGCCCTGCTAAGATCCCGAGGATTAGACCCCGTGGGGGTCGATGTGCTCGCCTTCGGGGGCATCATGGCGCTGCTTTTCGATGAACTGGGCGCGATAGATGCTGTTGCAGGCATGAATTAAGGCCAAGGCCGACGACTCGATGATGTCGGTGGACAAGCCCTTACCGTGGTACTTACGGCCGTTGTAGAGGACATCGACGTCGACCTGACCTTGGGCATTCATACCCTCGGAGGTAGCGGCGATGTTGTAGTCGACCAGCTTGCAGTCGATCTTGGTCAAGCGGGTGATGCAGTTGAAGACGGCATCGACTGGGCCGTCACCGGTACCCGACTCGACAAAGGTCTCGTTGCCGATCTTCATGCGTACCGAAGCCGTAGGGATGACGCCGGAGCCGCCGCAGACGACGTTCAAGTTATCAAGCTCGAACTGGGTCTGCTCCTCCATATCGTGGGTCAAGAACAAGAGCGCCTCTAAGTCGTAGTCGAAGACTTGGCCCTTGCGGTCGGCCAGCTCTAAGAAGCGGCGGTAAACTTCGTCCAAGTTGAAGGTGTCATCGCTATAGCCCAAGGCATTGAGGCGCGACTTGATCATATGGCGGCCCGAGCGGGCGGTCATGTGCAAGTTATTTTCCTTAAAGCCCACGCTCTCTGGGGTGATGATCTCGTAGGTGTTGCGGTTCTTTAAGACGCCATCTTGGTGAATGCCCGAGCTGTGGGCGAAGGCATTCGAGCCGACGATGGCCTTGTGCGGTGGTACCTTCTCATTGCAGATACCGGCGACCATCTGCGAGGCCCGGGCAATATTGGTCGGGACGATGTTGGTGTACAGGCCGTTAAAGTACTCCTTGCGGGTGTGCAAGGCCATGGCCACTTCCTCAAGCGAGCAGTTACCGGCACGCTCGCCTAAGCCATTGACGCAGACCTCCACTTGGCGCGCGCCATTTTGCAAGGCGACCAAGGTGTTGCCGGTGGCCATGCCTAAGTCATTGTGGCAGTGCACCGAGATGGTAGCCTTATCGATGTTCGGGACGCGCTCAAACAAGGTGTGGATGATGCCGCCAAACTCGGTTGGGATGGTGTAGCCCACGGTATCTGGAATGTTGACCGTGGTGGCACCGGCATCGATAGCGCACTCGACCATGCGGCAGAGGTTGTCAATCGGGGTGCGGCCGGCGTCTTCGCACGAGAACTCAACGTCATCGGTGTAGTTGCGGGCGCGGCGTACGGCGTTTTGGGCCATGGCGATGATGTCATCAAAGTTCTTGCGCAACTTATCGTGGACGTGGATGTCGGAGGTGGCGATGAAGGTGTGGATGCGATAGCGCTCGCATTGACATAAGGCATCGCGCACCGCGTCGATGTCCTTATCGACGGCACGCGACAGGCCGCAGGCGACGGAGCGCTTCAACGATTCACCGATGAGCTTGACGGCATTGAAGTCGCCCGGCGAGGAGATCGGGAAGCCCGCCTCGATCACATCGACGCCCAACTGCTCTAACATCAGGGCAATCTGCAACTTCTGGCGCTCGTTTAACGATTGGAGCAGGGCCTGCTCGCCGTCACGCAAAGTGGTGTCAAACACAATCACTCGGTTCTTATCGTTGTTAGACATAGTTCTCGTCCTTATGTGCGCGCCCACCGCAAGCGCAGTGCCAGCGTCGGTAACGATCAAGGTCAATCCTCACGGCAGGTAGGCCGTAAGTCTCACCCATTGCCTCTGGTAAGAGGACTTGCGCGCAGCGCCCTCAGCGGCCGCCGTAGTGCGGCACAGGTGCTGCGCTGTCAAGCGCCAATAAAAAAGGGCTCTAGTGAAGCTAGGGCCCTATTTCCTAAACGATTGCACACAATCGCTGCTTGCAAATACACCCCAGCCGTCAACTCGTAAGTCGCAGTAACAGAGCCAGCTTCAGGGTTAAGACGAACATGGAATGCTCCCAAGTCAGCGTAGTCACAGCACAGCGGCAATCGTCGCGCTGCGCCATGGTTTGATTGAATCTTTCTGATGGCCTAAGTGTGCCGCGATTGCCGCGCTGGATCAAGCGTTGGCGTCATTTGCACCAATCCAAGGCGCCGCCACCCCCGCTTGCACAACAATGCACCACACTTTTGCACCACCACTACTCAAACGACCTATGCCTGCTCGGCTGTCGCCGCCGCAGGCGACGATGCCTCAGTCGCAGCGCTCTCCGTAGCCTCAGCCGTAGCAGTAGTATCTGTCTCTGTAGCCTCCGCTGGGGCGGTCGGCACAGCCGAGGCAGCAGGAGCTGCGGCCGGAGCCGGAGGCGGCGTGATGATCGGCTCAGGCTCAGCTGGAGCGCTGGTGCTTGGGTTGACCAACTGCTCCATCGAGTCGGCCAAGATCTCCTCTTGGGTTACTGGGCGACCCAGCTTCTGGCTTAAGTAGATGCCGTTGAAGATGGTCATGCAGCCCATAGCCGAGGTGATGTCATTGCTCAGGTGGACTTGCATGCCATTGCGCTGATTCTCAATGGCGTGCACCATTTCCTTAACCTGCTCGGCAAAGAAGTGATACGACCACGACTCCTCGGAGATCCCTTCATAATCGCTCTTGGTGTAGTCCGCCAGCTGCTCAGGGGTCATCAAGGTGAAGACGTCGTTGACCGGCCTAAAGCTCGAAGGGCGAATACCGGCGCTCGCCTCAACACCCGCGTGGGTCTTAATGCCCACGGTGTGGCCGTTAGAGCCGGTGATGTGGACAAAGGCCTCTTGGGCTGGGTTGACGCTATTGGAGACCACAATGTTGGCGATAGCGCCCGACTTGAAGGTCACGACCGCCATGGCGGTGTCATCGACCTCAATGTAAGGGTGATTGACGTTACGCCACTGGCCGTAGACTTGGTCGACCTCGCCTAAGAAGGCGCTGAGCAGGTCGAGCTCGTGCACCGACTGGTTGACCAAGACGCCGCCGCCTTCGGCCGCCCACGTGCCGCGCCAAGCGCCAGAGCGATAGTAGGCCTCATCGCGCCAAGCCAGTACTGAGACTTGGCCAAAGGATGGGTGGCCTAACTTGCCATCGGCGATAGCATTGATGATACGGGCGCATGGACGCATAAAGCGGCTTTGGGCGATCACCGAAACCAAGACGTGGTTGCGCGCGGCCTCTTCTTTGAGGTACTGCGCCTTAGCAAGGCTGATATCAAGCGGCTTTTCGATGATGCAATGAATGCCGCGCCGTACGGCTTGGCAGGCCAGATCCACGTGCGTTAAGTGTGGGGTGGTGACATAGAGCACGTCCGGCTTGACCGTATCGAGCATCAGGCCCAAATCGGTGAAGACCGTTTGGTCGGGCGCAGCCGGAGCGACCTCTTCGTAGCCGGAGAAGCTCTGCATGAACTCCATGGCCTTATCCAAGTGGCGGTTGCACACGCCCACCAAATCTTGGCCACACGAGATTAAGGCCTGCACATGCTGCTTGGCAATATGACCGGTGCCCACGACCGCAAAACGCAGCTTACCTAACACCATATTTCCTCCCAAGGAAACCAGCTTGACACTACCTTTAGAGTCTCAAGCACGCGATCAGTTCCCACGAGCCACCGGCTGCGAGCCCTGACATTAGCGCTCAGCATAATCCCAAGCACCGCCAAAGCCAAGTCACGCCACAAAATGGCACGCGCCCTAAGCTCCGCTCCGCCTGCCCGCAGCTCGGCTCTATCTGCTCGGCAAGCCTCGTTTCCGCCCCAGCAAACGCTCAACTTTGAAGCCTGCGGGCGGCGCGCTACAATAACATAATCGTGTTAGCGCAGGTCAGGAGAGTCCATGCTGTCTCTACGTTCCATCCCCTATTTCATGCTGTTTACCACCATGCTCCTTGCCCTGCCCGTCTGCGCCTACACGCTAGAAGGGCCGCGCTACGCGCCCGACCCGGTCAAGCAGGCCCAAGATGAAGCAGCGGCCCAAGCTCAAGCGGCAGCGGAAGCCCGCGCGCAAGAGCAAGCCCCACAACTGCCGCGCGCCCTACGTCCTGACCCCCAGCAAGAGCGCGCCGAGCTCAAGGCCCTCATCAGCTCCGGCGCGGCACCGCTCTTAGTCTACGGCGGCGACCAGTATCAGGACTTTTTAGGCTGCCTCAACTGCGCCCCGTACATGCATATCTCTCTTTGGAATAATCACGGCCCCTATGGCGCACGGCTGAGCCCGCGCAGCATCTGGAGCGACTTCTTCGAGTTTGGCCACGATAAGTCGCAGCTCAGTCCTTGGAACCCCTATGCCGCTAAGCCGCCGGTAGTGATCGACGCCAAGGGCCAGTTTTATGGCTACCTGACGGCCAATCAGAGCATTAACCCGCGCTTTGCCAACAACTTCAGCGCCAACTTGGTAAGCCTGCACCGCACCATCAAGACTAACCCCGCACTCTGGTTTAGCCTCGCCTTCAAGGCCTCTATCCCCGCCGCGACCACCGACCAAGCCGCCAGCACCGCTAACGCCGCGCAAGACGCAGCGTCTGAGCGGGCGACCACAAGCCAATCTCCGGCAACCGACCAAGGCCGCGACAAAACTGCGGCAGTAAGCGCTGAAGTAGCCGCCCCAGCTCGTCCAGCCTACGCGGTGCCGATTCACATTCTGCAGCAGATGCCACGCGCCCCAGAGGCTCAGCGCCCATAAGCGCCACGGTGAGAGTCCAAACGACAAGCTGCGGGCAAGGATCGTTACCCACGTCTCAGACCACCAGCCGATGGCAACTCAGCGGCGCTATGCCCGCCCCGAGCACAGGCTTGAAGCCAAGTAGGCACCAAGCGCCCGCCCCAAAGCAGAAGAGAGATGAAACGACCGTCCATCCCCCTTAAAGCAACCTACGCCGTAACTCTTAGCGCGCTAAGAGATCGGGATCTTGTGCTGAGCTCTTTGGGAGCGTCAGGCGCAGCACGATATAGCCCAAGATACCGGCGCAGATGGTGCCAAGGAGAATACCGAGCTTGGCTTGGTTGAGGAGCTCAGGCTCCGTGGCACCAAAGGACAAGTTGGCGATGAACAAGGCCACGGTGAAGCCGATACCGCCCAAGAGCGCCACACCGGCAATCTGCTTCCACGCTACGCCCTCCGGCAGGGCGGTCAAGCCGCTCTTTACCGCCAAGAAGGTAAAGAGGAAGATACCCACGAACTTTCCTAAGACCAAGCCTAAGAGTACCGCAAAGGTGACGGTACCGACGCTCGCGCCTGAGCTGCCGGTTAAGGTGATACCGGCATTGGCAAAGGCAAAGAGCGGCATGATGGCATAGTTAACCACGACGTGGAGCTTATCTTCCATCGACTGCAAAGGCGAGATGACGTGATCGGAGGCGGACTCAATGGTCTTTAACTAAATGCCGCGAAATTCCCTATGCGTAAGCGTAGGGATGAAAGCGGCAATACCGAGATGATGCTTAGACAT
>CALXNA010000012.1 GCA_944389615.1 uncultured Anaerobiospirillum sp. | reverse complement strand
CCTACGTCAAGGCGCGCTTTGGCTTAGATGAGCATGGCTTAGGCCTCCTGCTCCTGTGCGTCGGCTCAGGCTCGCTCTTTTCCTCGCCCTTAGCCGGGCTCCTAACCTCTCGCCTAGGCTGCAAGATCCCCATCATCGGCGCCACCATCCTGTGGGCGCTCTGCTTGGTGCTCATCAGCGTGCTGGAGTCGCTCCATCTACTCATTGTGGTCTTAGTGCTCTTTGGCCTTGCCGCGGTGATCTTGGAGGTGGTCTCTAACATCAATGGCGCCATGATCGAAGCGCTGACCGGGCGCACCATTATGAGCGGACTGCATGCCCGCTACAGCTTAGGCGGCCTGATCGGCTCCTTTGGCGTGACCTCGCTCCTTGGCACCAACCTGTCAGTTGAGATCGCCGCTACGATCAGCGCGGTCTTCTTAGTGGTCATGGTGCTCTGGCGCGGCCGCCATCTCTTTACCCAAGCGGAGTTGCACCCCGAGCGCGTCCAGCCGCAGCAAGAGGCTCCGACCACCCCCAAGCGCATCTGGTCACGGCGCTACCTTTTGCACCCGACCGTGCTCATGATCAGCTTCATGCTCTTCGTGCTCTACCTCACCGAAGGCGCCATGCTCGATTGGTCGAGCGTGTTCTTGGTCGATGAGCGCCAAGTACCAATTGCGCAAGCCGGCTATGGCTATGCCGCCTTTGCCATCATGATGACCTCGTTTCGCTTCTTAGGCGATCGCATCGTCCTATTAATGGGACGGCGCCGCGTCATTGTGCTCGGCACCATGATCATTTGCGTGGGCTTTATCAGCGCCGCCCTGATCAACCACGCCTACGCCACCATCGCCTGCTTTGCCCTGATCGGCATTGGCTCGAGCAATGTGATCCCGCAGCTGGTGTCCTATGTGGCCAAGGTCAAAGAAGTGCCGCTGAGCATCAGTGTCACCATCGTCAATAGCTTAGGCTTTACCGGCGTGCTGATGGGCCCGGCCATCATCGGCTTCTTAGCCCACCTCATCACGCTGCATTTGACCTTTGTGGTGCTGGGCGTCTTCACCTTAAGCGTGACCGCGCTGAGCCTGCGCTACTTAAGGCAGCACTAACCCATCAGGAGGCGCCCACCACTTACGAGGCGTGCGCCACCAAGTCCTGCAAGCGCGCCAAGAAGAGCTGCGCGGCGGGCGCCAAGGTGCGATGGCGCCCCCAGATCAGGTAGACGCGTGCCGTCAGCGGCGGCTCTAAGGGGCGCTCGCAGAGCTTGGCATTGCCGGTGGTGTTGATGATGCCGCTTAAGGCGGGCAAGAGCCCGATCCCCTGCTCGACTAACAAGGTGGCGTTGTAGAGCAGGTTGAAGGTATCGACGATCTTAAGCTCAGCAAAGCGCGGCCCAAACCACCGGCGGAGCCCGGCGGCAGCGCCGGAGGCGAGCTCTTGTGAGGACATAAGCAAGGGCTCGCCGATTAAGTCCTCAGGGGTGATGGCTGCCTTGCGGCACAGCGGATGGCCCTGCGGCAAGAGCACATGCCAAGTGTCGTGCACCGGCAAGGTCAGTACCTCAAAGTGCTCAAGCTGGGCAAAAGGCTCGACCACCAAACCAAAGTCGTAGATCCCTTGGTCAAGGCGCACCATGGTCTGCTCATAGTTGCCGCTTTCGAGGTTGAAGACCACCTGCGGGTGCTCAGCTTGGATCGCGGCAATCACTGAGGCCACGAGGCTAAAGGCCCGCGTTTCGGCGGCACAGATGTTGACCTGACCTGCAATCTGCTGCGATAAGGTCTGAAACTCGCGCTCGGTATGGCCGACCAGCTCAATGATGGCGCGCGCCCGCTCCACAAAGAGTGCCCCTTCGGCCGTCAGTTCGACGCTATGCGAGCGCCGCTTGATCAGGCGCTGCCCGAGCTTGCCTTCGAGATCTTTGATCGCGCGCGACAGACAAGGCTGCGTCACATGCAGGTGGTGCGCCGCCTTGGTGATATTGCCGGTGAGCGCCACCTCAAGAAAGTAGCGCAGCTCCCGCACCTCCAGCATCTCTTCCTCCAGCCTCTACCGGGCTCACAACTTGCCCTGTCGGGCTATGTTAAGATAGGCCCAATCTCGCGTTACCAAGGAGCCCCTATGAGCTTAGACACTTTCATGAGCCTCGACTTTTGGATGGGCGTCGCCCTCATCTTAGGCGTAGTCATCAGCATCTACTTCTTGCTCTACTGGCGCCAGCGCTAAGCGGCCGCAACCGGCCTCTACCGGCCGCAACCGACTGCAACCTGACTACACCTTAACCGGCACATGGCGGTTGCGCCACATCGTCCACTCATCGGGCTCGTCTTCGTCCTCGTCCGACTCGTCCTCGTCAGGCTCGTCTTCGTCCTCGTCGGGCTCATCTTCATCCGGTTCATCTTCATCCGGTTCATCTTCGTCGGGCTCCCACTCATCGTCCCGATCCCATGACCGTCCGCCCCAACCATCACG
The DNA here is from genome assembly GCA_944389615.1 of uncultured Anaerobiospirillum sp. Taxonomy (GTDB): domain Bacteria; phylum Pseudomonadota; class Gammaproteobacteria; order Enterobacterales; family Succinivibrionaceae; genus Anaerobiospirillum. The sequence goes on along the minus strand of CALXNA010000012.1, from coordinate 82,444 downwards.
GTCGTGCCAGTCATGGTCACGCTCCCAATGGTCAAAGCCGTGGTGCGCCACTAACACCGGCGTAAGCCCGGTACCATCAAGCGCAGCATTATCCAGCCCGCTCAGCCCCACGGTGCGCGCATCTTGCGCGGCGCTGACCGCCGACGCGGCGCTAACCGAAGATAAGCTCACTGCCGCAGCTGTGAGCACCAAGCTCAGTCCCTTAATCACTATCATCCTGCCTCTCATCTTGGGAATGCCACGCCTTTACCAGTGATGACCGCCCCAGTGGCGCTCGCTGTGGTGGCGGCCCCAGCCGTCATCGTCCCAATCGCGGCGCTCCCAACCATCATCGCGATAGCGGCGATCGCAGCCGTGGCCCCAATAGTCGTGGCCGCGCCAGTGATGCGTGAGCAGTACCGGAGACGGCGCTGCCTCCAAGCTTTTAAACTCTGAGCAGACCGCAGCGTCATCACTGACCGCTACCGCACCGACTGGTGCCCAGATGACCATAGCGGCGACCAAGGCCGCCCCCATTACCTGCTTTAACATGTTCCTACCCCTTCCTGATTGCGCCCGCCCCAGTGGCAAGGACTCACGCGGATAGAACGTCCGCTGGTTGGGGACATTATAGCAACGAAAGGCCGGGCCGTCGTACCCCACTATCAGGCACGTTCCAGACGGCTGCCCGAACTGCTCGCGCAGACGATTCTGCACGATTCTGTGCACCGCTTTTAAGCGCTGTGGCGCGCTTCGTCCGAGCCGGTTACGGGCGTGCTTTGGAGGGCAATAACTTGGCACACCAGCGCGGAGCGCGCGTTAAGCGCTTGTCTATCACCCTGTGGTTGCGGCGCTGCGCGCTGATGGGGCTTGATGTTGTAGCTAGTGCACTGTTTTAATACACGATTTTTGAACTGCAAAAATGGTGCAGAGCTGCTCCATGAGGTGATTTTGCGCACAGTTCTCGTTGATCTTTGGCCTCAAATAGCCAAAAATTGGCGGCAACAGCACAAAACAAACGCCAAAAGGGCCGCGTAAGTGGCTCAAGCAAGTTGCAAAACTGCTATCCACTTTGGTGCAAGTTTTGAGAAAAGCCGTGGCGCAGAGCGTGAGCTCGGTGCCCACCTTCTTCTCCGTGAGGCTGAGACGGGCAGCTTAAAGCTTTTTTGGACTGCTGCTTTAAGTGTGCTTTGCCTTGCTTTACTTGGCTTCACGGGCTGCTCTATTTCTCTTTTGTGGGTGCAGGCTCGGTCTCACCACACAGTTCTCTTCCTACGGTGGGGCTCGGGCCCCGAGGAGCTTGTTGTTATGACGTTCCAAGAATTACAAGACTTGATTAAGACTCACCACGTCGAGTTTGCCGATTTGCGCTTTGTTGATACCAAGGGCAAAGAGCAGCATATCTCGCTGCCTGCCGACGCCATTGATGAGGACTTTGTCAAGGAAGGCAAGCTCTTCGATGGCTCTTCGATCGGCGGCTGGCGCGGCATCGACAAGTCGGACATGCTCTTGATGGCTGACCTTGACACCGTATTCTTGGATCCTTTCTTTGCCACCCCAACCGTCGCCATCCGCTGCGACATCTTAGATCCGAGCACCTTAAACGGCTATGACCGCGACCCACGCTCGATCGCCAAGCGCGCCGAGCAGTACCTGCGCTCCACCGGCATCGGCGATGTCGCCTGCTTTGGCCCTGAGCCTGAGTTCTTTGTCTTCGACGACATCCGCTTTAAGACCGGCATGTCCGGCTCAATGGTCGCCATCGATGATGTCGAGGCCGCATGGAACTCCGATAAGGTCTACCCAGAAGGCAATAAGGGCCACCGTCCGGGCGTCAAGGGCGGCTACTTCCCAGTACCACCAGTCGACTCGGCCCAAGAGATGCGCTCGCAGATGTGCCTGAACATGAAGAAGTTAGGCTTAGTCATCGAGGCCCACCACCACGAGGTTGCCACCGCCGGCCAAAACGAGATCGCCACCCGCTTTAACACCTTAACTAAGAAGGCCGACGAAGTCTTGATCTACAAGTACGTAGTACAAAACGTCGCCGCGCAGTTTGGCAAGACCGCGACCTTTATGCCAAAGCCAATGGCCGGTGACAATGGCTCGGGCATGCACTGCCACCAGTCGATTTCGAGCAATGGCCGCAACATCTTCGCCGGTAACCTCTACGGCGGCCTGTCGCAGGAGGCCCTGTGGTACATCGGCGGCATCATCAAGCACGCCAAGGCCATCAATGCCTTTACCAACCCATCGACCAACTCCTACAAGCGCTTAGTTCCAGGCTTTGAGGCCCCAATCATGCTGGCCTACTCAGCCTCGAACCGCTCCGCTTCGATCCGTATCCCGGCCGCCTTAAACCCTAAGACTGCCCACATCGAAGTACGCTTCCCAGACTGCACCGCCAACCCATACCTCGCCTTCACCGCTATGCTGATGGCCGGTATCGACGGCATCTTAAACAAGATCGAGCCGGGCGATCCAATGGATAAGAACCTCTACGACTTACCACCAGAGGAGGCCATGGCCGTCCCTCAGGTCGCAGCTTCCCTTGAGGAGGCCCTGCAGGCCTTAGATCAAGACAAGGAGTTCTTGCTCAAGGGCGGCGTCTTCTCTGAGGACAGCATCAACGCCTACATCAACCTCAAGCTCGAAGAGGTCACCAAGGTCAACACCATTCCGCACCCAGCCGAGTTTGAACTCTATTACAGCCTGTAAGAGCCGCAGGCAGAGCCCGCATGGGCTGAGCTCCGTCGGGGCGTGCCCGAAAGGGCTGCCCCTTAGGGCTCACCCCAGTAGCTTAGATGGGCGGGCGCGGTGGCGCTGCGCCCATCTTGTCCCTTTTGGCCCAAGAGAAAAGACGATGACGAACGGCCTCTATCAGAAGAATTTTGAACACGACGCCTGCGGCGTGGGCTTTATCGCCCATATGAAAGGCGTGAAGAGCCACAAAATCGTGGCTCAGGGTCTGGAGATCTTAACCAATCTGACGCACCGTGGTGCGGTGGGAGCCGATCCCCTGCAAGGCGATGGTGCCGGTATCTTAATTCAGATCCCCGACAAGCTCTATCGCGATGACATGCAAGCCCAAGGCGTGACCCTGCCCCCTGAGGGCGCCTACGGTGTGGGCATGATCTTCTTGCCCCAAGAGTCAGCCTCGCGCCATGCGTGCCAAGAGGAGATCGAGCGCGCGGTCTTGGCCGAAGGTCAGACCATCTTAGGCTGGCGTGATGTTCCGGTCGATCACAACATGCCGATGAGCGCGGCAGTACGAGACAAGGAGCCGATCATCCGCCAAATCTTCATTGGCCCGTCCAAGGACATCTTGGTGACCGACGCCTTAGAGCGCAAGCTCTATATCATCCGCAAGCGCTGCTCGATTGCCATCGCCAACTTAAAGCTGCACCACTGCAAGGAGTTCTACATCCCGTCCTTTAGCGCCCGTACCGTGGTCTATAAGGGCCAGCTCCTTGCCTCGCAGGTGGGCGTCTACTACCAAGATCTGCAAGATAGCCGTACCGTCTCGGCCTTGGCCTTAATCCACCAACGCTTCTCGACCAATACCTTCCCGCAGTGGTCGCTGGCGCATCCGTTCCGCATGATTGCCCACAACGGTGAGATCAACACCCTGCGCGGCAACTTCAACTGGATCTTAGCGCGCGAAAAGAACATCTCCTCGCCGATCTTCGGCTCAGACTTAGAGAAGCTCTGGCCGCTCATCTTCCAAGGGCAGTCCGACTCGGCTTCCTTTGACAATGCCTTTGAGCTTCTGACCATGTCCGGCTACTCCTTGGCGCAGGCGGCCATGATGATGATTCCGGCCGCTTGGGAAAAGAATGCCCTGATGGATCCGAACCTCAAGGCCTTCTATGAGTACTATGCCGCCATGATGGAGCCATGGGATGGCCCAGCCGCCGTGGCCTTTACCGATGGCCGCCAAATCGGCGCGACCTTAGACCGCAATGGTCTGCGCCCGGCCAAGTACGTCATCACCCACGACGATTACATCGTGCTCGCCTCCGAAAGCGGCGTGCTCAACATCCCGCAGCACAACATCAAGCAAAAGTGGCGCTTAGAGCCGGGGCGCATGCTCTTGATCGACCTTGAGCAAGGCCGCATCATCAATGATGCCGAGCTCAAGAACGCCCTTGCCACCGCCAAGCCATACCGCGAGTGGATCGATAAGATCCGCATCAAGCTCTCGGACTTAAGCGCTCTGCAGCCGACCGCGCCGGTAGAGCGGGCCCAAGACCTCACCTTAGAGCAAGGTTTAGGCGTCTTCGGCTATAGCCTCGAGGAGATCGAGCGCATCATCATGCCGATGGTGCAAAGCGGCGGTGATCCCGTCCTGTCGATGGGTAACGATGCCCCGTTTGCAGTTTTATCGCAGCACCAGCGCGTGCTCTACGATTACTTCCGCCAACTCTTTGCCCAAGTCACCAACCCGCCGATTGACCCGATTCGTGAAGAGGCGGTCACCTCCTTGGTCTCCTTTATCGGCCCGCGTCCGGACTTGCTCAACATCATGGACGCCAATCCGCCGGTACGCTTGGAAGTCGAGCAGCCGATTTTGACCTCTGAGGACATGGCGCGCATCTACCATATCGCCGAGCTCACCTCGGGCAAGTTCAACTCGCGCGTCATCGATATCACCTATCCGCTGGCATGGGGCAAGAACGGTATTGAGGCACGCCTTGCCAGCATCAAGGCCGCCGCAGTCGATGCCGTGGCCGCCGGTGTTAATATCCTCATCATCTCCGATCGCAAGGTCAGCGCCGAGCGCGTCGCCATTCCGGCGCTCTTAGCCACTTCGGCCATTCACCTGTGCTTGGTCGAAAAGGGCCTGCGTACCTCGACCGGCTTAGTCGTAGAAACGGGTTCGGCCCGCACCATCCACCACTTTGCGCTCTTAGGCGGCTATGGCGCCGAGGCGGTGTACCCATACCTCGCCTTAGACCTCGTGCGCACTATGGCCAAAGAGCCGGGCGCGGAGCAGGCCTACATCAAGGCCGTCGACAAGGGCCTCTTGAAGATCATGGCCAAGATGGGCATTTGCACCTATATGTCCTACATCGGCGCCCAGATCTTCGAGGCGATTGGCCTCAAGTCTGACTTTGTCGCGCACTACTTCACCAACACCCCAAGCCCGATTGAAGGTGTGGGCCTCTTTGACATCGCCCAAGAGGCGGTCAAGCTGCACCAAGACACCTTCTTTAGATTAAGCCACAGCCTGACCCCACTGCCGGTCGGCGGTGACTTAGCGGTGCGCTATCAGGGCGAAGATCATATGTGGACGCCGGAGGCCGTAGTCGCCTTGCAACAGGCCGTCACCCATAACGATCCTGAGGCCTACGCGCGCTATGCGGCCATCATTAACGATAACTCCAGCCGCCTTATGACCTTGCGCAGCCTCTTTGCCTTCAAGAGCGACCGGGCCCCAATTTCCTTGAGCGAAGTCGAGAGTGCCGATAGCATCGTTAAGCGCTTTGCTACCGCCGCGATGTCGATGGGCTCGATCTCGACCGAAGCGCATGCCACCATGGCCATCGCTATGAACCGCTTGGGCGCCATGTCCAATAGCGGCGAAGGTGGCGAGGACGAGCGCCGTTTTGCCCCGATCGACCACGACACCAACTTAGTTGAGGTCTTAGGTGCCGATGCGGTAGTCCCGATTGCGCTTAAGAAGGGCGATAGCCTGCGCTCGCGCACCAAGCAAGTAGCCTCGGGCCGCTTTGGCGTCACCTCTGAGTACTTGCAGTCAGCCGACTTGATCCAAATCAAGATGGCGCAAGGCGCCAAGCCGGGCGAGGGCGGTCAGTTGCCGGGCCACAAGGTCTCGGCCTATATCGGCAAGCTGCGCCACAGCCCGGAGGGCGTGGGCCTGATTTCGCCGCCGCCACACCACGACATCTACTCGATCGAAGACTTAGCCCAGCTCATCTATGACCTCAAGCGCGCTAACGACCGCGCCCGCATCTCGGTCAAGCTGGTGGCCGAAGTCGGTGTCGGCACGGTTGCCGCGGGTGTAGCCAAGTGCAAGGCCGACCATATCGTGATCTCTGGTCACGATGGTGGTACCGGTGCCGCTCCGGCCTCCTCGATCAAGAACACGGGCTCGGCGTGGGAGTTGGGCTTAAGCGAAGTCCAGCAGACCTTAGTGCGCAACAAGCTGCGTGCCCGCGTGCGGCTGCAAGTCGACGGTCAGATCAAGACCGGCCGCGATGTCGTGATCGGCGCCCTGCTCGGTGCTGATGAGTTTGCCTTTGGTACCACCGCCTTGGTCTGCTTAGGCTGCACCATCATGCGCAAGTGCCAAAAGAACACCTGCCCGGCCGGTATCGCGACCCAAGATCCCGAGCTGCGCAAGAACTTCGTAGGCACCCCAGAGAAGCTCATCAACTTCTTCTACTTCGTAGCCGAGGAAGCCCGCCACATCATGGCCTCCTTAGGCATCGCCAAGTTTGAAGATCTGATCGGCCACAGCGAATACCTGCAGCAGCGTGACTTAAGTGAGCTCGACGCCCACTTTGCCAAGGCCCGCACCTTGAGTCTGACCCCGATCTTCTACCAAGAGAAGGTCGAGAGCCCAAGTGCCATGCACCACTCGCAGGCCCAAGACCACGAGCTGGAGCATAGCTTTGACTTCCCATACTTAGACGCCGTCACCAAGGCGGTACATGCCCATCAGCCGCTCACCATTGAAAGCGCGGTCTGCAATATCAACCGCGCCGTGGGCACCTTGCTCGGCGCCACCTTGACCAAGCTGCGTCAGCCACAGCAAGAGTACGCCGACAACTTCATCACCTTGAAGCTGCGCGGCACCGCGGGCCAAAGCTTCGGCGCCTTCTTAACTCAAGGTCTGACCTTGGAGCTTGAAGGCGAAGCCAACGACTATGTCGGCAAAGGTCTGTCCGGCGGCATCATCGCCATCAAGAAGGATCGCGACTTTGCGGCAGACGCCGCGGCCAACATCATCGCCGGTAATACCTGCCTCTATGGTGCAACCGCGGGCAAGGTCTTCATCAATGGCTGTGTCGGCGAGCGCTTTGCGGTACGCAATTCCGGCGCCGCCTGCGTGGTCGAGGGCACCGGCGAGCACGGCTGCGAGTACATGACCAATGGTACGGTCTTAGTCTTAGGATCTATCGGCTCGAACTTCGCGGCCGGTATGTCCGGCGGCGTCGCCTACATCTACGACCCGGAGGGTACGGCCCGAGCCCACCTTGCCGTAGGCAAGTTTGAGCTCAGCTATGTCAAGCCAAAGCAAGAAGATCGCCTCGATCTACCGCTGCACCAAGGCAAGCACGATGAGAGCCACATCTACGAGCTCTTGGCCGCGCACGTCGCCTACACCGGCTCGGCCTTAGGCCAGCGCCTGCTCACTGACTTTGAGGCCTGCTTAGGGCACTTCCTCAAGGTGATGCCGCAGGAGTACGCGCACGCGCTCAAAGCCCAGCAAGTTAACGCCGCAACAAACAGCGCCACCAACGCCGCTGCCGCCAGCGCCGCTGCTACCGGCTCCGCTACCAACGCCGCTGCCGCCAACAGCGCTGCTACCAGCGCCCGCCCACTTTAGGAGATGGTCATGGCTAACGAACGTGGATTCATGGAATTACCCTTTGTCGCCGAAACCCATGAAAGTGTGGCGACGCGTATCACCCACTTCAACGAGTTCATCGCGACTTTAAGCGACGCTGAGGCGGTGCAACAGGCCTCACGCTGCATGGACTGCGGCATTCCTTTCTGCCAAAACCGCTGCCCACTGCACAATGACATGCCTGACTTCAACAAGATGGTCGCCCAAGGACGCTGGGCCGAGGCCTATCAGACCTTGATCAGCACCAACGACTTTCCGGAGATCACCGGACGCATTTGCCCAGCGCTGTGCCAAGAAAGCTGCTGCTTGGGCCTGTACCAGCCTAAGGAAGTGGGCATCAAGTCCATTGAGCGTAAGATCGTCGAGTACGCCTACGCCAATGGCTTAGTGCCAAGCCTGCCGCCGCAGGAGCGCACGGGCAAGAGCGTCGCGATTGTGGGCTCAGGCCCGGCCGCCCTCGCCTGCGCTATCCGGCTCAACCGCTTAGGAGTCACGGTCTGTGTCTATGAGAAAATGGATAAGATCGGCGGTCTGCTGCGCTATGGCATCCCCGACTTTAAGCTCTCCAAGGAAGTGCTCGACCGCAAGATCAAGCAGATGGCGGCCGAAGGCGTGATCTTCAAGACCTCGACCTTAGTGCTGGCCACCAAGGACGCCGCCCCTAATTTAGAGGCAGGTATCCACAGCGATCACAAGGCGGTGGTCAGCCTCGCCGAGCTCAAGGAGCAATACGACGCCGTCGTATTAGCGGTGGGCTCAGAGACGCCACGTGATCTCAAGATCCCGGGGCGCGAGCTGAACGGCATTCACTTTGCCTTGGACTTCCTCATCGCCCAGAACAAGGAGAATCAAGGCCAGAGCTTGAACCCAATTGAGGTCAAGGGCAAGAAGGTGGTCGTGATTGGCGGCGGTGAAACGGCCTCCGATTGCATCGGTGTCGCTATCCGCAAGGGCGCCGCCCAAGTCACGCAAGTGGACTACCACGAGGAGCTGCCGGAGACAGTCAAGGTGCGCGAAGTTTGGCCGAACGCCCGCCACATCAAGCACACCTCGACCTCGCAAGAGGAAGGCTGCACCCGCCTCTTTGCCACCAATACCACGGCCTTTGTGGCGCACCCTGAGCACCCTGAGCGCGTGGGTAGCATCACTACCGTACAGGTCAAGTGGGGCCCTAAGCGCAAGATTACGCCGCTCAAAGGCACCGAAGGCAGCCTTGAGGCCGACCTCGTGCTCATCGCCATGGGCTACAGCCACCCAAGCCAACAGGCCTTTGAGCAAGCCCAGTTGGACAAGGACGAGCGCCTCAACTTCAAGGCAGCGCTCAGCGGTAGCCACGCTTTCCAAAGCTCTGACCCTCAGGTCTTTGTCACGGGCGACTGCCGTAAGGGTCAGTCCTTAGTGGTCTATGCCTTAGCCGAGGGCCGCGACTGCGCGCAGAGCGTCTACCAGCAATTGCAAGCTCTGCCCTGCAAGAGTGCCTAAGTAACGGCCAACCAACTTCTGATTGAAGTCGTATAAGGTCAAGTGTCCATGTCAAGGCCGGGGTAGCACCCGGCGGCGACGTGCACTTGGCCTTTTTTATGGCAAGGCTGTGCCATCCCCGCCTAAATCACGTAATATGAGGACATAACACGGTATTAGGCCCTTCGGCCAAGGAGCAGACCATGAAACGCATTCTCACCTTGAGCCTGATTATCCTGCTCAGCCCGGCCCTGCTCAGCTCTGTCCTGCTAAACCATGTCCTGCTCAGCCCGGCCTGCGCGCAGCCGTACGACAGCGCCACCAATCCCATCAGCAACTCGGGTCTCACCCTCAGCGCGCAGCCATGGTTGGGGCCGCAGTACCCGAGCTTTCGCGGCCAGCGCCTGACCATCAGCAACCGCAATGGCGCCTATGACGCCATCGGCGCGTGGCATAGCAGCCAAAACGTCGCCGACAACACGCTGACCATCACCAACAGCTCCATCCATACCGCCATCGCCGCGCTCAACCAAGGCGCCACCCTGACCTCCTACAATAGCCTGTACCTCAACGCCGACGCCCACGCGCAGGTAGCACTCGCCGCCACGGGCCAAGGCACGGTGCGCGTCAACAGCTTAAGCCTTGCAGGCCAAGCTACCTACGCCGTGAGCGCAGTCAGCCTCAACGGGCAAGCGCTCAACAATGACTTAGAGCTCTCCGGCCACACCACTTGGGCGCTTGGCGGCTTAGGCGCGCAAGCGGCCAACGGCAATGAAGTCATCACCGAAGCTGGGAGTAGTGCCACCACCGTCATCGGCGGACTCAGTCCAAAAGGGCAGGCCCGCGAAAACTCGGTAACCCTCATGGGCACAGCCACCACCGTAGTTGGCGGCAGCGGCACCACGAGCGCTGACAGCAACTTTGTCGATCTGATGGGCACAGTCGAAACCGCGGTGGCCAGTTACAGCGCCTCCGGCAGCGCCGCGCACAACACCCTGAACCAATGGTCTGGACACAGCAGCAAAATCATTGGAGCCGTCGCCGCGGGGCAAGTCTTAGGCAACATAGTCAACGTCAGCGGCAGCGCCGGCACCGTGCTCGGCGCCCAATCCTTACAAGATGCGGCCTACTTCAATGAGGTCAATCTGAGCGCCAGCGCCGTCAGCGGCACGATCACCGGCGCTAGCGCCGCAGGCCCGGCCCGCTACAACGAAGTGAGCATTGAAGGCACCGTCACCGGCTCCGTGACCGCCGCCCAAAGCACCACGGCCAGCGCCGACCTCAACTTGCTGCGCGTCAACCACGGCACGGTCACAGGCGATCTGGTGGTCGCGCAGGCGGCCCAAAGCGCCCATAACAACACCCTCTTGCTCAACAACGCTACCATTGGGGGTAAGGCCCAAGTAGCGCAAGCTCCGTCCAGAGCGCAAAACCTCGCCATCTTACGAGGCACCACCTACGTGGGCGGTACCGTGGGCGGAGCCCAAGAAGTCTCGGTCGATGGCACCGTGACCGTGGGCGGCCTGAGCGACTTTCAGCGCCTACACATCTTGCTGCAACCGCAAAACGATAGTGCCACCACCACAACGCCCCAGTATGCGCTGCACGTGACCGGCCTTCAGGGCCTTGACCTTAGGCACAAGGAGCTCTGGGTCAGTGGCTTAAATGTACCCGCAGCCGACCCAAGTAAGCTCATCTACGTCGACCAGCTCAATCAGCTCATCGTCGATGAGAGCACCTTAATCCGCGGCGATGAGACCTTTGTCTTCAACGCTTGGGTGCCCAAAGACGACCATGTCTTCGAGCACGAGCTCATCTGGAGCGAGGCTGCGCCTGAGCCTGACCCTTCCCCCGAACCCGACCCCGAGCCAGAACCTGAGCCAACTCCTGAACCCGAGCCAGAACCTGAGCCGACTCCTGAGCCCGAGCCAACTCCGCCAGCACCCAACCACAACGAGATCTTCGAGCACAGCTATACCGTCGACACCGCCCATGCTCAAACCTTGCTGGTAACCCCGGCGGCCGCAGCTTTGACCGTGGCACAAGGCGCCACCTTGATCGACGATGTGATCTTGCCGCGCCATCAGGTCGCGCCAGTCATGGCGACGCGCACCTATGACTTTGACTTCAGCGCGCAAGGCGTGCTCGAACTCAAGGGCGCTTCGGCCTTGCTCGGCGTGGCCGTGCCCTACCAACTCACAGACGCCGACCTGACCGCGGTGCTCTTTATGGAGCTGGGCCAAGGCGACTACCGCCAAGATTTTGCGGGCATTGCGCCTGAGGGCACCGTCAGCTATGGCGGCTTGGGGCTGCTCGTAGGGCTCAAGAGCGACCATTGGACGCTGCAAGGCGCGCTGCGTGGCGGCTATCTGCAATCGGACTTTGACGCCTACTTTGAGCGCACCAAGGATCAAGTCGACTACGACTACGACACAGCATACTGGGCACTGAGCCTCAAGGGCAGTTATGAACTGCCCCTAACCTCGACCGTCAGCTTAGTGCCGCAGCTGCGCTATGACTTGATCTACCTCAGCCCCGATGACTTTACCATTGAGCATAAAGACCGCAACGACCTGAGCATGGACGCCATGACCCTCAACTCGCTGCGCGTGGGCCTTGCCACTCACTGGCAGGCCACCGAGCAACTGGGCCTGAGCTTTGGGGTCTACGGGCGCCACATCTTCTCCTCGCGCTTTACCGGCACGGTCTTAGGATACGAGATCCCGTCCTATCAGCTTGATGGCACCAGCTATGGCGTCAACCTTGGCGCCCATGGCACCATCGGCCCGTTAGAGTACGCCGCGGTGCTGCGCGCCAGCTGGGCCGATCTCAACGAACGCTCGGGCCAGCTGCAGCTGACTTGGCCGTTTTAGCCCAAGGCAACAAACCACAAGGGCATCAAGTCATATCAGGCCACGTGCATACGGCGTTCGCGTGTGGCGTAGAAGGCCCGCTTTTGGTCGTACATCTTGTGCTCGGCAGCCTTGATGAGCTGAGCTATGGTCTCGACCTGCTGCTCGCGCTCGATACCCACCGAGATGTGGTAGTCGTGCGCCAACAGATGCTGAGCCAAGTCATGGCTGCTCTGCTCTAAGTGCGCCGCGCCCGCCCCGGGCACGAAGAGCACGAACTCATCGCCGCCCACGCGGTACTTGTAGTTGTCAGGGAAAAAGGAGCCGATCGCCTGCGCCACGGTGCGCAGCATGATGTCGCCTAAGTCATGGCCCTTGGTATTGTTCATCTCGCGCAGGCCGTTGACATCGATGTAGATGCAGGCCAAGTCCTCGCGGTAGCGCTTGAAGATATCCGGCAGGTCGCGCTCGTAGCGGTTGCGATTGAACATGCCGGTCAAGGCGTCGCGATCGCCTTGCTCTTGCAGATCGGCGCGGTTCTTGACGTTATTGCAGTACATGCCAAAGCTAAAGCCTAAGGCCTGCAACAGCGGCACGTTGGCGGCTCCGGGCTTGATGTTGCTTAGGGCCAGCACGCCGCTCAATTGCCCGGCCACGATGTCGCGCACCGGTACCGCCATGAAGTTACGCGGCGCGGTATCCGCGGCCACAAAGTCGGCCATTTCCTGCGGGCTACGAGCGGCGACGAGGTTGGAGCCTTGTGCGAAGGTCTTGAGCAGGTGCACCACGTTAAACTGATCGACCGGGCCGTCCTCTTCGGTCGGCTGGCCCTGCTCCCAGTGGTAGTGGTGGTTGATGCCATGGTCTAACAGCCAGAAGTTGATGCGCTCAGCGCCCATGATCTTACCCATCTGCTCGATCGCGGCGAAGAGATTCTCCTTCTTCTCATGGGCGTTGAAGAGGAACTGCTCGATCTCGTGCAGGTGCTGAATGTTATCGAGGCGGCGCTGCTTTAAAGCGGCCATGAGGCGGGCGTCGTTGAGCACCCACAGCAGGTACAAGGCAAAACAGATGAACTCGATGAGCAAGAAGTTGTTGAGCATGTCCTCGATGTGCTGGGCATTGGCCATCACGATGCGCTCAGGCACCGACACCGCCACGCGCCAATCGTTGATCCCCACCGGGCGATAGTGGTAGTAGACATACTCACCAATGGTGCGCGAGGAGTAGATCAACACGCCGGGCGTGCCTTGGGTCAGCTCGCGCTTAAACTCCTGATAGTCGTAGCCCGGCGCGAGCTTACGCTCGCCTTGCTGCCAAATATTGCCCAAGGGCTCATCATGCCACGTATCGATCAGGTAGTTACCGCTATTGCCTTCGATCAGATACAAGGCTCCGGTACCGGAGTACGGCATGACCGTTAAAGGCAAGGACAGCCGCTCAAGCATGACTAAGCCATAGAGCAGGCCCACCACCTGACCGTCGCGCGTGATCGGAACGAAATGGCGCAATACCAGCTCCTCAGGATTTAGCAGACTGCTACTGCGCTCGGAGATATGGACGCCCTTCTCCGCCTCGCGCGCAAAGGACAATTGCCCGGTCGCATCAAGCTTTTGTCCCGTACCGTAGATCACGGTGTCATCAGGCAAGAGCAGCGCAATTTGGGACATGAAGCCTACGGCGTCAAAGGAGCTGAGCAGCTGCCACAACTTGGGATCAGCAAAGTCGTCACTTTGGGCCACGATGGCGGCCAAGAGCTCGAGCTCTTCGTGGTCATGCGCCAGTGAGTGCTGGACAAAGCTCGCCATATCGCTGCCTTCGTTGTAGAGGCGCTCAAAGCAGCGCTCGCGCTCCGTCGCGGTGATGTGATTGGTCATCACCACCGAGGCAATGCCCACCAAGACCACCATCAGAGCCGCCACCACCAAGGAGCGACGCCAGCGCAAATCATCGCGCGGCACCTGCACTTGCTCAGAGCTGGCCGCAAAGTGCGCCCACGAGCTCCTGCGGGCCGTCCACCAAGCGCGGGCCTGCGCACAGCCGCGCTGCAGCGCCGCCCCCAGCGTCATGCGCTGCGCTTCGGGCTGACCTTCGGGCTGAGCCTCTTGCTGAGCCTCAGACTTAGCCTCCTGCGTTGCGCCCTGTTTTGCTCCCAGCCGCGCCTTCGCTGCTGCGAGAGTTGAACTCAATCGTGCCCACCAAGAACCCATATGACCTTGCCTTAGCTAACTGAACTCTACTGCGGCCATTGTAGCAAGTCGCCTCGCTCTGCGCTGACTTGCCCCAAAGATCGCCCTGTACCGCGCTCCATAAAAAGTAGTCACGAGCGACCCTATGCGCGACAGAAAAATAGCCTGATCAAAATTTTTGCGCCGCCTCAAATCCGCCTCCGCCTTGATACCATCAGGGCGGCAGGCCCTTGAGCGCTGGCAGCGCCCCAACTTTTGAGGGCCTTTTTTGGGGGTGGGGTGGACAAAATGCGCTTTAATGGGGTTAGGCGCTTGACAAACTTGGAAACGTTAAGCCGCCACCATACACAAAGAGGAGTTGCACTATGAGCGAAGTTCTAATCACCACCGCAACCACCCCAGCCCCAGTCACCAACCAGCCGATAGGGCCTGACACTCCCGCGGCGCGCCGGGCCGCAGAACGCGCCGACCTACGCCAGCGCCGCCAAGGCCATGCCACCGAGGGCGCCTCAGCCCAGTACTATGCCGTCCCGGTCGGGCGCGAAGCCCTGCCCCTTGCCCCGGCCCCAGAGCGCGAGAAGATCTGCAGCTTCATCCCGCTGACTGCGACGCAGATCAGCCGCATGCGCCGCTACGTGCGCATGGTCGAGCCCCAAGAGATCGTCTTGGAGGATGGCACTGTCATTAATCTCAAGTACAAGCCGAGCACCCAAGAGGACGTGCTGGCCTTAGCAGTCAGCACCGAGCTGCTCAAAAGCAGCCTGCGTGTGCCCTACGGCGAGCAGCTCTTCAAGTACATCATCGCCCCAACCGGCTTAAAGCCTGAGACCCACCAGTTCACGCGCCAGCTGCTCACCAACTTAGGCCCGACCAATATCATGGCATGGGCCAAGGAGCACGAGCTGCCGGTCTATCAGGCCTTAGCCCACGAGGCCGAGGATGCTTGGCAAGATCCCAAGGACTTGCACCTGACCTGCTGTGAAGAGGCAGTCCCCGACAAGCCCAACGCCACTCAAGTCAAGGGCTACACCCAAGCCTTAGGCGAGCGCGCTGCACTCTGGCCTGAGGCTCTGCGCCCGCTCCTTGGCGACTTGGTCAAGCCCCTGCAGTATTGCCAGCCCTCGAAGCTCCACGAGTACCTCGTCTACCTGCAGCCGCTGCTACAGCTGAGCTCGCGCGATTTGTACGCCGCCCTGCTGACCGTCGGGCAGAACCTGCCGCCATTCCTGTCCTTTGTTGCGCTGATTGAGCCGCAGACGTGGGCCCAAAACGGCAGCGACGCCCACAAGTTCCTGCAGAGTACCCGGATCCAGCCTAAGAAGGCCCGCAAGCAACGCCGCACCAAGCGCGTCTCCGCCCAAGCCGCTCTCGCGCTGCCAAAAGCCGCCAGTACCCCTGTCATCGCTCCAATGAGCAGTACTAATGGCGCAAGCACAGCCCCTGAGAGCAATAACGCGCTGCCTAGCGCAGCCCCAACCCCTGAGGTCGCAAGTACCGCAGCCAGCGCCACAGTCCCAAGCACAGAAACAGAGGTCAGCGCCGCAGCTCAAGCTGCTGAAGGCAACGCCACTACCAGCGTCGACCCAGCTGCTGCTAACAGCACGACCCCGACCTTAGCCGAGGAGCCAAACGCCGAGCTCAGCACGGATGCCCATACCCCTGAAACCAGCGCCGCCCCAGAGTTAACCGAGGCCCAAAATGCCGCTCCAGCCACTGATAGCAGCGCAGATCCAACGTTAGCCGAAGCCTCAAACACCGAGGTCAATGATGAAGCTCCAAGCACAGGCGCTAAGGCCAGCGTCGCAGCTGACGCAGATCTGTCCACACAAGGAGGTGACGCGGAGGCGCCGGACGAGCGCATTAGCCCCGAAAAGCTCGCCGAACTGCGGGAATCAGCTCTCGCTTCGCTCTACGATGCGTTTACCGCCACCGCGGAGCAAAAGCGGATCGCCAAAGAGCAGCAGCAAAAGCACCTCAAGCGTGAGCAGCGCAAGCTCGCCCGTCGCCACCGCAAGTAGCGCGGCGGGGCAGCCTCTACCGCGGCGCGCCTCTACTGGGGCGCGGCTTAAGCGGCTGGATCGTTCCTTAGGAGACGTGCATGACGCGGCGCTCGCGCGTGGCGTAGAAGGCCCGCTTTTGGTCGTACATCTTTTGCTCGGCGGCCTTGATCAGGACGGCCAAGTCGGTGATGTCTTGTGCGCTTTCGATGCCCACGGATATGTGGTAGTTATGCTCGAGCAGGCTCTGCGCCAGCGCTGCGCTGGCGTAGGAGAGCTCGTCCTCGCTGCCATGCGGCACAAAGAGCACAAACTCATCACCGCCGACACGATAGCCGTATTGGCACGGGAAGTAGCGCACAATACCTTGCGCTACGGTGCGCAGCATGATGTCGCCTAAATCGTGGCCCTTGGTGTTGTTGAGCTCACGCAGGCCGTTGACGTCGATGTAGATGCAGGCCAAGTCATCGCTATGGCGCTCTAAGAGCTGCGGTAGATCGCGCTCGTAGCGATTGCGGTTTAACATGCCGGTTAAGCGGTCACGGTCGCCTTGCTCTTGCAGCTCAGTGCGGTTCTTGACGTTATTGCAGAACATGCCGAAGCTAAAGCTCATTGCCTTGATCACTGGAACGTTGAGCGCATCATACTTGAGGTTGCTGACCGCAAGCACGCCGCTCAATTGCCCTGAGACCACATCGCGCACCGGCACCATCACCAAGCTATGGAGGCGCTGGGCGACCTCCGGATTGAGGAAGGTCGCAATCTTTTCGCTGTTGTAGGCCTCGTAGAGCTCGGTACCCGTAGCAAAGTTTTGCAGCAGCTCTACCGACAGTTGAGGCGCTTCATCGCTACTGCGCTCCCGCGCAGCCTCCCCGCGCTGCCAATGGTAATTGCGATTGCTGCCGCCCTCAAACAGCCAAAAGTCGACTGCGCCTGCAGCCATGATGGTACCGAGGCGCTCTAAGGCCGCCGTGAGGTTCTCGTTGCGCTCGTGCGCGTTAAACAGCAGCTGCTCAATCTCGTGGATGTTTTGGATCGCTTCAAGACGCTTTTGCTTTTCGGCGGTGACTTGGCGCACGTCATGGAACAGCCACAAGAGGTAGAGCGCAAAGCACAGGAGCTCCACGAATAAGAACTTGTGGAAGATGGCTGCGATGAAATCGGAGCTGGCGAAGACCACCTTCTCAGGCACCGAGATGGCGATACTCCAATCGTTGATCCCCAGCGGCTGATAGTGCAGATAGAGGTACTCACCAGTGGTGCGCGAGATGAAGACCACGTAGTCGCTGCGGCCATGGATCATACCCTGCTTTAATAAGCTAGCATCGTAGCCCGGCGCCATCTTGCGCGTGCCCAGATCCCAGATATTGCCTACTTGGCCCGGATGCCATGTGTCCATCAGGAAGTTACCGCTTTTACCTTCCACGATGTACATCGAACCGGCGCCGGCATAAGGAGTCATGCCCACCAGTACCGGGAAATGCTGAATGAGGATCACGCCATAGAGCAGAGCCACGACCTGGCCGTCGCGTATAATCGGCATAAAATGGCGCAGCACATATTCCTCGGGATTAATTAAGCTGGTCGAGCGGTCGGAGATGTGGGCGCCTTTAGCCGCCTCTTGCTCAAAGGAGAGGGTACCAGTAGCATCGAGGCGCTGGCCGGGGCCATAGATGACGGTGTTATCGGGGAGTAAGAGCGAGACCTGCGCCATCATGCCGACGTTATCAAACGAGCACAGAAGCTTCCACAGCCCGGGATCGGCCAAGTCCTCATACTGCGCTACCACTTGGGAGAGGAGCATCAACTGATCGCGGTCATTGTTGGCCGAGCGGCGAATGGAGGCGGCGATGTCACCTGCTTCTTGGTACAAGCGCTCAAAACAGCGCTCGCGCTCGGTCTCGTTGATGTGATGCATGGTCACAACCGAAGCCACCACGACGAAGGCAATCATCAGCCCGGCGATGGTAAACGAGCGCCCCCAGCGCATCTCGTCCTGTGCTTTGCTTTTCTTGCTCCCGCCTCTATGTGCCAATAGCCCGCTTAGCATACTACCCATCCTCAGCGTTCACTCAAGCGCAACCTTAAGCCTAGCTATCACCAGCCTACTTCGACCTTGCCCTACAATAGCATATCTTCGGTCTTGACAGCTCATTATATTTGGTAGCAACCAGATGAAGCTCATAGCCCAACGAAGAGGCACCCGCTTCATCCTCAAGCACCGCGATCATACCGAGGATGTGCAAGTAAGCCAAAGTGGTCGGACGACTTGCGTCCGCACCATCGACTTGCGTCCGCAAGCGCGTAAGTAAGCGTGCCCGCAAGCTTAACCGCAAGCGCGACCGCCTGCAATAAAGCCTCGGTGCAGACGGGCCACACCGAGGCTTAGTGCTGTATCAAGGGAAAGTTAGTACCAAAAGACCAAAGGTCAGGCCGTGGGCAATGGCGGTCTGCACTGCATGGAGCCATCCAGCCAATTTGGCCTCACGCCGCTCCAGCGTCATCTGCGGCTCATAGCGGCACTTGGTGGCACCATGGGTGAGGATCTCCGGATCATAGACCCCAGCGCTAATGCCCGCGAGCAAGGCCACGCCCATGCCCGAGAGCTCAGCATCATGCGGCACGACTAACGGCAGGTTGATGAGGTCTGCTTGCAGCTGCATCAGATAGCTATTGGCGGCGACGCGGTCGGAGATGGCGGTCTTAAAGAGCTAGCTTTGCTTAACTGGGCTAATGCTCAGCTCGGGTGCTGCCGAGGCAGCACTCTTTTCCTTTCTGGTCACAGACAGATCCTCTTTCCCACAAAGCAAGGAGCCGCGCCCGCCTGCTAAAGCAGGAGCGCAGGTAGGCGCGGTCGGCGCAACAGCCGCAGGCGCAGGCGCAACGGCCAAAGGCGCGGTCGGCCGTTAGAACGAGACGTTGGATTCCAAGATGACGTTGCAATAAGGCTTGCACTCGCCGGTACGTACCACCGCAACGCTGCGCGCTGACTGGGCCTTGAGCTCGTCGTGTGGCACTACCTCGATGGCCACGCCCTCTTTTTCGGCCCAAGCGGTGATGAAGTGGTAGAACTCAGGGTTTTGCTCGATGCACTCGGCGGCGATGGTCGCCTTTTGGAATTTGGCTTCCTGATCGATGACATCGAAGACCTGATAGAAGGAGGGCACGCCGTACGTTACGGCAAGGTCAAGGCGCTGCACGCCCTTTGGTACCGGCAGGCCACAATCACCGACAGTGAGAGTATCGAAATGGCCGAGCTTGGAGATGACATAGGACAGCTCGGAGTTTAAGCAACCAATCTTCTTCATAAGTAAGTCCTCACATACTGCAGGCCTAAGCCTTCAGGCCGAAGCCTCGCAGTCACTGGGCGTGCGCCCACCAAGATGATTGATTGTTTGCTACAGAAGGTAAGCCTGAGGCCCCTGCCCCAGGCTTAGACAATGCCGCGCCTGATCATTGGGATGTAATGACCAAACGGAGCCTTCAGCTGAAGCTGTTGGCTATGGGAGGCTTCAGCTGAAGATCAGCAGCCTTGGCACAGGCCGCCAATAGGTAACCTCAAGCCTAGGTGGCACCCTAGACTTAAGGCGCAATTATAGGCGATCGACTAAGGTCGGCTCGTGCGTATCTAGGAACGCGAGTACCTCAGCAATGGCCGGAATCGATGGGGTCGCCCCCTTGCGCGTGACCGCAATGGCCGAAGCGGCTGTGGCCCGCTGCAGCGCGACCTCCGGGGCAATGTCTTCGGAGATTTGCTCAACGAAGTAGCCTAAGAAGGTATCACCGGCGGCGGTGGTATCAACCGCTTGCACCTTAAAGGCCTTGCAGGCATAGACTTGGTCGCTGCCCTGCGGGGCAAGGAGCGAGCCCTTGGAGCCTAAGGTCAGCAAGATGGTGCTGGCGGCAAACTTGGCCTTGAGCTGCGCTAACATCGCATACGGATCGGCGCTCGCATCCATATTGACTAAGGCGGCGCCTTCGATCTCATTGACGATGATGTAGGCGCAGCGCGCCAACGGCATGGCGAGCACCTTGTCATCTAAGGGCGAAGCATTGATGCAGACCTTCAGGCCGCGGGCTGCCGCTTGGTCGATCATATAGGCAACTTCGTTGGTCTCGTTTTGCACGACCAAGTAGTCACCGGCGCTAAAGTGCGTCAGGCAAGCATCGATCTCGGCCTTGGTATGGCTTTGGTTGGCGCCGCCGTAGAGCAGGATGCAGTTTTGGCCGTTGCTGTCCACCTGGATGAAGGTGTGACCGCACGGCTCGTCGACGCGCTTTTTAACATGGGTGGTGTCGATATGCTTCTCGTCTAAGACCTTGAGCAAGATGGCACTATCATCTTGGCCCACCGCGCCATCGAAGTAAACTTGGCCGCCGGCCTGCGCTAAAGCGACCGCTTGGTTTAAGCCCTTGCCACCGGCGAAGACTTGGCGCCCGGTCGAGAGCAAGGTCTCACCCGGCTGAACAAAATGCGGTACTTGGTAAACGAAATCGACATTCAGTGAGCCAAACACTAATAGCTTAGGTTTTGCCATAAGCTATCCTCCCTCATCGGCCTCGCAGACGAGGCCCCAACAAATTAAGAGCTCAGTCTCGGGCGTCCGCCGCGCCCTACTATGACGGGAAGGCCGTTGCCGCGGCCGCTGTCAGCGCACGCCGGATGATGACTTGGACCCATCCCTAAGACCAAATCCACCCCAGACCCAATAAGAAAACTCACTCAAGCATAGATAAGTACACCACCGCTGTAAACCCGGCCCCCGCAATAGTGTGACTAATTTCACAGGTACTGCCCCGGCACAAGGCACCACGCCGCAGGCCCAGATCGGCTAAAATACGGCCCACAGTACACGGAGGATGATGACATGGCTAAAGCACGCAAGGCCAAGGATGGCGCGCTCTTAATCGTGCCCTACAACGCCCACTTAAGCCGGGCGGTCTATGACGTCTTCTACCGCGCAGTTCATGACAGCTGCGCGCGCGCCTACACCCCGGAGCAGCTTGATGCATGGGCGCCGCCCTATGACCCGCAGGTCAGCGCGACCTTGGCTGCGCGCTTGGAGCGCAACTATTGCCTCGTAGCTTGCCTCTCCTTTGATGCCAAGGACGATGTGGGCGGTTCGATGCAAGTGGCAGGCTTTGCCTCCCTCACCGCAAGCGGGCACTTAGACCACCTCTTTGTCGACCCTCAGCTGCAACGCCACGGCATTGGGCGCGAGCTCTATCAGTGCTTAGAGCATGTCTGTTCGCGCGCGCAGCAGAGCACCATCACCACCGATGCTTCGCTCACAGCCCGGCCCTTCTTTGAGGCGATGGGCATGACGGTGCAAGCCGAGCAGCAGGTGACGGTACGCGGCCAAACCTGTACCAACTTTCACATGGTCAAGACCATTGAGGCCAAGCCGACCTTAGCCCAAGCCTTGGCCGCAGCACTGGCAGAGCAACATGACTGATCCTAAGCTTGTCACCTACCGCTATCAATCGCCCTTAGGCCCGCTTACCATCCTCTGGGAGCAGGCCCACGCGACGCTCTGGGGTCTGTGGTTTGACGAGGTAGTTCCGCTACGCTGCGCCCACCTCGCAAGCGCGCTCAGTAACAGCATCCCCGAGCGCACCTGCGCGTGGCTCGACTGCTACTTTGCTCAGTGTGAACTTCCGCCCCCGCCGCCTGTGACGCTCTCCGGCACGGAGCTGGAGCGCCAAGTCTGGAACTATTTGCGCACCATACCCTACGGCCACACCACCACCTACGGCGCTATCGCCCAAGCTCTCTGCCCGGAGCGCGGCACGCGCATGGCACGGGCGGTAGCCCAAGCCATTGGCCGCAATCCCATCGCCCTGCTCGTCCCCTGCCACCGCGTCCTTGGGGCCCAAGGCCAGCTTACTGGCTACGCCTATGGTCTGACGCGCAAGCAGCAGCTCCTTGCACTGGAGCAGCGCCCCAAACCCTGATAAAGCGCTAAAAATGGCGGAAGTTCACAGATTTATGGCCACTGTTGGGCTAGAATATCAGCTTAACTGACTCCGCCGCTCCTTGTGAGGCCTAATCCGTGCATGCCTCGGCAGCGGCCGCTTTTGCCTAGGTTCCAGCTCAACTGGCCGGGTACAGCGCACTAACTGACCGCAGCGCTCAAACCGCCTCGCAGTCTGAGGTACCGGCATCAGGTTTGGGCCGCAGCGCTCCGCAAACACAACATGGGATTACAAATGGACAGCGCTCATCTTTTCACTGGCACCACTTATCTTGGCACCGCGCTTCTTGCTTTGGGCTTTAGTGCTCTGGTGAGCGGCACGGCCGTAGCTGCCACCACCGTCGTCACGCCTGCCCCGGCCGCGACTGCGCCCGCCCCTACCAACGCTGGAGCGCAGGAGAGCTTTGTCGGCGAGACGCAAGCGCAACAAGCCTGCGCCGCAGGCACGGTGGAGGCCTGCCACTGGCTTGCCCAAAACTACTTAGGTCAGCAGCAATACGCCCAAGCCGCCCAGTACTTAAGCAAGGTCTGCTACTCCAACTCCGAGCAAGCCTACCAAAGCTGCGCCGCCTTGAGCACACTCTTGACCGATTCGCACTTTGGTCTCAACGACTACCCGCAAGGCATTAAGGTCGGCCAATACCTGTGCGACCACGGCCAATCCTATGGCTGCCTCATCTTGTCCTCGCTCTACTACATCGGCGATCACGTCGAGCAGAACCTCAAGACCGCGGCCGACTACGGCAAACGCGCCTGCGCCCTCAAGGACGCCACGGGCTGTCGCCAAGCGGCACTTGCCATCTTCTCGGAGGCCTACATGAAGCGCGATGTTGAGCTCTTCAAGGAGTCAGGCCAGTACCACCAAGCCGCCTGCGACTTAGGCGACCAAGAGTCCTGCACCGAATTGCGCGAATACCAAACCAAGCTCGAGCAGTTCAACCTCTACGTCCAAAACGGGCAACAGCCAGCCCCACCCACGGCTGATGCTGCGCACTAAGCGCGACCGCGCACTAAACCGCGGCGCCGCGGCGCGCCCTTAGACGTTGTTGAGGAAGCTCTTATCCTTGAGGTTCTTGCAGCCCCAGCTTAAGGCTTGGGCCAAGTCAAAGCGGCGCGGCCGCTCGACCGGCTCCTTGCCCAGCTGCGCCATCAGATCGTGATAGAAGTGCTCTTGCTGTGGCGTGAGCTTCTGATATGACTGCAGCGCCATCCAGATGTAACCATAGAGGACGATGAGCAGCATCACCAAGATGCTCATGATGACCGAGGCGCTGGACATATAAGTGTAGGCCGGGAAGGCCTGCGGATAGGCCCACATCAGCTTTAAGCCTTGCAACCCACCCAAGGAGTAGTAGAGCAAGAAGAGCATGATCGCGATAATTGGCGGCACATACCATTTGGCCTGACTTAAGAGCTGGGCCACCCGCACTTCGCGGAAGGCCGCCTTGAGCACCGGCACATCGGTGGGCCACAAGTCCATATAAGCGCGGCCGCGCTTGATTGCTGTAACGAACGATAAGCTCATAACTCTCCTGCACGCTATTACTGCTGCGCCCATTATACGCGGGCGCGGCCCCGGCGTGCGCAAGCAAGCAGCGCGCAGACCAGCGCAGGCACGTAGCACCACAACTTAGTAAAGTTAATTTATAAAGTTTTGTGAAAAATAGCACTGGTATGGCAGTGACGCCGCCTTGCGCCTCTAGCTGAGAATCTTGCGCACAAAGTGCCAGTGGGTGCGGCTGCGCGCGGCGCAGGCACCGCCGTACGTGAACCGGTGACCTGCGCGGCGGCCTTGATCCTACGGGCAATTTTTGCAAAAAGCCGGGCAGCGCCGGAGCTTTTGCGCTATTCTAAGGCCAATGATTAGTATGCCTAACGCGCGGTGGCTGAGCTCTGCGCTGCAGCGCGCGAAGGGCATGGAGAGGATTGGCAGATTATTTTTGGAGAATAAAGTGTCACGTTCCGTAATGCTTGTCCCTGTGGGCAAATCTGATGGTCTGTTTGTCGCAACCAATGGTTTGGTCAAGGCCTTACAAGACGCGGGAGTCAAGGCTGTCGCCTTCCGTCCTTTAGATGCCTGCAAGAACATCTGTGATAAGGGCTGCGCTCAAAACTACTCCATCTCTAAGTGCGAGGCGGTCAAGTACCTGTCCCAAGGTAAGAAGAGCGAGTTAGTTGAGGCCATCTTGGGCAACTACAACCGCCTGCTCCAAGACAGCGGTGCTGATGTGGTCGTCGTTGAAGGTGTCGTCGCTGATAAGTTCGATCAGAACGCGATCAACTCCGCGATTTGCCACGCCGTTGATGGCGATATCTTAGTCGTCTCGATGGGCAAGTGCCAAAAGGCCATGGCCTTGGTCAAGATTGCCTTATCTTACTTCGGCAACGCTGCTGCGACCCGCTTCTTAGGTGGCATCTTACTCAATGCCGATGCCCCACGTGATGCCAAGGGTCAAAAGAAGTTAGTCTTATCCGGTCACCAAAACGGCGGCTGCGGCGGCAAGGAGTGTGGCTGCCACAAGCCTGCTCAAGCTCCAGCAGCTGAGGCTTGCTCGGCTGACGGCCAAGGCTGCGGCTGCACCCCACTGGCAGTAATCCCTTACTGCTGCAAGAACTACGCATACCGCGCCAGCGACTTAGCCGGTTTCATTGACGGCACCTTAGCAGGTGACGGCAATGCCCGTGCTTGCACCGTAGTCTTCGACGCAGAGGCTGCTGGTGATCACGACTTACTCATCACCGACAAGGTACCAGCTGCCACCAAGGCTGCCATCGTCGTCTTATGCGGCGGCGCTCAGGGCACGGTCGGCACCGCTACCATCTGCACCCAAGCTTCGGTTTGGGCTGTCGCTGAGACCTTAGGCTCCTTACCTGCCTTCTTACTCAAGGACGACACCGAGCGCGCCGAGGCCGTCGCTCAGTACGCCGCTCCTTGCTTTAACCAGCTCTTGATCGACACCTTAAAGGCTGGCAAGGCCAATGAGTACCCACTCATGAGCCCAGAGGCCTTCCGCTACAAGTTAACGGAGCTGGCCCGTGCCGCCCACAAGCGCATTGCACTGCCAGAGGGTGATGAGCCACGTACCGTTTGCGCTGCCGCCCGCGTCGCTGCCGCTAAGATCGCTGTCCCAGTCCTCTACGGCAAGAAGGATAAGATCTTAGAAGTTGCCGCCCAGCAAGGCGTCTCCTTAGATGAGGGCGTTGAGTTCATCGATCCAGATGAGATCCGCGAGAACTACGTTGACCGCTTAGTTGAGCTGCGCAAGAAGAAGGGCTTAACCGCCGATCAGGCCCGTGAGCTCTTAAAGGACAATGTCTTCTTAGCCACCATGATGTTAGAGCGCGATGAGGTTCACGGCTTAGTCTCCGGCGCCGTCCACACCACCGCTAACACCATTCGCCCAGCCCTGCAGGTCATCAAGACTGCCCCGGGCGCTTCCTTAGTTTCGGCCATCTTCTTCATGTTGATGGAGGAGCAGGTTTACGTCTTCGGCGACTGCGCTCTGAACCTCAATCCAAATGCCGACGAGTTAGCTCAGATTGCCATCCAATCGGCTGACACCGCCAAGGCCTTTGGCATTGACCCACGTGTTGCCATGGTCACCTACTCCACCGGCACCTCGGGCAAGGGCCCAGATGTTGACCTCATGACCGCTGCCACCAAGAAGGCTCAGGAGTTACGCCCAGACTTGAACATCGACGGCCCACTCCAGTACGACGCTTCGGTCATGCCAGATGTTGCCGCCCAGAAGGCTCCAAACTCCAAGGTGGCAGGCAAGGCTACGGTCTTCATCTTCCCAAGCCTCTCCACGGGCAACACCGTCTACAAGGCAGTTCAGCGTTCGGCTAACGTCGTCGCCATCGGCCCGATGTTACAAGGCCTCAACAAGCCAGTTAACGACCTCTCCCGTGGCGCCTTGGTTGATGACATCATCTACACCATTGCCATCACCGCCATCCAGGCTGGTCAAAAAGACGCACAATAGGCCGCGTTAACGCCGTCTTAGTGCTATAGCAGTGCGCTCGCGCTGCCGTCGCAGGCCCCTTCGGGGGCCTGTGGCGTTTGTGTACCCCCAAAACGTCGCCTTGGCGCTTTGCGCTATAATGGCCTAAGCACACGGTCTCAGACCGGCCTGATGGGGCTTACAGCCACCTCATAGGCTTCAGGCCGCCCCGCGCTGGGGACGGCAGTATCTTGGTTTTGTAAGGGAGGCGGCGCGATGAATGTTGTGATTGCCGGCGGCTCGGGCTTTGTGGGATGCAGATTGGCGCAAATGTTGGTCGCCCAACACCACGAGGTCACGATCCTAACCCACTCCGACCTCATCAAGGTCAGCGCGCGCCTGACCAAGCACCAATTTGATGTCGCCACGGTCAAGCTCATAAGCTATGAGGACTACGACGGCAGCGGTGACGTTCTGATCAACTTGGCAGGCGAGAGCTTGGGCGCCAAGCCCATCACCACGCGCCGCTTAGGCCTGCTCTTAAGCTCACGCCTCGAGGTGATAGCGCAGCTCAAAGCTAAGCCGCAGCTGCCGCCGCTGTACCTGCAGGCAAGCGCCGTCGCCGCTTATAACGAGAAGAGCGCCGCGCGCCAAGATGAAACGAGCGCAGCTACCGGCTCAAGTGAGATCGCGAAGATCGCCCATCAAGTTGAGCAAGCGGCCCACGAGCTCTGCTCCCAGCACCACATCGAGCACTACTACCTGCTGCGCTTTGGCATCGTGCTGCACCGCAGCGGCGGTCTCATCAAGAAAGCCGCCAGCACCCCGCCTTTTACCGTCATCCACGGCACCAATTTGATCCCCTTTATTGAGCTCAATGACGCCTGCCACGCCATCATCTTCTTGTGTCAGCATCAAGACGAGATCAAATCCGGCGTGGTCAATCTGACCTCTCCTAAGAGCGCGACCTTAAAGGAGATCTTGCAGTGCTGCTATAAGAACTCGCGCCTGCCCCCAATTCCGATCATCACCGGCTTCTTGCGCCTCGGCGATCGCCGCATCCAGCTTCTTGAAGCCGACCAATTGGTCGTACCCAAGGTTCTGTTAGACCACCACTTCGTATTCCACGCGGCCAACATCAGCGACATCGCCTAAGCACTCGCCCGCGCAGGCCGCTGCGCTTACCGCTCGCAGCCGCTACACTTGGCGCCCGTCGGCCGCGACGTCCGCAGCCAGGCTGCCCCAACCACAAGGTCACTGCCATGTTTGAACTTGTTGCCATGCGGCGCGCCCAACGCGCCTGTACCGATCCTGAGCAGGTCTTAGCCGCCTTCAGCGAGGCCACCGAGATGACGCTGGCACTCAAGGACGAGCCCTATCCTTACGCCGTCACCGTCAACTACGCCCCACTGGTACAGGCAGGCGAGCTCTATTTGGTATTCCATGGGGCCAAAGCCGGGCGCAAGTTTGAGCTGATGCAACGCGACCCGCACTGCGCTTTCACCATCACCCTACGCAGCCAAATCGCGCTGCTGGAGCTGCCGCAGAAGAGCACCAACTTTTTCCGCAGCTTAAGCGGCGAGGGCATGATTGAGTTTTGGGACGGCGCTGCCGCTCAAGAGGCCATCGTGCAGCTGATGGTGCACCATGGCTCCGATCCAGCCACCTCAGCTGAGCTAAAGGAGCGCCTCACCCCGCATCTTAAGGCCACGCAGATGTTTGCGCTCAAGGTGGAGCGCGCCGGGCTCAAAGCCAACGAGCCCCACTAAGCCTGCCTCAACCGGCTCGGGGCCTACGAGGCACTCATGCTACGAAGCGCTGATGCCGCCTTCGATGCCAAAGTGCGAGCCGGTGGAGAAGGTGGCCTGCGTTAAGATGAAGTAGGCCATATTGGCGACCTCCTCGGGGGTGCCGAGGCGCTTGAGGATAAAGAGCTCACGCTCTTCGGCGTAGGCGTCCTCTAAGGACATCCCCACGCGCGCGGCGTACTTGCCCAGAGCACTCTGAGCAATCGGGGTATCGATGGTGCCCGGGCAAATGGCATTGACCCGAATGTGGTACTCGCCTAACTCGACCGCCAGTGAGCGCGTGATCTGGCCTAAGGCGCCCTTGGTGAGGCCGTAGGCGAAATTGTTCTTTTTGCCGATGAACCATTGATCGGAGCAGTTGATCAAGATGGAGCCCTGCCCCTGCTCAATCATATGCGGCACCACCGCCTGAATGGTATAGACCGCGCCGAAGACATTGGTCTTAACCATGAGCTCAAGCTCCTCAGGCGTTAAGGTCAAGATGCTGTTGTTGCGGTGAATCCCGGCGTTGACGAAGAGATAGTCGATATGGCCAAACTGCGCCATACCCACCGCGACCATGGCCTTGATGCTCGCTTGGTCGGTCACATCGCAGCGCACCGCCAAGACCGCATCGGTAAGGCTCTTAAGTTCTGAGACCAGCGCCGCGAGCTCCTCGTCTTTGACGTCGCCCAGCAGCAAGGCATAGCCTTCTTGAGCAAACTTGCGCGCCGTCGCCGCGCCAATACCGGTGGCCGCGCCCGTAATCACGACTACGCGCTGGGCGCTCTCACCCTTAACATCTTCTTGCACCACCAACTCAGCCATGCTCAATCTCCTTCATCAGGGCCCGTCCCTGTCTGCGCTCTATCTTACCCCGCAGGCGCCCCAACGCAAGGGGTCGGCGTAGGCCTACCAGTAGGCTTCTGTAGCCACACGAATGCTCAAGTGCTACACGAAAGGTCAAAGTGAGCGCTCAGAGGGCACAAAAGGGCACTTCTTGACCTAGGGGGTCTTTGCGCTGACAATAGGTGCGCCTTACGGGCACCCCGCCTCTTACTGACTGCGACACATGCTATGAGCCAAGATTTACCTCAGTCCCACGGCGCGAGCAGCAACGAGCTGCCCGCCCACTTCGCTCCGGACTTTCCGCACGACCACCACACTAAGCTGCCCGATGATTTTCCGGTAGAACTCAACCACGATGAGGCCGCGCCCATCCCTAACAGCTACAGACCAAAAGACGGCTATGGGCTCAAAGATGGCTACGGTCAAGGCATATCAGCGGCTCCGGTGATGTTTAGCACCGGTGACTTTGGCGTCTCTACGGTCGAAGGCACCGAGTACGAGCGCTTCTTGCTGCCGGACAAGCTAGTCACGGGTGAAGGCGAGCTGGCGCTCAAAGCCAAGCTCTTGGCCACCTTAGGCTGGCGCATGGCCTCATATGGCGCTGAGACCCGCCTCATCGTCCAGTCGGTCAAGAAGATGGCCCACGACTTGGGCTGTCACAGCGTCGATTTGAGCATCACGCGCGATGGCATCATTGTCAAGCTGCGCCACGGCTACGAGGTCGCGGTCGAGTTCAAGGAGATCAAGCAGTTTGCCATCAATATGGATGCCTTGGCCCGACTCCATCACATCTGCCTCTTTGTCAACGAAGGCAAGCTCACTGACTTAAAGAAGATCTACCATGCCATCCGCGCAGTGCGCCCGCGCCACTACAGCCGCAATCAGTTGATCTTCATTGAGGCCATCGCCGGAGGCTGCTTTGCCTACTTAAACGGCGGCACGCTGGCAGTCTGCCTCTCGGCCATCATCGGCGGCCTCTTCTTGATGTACGCGCGCTTTGCCTTTATCAAGCGAGGCTTCTTTGAGAGCTTCACCTTCATGCTCTCAGCCTGCATCGGCTCGCTCATCGCATCCTTAGTCTGCCACTATGGCTTTCAGGCCAGCGCCGATGAGACGCTGATTGCCGCCACCTGTACCACCTTGCTCTTGGTGCCGGGCTTCCCGATGTTAAACGGCTTCCTCGACATCTTCAAAGGCTATGTCCCGATCGGCCTGACGCGCCTTGTCATTGCGGCCGTCTTGGTCATCTCCGCCGCAGTGGGCCTTTTGACCACCAGTTATCTCACCAGCCTTCTTATCACCTACCTGCCCCAGCAATGGTGGTAGGCCGCATCAGGATCTCCCATGTTGCACTTTGCCTTAAGCTCCCAAGAATGGCTTACCATCCTCTTTCATGCCTTAGCCGCAGGTTTCATCGGCCCGGCCTTCGCCATGCTCTTTACCGTGCCGACGCGCTTCTTGCCGCTGATTGGCTTAGGCTCCGCCCTCACGCGGGGCATGCGCGACCTGCTTGAAGCCATGAACGTCGAGATCGTGATTGCCACCTTCATCGCCTGCTGCATCTGCTCGCTCCTCTTCATTTACTTTGGCCCGAAGCTGCGCGTGCCGCGCCCCATCTTCACCGTGCCGTGCATCATCTCGCTCATTCCCGGCGTGCACGCCTACCACGCGCTCATAGCGCTGATGCAGGTCATCGACAACAGCGACGTCACGCAGTCGACCGTCTATATCCACGAGCTGTTCCATCGCGGCATGCTCTCGATTGGCATCATCAGCGCGATCGCGGTCGGCATCGCCATACCGCCGCTCTTCTTCTACCAATACCGCCACACCAAGCTCTAACCAGCTCCATGCCCCCGCGCCCCGCGCGCGCGGCCCGTGCCCCGCGCGTGCGGCCCGGGCCGCAAAGGCAGCGCTCAGGCGCCCAGCGGAGTCAGGACAGGCCATGGTGCAGCTGGGGCCTTGGTGCTGATGGGCTCCACCTCAGATGCATGTCAGCTCCTCAGGTACAGTAAGTCTCTAAGGGGCAAAGGGACTCTGCCAGCCGCCCTGTACCTCGGTCTGCGCCTAACTACGCGGCAGTATCAGACCCTAACCAAGGTGCACACCGTCCACACGGTGCCGTAGCTCTCTAAGAAGGCGCGGTGCGGCGCGCTTCGCCCCTACTGCGACGGCCCGAGCAAGACCTACACGCCCCACCTTCCAGCTCACAGGCAGTCCCGGGCTTACTCGAGTATTACAGTACATTAATACCTGAGCACCATATCTGGCCCCTCTGAGAGTCAAAGCCCAGCACGAGGCTGGGCTTTGTTAGGCTTGATGACTTAGCCTTACTTGTGGCTTGCGCCGTGGCCGTGAGGAGCTTGCGGCGTGTCGTCGGAGCTCAAGTGCAGCAAGTCCTTGATGCGCTCAAACAGCGCTTGGTACCACGGCAGCTCTTGGTTGCTGGTGACGATGTTGTTGAGGCGCTGGTTGATGCGGGCGCAAATCGTGTTCTCGGTGTTGGCATCGCCCCAGTCTAAGGCGGTCAGCAGCTTGACCGCCTCGGTAACATGCTCCACCGTGAAGATAAAGAACTTGCGCTCAGCCACCGCCTTGACTACCGCAGGTCGTAGCACCAACTGGTTGACGCAGGACTTCGGGATGATCACGCCTTGGGTACCAGTAAAGCCATGCAGACGGCAGACGCGGTAGAAGCCTTCGATCTTCTCGTTGACGCCGCCTACCGCTTGCACGTCGCCCAGCTGGTCGACGGCGCCGGTAACCGCCAGCGCTTGGCTGACCGGAGCGTTGGCCAACACCGAAATCACCGCGCACAGGCCGGTTAA
This sequence comes from uncultured Anaerobiospirillum sp., assembly GCA_944389615.1. Taxonomy (GTDB): domain Bacteria; phylum Pseudomonadota; class Gammaproteobacteria; order Enterobacterales; family Succinivibrionaceae; genus Anaerobiospirillum. Next base: position 50,986 of record CALXNA010000012.1, on the reverse strand, counting down.
GCTGGCACTGTCGCCGTCGATCTCGCTGTAGCTTTGCTCAAAGACTAAGCTTGCGCTCACCGGCAGCGGCTGCTCAGCGCCAAATTCCTTGGTCAAGAAGCCATTGATGATCATCATGGCCTTGGCGTGGATTTGACCGGCGAGCTCGGCCTTGCGCTCGATGTCGATGACATCGCCTTCACCTCCGGCGCGTAAGGTCGCGGTGATGCGCACCGGCTCACCATACTCATAGGAGGTGCCCATGGTCTCGATCACCGAGAGGCCATTGATTTGGCCCACCGTGGCGCCCTTGGTCGCGATAAGTAGCTGGCGGTCGCGGTGCTCGCGTAGGCTCGCTTCGGCCAAGAAGTTGTTGCGAAAATCGAGTGCGCCTAAGGCCTTGAGCACGTGACGCCGCGCGACAAAAGCGCTCTGGGCCGCGGCCGCATAGCGGTTGGCCTCAAAAATCACGTTCTTGACCGTAAGCTCCGTGATCCCCAAGTAGCGGCGGTCACCGCTTAAGCGGCAGCAGTATGCCGCCACTAAGGCCACGGCATCGCGGCTGAAGGCGCGCAGGCCCTCGAGCTTGCCCTGCGGCTGCGTTTGATAGTAGCTGATGAGCCCGGCGATGGTCTCTAAGGCGCCCGTGGCTGAAAACTCGAGCACGATGTCGGCGTGCAAAGCGTTCTCGCAGGTCGGCCACAGAATGGTCAGCTGCGCCACGTCGGTGGCATCACCCACCAAGATGAGCTTGAGCGCTTCGTTTTGCGCCAAACAGGCGTCGAGCATGCCCAGCCACTTAGGGTGGTCAATCAAATGGGTGCACGGCATCACCACGACGTTGAGGCCCTCACGGCCCGGCGCAGTCACAATGCCGTCTTCTTTGTCGTTGCCAAAGAACTCAAACTTGGTCGGAGCATAGGCCACGGTCGGCTCAATGCCCTTGACCTCGCGCACTAAATCGACCGCGAGTCCCAAGCCATCGACGCGGGTATCGCTGCACAGGACGAGCAGACGCGTCCGCTGCTGCGCCAGCAGCGCCTTGGTGGCGTTCTTAGCACGCAGCTGCAAGGAGGCAAAGGAGCGTGGTGGCACCTGTGATGAGAGCTCAGCCCCTTCCGTGGGCTGAGTGTTGCTCTCTGCGAGCCCAGCCTGAGGCTCAGCCTTGGATTCGGCCTGAGACGCTGCCTGAGAGTCAGCCTGCGGCTCGGCTTGGGGCTCGGGCTTGTGCTCAGGCACAGCTTCGGACTTGAGCTCGGCTTTAGCTTCCGGCTTAGTCTCTGGGGCAAAGAAGTGCTCGGGGAAGGAGGGCACCAAGTCATAGGCGTCGAGCATGAAGACGCCTTTGACCACTTGGGTCTCCGAACCGTCGGGATGGCGCAGCTTAACTGTTTGCAAGGACGACCTCGTAGATACCATCGAGCTGACGATAGTGCTCGGCGTAGTCTAAGCCGTAGCCGACAATGAAGCCCTCATTGAGCTGGTAGCAGCTGTAGGCGATGTCGATCTCGACCTCGCGGCGCTCGCGCTTGTCGATGCAAACTGCAATCTTGACCGAGGCGGCGCCTAAGTCGTGCAGGTGCTGCACAATCTCCTTCATGGTCAGACCTGAGTCAACCACGTCTTCGACAATCAGGACATCACGGCCCTTGAGGTCTAACTCGACGTCCTTGACGAACTTGACCACACCGCTGGAGGTATCGGAGTTGCCATAGGAGGTGGCGCGCAGGGTATCGATGCACATGGTCTCGTGGTCGATGGCGCGAATCAAGTCCGCAAAGAAGGGAATGGCGCCCTTTAAGATGCAGACGCACACCAAGTCTTTATCCTTATAATCCGCGGAGATGGCCTGACCTAAGGCGCGGACGCGCTCTTGAAGCTGCTCTTTAGTAAAGCGCGGGATCAGCTCTTTTACTTGCTGCATGGTTCTACCCCAAAGGACGCACCGGGAGCCCGGAGGCTGCGGGCGGCTAAATTGCACGAGAGGCCGCACGCTGCGGCCCGATAAATTGGGGGAATTATAGCCCAGCTGACCCCAGCTGCCTAGGTATCAGCGCAGGGCCTTGGCGCTGCTTACTGCTGAGCGCTCACCGGGATGGCTTGAGCATTTTGGTCATAGAGCGGACGGGAAAGCACGTAGTTAAAGAGCGTACGCGCCGTGGCGGCAATCGCCATCTCACCATTGCGCTCGCTTTGGCCTAAGCGCCCGCGGATGTCCTTGACCGCGACCACCAAGACGTAGCTGCGGCCTTCGTACTCGATCAAGGCCAAGTCAGAGACGACGGTGCGCTTGCCCTCATTTTCGATGATGCCACCGATGCCCTCGCGGCTGTAAATCTTGAGGCTCTTCGGCGTCGGCACGCTGTTGATTTGGGTGTGCGAGCTCAGGCGCGGTAACTCCTTGCCTTGGCGCTTTTGGTCAAGCTGGAAGATGCTCTCGCGAATGCCCTGCTGAATGGCGTCCTTGCCGGTGACGTTAAAGTACATGATCTCGTTGACAAACTTGCGGATCACCGGGTCGATCTTGGTATCCTGCGCATACAAGGCCATGAGCTTGGCGCTCTCATAGAGCGGGGCGCTATTGGCGTAGGCGAGGGATGGGTCTTTGTAGACGTCGTACTCGAAGGCGGTAAAGGTGGTGCGGTACAGGCCCTTGATGCGATCAAAGAGCTCTAGGGACTTGAGCGAGTTGCCGATGTACTGCAGCAAGATAGCACTGGCGTTGGAATCTGAGAAGCCCAAGGAGTAGTACATCAGATCACCGATCGACAAGGACAAGCGCTCGCCCTTAGGCATGTTGCGATAGGCATCTTCGACCGCCTGCTTGGTGATGCTGTGCAAGCGCACCTCATCTAGATCGACGCTGATGTCTTTGCCCGCTTGGTATTGGCGCACCGTGCTGGCGATAATGGCCGAACGCTCGCTCTTGGTCGGCTGGTTTTCGATGCTGTTAGGATCCAAGATGACATTGCCGGTGGCATCACGCACAATGCGCGTGGCCTTCTTGTAGAGCATGTCCGCAAGCGGCGAGTAGACATCGCTGCGCAGCAAGTCGGTAAAGAAGAAGATGCGGGTCTCTTGGTTCTCGCGCCGATCGCTCATCAAGCTGGCCACCGCATAGGCAAGGTGGAACTTCGACAAGCCCACCAACGGATAGAGGCTATTGTCTTTTAAGGCGACAATGCCGTTTTGATCGAGCAAGGCAAAGCCTAAGGTGCCGTGGCTGCGCTTTTCGATTTGCTCAATGGCCGCCTCCAGCTCGGCGCGATCGGCTTCGCGATCGAGGTAGAAGACGTTGGCGTACTCCGGCAGGTAGCTGTAGACCTCATCGTGATGCACGAGGTCGTTAAACGGCACATATTGGTTGATGCGCTTTAACTGCGCCACGCGCTCCTTATCGTAGTCCTTAAGGCGGGTTGCGCGCTCTTCTTCAGGCGAGACGTAGGCGTCGATCTTCTTTTGGCGCAGCACGTCCTCAGGGTAGTCGATTTGGCCGGTGGCGACGTTGTAGTAAGGCGAAGCGAGCGGATTTTCCGTTTGCTCAGCCTTGACCTGGGCATAAGGCTTGTTGGGGTCGAGCGGGGCAATGGAGTAAATACCGTTGCCATGGAGTGGGCGGCCCGGATCGCTCGCGTAATCAATGCTCGGATCGGGCGCTGGGATGTGGAAGGTGCCGACCGTGCGGACGACGACGTCATGGCCGACGCTCTCGGGTGCACGCACCTCATAGCGCTCAGGGCGCGGCTCCTCAGCGACCTCATAGTCGCGCGGCACAATCTCATCGATATTAGGCGCCGTAAAGAGCGACTCGCGCTCTAAGATGCTCCGTGGGGCGCTCCCCGCATCTCCGGCGCTCCCCGCAGCCCCGGCATTGGCTCCATCGTCGGTCATCTGGCGCTGCACTTGGTGATACCAGTCCGGCGCGCTACGCTCAACGGCGGGCGCCTCCTCAGCTGCAAGGCAGGGCAGCGCACAGCTTACCGCTAGCGCCAGCAGGGACAGCTTAAGCCCAGACCCCAAAGTAAAGTGGCGGGTTGAGCCCCATAACTGAGCTTGAGTCTCCGGTGAAGTCAGCTTGCTCACGTCATCTCTCCTTGCAACTTAGCACCTTGCTATTATCGCGCACTTTGCCCCCTCAGGCATCTTTTGCGCCAAGCTGCCGCCGCGTCCGCGAGGCGCTTGTTGCCAGGCGCGGCGGGCGCCGGTTGGCGAGCCTGCGGACGCAGGAGCCTGCACTGCGGCGGGCTTAGTCAAAGTCGAAGCTGTAGATCAGGTCGACCGTTTGATTGAGCGCCGAGATGAACTCCACGTAGAGGGAATCAATGAGCTCGTAGCGCAGCTTGAACTCACCGATAGTCGAGAAGATGCCGTAGCCATAGGACAGGCGCAGACGCCGCGTGATGTAGCCTTGGACGGCGACCTGCATTTCATCGCCAGAGCCTTCGGTGTTGAACTGGACGTCACGCACACCAAAGGACTCAGCAATGCCGGTGGCAAGGCCCGAGATGCCAGACATACCGAGGCCTAAGAGCAGGTTGGAGTTATTGGAGTCCTGCTGGAGTACGTTCTTATCCAAGCCATGGCCATAGAGGATATACGAGAGGATCTCGTTTTGCGACATGTTAGGCTTAGAGAAGAGCGCGATGTCCGGGGCGCTGGCGGTGCCGGTGACGCGCACGCCTACTTGGACATCATCATCGATGGCGTCCTCATCGGCGACCACCTCAATGTTGAGGCTTGGATTGGCGATCTCATTGTTGAAGATCACGCGCGCAGTATCGAAGTTAAAGCGACGGCCATAGATGTCCGCTTCGCCATCGATGATGTTGATCTCACCGAAGGCGCGGATACTGTTATCGTTGACGCGCTTGGTGATGTTAAGTCCACCGCCCAAGCGCCCATCGACCATGCCCATGGCCTTAAAGCGCACGTCATCGCCGAGCGCGACCTTGAGCGCCATGGCACTCTTGAAGTTGCTCGGCTCTTGAGCCATCAAGGCTTGGGTGCCTGATTCGGGGACTAAGATCTCATCGCCTGAGACCGAGGTACCGCTCGAGCTGACATCGTTGACCGCAATCTGGGCACGCGGAATCTCGACCGTACCCGTGATATCCAAGATCTCGCCCAAGGTGACCTGCGCGTCCAGATTGGTGCTGGCGCTGCCATAGCCCACCAAGAAGATCGGCAGGTCGCGCGCGTGGGCGGTCAGGTCGCCGTGCGCGCCTTGCGACCAATCAAGGTTGCCCTTAAGTTGCAACTCCTTGTCATTGAGCACCACCGAGCCGTTCAAGACGCCTTGCTGGCCGTTTAAGGCGAGGTCGAAGTTAAAGTCGTTGATTTGGCCCACATCGTAGCGCGGAATGGCGCTACCGCTCGCATTAATCGCACCGAAGACCAAAGGCTGGGTCAAGGTGCCACCGAAGGTCGCGTCGACATTGGTCAAGCCCTTGAGCTCATTGAAGCTCTGGCCGATGTTGGAGATGGACTGTAAGTCAAAGTCGATGATCTTAAAGTCACCTGAGAGCTTACCTGCGCCCATCGGGTCGGTCACCGTAATCTCCGAGAGGATGGCACCGCGCTCATGGCGCAGCTGCACCTCAAGCTTATTGTGGAGATAGGCCTTGGTCAGGCGGCTGTCAAAGTTCAAGCTGTCATAGACGATACCGGCGCCCACCGTCGAGAAGATCGCGCCTTCAGCACTGGAGACATTCAAAGTGATATCCGGGTTACCGCGGTCGATCACGACATCGGCCATGACATCGAGCGGCACCATCATGCGCACGCCCTCAGGGAAAAAGTCACTGAGCGAGCTCAAGTTAAACTGCGATACCACCAAGTGACTCTCGGTATAAGCCGAGGAGAAGACGGTCTCGGACAGGTTCACTTGGCCGATTTCACCGCGCAGCTCCACCGGCGAGACCGTGCCGCTCATATCCGAGAGCGCAAGGCTGACATAGACCGGATTGGACAGCGACAAGGCACCGGCCGACTCAGTGCTCAAATACATCTCGAGCAAGTTGGCGTTGTAGTACTGGTTTTGCAGATCCAAGCTGCCATCGATGCTGATGTAGCCTGCGGTGGCACCACCGCAGTTAGCCGAGAGATTGTGGCGCAGCGGCGTGCCCGAGAGATCGATAAAGCACTGGCGATTGGCCGCCATGCCCTTCACGAGGCGCACTCGATCGGCCATAGCGGTGAAGTTCAAGGCCCGGGTCTGCATGTTAAAGGATGAGTTGAAGACCAGCTTGCGCACGCGTACGTCACCGGTGCGGATGAGCGGGGCGCTGCCGGAGAGCTCAAAGTTGAGATCATGGATCGAGCCTGAGCTCATCAAGTAAGCCGAGAGCGAGCCTTGCAGATTCGGCACTAAGGTCGAGAAGTCTTGGACATCGACAATGGTGTTTAAGTCTGCGCCCTTCTCGGTGATCTGACCTTCGGCCAGCACCATGTTCTGCCCCTGCGTGACGCGCAAGAGCTCCACTCTAAAGCCTTGGTGCAGGTCACCCACAATGTCCTTGATCGCAATCGTGGTCTTTTGGCCGTTAAAGTAGAGTTCGCCATTGATATGGCGGATGTTGGTCATGACCTCAGGCAGATCGTTGTTAAAGAGGCTCTGTAAGAAGGTCGGCTCGGCCGGAGCGCCGTCCACGGTAAATTGGGCCAAGTCCTCGTCGGTCACCACGCCGTCAAGCGAAGTGCTCGCGAGCAAGGCACTGACCTCGTCTTGGTTGAGGCCCGCGTCGTAGGTGCCAAAGCGCACCGCCTCAACATACTCATCAGGGGTGATGAGCAGATCTTGGGGGCCATCAGGCACGCCACCGGCCAGCAGATCCTGCTTCTTGAGCGGACGCACCACCGCCAAATTCTTGCCCGCGACAATCGCCTGTACCGCCGAGTCGGTCGCCTCGTGGGTCACTTCATGGTAGCTGCTCCCTTCAAGACCGTCTCCGCCTGCGGTCGGCGTCGCCTCCGACTTAAACTCGGTACTACCGGCCTTTACGGAGCTCAATAAGCGCGCCTCAATGGTGTCGGCATCGAAGTCCTCTAACATCACCGAGGTCTTAGGAATGCGATACTCAAGGTAGACCGGTTGACTGGCCACCGAAAAGGCACTCTTAGCCTTATCGTTTTGATTCATGATGGCCACGAGGTCGCCATCAACCATCAATGGGCCGGCAAGGAGCGGCGAGATGAAACCAGCGTCTTTAACTTGAGCGTAGACCTTAGCATCGACGCCTAAGAGCTTGCCATAGAAGAAGTCACCGGAGACATCAGCCGCGAGCTTCTCATCTAAGTAAGTGCCCGCGACCGTGAAGTATTCGATATGGGTCTTCTCATAGGACATCTGGGCGCTGAGCTTGGTCTTAACATCATGGAAGTCAAAGCCTGTGACCTTAGCCTCAAGGTTAACATCGACGCCATCGACCAAGTTGCCTGCGCCGCTAAAGTCGACCGCCTGCACATTGACCAGCGGCTCACCGAAGATCGGGTAGGTAAAGTCCCGCGCCTTGAGCTCGACCATCACCGGCAACGCGCCCGAGAGCAGATTGGCATGAGCCTTTAAGGTGGTGGCACCGCCCAAATTGACCTGCGCTAAGGCAGTTAAGTCTGTGAGGTCACCTGAGACCGTGATATCGCCCGTCAAGCCATAGAGCAGGCCTTGCAAGAAGTCATGAGTCGCGTCGTTTTGATAGCCTTGGCCGGTGAGCTTGACGTTGAGCGCAAAGTACTGCGAGAAATCAAGCTCGGCCAAGAGCTGCGCTTCGCCAAACTCATGCTTGAGGTCAAAGGAGCCGACCTTGAGCTTGGTGTCGTACCACGTGCCATCCTTTAAGGCGACATCAAACTCTTGGGTGTCAAAGCCCTGCATGTAGTAGCGGCCTTGCTTGATGACAAAGCTCCCCACCTCAAGGTTAAACGGCAGCACAATGGTCGGCAGCGGCTCAATAGCGCCATTACCCGAGCCAAACTCCTTGACGATGGACTTGACCGGGGCATCGCCCACCGCAATGCCGACGAGCTCACGCTGCGCCGCCTCATGATCCGGCGCCGCCACCGCCGCGCCCGCCCCGGCGAGCGGGGTGGCACTCGGTGCATTGGTCAGATGGGCCGGTTGCGTCGCCGCAGAGCTTGCTGCCGCGAGCAATTGCTGCTCATAGCGGTCAGCTCCGGCCGCGGGGGCTGCATCCGACAAGGCCGCACCCCCAGCCGCAGTAGCATCGGACGCAGTAGCGCCTGCCGCAGTAACACCAGTTACATTAGCACCAGCCGCAGTAACACCAGTTGCATTAGCACCAGCCGCTGCACCGGTTGCGGGCTCAACGCTGGACGTAGTAGCGCTGGACGCAGTAGCGCTTGGCCCCGCACTAAACTGGCTGACACGTGGATCGTGAATGGCCGGATGCTCATTGACCCAAGCGGGAGCCGCGGTGTTGTTGAGCAAGGCCGACTCCATGGCCGCGGCAAAGTCCTCAGGATCGGAGAAGGTCTGGGCATTGGCCTTCTTGGCCGCAGCCACCGCCTGTACGCTCTCAGGCGTAAAGTTTGGCTTAAGCGCACGCAGGATGTCCTTTTCGGTGGCGGCCGCTTGCGCCTGCTCATGCTCGCGCACTACCACCATCTCCACCGACTTACCCTCTTGGGCTGCGCGCACCACCGCGTTGACCGTGCCTTCAAGATCTGTCAGCGGCGTAATGGTGCCATCAACGGAGAGCGCCAAGCTCTCATCGAACTTATCTGCGGCCTGAGCCTCAGCCTTATCGGCCGCGACATCATCCTGATTCTTCAGGTGCACCGTGACCTGATCTACTACGGCCTGCCGCACCCCGAGGTTATCGGCACGGGCCCAGAGCACCGAGTCGAGCTGGGCTAAGCCAACATCGACGAGCTGCGAGGTGAAGTTGAAGTCCGTAACTAAGAAGCGATCGATGTCGATTCCGACTGGGAAAATCAAACGAAATGGCTCGCTCGACGGCTCTGCGGGCACCTCAGGCTTAGGCGCAAAGATGGCGTCCGATAAGGCCACGGTCAGGTGCGATGAGGTCAGCTCCTTGACCTTAAACAGGCGCTCGGGCTCAAGCAGCTGCATCAAATCGTAGTGCAATACCAAGTCATCGGCGCTGATCGCGACCACGTCCTTGATGTCGACCAAGGTCTTGCCTAGCACCAAGCCCTCATAGACCGAGCCGGACTCAATCGTGGTATCGATGATGATCGACTGCGGGATAAATTCTTGGGCGATGCGCAGCGCTTGGCGCGCGCCCGAGGTTGTGCCAAGCACGTAGTAGAGCAGGCCCGCAAGCGCGACCAAGAAGCAGGCGATGGCTGCGACACCGAGCTTGATGACACACCAGCAGCGCCGGTGTGGGCGCGCCTTGCGCGCAGCCTTACGCTCCGCCTTGCTTGTCGCCTTGGCTGCGCTCTGAGCCGGGGCCGGAGCTACGCTGGTCTCTACTTTCTTATCGTCAGCTGATGCCATGGCTAGAACTCCGGACCGAAGGCGAAGTGGAGGTTGTAATCGCGTTCATCGCTGTTGCGCTGAATGCCCATGGCGATATCAACTCGCACGATGCCATAAGGCGAGAGGAAACGATAGCCGATACCCGGGCCATAGAGCAGGTTGTCGCTGACATCGGAATCGTAGTTATCGGTGGCAAGGCCCGCATCCAAGAACAGCGCCAAGCGCGAGTTGGTGATGCCGCACGGGAATTGGAACTCCACCGTACCCGTAGTGATGTAACGCGCACCCTTTAAGCCGCTGCCGTCAGTCTGATGCGGCGCGCGCGAGCGGTAGTTAAAGCCACGAATGGAGTTGTCACCACCGGCAAAGTAGCGCAGGCTCGGCGGTACCACTAAAGAATCCGGGCCGAAGGTCGCGCCCTGCTCGAGCCGAAACAGGAAGCGCGTATTGTCGGTCGGGGCGATCTGGCCACGATAGAGGGCGTTGATTTGGACAAAGTCGTTATCGCTGCCCCAAGCTGAGCTGGCGCCTAAGGCCTCAAGCGACAGGGAATAGCCGCGGCTGGGGTCAAAGCCACCTGAGCTCTCACGGCGCGTGAACTTGACCGCCGGGATCAAGTTTAAGGCATAGCCATCTTCGCTGCCTTGGGAGTAGTCCTCATACTCAAGGCGCAGCGCGTAGTCACGACGCCAGTTGCCGGTCATATTGGCAATGTAGTGAGCCGCGAGCTGCGAGCGGTTGCTGTTGGTGTCGTTGAGCTCGGTGTGGGCCTGCGAGGCGTTTAAGGTGTAGTAATCAAGATTCGGGTTTTTGCGCGGGATCTTGTAGATAAACTGCGCCTCCTGCGTCTCTAAGGTCAAGGTGGTGAGCATGGCCAAGGAGTCACCGCGATCGTTGAGCAGCGGCTTATTCCACTCGGCGAGTAGGCGCAGGCCCTCATCGGTGTTGTAACCGACACCAAGGCGCATCAGATTGTTGGGGCGCCGCTCAAGATGCATCTCCACCGGCACGGTGTAGTCCTTGAGCTCATCGGTGTTGGGGCGCACGTCGACTGCGTTGTAGTAATTGGTCTGGTTGAGTGCGGAGACAAAGGAGTTGACCGTGCTGGTGGCAAACTCGTCGCCTTCGTGGAAGTTTTGCAGGGTCTGTGATGGCCGGTAGAGCTTTTGCGTCTCCTCATCCATGGTGATGGTGCCGAAGCGATAGCGCTTACCGCTGTCGTAGATGAGCTCAATGTCGGCCATGTTCTGGTCTTGGTAAACCATGATGCGCGAGGAAATGAAGCGCCCGTCAAACATGCCTAAGGCCAAGGCGTTTTGGTGGATCTTGTTCTTGAGATCCTCATAGGCACCGTGGTTTAAGATGGCGTACGACTTGATCTGGCTCTGCGCGAGCAGATCATTGAAGACTTGGTACTGGGCACCGTCACCTAAGATCTCCATGGTGCAGTAGCGCACGTACAACGGCTTGCCTTGGGCAATGGTCAGGTGCACCACGCGATCGCTCTCGTTGTCACGCGCCGGCATCTTGATCTCAATGCTCGGATGGTAGTAGCCATAGGCGCGCAGGGCGCGGCGCGCAGTCTCCTCGATTTCACGGCGATAGAAGAAGACACGCTTTTTGGAGATCACCGCCATCGCATTCAAGTGCGCTTCGACATTGGTCAGCAGCTCCCCGGAGATACCATTGACCTCAAAGGATACCGGATCGGTGACCAAGACCTCGTAGGTGGGCAGATCATTGTCGGAGGCGCACGAGGTGAGCAGTAGGCCAAGTACGGCCAATACGACGCCGCGACCTAGCGCTAAGAGCATGCGCTTAAGTGAAGAAGTTGCTAGATCGACACTCACGATTGCCCCTCTGCCCGATCAAGTAAGGCCGCAACGTACCGCCGCTGACCACAAAACAAACCCGTGCGCGCGCCGCGCCCACCCCGTATTACCGTGCTACGACAAGGCGCGCGGCCAGTGCCAAAAGCGCGCGGCTTGGGCCGCTGGGCCTTGCTGCGCGCTCCTTCCCTGGCGCTTACGTATAAGATGCAGGCGCTCCAGCGCTTACGCCCTCCGGCGCTCACGCGCGCCTTGCGCTGAGCGCGCAGCGCCTCTGGGCGCTGCTATTGGCGCTGCAATTCGCGGCTCGCTAAGGTCGCAGCCGCATCATTAGGATAAGACTGGATTACCAGCTGGAAGTAGCGCGTGGCCTTATCCTGCTCGCCGATGAACTTGCTGATCATGCCAAGCTTGTACAAGGCATCAGGACGCTTCTGCGAGTCATTGAAGCGCGCGACGTTCAAGAAGCTCAAGCGGGCTTGGTCGTAGATCGCCTGTTGGTACTGCACCTGACCTAACCAATACCACGCATTCGGGGTTAAGGCATTGTCAGGATAGGTCTCCACATAGCTCTTAAAGGCGGTCTGCGCACCTTGCAAATCATTGCGCTGCACACAGGCATAGGCGGCGTTATAGGCCTGCTGAGCCGTGGCATCGACCCCACGCAGGGCAATGGTATTGCCCGTGGTGGTTTGAGCGGGCTGAGCAGGCTGCGCGACCTGCGCTTGATTGCGGCTGCTAGCCAAATTGTCATTGCCCATGGGGGTGACGGGACCTGCCATGCCGTTGACCCCAGCGACGCTTTGCACGGTGCTCGGCTGACTTACCACCGGCTGCGCTGAGGGCAGAACCGCAGCGGCCATGGCGGTGCCTTGGCGGCTGCTTAAGTAGCGCAGCTGCTCGAGTTCACCGCGCAGCGCGGCAATGTCTTGTTGCAGCTGATAGATCTGGTTTTGTTGCGCTGTAATCTGGCGCTGCAAAGTGGCCTCGTCAGCTGCGGCGCCGGTGGCTCCTAACGCCAGTAATGCCCCTAAGCCCACCGCCTTCGGCCATAACGTTTTGACCTGCACTGAAATCACTCCTTCCCAAAGCTCTGTGGTGGCGTTGCGCCCCTGCTCGCCTCAGGCGAGCAAGCAAAAGAGCTGTCTGCAATCAAGCACGCACCAAGAGGTACCACGACACAAGAAAACTAACCGACAGCGCCCACGGCGCTTGGCCTTACTTTACCCCAACTTGCAGCCGATAACAGTTACCTCGGTCAACTAAGCAAGCAAAGAATGCACCTTGCACCACAACATGGCCCCGCGCGGCGCGCAGGCGCACACGCAGGCACAGGCCGCACGCAGACGCAAACGCTCCGCTGACGTCCGCGCCCGACGCTGACGCCACATCCATGCGCAAATTATAGCCCAGAGCTAAGCTCCGCCCAAACGCTGGCCGCGCCCTGCACGGGCGTGCATCTGCGCACAAGCAGGTACCCGCCCCCGCCTCAACCTGCAAACTGCACCCATAAATCTGACTTTGGGTGCACGATTTGGCGTGTTTGGAGCTTGCTTGGGACTTGCTTTGAGGTGGCCGCAGACGGCGGAGCTGCCGCAAAAGGCCCATGGGCTAACAAATTAGTCTGATATCCCCAAGCCCCGCAGCAAGCCTAGCCTTGGCCGCGACACCACCCTAGGCTAACCCTATCACACCCAGCGCAAGCCCGCATACTTAGGCCAAAGCAGCTTAAGGAGGCAGTGGCACGGCGCCTTCCATAGCTACAACCAAGCACAAAGCAAAAATGGCTTAAATATCTGCTTCCCGGCTCACCCACCGCGGCGCTCAAAAACGGCGTCCCGCGCTTATATATCGGCGGGGCGGCCCTTGGGCCCGAAGGCTGTAACAGCTCTGACCCTACCCCCTCCCGCAGCGCGCTCACCCCCATTTGCGGGGCCGCCATGGACGCAACTGCGCGCATAAATCCGATAGATAAGCGCGGGACAGGCCCGCAAAAAATTTTGGGCGTGCCAATGTTACAAAACAAAACCCCATAAACAAGCGCTTCGTGAACGCCCGCGCCGACCACTTTGAGGCTGTGGCCGCAGCGCTGGGCAGCGTCTTGACTTCTTGCCTTGTACAAACGTAGTGTCACTTGTCTCCACCAGACAAACGGCTTATTTAAGCCATTGATCGGTGGAAGTTGTATGCGATTTTGGGCGCTAAGTCACAGTCAAAGCGCAGACACTCTATTTTTCCTAGATACCGCATGGTTAGGCCACCACGGACCGTCTGCGCGCAACTTTGGCTTGTTTAAGCCCAAAAATAGTATGTGATAGCGGTCACAAAAATCGCCAGCTTGCGTTTGTAACATCCCCACGAAGCGCTTGTTTATCAGCTTCTTGCACCAGCGTTGCAGCGGGTAAAAAATCAAATGCCACGAATCTCGGCCTGAGCGCTTGGAGGCGTTTTCTATTCTGTAAGTAAAGCTGGAACAAAGCGCTGCAGCGCAGGTTCCGGTACCGGTTTGCTCTCTTACCTAGGAGGCCGCCATGATGCTTTCAGATTTCCCGCTTACTCCTTCGCCCGATGCGCCGCGCCCCAGCGCGACCGGGCACATCCAGCTGAACGCCCAGCTCAATACGGCCCCTAGCCCAGCTCCGGCGCCGCTGCGCGCCGCCAACGAGAACAGCGAGCTCCATCTCACCCCGTGCCCGGCTGCGCTAGCACCGGCTGCAGTAACGTCGGCCGCACTGCCTGTAGCGGCTTCGACTGCGGTAGCGCCAACCGCGGCAACGTCGGCCGCAGTAGCGCCGACCACGGCGCGCGCCGCGGGGCCGCGCCATATGGACTTACATGCCCTCAAGACCAACCGCGATCCGCTGCTCGAACGCTTGTTTGGCCCCGAGGTCAGCGCGGCCTTTGCCGAACCGAACATCACCGAGATCATGCTCAATGAGTCCGGCGAGCTCTTGGTTGAGCACAAGGACAGTGGCATGTGGCATATCGGCACCATGGCGCCGCAGGCGGCCCAGAATGCCATGCGCGCCTTGGCGACATTGCTCGGGCAAGACCTCGATCGCGCCTGCCCGATTTTGTCGGGCGATATCACGGTGCACCATGCCCGTTTTGAAGGCCTGTTGCCGCCCTTGGTCAGCGCACCGGTCTTCGCCATTCGCCGTCACGCCGACTGCTCGCACACCTTAGCTGACCTTGAGGCGCTGGGCAGCTTGAGCGCAAGCCAAACCAAGATGCTGCAGCAGGCGCTTAAGGCGCACCTGTCGATCTTGGTCTCCGGTGCCACCGGTACCGGCAAGACCACGCTGGTCGACACCCTGCTCAATGAACTTATCACCCATTCGCCCTACGAGCGCGTCGTCACCATTGAGGATACCAAGGAGCTGTCGGCGCTGCCGGGCAACTTTGTCCACTTGGTCGGCAACGGCAAGGTCGAGCTCTCCACCCTCTTGCGCTCGGCGCTGCGTCTACGTCCTGATCGCATCGTCGTCGGTGAGGTACGCGGCCCGGAGGCCTTAGACCTCGTCGATGCCCTGACCACCGGTCACCGTGGCGGCCTTGCTACCGTGCACGCCGGTACCCCGCAGCAAGCGCTGCAGCGCCTGACCTTGCTGGTCTCGCGTAACCCGAGCTGCCCACGTCAGATCGAGCCCATGGTCGCCAGCGCCATCGACCTCGTAGTCCAGACCGAACGCAGCGGCCTGACGCGCCACATCACGGACATCACCCTGTGCGCCGGTTACCACAACGGCCACTTTGCCTTGATCCCAGTTACCACCACCTTGGACGCGGCCCTGAACCTGCGCCGCGCCCACGAAAACCGCACCGCCTAGCCCGCTGGCTTAGCCCGCAGGACTAGCGGAACCTCCATCAACCGAATTTGCCCCTAGTGGGTGCTTTAACCAGAGGTACTGTTATGACTACCTTAACCCTCAACGCCGCCGAGCGGCACACTGACAGCCCGGAGCTGCCATGGGCCTTGGAACAGACTTGGTTACGCGACCAAGTCTTGGGCTGCACCTTAAGCCCCGAGGAGCCTCAGCCGTGGACTCAGAACTTCACCCAAGAAGCCATGATCACCCACTACGAGTATGAGCCTTTTGCCAGCGCGCACGAAGCAGTCTGCATTAAGGCCGCCCGTGAGGCGGGCTGGAGCATCGACCCGTTCGACTGCGCTCCTGCCGAGAAGGCTCCACTGGGTACCCGCTTGCTCAATCGCTGCGCGGCACACCTGCCGTGGCTGATGCGCCTGAGCCTCATCAGCGCCGTGCTCATGGTGCTGTTCTTGGTCGGCCTCTACCTTAACCCGGCGTTAGCCGCGGATACCGGTACCGGCACCACCTTGCCGTATGAGTCGTGGCTCTCGGACTTCCAGAAGTCCCTGACCGGGCCTGTCGCCTTCGCCATCTCGCTTATCGGCATCGTAGTGAGCGGCATCACCTTGATCCTAGGCGGTGGTGAAATCCGCGGCTTTGCCCGAACCATGGTCTACATCGTCTTAGTGATGACCTTGCTCATCGGCGCCAACTCGCTCATGACCAACTTCTTCAACGGTGCAGCGATCCCTCTGCCTGAAACGGAAACGACTGCAGTCGTAGGGAAGGAGCAGACCGATCCAGCGCACACCTTAAAGCAGCAGCGCGCGACTGTCTTCACCCCAGAGATCATGGCTCTGTATGTCTTAGACCAACCGAGCTTTGATAGCTACCAGACGGTACCGTGGCACGAGGTCGCTCGCACCTTGGAGCAGGAAGGTTTTGAGGGCGCACTCTTAGTCGATGAGCTCGAGAGCAGCGAGTACATCCCACACGGCCAGAGCTTGGCCCAGCGTTAGGAGGAGGGGCAAGTGTCATGGCACTGCGTTTTATCTCCCAGCTCATCGCCCGCGCACACGGTGTGGCTGTACCTGACACCGCCCAGCCTGCCGCGCCCCGCCCAGCAACGCCCCCTGTGGCAGCTCAACCTGCACCTGCAGCTGCTCCCGGAGGTAACCCTGACCCCACGGCCGCCGCGCTGAGCGCGGCCAAGACCCCAGCCCTGACGGCGGGGGCGGCCAAGGACGAAGCGGAGGCAGAGGCGGAGACTCCGGTCGCCACCGAGACTCCTGCCGCCGCCGAGGCTCCGGCTGAAGCCGAAGCGCCCCGCGCCCCCGAGACCAAGACCGCGCCGCAGGGCGAGGGTTTGGGCCCGAGCGCGGCCCTCAAGGGCGTCAAGAGCAACCTGCCCCAGCACCGGATCTACCACGCGCTGGGCAATAGCTCGCAAATGCTGGGCTGCGACCGGGAGCTGTTTTTAATCAACCTTTTGATTGCGGCCACTTTGATCTTCTTATCCCACAGCATGGTGGTCTTCGCGGTCACCACCCCGGTGGCGCTCCTCTTGTTCTTGGGGCTCCACCAAATGGGCAAACGCGACTTGCTGCTGCGCCATGTCTTCATCCGCCAGCTGCATTACCAGCACTTTTACCAAGCGCAAGCCCGCATCACCTACACGCCGACTAAGTACTATTAGCCGAGCTAGGTAAGCGCTTAGTTTACTTGATTGGAGGCGGCGTACCGCTCCGAGAATCCTCGGAGCTTTCGCCGGATTGCGATGACTTCCTTGACCCTTCTTTATGGCCTGTGCCTCGCCTTGGGCGGCGCCTGTGTCGTCGGGATCGTGCTGACCGTCAAGCGCACGGGGCTTTGGTCTAATCCCTGCCCAGATCTGCCCGCCACCTGCGATCTGCTCGATTACGCCACCCAAGCCAATGACCACGTCATTGTGCTCAAATCAGGCGGTCTGATGGCGCTCTATGAGCTCACGCCGCCTGACTTTAGCCTGATGTCCGAGGCGCAGATCAACCTCACCTATGAACTGGCCCAAAAGGCCCTGCTCAAGCTCGTCGGCAACTATTGCGTCCATGTCGACCTGATCCGCAGCAGCGACGAGGCCTACTACCCCGAGCTTGAGTCCGATGCTGGTATCTTAAAAGGCCAAGGCGCGGAGACGCATCAGGTGCTGCAACGAATTGAAGACGAGCGAGTGCTCTACTGCGCCCGCCACCAAGCGCTGCGCTCGCGCTTAGTGCTCACCATCACCTACTTGGGCACCGACCATAAGGCCCAACACTTAGAGCAACTCATCACCAAGCCTGACCCAGATCTCGCCCAAGATGCCGAGCAGAGCAGCGACAGTGACACGCGCGCCAGCCGTGCTTTAGTCCACGAGTTTGAGCTCGCCTGCGCCTCGGTGCTTGCGACCTTGGAGCTGTGCTTTAAAGTCAAGCCATTAGGGCGCGAGTACTGCGCCCAAGGCGGCTTCTACTACCACGCCGGTTTAAGCCACATCCAAGAGTGCTTAAGCGGCCACTACCAGAAGGTACGCGCCCCGCAGGTACCGATGTACCTCGACGCCCTGCTTGGCAACCAAGACTTCATCCACGGCTTTATGCCTAAGATGGGCTCAAACTACATCAGCGTGATCGCCCTTGAGGGCCTGCCGCAGATGAGCGAGCCCGGCTTTGTCCACGCCTTAGGCCTCCTGCCGTTCCCATATCGCCTCAACACGCGCTTTATCTACTTTGACCAGCTCAAGAGTAACTTCTTGCTCAGCAAGTACCGCCGCTTCTGGGCCCAAAAGAGCAAGGGTCTCTTTGCCCAACTCTTTAACCTGCCCGAGGCTCGCCTCAACCAAAACGCCTTGGATCAAATCGCTGACTTAGACAAGGCCAAGCGCGCCCTCGACAACAACGAAGTAGTCTTCGGGGCCTATTGCGCCAACATCCTCATCTACCATGATGATCCCAAGGTCTTAGCCCAGTACACGCGTTTAGCGCTGCAGGCCATTGAGCGCACCGGCCTCATCGGGCGCGTTGAGTCCATCAACGCCACCGACGCCTTCTTAGGCAGTCTGCCCGGCCACTACTACGAGAACCTGCGCCGCCCGATCGTCTCGCAGGACGTGCTCTTAGACCTGCTGCCGCTGCAGCTGCCGCTCTTAGGCGAAAACAAGTGCCCGAACCCGCTCATGGGCACCACGCGCTCGCCCCTGATGCAAGTGCGCGTCAAGGGCGCGAGCAACTACCTGCTCAATCTGCACGCCCACGATCTCGGCCACACCTTGGTGATTGGCCCAACCGGCTCAGGCAAGTCAGTGCTCTTGGGCGAGCTGATGCTCAACCTCCTGCGCTATCAGGGCATGCGCGTCTTTGCCTTTGATAAGGGCTACTCCTTTTACGCCTTAACCCGCGCCTTGGGCGGCACCCATTTGACCTTCAGCAACGAGAAGGCGCAGCTGTGCCCACTCTATCACTTAGAGACCGACTTAGAGCGCGACTATGCGGTCGACTTCATCGAGACCTTGCTGCGCTTAAGTCAGGTCACCATCACCCCGGAGATGCGCAATGAGATCATCACCTGCGTCAACTTGCTCTCAAGCCAACCTAAGCATCAGCGCTCCTTAAGCGAGTTTTACATCACCACCCAGATGAGTCAGATCCGCACCGCCTTGGCCCCGTACACCAGCATGGGCGGCAACCTCAAGTCCCTCTCGGCTCACTTGGTCGCAGACAGCAAGGCCGCAGCCCCGAGCAGCCACCTCGGCGCCCAAATGGGGGCCCAAATAGGGGCTCAAATAGGCGCAACCCGCAGCGCGCTGCTCGATGGCTCAAGCAACCTCGCCATCGGCGAGCACGCCCTGACCACCTTTGAGTGCGCCGAAATCTTCGAGAGCTCCCCGGCCTTTGCTGTGCCGGTGTTAAAGCAGATCTTCCACCTCATCGAGCAGCAGTTTGATGGGCGCCCAGCTGCCATCGTCTTAGACGAAGCGTGGCTCATGCTGCAGGACAAGGTCTTTGCCGACGAGCTGCTCAAGTGGTTTAAGACCCTGCGCAAGTTCAACGTCGCCGTGATCTTGGCCACGCAGAGCTTAGCGGACTTAAAGCAATCGAGCTTCTTTGAAAACCTGCTCGACTGCGCCAAGACCCGCTTTTTCCTCGCCAATTGCGATGCCGCAAGCGCCGCCTTAAAGGACGCCTACCTCACCATGGGCCTGAGCGCAGCCGAGATTGAGGCCTTGGTGCACGCCACGCCGAAGCGCGACTACTACTTCACCAAGGGCGCCGAACGCATCATGGTCAACCTGATTTTGCCGCCCCATGAGCTCGATCTCCTCTCGATTGCCGGTGACCACAATTGCGCCCGCGTCGACGAGCTCTACGCCCACTACGGCCCCTTCTTCTACTGTCAGCTGCACGCCCCGCAAGCTGCTTAAGGAGGCACATATGAATCAAGCACCTAAACCAAACACTTCAGCTGCAGGCGCCCCAGCACCAGCCGCAAACGCGACCGTCCCCACGGCGGCTGCCGCCCGCGCTGTCGCACTTGAACCGGCCGCAGCGGCCCGTGCCGTCGCGCGCGAAGCCGAGCTGGCGCTCATGGACGCCGAACTCGATGAGCTGACCCCAGCTCCCGTCACGGCGCCCGCCCCCGAGCCGTCCCCGGAGCTGCAACGCCTCTTACAAGGAGATGATTTCATGGCCTCCCAACCTGACATGAGCCAAGGTGCCTACGGCGCCCCAAACCGGCGCGAGCGCATCGTGGCGCGCACCTCCACCTCAACTTCCACCACCACCCAAGAAATCAGCCTCTGGGCTGAGGAGTTTACTTTAGGCGATCCCATCAGCGACGCCCGGCGCGCCGCCTCCGGGCCACACCTCACCGACCAAGACATCATTGGCCCTGAACCCGACCCGCGCCAAGAAAGCGCCATCTTAAACGCGCTCGATGCCGCAGCCGCTGAGCCACCACGCCTGAATCTGTGGCAGCGCCTCAAGGCCTACTTGCCCCACCGGCACCATGCCACTTCTGATCCGGCGACCGCGCTGCCCGCCCCTCTGTCTGAGGCTCTGCCCGAACCGCGGCCGGAGCCACTACCTGAGCCTCGGCCGCAGCCACTGCCTGAGCCCCTGCCCCCGTTCGGCGCGGACGATCCCATCGCGGCCGGTGATGAGGTACTGGCACGCCAAGCCCGCGCTGCGGCTTTAGAGGACATGAGCCTAAGCAAGAGCTTAGGGCTCAAGCGCAGTGAGGTCATGCTAAATGGCCTGCGCTCGCACCTGAGCTGGGCCCTGTTTAGCTTTGGCTCCTTGGCTTTGGCCTTTGTTTGCCTTGCGGCCTTGCTCGCACAGAGCAACCGCCCGGCGCTGCAGCCCTATGTCGTGACCGTCGATCGCCACGGCGTGGTGTTAAATCGCGGCCTGCTCACCCCGGCCTCGGAGGCGCTGACGCCCTCGCTCATCGCCGCCGAGCTCTCGGACTTTGTGCGCAACGTGCGCATGGTCACGCCTGACAAGACGATGCAGCGCGAGCTCATGACCAATGCCTACGCCATGGTCGCGCCCGGCTCCAAGGTCTTCTTTGACCTTGATGCCTACTTCAACGCCCACAACCCGCTGAGCAATCGCGCTCCCTACGCCGTGAGCGTCGACATCCTCAATGTCATCGCCACCGGTGAGCACACCGTGCAAATCGACTGGCGCGAGTGCAGTCACGCCGGTGCGGCTGACACCACGGTCAAGCGTCCTGATGACGGTTATGAGCGCACCATGCGTGCCCTCATCTCCTTTAAGCAGGATCCAACGCTCACCAACGGCAAAGCCGAAGGCTCTGAGCGCTTGCTCTTGCTCAATCCGCTCGGCCTTGTCGTCACCGAATTTGTCGTCTCCGACGTCATTGTCTAACTGGGTTGCCGCCCATAGCTCCAAGAGGAGGCTACTATGAACCAATCACTGTCTGTCCTTACGGCGATGCTACTCATCGCCTTATCTCACGGCGCCTGCGCCGATGAGGCGCTCTCGCAGCTGCTCACCTTAAGCCCTGAGCAAGCGGCCCGCCAAGTGTTAACGCCCCAAGAGCGCGCGGTGCTCGACGCTTTAGAGCGCAGCAATGCCACCAAGGGCCCCAAGGCCGCGGCGACGCGCCCGGTGGTCACCGGCCCTAACGAAGTGCGCTTTATCTACGGCGCGTCGCGTCCGACCGTGGTGTGCTCACTGTTGCACGTCTGCGACATCGCCTTGGAGCCGGGCGAGAACGTCTTAGACCTCAAGATCGGCGATGGCGCGCGCTGGCTCATTGAGCGCTCGGTGAGCGGCCATGAGGGAGCGATCGTCGAGCACATCGCACTCAAGCCAACCGACATCGGACTTAACACCAACCTGCGCATCTACACCGACAAGCGCACCTACTACCTCGACTTAAAGTCGACCGCCCAAGAGTTCATGCCGCAGGTGGCCTTTATCTACCCTGAGGCCACGCTCGAGCGCTACCACCAGATCAAAGACCAGCTCACGCGCGCCCAACAAGCCCATGCCTTCGCAGCTGGCCCCGGCAAGGCCCATGCCTTCGCAGGTGGCCCCGGCAAGGCCCAATCGAGCGGGGCCGCCACGGTCGGAGCTGGAGCTGCGGGCACGCTGCTGCTCGAGCAGCTTAACTTCAACTACGAGCTCTCAGGCGATGAGGAACTCTACCCGCTGCGCGTCTTCAACGACGGGCGCCAGACCTTCGTCCAGATGCCCACCAAGCTCATGGCCACCGGCTCCAGCCTCCCGGCTTTAGTGGTGGTCAATGAAGGCGGCAACGCCATGGGCTCAGGCAACGACAGCGGCATGGGCCTTATCAACTACCGCGTCAGCGGCTCGAGTTTTGTCGTCGATGGCATTCCGCGCCATCTGCGCCTGCTCTTAGGCAGCAGCGCCGATAGCTCAGCCTTACGTGCCGACATCGAACTGACCCAGCTGGAACCTTAGGAGGTTGTGATGAGAGGACTCATCTTAGGTACTGCCTTAGCCCTGTGCAGCCTCTGCGGCTGCCAATCCCTCGAGGCCTTATGGGCCCCCAAGAGCGCCACGCCGCAGCTGGCCTTAGCCCCACTCTACCAAGACCTGATGCCGGTCGTAGGCGCCTACTACGCGCTGGGCACCACCACCTTCTTGCCCGTCAGTGCTGCTGACTTCAGCGCCCTGCAGCAAGATGGTACGCTCAAGGCGAGCCCGAACCCCGAGATCAGCCCGGAGCTTAGCGCCTTGACCACCGCGCTACGCCACGGTGGCGCCTCAAGTTGTACCAGCAGTGAGCACTGCGCCAGACTTCAGCCAACCTACATTACCACGCGCGTCTTAACCCCCGACGATGACGCCTACGTCTTGGTCGAGCTCAAAACTGCGGAGCTGACGCTGCAGCGCCTCTACGAGCGCTCGAGCTTGCAGCCGCTTAGTGCCCTGAGCATCCAAGCCACGCGCGCCCCGCTCTACGACTTGAGCCTGCTCCATAAGCCGAGCTTAGAGCTGGAGCTCTTGAGTGAGACGCAGGTCGCCCCGCAAGCCACCAATAAGCAGGCTCCGACCAAGAAGGCCACCACCAAGCCTCAGAACACCAAGAAGGCAAGCTCAAACAAAACCGCGCCTCAGAACACCACCGCGCCTAAAAAGAAGATCGAGCTGCCGACCGGTACCAAGCTGCAGGTGGCACAGCAGCAGTCCAAGGAGTACGAGCGCGCCCCACAAGGCAAGGTCATTGAGATCTTGACCACCAAAAAGAGCGCTCAGGCGAGTGCTCAGCCAGCTCTGCCTGCGGCACCGCATAGCGTGGAGCAGCTGCTCAGTACGCGCGCTCAAGAGCTGGGCATGCCGTCGCAACAGCGGGCCGCGGCGTCGCAGCGCTCGGGCCTTGCTGCAGGCTTTATCAACCTGCAACGCATGGTACCTAACGGCTCCTTGAGCACGGGGCAGCTCCAAAGCGGGCTCAATACCGCATTAGGGGGCATCGATGCCCGCGCCCCGCAGGTCATCGGCACCATCGCCGCAGCAGCTACCGCGGCGCACAACAGCATCGCCCATGTGAAGTCGGGCGATCTCTCGGCCTCGCTCAACGCCGCACACAGCCTCGGTAACAGTGTCCAGCGCGTCACCCAAGCCCTGCAAACCAAGGATACGCCGCGGACGCAAGGGGCAAGCGCTGAGAGTGCGGTCTTTGCCACCGGCCCATATCAGGCCAAGGAGGAGTGATGGAACGCGTCAATCAAGTAGTGCGCTCCGGGCGCGTCCGGGGCCGGTTGATCTTACTGCTCGTCTTTGGCGTGCTCTTGGCCCTGTTAGTGGTCGGTATCGCGGTCATGATGCAAAACCAAGTTGATCATGCCGCCGCTGCAACGGTAGAGCAGAGCGACCGCGAGCGCCTCGATGGCATCCGCCCGATGCTGGCGGTGGCGCGCCTTGAGCGCGCTGGGGCCGAAGACGAGCGCTTTACCCCGCAACCTATCATTGAGATCACTAAGCCGCAAGAGAGCCACGACTTCCATGCCGACTATCAGCGCTACCAAGAGATCACCGAGCAGATCCCAGCGCCCGCTCCGGTCAGCGCCACCGAGCAAGCACGCCAAGCCTTAGCCCAAAGCCGGGCGCAGGCCCTGCTCACGGCGCTCAAAGCCAGCACCGCGGTTGATGCTGCCAGTCCCAAGGTCGCTGCCCCTGCGCCCCAAGGCAATGCTGTGGCCCCGGGCCTTGCGCAAGGTAGTGCCGCGCTCGATCCGCTGCAGTCGGCCTTGGCCCAAGAGGGCGTCAACGCGCTCAAGGGCTTAAACCAAGGCAATGGGCCAATGTCACCGCGCACCCTCAGTGCCTATCAGAGTTTGGCCCAAGGCTCCACTTTACTCAAGGAGAAAGTCGAGACGGTGCGCTCGCCTTACTTGCTGCGCCAAGGCGTCTTGATCCCTTGCGTCTTGTTAAGCGGCGTGAACTCGGACTTGCCGGGCCAAGTGCAAGCGCAGGTAACGCGCGATGTCTTTGATACGCCTTATGGCCGCCATGTGCTGATTCCGCGCGGCGCCAAGATCATCGGACAGTATGCCTCAGCCCCACTGATGGGGCAGCAGCGCCTGATGCTGGGCTTTAACCGCGTCATCTTCCCTGACGGCAAGGCCCTGTCTTTAGGCTCGATGCCTGGGGCCAGCCTCGATGGCTTCTCAGGCTTCTCGGCCGAGGTTGATAACCACATGTGGCGCCTCTTTACCAATGCTGTGCTGTTAGGCGGTGTCACCGCAGGCGTATCGCTGGCCGTCGACAACGACAGCTATGACTCCGAAGGCCATCTGACCTTAAACGGCGCTTTAAGCCAAGGCTTAGGCCAATCCTTAGGGCGCGTCATCACCTCGGTCATCGAGCGCAACCTAACGGTGTCGCCCACCCTGACCGTGGCCCCCGGCTTCTTGTTCAACGTCACCTTAACCCAAGACATCTACTTCGACGGCCCGTACCACGGCTACGACTACGAGCTGCTGCCTACCTTTAGCCGCTAGGAGGTTCTTATGTTAACGCAAGTCCTGTCTGCCCCAGAGACCACCACGTGCACCGCCCGTGCCGCGGTCACCACCCTCCCTGAGATCACTGCGCGGCCTCAAGCCCTCCCTGAGATCACTGCGCGGCCTCAGGCCCACGCCCTGCCTAATACCAGCAGGCTGCCTGAGCCTACGGCCGATGCCGCCAGCTCATGCTCAGCCTTCACCCTGACCCCTGAGCTGCCGGAGTCGATGGCAGTCCCTGAGGCCAACAGCACCATCTGGCCGTTGCATTCGGTGCGCAGCGGGGTACCCCTGAGCTTGCTCTTGAGCTTAAACGCCCGCGGCTACATCAACTGCGATCCGTTAGCGACAGTGCGCTTTGCCTTGGCGGTGGTGCTCGGCCTCAACTTTGAGCTCAACGCTCAAGGCGAGCTGTGGCCAGAGCAGTACGAGTCCTACCAAGAAGCGGAGCGCATGGTCGAGCACCAAGCCCGCCTGCTGTTATTGCCGCCGCACGGCGGGGACTTTACGGCGCAATGCCACGAGCAGATCGCTCTGCGCTTGGCGCAATGGACGCCTGAAGAGCAGGCGACTTGGCGGGCCCAGTTTAGCCCTGAGGTGCAAGCGCGCATGGCACGCTACCCGGTAGCGCAGCTACTGCTCCTTGCCGCCCACCAATGGCAGCTGACGCTCGCCCGACGCCGCTCCCATCGGCGCGTGCTCTCCAGCAAGCCGCTGGGCAGCAGCAGCCTTGCCCCATGGGGACTGCACCACGGCCCCGGCCTGAACTTGCTGGCCGCCGCCGAGCAGCCCGAGCAGCCTAACCCGCTGCGCGCCCGTAAGCTGCGCCGCGAGCTCCAAGGCCTGTGCCAGCGCTACCTGCGCTGCGAGCAGCTCATCACGCAGCACGGTCGGGCACTCTTACCTAACCCCATCATCACCTGCTGGGGCCAAAGCTATGGCATCGCGCCATGCACGGTACGAGATTTTGAGTTGGCGCCGTCCCTTGAGCGCGAGCTCAACGCCTTTGACCAGCACTTAGAGCGCCTGAGCTGTGCGCTGGACTTGCGGCTTAACTACTTCTTTGCCGACTCTAACCAAATTGCCTCGGATCGGGCCTGGAGCAGCGCGCTCAAGCACAAGTGGCGCTTGGTGCAGTGCTACGACTTCTGCGTGCGCATCTGCGCTGCGCGCCATCTGGACAGCCCATTGGCCCAGCAGGTACAGCAGACCAGCGCTGCCATCGCCAAGCGCGGCTACTACTACGTGGCCCGTCACCCCATCAGCGTCGAGCCGCAAGCCTGCTCACGGCGTGTACTGCTGGCCCCGGTGCCGACCGTGCTCTTGGACTGCTTGGCGCTTGCCAGCTACGCTCACGCTCTTGATGCCTACGAGACCTACCAAGACGAAGCGCTCAGCGCGCTCCAAGCTGCTTAACCCACTGTTTGGCTCTTAAGGAGGATCTATGCTTCACCACCTCTCCCGTTGCGCTCTGGCCTTAGTCCTGAGCGTCTGGTGCCTGCCGAGTCTGGCCTTCCCGGTCTTTGATGCGGCAGCCTTAACCGAAAACATCATGCATCGCCTGCTCTACCTCAACCAGTGGGCCAAAGACAACTTAAATCAGGCCGACCAACTGAGCTCGCTCAATGTCGGCAACAACATCGTCCAAGGCACCCAAGACCTGATGCAGCAGAACTACGCCATGGACTTCAAGGGCACATGGGATCAAATCAACGCCCTGCAAGAGAACTCCTTGGTGCTACTTCACGCCACCAAGTCGACATGGGAAGAGTTTGGCTCCGTCGGGCAATACCTCGCCTCGTTTTACAAGGCTGATGCGTGGGAGCGCTGCTTGACCACCGGAAAGCGCTGCACCTTCTCGGATGTGGTCAAGCGCCTCGATGATGAGGCCATTGAGCAGGCACTGGACGCCTATCGCCACGCTGAGGCCATGGGCGATAAGCTTGAGACGCAAGTGCAGGAGCTGCAAAGCTTAAGTCAAGAGAGCCAAAGCTCGCAGAGCGCGGCTGGTACCTTGGACGCCTTGAGCAAGATCAACGGCTCGGTCGCCTCTTCCTTGGTCGACCTCAACTCCCAAGTGGCGCTCTTGACCAAGCTGCAAAGCCATGAGATCGCCCGTGACAACAGCCAAAAGCGCAGCAGTGCCGCGCTCGATGAAGCGCTCTTGCGCTACACCCCGCAGCACCAAGTCAAGCTCCCAGCCTTCTTGCCACAAACGGAGTATCGCTGGCCGTACTAACTCTGGAGGTGCCTTATGCGCGCTGTCATTATCATCCCCCTACTGCTGATGCTGAGCACCTGTGCCCACGCCGACGAGGTGCAGTCAGTCTTTACCTTGGACTATGTGGTAGAGCTCTACCGCCACGAATTTGCGCAGATCCAAGGACGCATCATCAACTTCTGCCGCGACTTGCTCTTCTACTTAGCGTCCATCGCTTTCGTTACGACCGGCATCAAGCTCATCTTGTTGCAAGGAGACATCAAACTCTTTTGCTATCACATGGTGCGCCTCATGTTCACCATCGGCGCGGTGTACTTTCTCATCTTCAATGGCCCGGCGATCTCCACGGACATCGTCAACTCCTTGGTCAGCCTTGCCCTTGATACCCCCGTCAGCAGCACCTCCGGAGAGTTTGATGGCATCGATCAACTCTTTGCCTTCACCGAATTCATGGCCCAAAGCAAAATCTTAGACCAGTTGGCCTCCTCGGAGCTGACATTTAGCAGTACCGCCATTTTGGCGCTCTGTGGACATGTGCTGATTTGGGCCAGTGTGATCTTTATGGTCATCATCTTCGCCGTCACCTACCTCAACGCTTACTTCAACGCGGTGTGCGGTGTCTTGGTCGTGGTCTTGGGGGTCTTTGGCTTTACCCGCGCCATATCCTTGCGCTACTTGTTCCACACCTTGGCCTACGGCCTCAAGCTCTTCACCTTGTGCCTCATCTACACCATCGGCACCCGCATCATGAACGGCCTCGTCGCTGATCTCAGTGCCATCCACGAGCTTCAGGGCACGCTCAGCTTGCAATACCTCGGACTGATTCTGACGCTGCTGTTCTTTATCCTCGGCCTTGCCGTCAGCATGCCGAACATGGTGGCAAGCCTCATCAGCAACACCTGCCAAACCTTCTCGACCAACCTCTACCCGAGCTTACGTAATTACCTCAAAGTCTAATCAGGAGGCCTCCTATGGCAACCCAAGAACCAATCCTTGAGCCCGCAGCTACCGCGAGCACCAGCTTAGTCGTCACCCCAGACGCTATCGCCAGCAACGACGGCGCGACCTACCATGCCGCCGACGCCAAGGCAGCCCAAGCAGCGCAGCGCGTAGCTCAGCGGCAGCGCCGTCAAGGCCATGCCACCGATGGCGCTTCAGCCCATTACTACGCTGTGCCTGCCGGGCGTGAGGCGCTGCCTATAGCCCCGGCCCCAGAGCGCGAGAAGATCTGCAGCTTCATACCGCTGACCGCAGCGCAGATCAGCCGCATGCGCCGCTATGTGCGCACCGTAGAGCCCCAAGATATCGTCTTGGAGGATGGCACGGTCATCTCGCTCAAGTACAAGCCGAGCACCCACGAAGACGCACTAGCCTTAGCCGTAAGCACCGAGCTGCTCAAAAGCAGCCTGCGTGTGCCCTACGGCGAGCAGCTATTCAAGTACATCATCGCCCCGATCGGCTTAAAGGCTGAGACCCACCAGTTCACGCGCCAGCTGCTCAACAACTTAGGCCCAACCAACCTCATGGCATGGGCCAAGGAATCCGATTTGCCGGTCTATCAGGCCTTAGCCCACGAGGTCGATGACGCTTGGCACGACCCCAAGGACTTGCACCTGACCTGCTGTGAAGAGGAAGTCCCGGACAAGCCTAACGCCACCAAAGTCAAGAGCTACATCCAAGCCTTAGGCGAGCGCGCTGCGCTGTGGCCTGAAGCCCTACGCCCGCTCCTTGGCGACTTGGCCAAGCCCCTGCAGTATTGCCAGCCCTCGAAGCTCCACGAGTACCTCGTCTACCTGCAGCCGATGCTGCAGCTGAGCTCGCGCGACCTGTATCGCGAGCTGCTGTCGGTCGGGCAAAACCTGCCGCCGTTCTTGTCCTTTGTCGCGCTGATTACGCCGCAGACTTGGGCCCAAAGCGGCAGTGATGCCCACAAGTTCCTGCAGAGCACCCTGATCAAGCCTAAGGCCAAGAAGTCCAACCAGAAGCGCATTACTAAGCGCGCCGCCGCGGACGCCGCCGCCATGCGCACCCCAGTGAACATGCTGCCTGAGTCCTCGGTTATCGCAGAACCCGAGGAGACCATGCTTGTAGCTCCAGCCGAGGTAATGGAACCAGAGGCAACCGCCCTCGCCGAGCCCGTCAACCTCGAGTTAGAGGCCTTCATGGACTTAGCTGACCTACCTGCCGCCGATCCCAGCACCGAGGCGCTCGTAGCAGCCGCTACCGCGCAGGACGCCAACGAGCCCGCGCAAGACGCTGCAGACAGCTCCACCGAGGTCGCAGCCAAGGAAGCTGCGGGCAGCAACGAACCAGCAGCAGAACCGGACGCGGCTAAAGCCGAGCCAAGCGCGGACGCCGACCATGACGCCACCGGTGCAGCGGAGGCAGACGCGGCTGTGAGCGAGGACGCAAGCACGGATGCCAGCGCGGCGGTAACGCCGGAGCGGCTGGCCGAACTTAGAGGCGCGGCTCTCGCCTCGGTCGATCAAGCCCTGAGTGCAGCGCAGTCAGAGCGCGTCCAGCGTGAGGCTCAAGCGCAGGAGCGTCTGCACAAGCAGCGCAAGTACCAGCGCAAGCTGCAGCGGCAGCAGCGCAAACAGACGCGCCGCCACCACAAGTAAGGCCAAGCGCTGGGGGCTGGTAACTTTGCGTAAGTCACACTGGCCAGCAGCGTAAGGTGCCTTTGCAGAAAAATAGGCATATACTGACAAGACGCGCTGAGTCGCCTCACATGCTTCACGACTCGGTGCGCGGTCAGATGCTCAGGACTCAGCCTCAGGGCCTGCGGAGCTTCTTGTCGTGTGCTTTCTTGGATGGAGGCGGCGTTAGCCTTTTAGGGCGCGCCGGTTTTGATGAACTGGAAAGTAGTTTTAGCCATCATGACTTGCAACGTCGTCTTGATGTCAGCAAGTTACACCATGCTTATCCCCTTCTTACCCCTGTACTTGCGCAATGAGTTAGGCGCCGCCCCGGAGACTTTGAACCTGTGGACGGGTGCGATCTTCGCCATCTCCTTTGCCGTGTGCGCCATCATGGCGCCGATCTGGGGCAAGATGTCCGACTCCAAGGGCAAGAAGCTCATGCTGATTCGCTCGAGCTCGCTCATCGCTCTGACCTACATCTGCGGCTCGTTAGTGCAGACCCCGTTTCAGCTCTTCTTGGTGCGTATCCTCCAAGGCTTTGCCGCAGGCCTGTGGCCGGCCTCGCTGGCTTTGACCTCGGCCTACACCCCGAAAAATAAGATCGGCATCTGCATGGGCGTGATGCAAAGCGCCAACATCTGCGGCGGCATCTTAGGGCCGCTCTTTGGCGGTGTCTTAGCCGAAGCCTTTGGCATTCGCACCTCATTTGTCATCGCCGCCTGCGCCTTGGTTTCGATCACCTTGGTCACCATCTTCTTTATCAAAGAGCCGCCCAAGAGCGATGAGGACAAGAAGGTACCACCGACCTCGTACCGCGAGCTGATGAAGCGCGATGGCATTTTCATCTTGCTCTTGGCCACGGGCCTGACCAACATGGTCATCTTGCTCTTGCAGCCGATCATGACCTTGTACATCGGCGTGCTGCGCGGCACCGAAGAGAATCTGATGCTAATTTCAGGTTTGGTCTTCTCGCTCTCAGGTGTAGCCGGTGCCATTGCAGCACCGCTCTGGGGACGGCAAGGTCAGATCAAGGGCTTCTACAAAACCTTGGTGATCTCGCTTTCGGCCGCCGGCATCTTGATCGCAAGCCAATTCATCCCGAGCACCTTGATCCCATTTGCCATCTTGCAGTTCTGCGTGGGCTTAGGCTTCTCAGGCATCTTCCCATCGGCCAATGCCATGGTGATCAATCTGACTAGCCCGCTTGAGCGTGGCTCGGCCTTTGGCATGCTGTTCTCAGCCCAACAGATTGGCGGTGCGATTGGCCCGATTATCGGTGGTGTCATCGCCACCTTCATCCATCTGTCCTTTATCTTCTTGCTCTCAGGCCTCACCTTGGTGGCCATCGCGGTTATGGTCTACCTCAAGGCCCCAGCTGTGATGCGCGCCAAGCCGCAAGAAGTGGCCAAGGAGCGCCCTTCGCACGATCTGATCGACAGCTTAAAGCGTGAGGCTGCCGCTGAGATCAAGGCCGAAATGGCGGCCAAGGAGCGCGCCGCCAAGGGCGAGTAAAGACGCGCACGGCACCCACCCCGTGAGAGATGAGTGCCGTGCGGCGGCTGTGCTTACTGCTTAAGCTGGGCTTACAGCTTGAGCTGGGTTTACAGCTTGAGCAGGCTCTCCGCTAAGATTGGGAAGGCGCAGCCTGCCTTCGGGCTGACATCATCAGGCTGGATATGGAAGCCCGTGGCAAAGCGCTCGCGCTTCCACTGACTGCGCTGGAATAAGGTGACAAAGCGCCCGACGAAGCGCTCGAGGTCGGCGGCACTTAAGTTTTGCAGATGTGGATACTCCTGCAAGATCTGATGGGCCGAGAGGTCGGCGACCAAACCGGACACAATGTCCTGAGGCAGCAGGCCATTTAAGAAGCGACGGCGAATCTCGTCTAACAGCGGGTATGGCATCAGATCCTTTTCGTCGGTCTGCTCGCCGCCCGGACGCAGCTCGGCGGTTGGCTCTTGCGCGACCACGTACTTCATGCCCTCAAGGCAGATGTGGACAGGATTGGTGGCCCCCAAGATCGCCACGCCTTCTTCAGCGATATGACGGTTGATCTTTAAGATCGTGCTCTTATCAATGCCCGCAATCGGCGAGAGGCCACCGGCGGTGTCGCCATCCATGGTGCAATAGCCTACGGCGGCTTCAGAGAGGTTGGAGGTCGCAATCAAGAGCATGCCCTTATGGTTGGCCAAGAGCCAAATGCTCGGCAGGCGCGAACGCGCTTGAATGTTTTGCAGGGCAATATCGTCCTTGTCCCAAGTGAGCTCATAGCCTAAGGCGCCGCTGACGGTATCAACGTAGTCCTTAACCGCCGGGGCAATCGACCATTGATAGAAGGTGGCGCCAACGCTGGCTGCCATCTCTGTGGCCGCGGTGCGGGTGACGGAGCCGGAGTAGTCCGAAGCCTGATAGGCGCAGACTAAGAGCTGCGGCATAACCTCAGCTTTGAGCACCGCAATGATGCCATCGATCTGCGCTTGCGTCAGCTGCGTGCTCTCAGCGCCCATGACCGCCACGCCATTGCGCCAAGGGCCTAAGTAGCCGCCGGTTAAGGCGCCGATCTTGGTATCCAAAGCGGCCTTATCGCAGGCAATGCCCAAGGAGGTGAGCATCTTGCCATACTCTACTACACCCAGCTCCAAGAGACTGTAGAGCTGGCTTAAGGCGACGCAGGTGGCGCACAAGGCGCTATCGGCACCGCCAGAGAGCGATAAGGTATAGCCCTTGGAGTGGGTCTTGACCATCCAATCGCGCAGTCCTAAGGCGACGGCCTTAAGCTCGGCATCAAAGGTGGCGAGCGGCTGGAAATCCGCGCTACACTCAGTGTCGACATAGCTGTATGGGGCAAAGCTAAACTGGCTCGAGGAGGCCGTAACTTGACCTGCGCTGAAGATTTGGCACAGGCCATCGTAGATTAAGGAGCCGCCTTCGCAGCCTAAGTTGTTGATGGTAACCACCGGCACGCCGGACAGGCGCGATAACGTAGCGGCATCGGCCGCGCCGCAATAGTCAGAAGGGCACTCATAGGCGTGCACCGAAGGCATCACGATAAAGGCAAGGTCAGCGCAGTTGGCGCTCAGATAGCGCCCCAGCTCCTCAAGCGCCGCTTGGCCCACCAGCTCGCCTAAGGCCAAATGCTTGCTATCGTAGAATGGCAGCACTAAGAACTTGCTGTCAGCAAGCACCACGGTGTGACTCTCGACGATCTGCCCCAAGGTCAAAGCAGAGCGCTCAGCACCGAGCAAGCCATAGGTACCTTGTCCTACGGCAAAGGCGCCGCTCAGCGGGCTCATGGTCGTAGCGGTACAGTTGTGAGCTACGCTATCGGTGACCGCCGCCCCAACCGAAGGCAGACGCAGCAGACCACGGATAGCCTTATGGCCATGGCGCAAGATGGCATAGTCACTGACACAGCCGCCATTAGTACCGGCCGCAGGCAGCCCCAAGCCTAAGATAAAGTCCTCAGGCAGCTGCGCGGCGACCTGATCTAAGTCGATGGCCGCTAACAAATGGGGATGGGCCAGCATCATGCCCCCCTCAACTCCGGTGGCACTGAGCTCGCCAGTAAAGAGCGCCTTCTTGCCCTGTTCTTTGGCCTTACGGGCGAGCGCCACAATCGTCCCGAGGTTAGACTCCACGCCAAAAGTCTTAGGATTCAGGCCCATCGCGGCCACATCATTGATGCTCAGCTTCATCAAATTCTCCAATCATCTCTGCGCGCCAGCGCGCGTTAGGCACACTATAGCCCATTTTGCTCAGAGCGCCGCCCCTGCGCCATGATAGGCCCGCACGCGGCGGCTTCGCCGCTACGCTAGTGCAGCTTTGCCCCACGCGCTCCCCACCGTAGTGACATAAACGCAAGTGTGCGTGCACATCACGCGCGCTTACGGTGCGGCGCAGCAACCTCACAGGCTATGGCCCCCACGGCTTGTGCGTAAACGTTTACAGAGTTTACGCCC
This sequence comes from uncultured Anaerobiospirillum sp., assembly GCA_944389615.1. Lineage (GTDB taxonomy): Bacteria > Pseudomonadota > Gammaproteobacteria > Enterobacterales > Succinivibrionaceae > Anaerobiospirillum. Next base: position 17,564 of record CALXNA010000012.1, on the reverse strand, counting down.
GCTCCGCCGTGATTGGGGAGCTTTCAGCGCGATTTACCCTATGCGGCAGCTACGGCCTGCGGCCGCAAAACGCTTGATTTTGCCCGGCATAATGTCACAATAGAAAATTTTCTCAGGATCTGGTTTACCACCGACCCACAAGGAGCATGGGCACGCCAGATTTGCATGAACTCAGGCCGACGCCCTGCCCGCGCCCCCCCAGCCTGCACTAAGCAGAGCTGCGGCGAGCAGAGCTGCGGCGAGCTGTCCGCCGCGTCTGGGTCAGTCAGTTTGTTGAGCCCAAACGGCCCAGCACGGCCCTGCCTTGCGCAGTGACATGCTGGGGGCAAGCGGCGCCGCTGGCAGGCGCAGGATGTTATGGGCAAGGAGATCACTGTGGAGCAATTTGTCATTTCTCAAGGCCACTGCAACAAGCTCGGTGCGACCATCGAAGACGGTGGTGTCAACTTCGCGATCTATTGCCCTGCCGCCTCGATTATCGAACTGCTCCTCTTTAAGGACGTCGATGATACCGAGCCTACGGTGATCCCTCTGTCGAGCCCGCTCTACCGCTCCATCTACTATTGGCACGTCTTTGTCCATGGCCTCAAGGCAGGCCAGATCTACGCTTGGCGCGTACGCGAGGCGGTGCGCAGCTACAAGTCCTCAAGCCAACACGTCGAAGTAGGCAAGGTGCTGTTAGACCCGTACGGCAAGCGCGTTCTCTTCCCGAAGGCTTACAAACGCATGCAAGGCAACGATGAGGCCGAGAATGTGGCCACGGCGGCTCGCTCGGTGGTCATCGACACCTCGACCTATGACTGGGGCCTTGATTGCTACCCGCGCCACCCGTTAAACCGCACCATCATCTACGAGATGCACGTCAAGGGCTTCACCGCCAATCCTAACTCGGGTGTAGCGGACGACATTCGCGGTACCTACCGCGGTCTCATCGAGAAGATCCCATACCTTGTTGATCTGGGCATCACCGCAGTCGAGCTCTTACCGGTGTACCAGTTTGACAAGTACGACGCGCTGCCGGGCAAGTTCAACTACTGGGGCTATTGCCCAATGAGCTTCTTTGCCGTGCACGAGGCCTACTCGTCTGATCAGTCCATCATGGGCCCCTTAGATGAGTTCCGTGACATGGTCAAGGCGCTGCACCGCAACGGTATCGAAGTCATCTTGGACGTGGTCTACAACCACACCTCCGAGGGCAACGCCCAAGGCCCATGCTATTGCTTTAAGGGCCTTGATAAGCGCACCTACTACATCATGAACGATCAAGGTGACTACTATAACTACTCAGGATGCGGTAACACCTTAAACGCCAACAACTCGGTAGTGCGCGCCTTAATCCTCGACTCCTTGATCTTCTGGAAGGAGGAGATGCACGTCGACGGCTTCCGCTTTGACTTAGCCTCGATCTTAGCGCGCGACGCCAATGGTACCCCGCTCATGAACGCCCCGGCCTTGCTCGATATCGACCGCAACTGCCGCCTCGCTGATGCCAAGATCATTGCCGAGCCATGGGATGCCGGTGGCCTCTATCAGCTCGGCAACATCGCCGGTTCCAAGTGGCGTGAGTGGAACGGCCAATTCCGCGATGATGTGCGCTCCTTTATCCGCGGTGACTCGCACTCGCTCAAGAAGTTTGTGCTGCGCTTGATCGGCTCGCCGGACATCTACAACGAGCGCGAGATCGACCCGCAAAAGAGCATCAACTTCATCACCTGCCACGACGGCTTCACCTTGCATGACTTGGTCACCTACGCCTATCGCCACAACCTCGACAATGGCGAGATGGGCCGCGACGGCAACGACAACAACTACTCGGCCAACTACGGCTACGAAGGCGAGACCGACAACGAAAGCCTCAACCGCCTGCGCCTGCGCCAATGCAAGAACATGATGGCCCTGACCATCTTGTCGATGGGCACGCCGATGATCTTAATGGGCGACGAGATATTGCGCACCCAAAAGGGCAACAACAACGCCTACTGCCAAGACAATGAACTCAGCTACATGAACTGGGAGCTCACCCCAGCCCAAGAGGACATGCTCAACTTCACGCGCCAGATCATTCGGCGCCGCACCATGCGTACCCGCAGTTCGGCAACCCACCGGCGCAAGTCCTACACCATGCTCGACCGCGTCTTGCGCAGCACCAAGCTGCAATGGCACGGCGTGCGTCCATTCCAGCCTGACTGGTCGGATCAAAGCCACACCATCGGTGTGCTGGCCTACTGGGGACAGTACCAGATTTACGCTTACGTCTTCGTCAACGCCTTCTGGGAGGATCTGCAGATCGAGCTGCCGCCGCTGCCGCGCAATGCCAAGCGCCAATGGAGCCTCTTGGTCAACACCGCCGACGAGACGCCGCAGCAGGATGTCAACAACATCTTCGCCATGCCGAAGTATGGCCCAGGCAGCATCCTCAACATCGAGGCCCGCTCCCTCATCATCTTGGTCAGCCCAGCCTTCTAACGGGCTGCCCCAGCGCCCGCCCCCAGCACAGCGCGGGCGCACCAGAGCTGGCTATCAATAGTCCCAGCGCGTAACTGTCTGGGGCAGACGGGAGGCCGCATGGAGTTTGCTGACTTAGACGAAAAGCTGCCCACGGGAGAGCAGGACTTCGTTACCTTGCGCCAGAAGGGTATGGTCTACGTCGATAAGACTCGTTTCGTGAACCAGATTGCCCGCAAGAGGAGGCCGATCATCATAACGCGGCCGCGGCTCTGCGGTAAAAGCACGCTACAGTCCACCTTAGAGGAGCTATTCTTACATGGCGTCGCACCTTACGACGGGCATGACTCCTACTTCAAGGGGCTGGCTATCGAAGAGCTGTGGCAGGATCAAGGCAAGTATCTGGTACTGCGGCTTAACTTCGACGAGCTGACCTGCAATTGCGCCACTGCGGCCGAGTTTAAGCTCCGGGTGCTGGACGCGGTCAGTGCGTTCTGCCGCGCCCATGAGCTCTCCTTACCCAATAAGGAGCTCAAATTGGGTCGGCTGTTCAGAGCCATGCTCAAGCAGCTTAACAACCAATCGCTTGTCCTGTTGGTGGACGAGTACGATGCGCCGGTGCTGCAATATGCCAGCGCTCCAGCAGAGCTTGCCGCTTGCGCTGAGCTGCTACGCACCTTGTTTGGCTCGGTGAAGATCCATTGTGACAAGTTCCGCAGACCGACCGTGGTCTGCAACAACTGCTTACGCACGCATTAGCGCGCCTTGATCTTAAGCAGCTGCAGGCTAAGCTTGTTGCCGGTGATATCGCGGTCAGTAAAGACCTGTTGGTAAAGTCTGCGCCCTTCAATCCTGAGGCAAATCCTTACGCCTTGCTGTGCCAAGTAGGCTTTCTGACGCTCAGAGAGCCCTTCTCCGCCGACTCCTATGTGCACCTGACTTGCCCTAATGAGGAGAGCCGCCGTGCCTTGAGCCGGATGGTGGCGCGGCAACCATGCCACCAGTAGGCGCACGGTGACACCTGCGCCCAGCGTATAGCAGCGCCAGCGGCTGAGGGCTCACCACGCCGCGGGGCGCGCCGGGCGCGCTTGAGCGTGGTCACAGTATAGGGCTTTGCGCCGCAGCTCCACTTTTTTGGGCGCGAGCACGTGCTAGAATGTGCCGTTACTTACAAGTGTGAGGATTGAGCTGTGGATCCAAAGCCCGTACCACCTGATGGCAAGGTTTATGACCTGCGCCAGCAAGGCCACGTCAAGACGCAAGAAGAAGTCGAGCAGGAGAAAAAGGAAAAGCACGATAAGGTGCGCCGCAACCTGCGCTTAGTCGCCTTGGTCTTGGCCGTCTACTACTTCGGCAGTGCTGCCTATACTTGGTACCAAGAGTCCCAACTCGAGGAGAGCGCGGTACTCGCCCAGAACATGGCCAACCCTTTGGCCAGTCCCCAAGACTTCCGCAACACCTTCAACAGCCTGATCAACGCCGCGGACACGTCCTTGCCGACGGCTAACGCCAATGACACCACCGACGGCTTTGTCGCGGTGCTCTCGACGGCGGTCGAAATGCAAGGCTACGCTAAGCCTAACTCCAAGGAGCTGCACCGCGTCCAGATCCAAACACGCTATCCTGATGCCTTCCCGCCGGAGAGCATCGTCGCCTTTGAGAACTTCATCTTAGCCTGCGAGCGCATGGCAGATCCTAATGCGACCATGGAGCGCGCCCACGAGGTGATGACCAACATCGGCCTCGTCCCGGCCCTTGATGCCAATCCTGACAATAAGATCTTTGAGCCGACCGTAGTGCAGTCGGCCAACTACGAGTACCGTACGACCTTTAGCGCAGGCCCGATTGACGAGTTGACCTTGGTCGCGACCCCGCGTATCAACCTGACGAACAGCTCGGACGTGCCTGCCCTTGAGCCCGCCATAGCTCCGGTCACGGAGCCGGTCACGGCCGCCACCGACAATGCGGACGTGCCGCAGCTTTAGGCCCCGATTTTTGCCCCACGGTCACCGCGGGGTCACTTCTTTTGCTGACAGAGGAGGCGGCGTGACCTGCCCGACTTGCGATGGGCCGCGCCGGTGTTTTAATGAAAGTTGGTATTCTCGCTGCTGGCGGTATCGCCAAGACCATGGCCCGGACGTTAAACGGCCTCAAGCATCCTGACATTGAACTTTATGCCGTAGCCTCGCGCGCGCAGGAGCGCGCCGACGCCTTCGCCCAAGAGTTTGGCGTACCTAAGGCCTACGGCTCCTATGAGGCCTTAGCCTCTGACCCAGAGGTGGACTTAATCTACATCGCCACCCCACACTCGGAGCATCACCTCAACGCCAAGCTGTGCTTAGACCACAAGAAAGCCATCTTAGTGGAGAAGGCCTTTACCGCTAACGAAGCCATGGCCCGCGAGGTCTTGGAGTATGGCAAGGCCCAAAACACCTTGGTCACCGAGGCCATTTGGACGCGCTATATGCCGTCGCGCGCCATCATCACCGAGGCGATCAACGCCGGTAAGATCGGCACCCCGTACTCGATTCAGGCCAACTTAGGCTACCCGATCCACTTAAAGGAGCGCATTGCCCGCCCTGAGCTCGCAGGCGGCGCCTTGCTCGACTTGGGCGTCTACCCGATTAACTTCGCCATGATGTTCTTTGGCCATGACCTCAAGGAAGTCACCGGCACCTGCGTCAAGGGCCCAACCGGCGTCGACCTCTTAGACAACATCTGCCTCGTCTTCAAGGATGGCAAGATGGCCTCGCTCCATGCCACCGCCATGGGCCCGGCCGATCGCAGCGGCATGATCTTAGGCACGGACGGCTACATCGTAGTCCAGAACATCAACAACCCAGAGAAGGTTGAGATCTTCGATAAGGATCATAAGCTGGTCGAAGAGCTGCCATTACCACAGCAGGTCACCGGCTACGAGTACCAAGTCATCTCGTGCTTGCACGCCTTACAAGAAGGCCGCATCGAGTGCCCTGAGATGCCGCACCAGCACACCCTCGACGTCATGCACGTCATGGACGAGCTGCGCCAGCAATGGGGCATCAAGTACCCATTTGAGTAGCGCCGTTCTGCGCGCCATTGCGCGCGCTAGCGCGCCTGTAGCGCAGAAGCCCTCCGGTCGGAGGGCTTCGTGTTATGGGCTTAGAGCAGCTTGCTGCCCGCCACGTACACTTCACAGTGGCATGGCCGCACTGGCTCGGAGGTGATGAGTTCGCCTAAGCTGTCGCAGCGAATGGAGCCGGAGAGCGGGTTCTTGATCGAATCGACATGGCCCTTGATGGTCGCGGTAATGTCCGAGTACTCAAAGGCGCGGTCGGCATGCTCCATGGTGCAGTCGATGAGCTTTAGGTTCTTGCAGTAGCACAGAGGCTGCAGGCTCTTGATGTGGCAGTTGATCAGGGTCAGGCCGTCTGAGTACCACGCAAAGTACTCGGTGTTGATGGTGCAGTTCTTAACCGTGACGTTCTTGGCATGCCACAGCAAGTCCTTGGTCTCGATCGAGCTGTCCTCGATGAGCGCGTTTTCAACGTACTGAAAAGCGTACTTGCCCGTAGCCGTGACCTTCTTTAGGGTCAGGTTCTTGGCCTCTAAGAAGGCATAGACCGAGTTGAGGCGGCAATCGGTCATGACGATGTCCGAACTCTTCCACCCAAACTCCTCAGAGTCGATGTCGCAGCCGCGCAGGATGATGTCATGGCACTCGCGGATGTTCTTGACCGAGTGCAGCTGACAGTTCTCAATCAGGCCATGCTCGTCATACCAAAGCGGAGCGCGCGTCTCTTCGTTAAAGGTACAGCCGCGCATGATGAAGTTACGGTCATGCCACATGACATAGCGCATGGCAAAGGTGCTGTCCTCAACCAAGAAGTTGGAGCTCTCCTTTAAGGCCGACTCGCCATCGACCGGGCCACCGAAGTGGCAGCCACTGACCTTGAGGGAGTCACTGTGGTAGAGCGCACGCTCAGCATCAAAGGATTGGCCACTGAGCTCTTGAGTAAAGCTCTGCGGAGCCCACTGCGGCAAGGCCTCGGGGGCGACTTGGACTAATTCACTCATCACGCATTTCCTAAAAGATTGGCGTTGTATCAGGTTGATGTGATCACTGGGGCCTGCCCTCATGACCCAAGCTAAAACTTGGTGCCACGGCGCGGGGCGCACCACGCGTGAGGGCGAAGCTCTGATTGTAGGCCCACAGCATAGCGCCGTTTGGCCCGCTTGCACCCCTGAGGGTGCAAAAAAAGCTCGATGCGCCCCAGCGCAGCGCCGACGGTGGGCGCCGCAGCGGGTGCTGCGGCAAGCGGCGCTACGGCCTACACCAGGGACGCTGTGGGGCTGGCGTTACCGCAGGCGTTACTGTGCAGCCTTGACGTACTGGTCTAAGACCTCTTGGGCCACCTTGCCTTCGGCTGCGCCGATTTCCTTGCCCATGTAGGTGGCGAAGTCCTGCAGCTGCTCCAACGTCCAGCCGACATTATGGGCAATGCGATAGTGCGAGTTTAACTGCGCTGGAGCCGGAAGGCTGGCCAAGGCGGCGATGGTAATGATCTCGCGATCCTTAAAGGAGAGGACATCCACGGCAAAGATGTCACCAAAGAGATGCTCTTTAAGGTAGGAATCGATGTTGGGGCTGAAATCAAAGAGCGGGCCTTGCACCGGAGCGCCACTGACTTGAGTTTGTACCTCAGTGCCCAGTTTGCGGATATCAGTGTCTTCAGGTAATGGGGTTGGCTCGGGGCCCATGTTGAGCGGCTTGCCCTGCTGTTCGGCCTCGGTGACAAGGCCTAAGAGCACGCCTAAGGCGGTCAAACTGCGCGGGAAGCCGCAGTAAGCGTAGATCTGCTCGAGCTCGCTCTTGAGCTCATTGACGGTCATGCCCGCGGCTAAGGCCTGCTCTAAGGCAGCTTTGAGCTCTGGGATCTTGCCTTGGGCGGCGTAGGCGGCGACCTTGACTAAGGCATACTCGCGCGCACCTAAGGTCGTGGTGCTGGTGGTGGCGGCCAAGATCGGCTGCATCTGAGTACCGGCAGAGACGGCACCTTCGCTTTCCGCGGCAAGGCACAGCCCGGCGCTGCACGATAAGGCTAAGACGGCCAGCTTCAAACCACAAAACTTCATAACCACTCCTTACAAATCCTAAAAGCTCAAGGCCACGCAAACGGAAATCTGACGCCTTGAGCGCATGGCGTCATATTAGACAAAGGGTGGAGCGGCGCCCAGCGCCATTCTTCTCAATAGCTTGCCTAAACTTATCGCCGCGGCGCGCCTTATCGCCGTAGGCGCGGCACCCGGCACGGCAGTCCTAGACATGCATCTTAGTTATGACATGAAATGTCAAAAAGGAATTTGCTATGGTTTCAGCGCAGGCCTATCTTAAAAAACAGCCCAAGCCAGCGCGTCGGGCGCTGGTGCCGTTATCTGGAGATTTCCTATGTCCCAGCTGCGCTTTTCTCTCTTAGCCGCTGCTGCCATGACCCTCAGCGTCAACGCCGTTGAGCTCCCGCACCAAGGCTCGCCTGCCGGTGAAGGCATCGTCGATCCTTCGATGGCCCCGGGCCACACCCAAGTGATCGAAGGCTTAACCCTGACCACCGACTGGGATAAGGTCTTTGCGCAGAGCGATAAGGTCGAGCACTCCAAGGTCGTATTCCACAACCGCTTTGGCATCAAGTTGGCCGCCGACCTCTATCTACCGAAGTCGCGTGATGCTAACGCCAAGCTCCCGGCCATCGCCGTGAGTGGCCCTTTTGGCGCGGTCAAGGAGCAGGTCTCAGGTCAGTATGCCCAGAAGCTGGCTGAGCAAGGCTTTATCGCCTTGGCCTTTGACCCATCCTTTACCGGTGAAAGCGGCGGTGAGGGCCGTTTCATGGCCTCGCCTGACTTCGGCTCCGAAGACTTTAGTGCCGCCATCGACTACCTTGCCAATCGCGCTGATGTCAACCCGGATGCCCTCGGCATCTTAGGCATCTGCGGCTGGGGCGGCTTTGCCGTCAACACCGCCGCCATCGATACCCGCATCAAGGCCACGGTCGCTGCCACCATGTACGACATGACCCGTGTCACGGCCAAGGGCTATGACGATGCTGCCGACACTAAGGAAGCCCGTAACGCCTATCGTAAGGCTCTGAGCGAGCAGCGCACCTTAGACTACAACGCACCACTGCCTAAGCGCGCTGGCGGCGTGCCTGCTGAGCTGCCGGACGATGCCCCACAGTTCATGAAGGATTACCACGACTTCTACAAGACCGAGCGCGGCTATCACCCACGTTCCTTGGGCTCCAACGACGGCTGGCTCTTCACCAGCAACTCGACCCTGCTCAACGCCCCGGTTCTGCACTACGCCAACGAGATCGAGAGTGCCGTACTGATCGTCCACGGCGCCAACGCTCACTCGCGCTATATGGGCGAGACCGCCTTCAAGCAATTAGTCGGTGACAATAAGAAGCTCATCATCGTGCCGAATGCCCGCCATACCGATCTGTACGATGACTTCACCAAGATCCCAATGGACGAGATCGTGGACTTCTATCGCACCTATCTCAAATAACATGCTTGCGCGCAAACCAAGCATGGTCTAACTCTCCTGAGGCCTACGCGTGAGCGTAGGTCTTTTTGTCTCAACCCTGACGCTGCGCCAGCAGCACCTGCAGTGCCGCCAGCTCCGCGCGCAGCTGTTCGATCTGCTCGCGCTCACGCGCCAAGGCGCCCTGCCATGTCGCAGCCGTGCGTTCGGCCACCGCACGATCATAGGCAGCCGCCTCCGCTTCTTTGGCCATCAAGCGCACCCCCAAGCGGCTCACCACCCACTGGCCGTGCTGCACCTTGCCGATAAGGATGCGCTTAACTTGCGCTTGCGGCGCGGTATCGGTGCGGTCTACGAGGTAATAGACGTCGTAGTCGTCATCATGTGGGTTATAGACCACCTGCGTCCCCGTACGCAGCTCCGGCGGCACGCAGGCCAATACCTCTTCTGTACTGAGCATAGCTTCTCCCTTGCTTACTCAGCCCCATCATAGTCGGCCGCCGCGGAAGTTGCGCGTTTTGTGCTAAGATTTTGGCCCCGCGCTGCGGGCGTTAGCCCCGCGCGCTGCGGGCGTTAGGTTCTGTCATGAGGTGAGCTATGGGCTGGATTGAGGTTTTGGGTACCGCGTTGGCTTTGTCCGTTGATGCCTTTGTCTGCTCGGTAATCAGCGGCAAGAAGCGGCTGGAGCCAGCTCAGCGTCTCGTCACCGGCTGCACCATTGCCGTGGCCTTCGGGCTATTCCAATTCTTAATGCCGGTCATCGGCTTTGCCGCGGGGATCACGCTGCAAAAGCACTTCTCGGCGTTCGACCACTGGGTCGCCTTTGGTCTTCTGGCCATCGTGGCGCTTAACATGCTCAAAGAAGCCTTCTTCGACCATGACGATGACAGCGCCAAAGAGCAGGCCTCAGAGCTGTTGCATCCCGATCCGAACGCTCCGTGCTGTCAGTCCTGTTTGACGGCCCAGACGGCCCAGACGGCCGCTGCGGAGCGCTGCGCCCACTGCGGCAAGCTCAGCTCCTACTACGCCCAAACCAAGGTCTGCGCCCAGCCTAAGCTCCAGATCGGCTTCTTTACCCTCTTGGCCTTAGCCGTCGGCACCTCAATTGACGCCTTAGCCGTGGGCGTCTCCTATGGTCTGATCCAAGATACCATCTTGCTGGCCGCTACCATAATCGGCGTGGTCTGCGCCCTTTGCTCCTTGATCGGCTTTTACTTGGGGCAGGTTTTGGCGCTCTTCACCCGCCTTGACCCCATCCTCAATACGGTCGGAGCCTTAGTGCTCTTGGGCATTGGCGTGCGCATCTTAAGCGAGCATCAAGCTTTGAACTTCCTTTAGTCGCGCGGCTGCAACTCATCTTCAAACTGCGCCCGCACCCGGCCCTGCTCGACCCCAATCTGTGAGAGCAGATAGGACACGACTTTGATCGAGCCCGCCCATGAGTAGTGGAGACCGTCTTGGAATACGGGGATGGCTTGCCCCACCAAGAGCTCGCAGTTGCCGTCGATGCAGATGGCATCGTTGGGGTCTAAGTAGCGCACCGGCGCGTCGTACTCGGAGCTCCCTTGGTTTTGCGGCAGCGCTGCGATGGTCTCAGCAAGCAGCTCATTGAGCGGAATCGGCGCTAAGTCCTTGCTCGACTGACAGGTGATGTAGCGAGCCATAAGTCTGCTGATCGGATTGTCCAAGGCCTGCAAGTACATGCAGGTGCTGCCGATGTCGTAGACGCTCTGGCGCGGCGTGGCGACCACGAAGATGCGATTGCGGCCGGTACTGAAGTCCTGCACCATCTGCACAAGATCTGAGCGCAGCTGCTGCTCATAGTCAGCCACCGGCGTTGGGCGGCCGTTCGGTGTGGCCGGGCGCGCTACCGTGGTAAGGCGATAGCGCGGCCAATCTTGGGCTACCACCACCGGCAAGGTCGGGTATTGGGCGATAGCCTGCTTGGCCTCCTCATAGCGCAGGCGGCAGCCCTCATCGATATAGCCTTCGGTGCGCCGGGTCACGCCAGTGGCAAAGGAGTAGCAACCATCTCTGAACACCGTGACCACGTGCAAACCGCGGTCGATCAAGTCCAAGGTGTAATGGCGTGCGAAGCTATCGCCGATCAAGATGAAGTCCGGTGCCCGCTCCGTCACCGCGCCGATATGGTTGATCTTGCCGTCAAAGGGCACGGTATGCCCGCCGTATTGGGCATAGCGCGTGACCTCGTAACGCAGGCGCGCGCTCAGGCCGGTGCTGCCGACGTAATAGGCACCGACGCAAGCCAAGGTATAGAAGCCCAAGAAGATGTAGCCGAAGTTGCGGCGCCGCTCCACCGCATAATGCAGAGCCATGCCTAAGAGCAAGATGGGGAGCGCAAGCTCCAAGCACCACACCGCAAAGCCCAGCTTGGTGACAAAGACCAAGAGCGGCCAATGCACGAGATAAATGGCATACGACCACAGACCGAGCTTTTGGAAGATAGCATGGCGCAGGAGGCTGCGCTGATGCCCAGCGGCAATGCAAAGATAAGCACCGAGCATGGGCAGCAGCGCACTTAAGGTCGGCCAGCCGGTGCTGTCATCGACTACGGCAAAGGCGATGAAGAGCAAGAGCAAGCCCAAGGCCTCGACCTTGAGCGGGGTCAGCTGCAACAGGCGCGCTCTCCCTTGGGCGCGGGCCCAGTCATGGAGCGCCCTTAAGGGGTAGAAGTAGGCCAAGGCCCCGCATAAGAGCTCAAAGGCGCGCGAAGGCAAGAGGTAATAGGAAGCCCGCGGCACATAGGCAGTCATGAGGACGGCGACAGCGACCAGCGCAATGGTCATGATGAGCACGGTACGTCCCATCAGGCGCGGCGCGATGAGCTTGCGCAGGCCCATCAAGATGAGCGGGTAGAAGAGATAGAACTGCCACTCCACCGAGAGCGACCAAGTATGCAAGAACACTTGGTCTAAGGCCGAATTGCCGAAGTAGTCGGTCTTCTGGGCAAAGTAGATGTTGGAGACAAAGAGCAGCGCATAGCAGCCTTCCTGCCCCAAACGCTTTAAATCGGTGGTGCCGATGAGCAGAATGCCCAAGAGACCAAAGACCAGCACCGTGACCAAGAGCGCCGGGCAAATGCGCTTGGCGCGGCGCTGATAGAAGTCGACTAAGGAGAAGTTGCCCTGCTCCAAGCCCCGCATGATGATCATGGTCATGAGATAGCCGGAGATGACAAAGAAGATGTCAACGCCAAGGAAGCCGCCCTGAAATAAGGTGACCTGCGGGAGTAGCATGTGCACCAAGTGATAGACCGTCACCGAAATTACGGCAACGGCACGCAGGCCGGTGATATCTGCACGAAGCTGCTTTCCCATCTCAACTCTCCCTCAAGCTCTAAGCTGCCCTGAGCACGCCCTATGCCAAAGCCGCACACTGCGCCGTGCGGACGCGGGGCCTTAGGCGCTGAGCCCGCGTGCGAGCCCCAGCGGGCACGCGGCGCGCTGGTGTGCACGGCATGCGGCGCGCTGGTGTGCACGGTGCGCTTAGCTGCGGGCGATAATCTTGACCGAGCCGTTGGTCAGGTCGACCAAGGTGCGCTCGAGATGCTCGAGCTCAGTCTGCGGCAAGATCACTTCCACCAAGACATTGGCCCCATAGTCCTCTTTGACTAAGGTGGCACGGAAGTTAGGCAGGATGTACTTAAATTTGGGCAAGAAGCGATGCTCTAAGGCCACCACCAACTTGGCCGCGATCATGCGCTCGCAGGTCGGCAGCATCGTCAACGCCTCCTTGACCGAGCCCTGATAGGCTTTAACCAAGCCGCCGGTGCCGAGCAAGACACCGCCGAAGTAGCGCGTCACCACCGCGGTGAGCTCACCGACGCCACAGTGCAGCACCACATTGAGCATGGGCTGCCCGGCCGTGCCCTTAGGCTCGCCGTCGTCCGAGCAGCCGCAAAAGGCGGTCGAACCCGGCGCGGTGGCATTGAAGGCAAAGCAATTGTGGTTGGCCTCGGCGTGCTGCGCGGCAATCGTTTCAATGAAGGTCTTGGCCTCGTCGACCGAGGCAGTATGGGCAATGGTGGTGATGAAACGGCTGCGCTTGATGATGATCTCGTTGATGTGGTACTGCCCGGGCTTTAAGTCCGGGACTTGGTAGCCGTCGGCGCCTGCGCCCGCCCCCGCGGCGCTCTCCGGCGCCCCCTTGGCCTTGTTCTTTGCCATGAAAACTCCCGACGCCCTCTGCGGCGAGGGCAGCTTGCTCGTGGAAACCTGCGGCATTATCCCACAGCGGGGCGGTGAGACCAAATGAGAAGGCGGGAAGTATGAGCGAGCCGTCATCATAGCTCAGGCCCAGTCTGTTAAGACACGTGCAATCGACCTCAGCCCCAATGACGGCCCGCAACTTTGCTTGTTTTTGTGGTAAAGCTATTATACAAAAACTATTGGCGCTTGCCAAGGGTCTTGCGTGAAATTAGATAGGAAATGCCGTCTTGACTAGACTCAATCAGGTTTACTAGGCGCTTTACCGGCAACTTAGGCGGAAGTAACTGTAAAAACTTAGCGCGATGACATAGGTTGGTATAAATTTACGCAAACGCGCCGGGAGCGCGCGGGTGGACGCAGCGTAGCCGCTCTTCGTGCGAGTTTCGGGCCAATTATGCGATCGTGGCCGACGAGCGCAGCGATCAAGGTATCACAAAACGGATATGACGCAGCAGCTCTGTACACCTAAAAGTGCAAAGCGTGAAGTGCCCTGACCAACAAGGCCATGGTAATTGACAAATGAAGGGGAATGGAGGTGGCCGAACGGCTAAGGTGGGAATGGTCGGTAGTGCGGGATTCGAACCCGCGACCTCTTGCTCCCGAAGCAAACGCGCTACCTGCCTGCGCTAACTACCGACGCGGCGCCTATTGTACACCATTAGCGCCGTTTTGCTCCATTGCACCAAAACAAAGCACAAATTCAGCTCGACTCAGGCTCGCCACGGGCCGACTCAGGAACGCGCGGGCCGGTGCGGGGCGGTGCGGGCCGGTGCGGGCCGCCTTCACGGCCCGGCGCCTGCCCGGGGGCGGGCGTGGGCTGCGTCTACGGCGGGCTTAGACTGCCACGCTTGATAGCGTGGGATGGCCCTACTCTGAGCGCCCGAAGAGCTTGTTCTTGAGCGGCTTGAAATAGTACCAAGCGTAGAAGCCTAAGACCATCAGGAGGATGCCTGCCAAGGAGAGGCCGTAGCGCCATGGCGGCAGGTCGGTTAAGTCCGAGCGTACCGCGTTGGAGCTAAAGTTGCCGATGCGGCAGCCGCGCGCCGTGCATTTGATCTCGCGGCCGTAGGAACCGGCACTGTCCCAGATGTAGCGCGGCATGCGCAAGGTGATGCCGTCGCGCGCGAACTTGTTATTGCAGTTTTGCACGAAGTTGGAGATGAAGTTGAGCATGGCCTTCGGGTCGGCGCCTAAGCGGCGCATCTCCTCGTAGCTGACGCCTGGCTCGACCACGAGCTGGTAATTACCGGCTCGAAAGCGCCCGTTGTAGGAGACTTCGTCGAGGATATTGCCCTCGGGGTCAACGTCGACGCGTACCACCACGTCGCTGCCGAAGGTGATGTCCCCGAGCACGTAGGTGTGCGAGCTCTGGCCGTTGACAAAGTCTAAGACCGCCTGCGGTGCGACATTGAGGCTGCCGATCTGATTGATCGCACCCTCGGGGCCACACAGGCTCAAGATGCCCGCTTTGACATTGACCTCGTTGGCGCGCACGTTGCCGAGAACGGTGCTCTTGCCATCAATGTGGTTGAGCTTAAAGGAGTTGCCGCTGATATCGCCGGAGAGCACCACGCGCGACTTGCTATTGCCCACGTAGTTCACTTCGGTGCTATCGACTAAATCGTTGGAGGCAAAGTGCGCCCCATCGGCGAAGAGCGGGCGGTTGAACTCATCTAACATCACGCCCAAGTTGATGTTGGTAGTGAGGTAGTGGTCGATGATTTCGCTAGCGGTCAAGCCCGCGAGCTTGCCGGTACGCGGCAGCTGCACCTCAGCATCAAGCAGCTGGGTATTCTTGCCATCGTGGGCCAAGACAATCGAACCGGTGCCGCTTGCCTGCGGCTTCCACGTCGAGTAGATGCCGCCCGTCACCTCTGCTTGGGCCGTGATGTCGATGTTCTTGACCAAGGACGACTCATCGATGTAGATCGCCGCTAAGTTGCCCTCAACCACGCCATCGATGACCAAGTCGGTGACCTGCGGGCCCTTGAGCTCGTCGGTCAGCGGCACCTTGGCCGCATCGTCCTTGGTGGCGACGCCTTGCAGATAGTCGACGGTACGGGCACGCACATAGGAGCCGCGGTACTCAATTAGGTCAGAGTAGATGTTCGAGCCCATGTCGACCTTGATGCCGATGCCCTTAGGGCCGGTAGCAGCAATCGAGCCGGAGATATAGGCGCGGTTGTTGGCACCGTAGGTGAAGCCGACACCGATGCCATTGTCGCCGGAGGCGATGATGCGCGACTGCGTGGTCTGATAGTACAGATTCTGCGAGCCGTCAACGCGCACGCCCATAGCCCCGGCGCCCTTGGTGTTGACATTGCCCGAGTGGATCACGTTGTTGTAGGAGCCGTACAAATGGACGCCGACGCCGAGCGGCATCACCGCTGGGGTACGCTCACGATAGCCTTCGGCGGCGTGGTCGTAATAGGCATAGGAACCGCGTACCACGCGCGTAATGCGCCGCTCGGGCGTGCCGAAGCTATAGAGCGAGGTGCCGTAGAACTCACGCGGCTCTAAGCGATAACCGAGGTCGCTTAAGATGGCGAGCTCCGCTTCAGTCAAAAAGCCGTAGTTCTTGTATTGCTCGCGCGACATCAAGGTATTGCGCAGGCCAATCAGCGGCCGCCCTAAGGTACTGTAGGTCACCGGTACACCAAAGAGCGCTTGGTCGCGTGCTAGCGCTTGCTGCGCCATCAGGGCTTGGGCATTGTGCGCCGCGGAGGTCGAGGCCTCTTCCTCATCTTGCGGCGAGAGCACCTCCTGTGGCGTTGGTGGCGTGTCAGTCGTCAGCGCCTCATCAAACTCGCCATCTTCCTCTTCTTGCTGCGCGGCACGCAGCGCCTCCTCAAAGGAGTGGGCGCCATCGAGCACGAAGTTCTCAGGCTCCTCGGCCTCACTTTGCTCCTTGGAGGCAAGGTAATCATCCTTGAGCTGGTGCAAGTGCCCAGCAATAGCCGCAGTCGGGGTATTGAGGTCGAGCGAGGCGGTGCTGTGCAGGTCAAACTCTGAGCCCGCATTGCCCGGGGCTAATAAGGCGTTGAGCTGCGCGCCAACGAAGTAGATCGGGGTGGAGCCATCGGCGCGTTTACCAAGCGGCGCACTGAGCTCCGTTGCGATATTCTCACCTGAGCGCACGAAGGCGCCGCGCTCGGGCACATAGAGATGCTTATCAAAGGAGTGCAGCGGGCTGCCATAGCTTTGCTTTTCGACATCAAAGGCGCTGTTGATGCCGACTAAGCGCATGCCGGTCTCAAGGCCCTGCACAAAGTAATTGGACATTAAGACATTGGCCGCAACTTGGCGCGCGTCCCCAGTGTAGACGCCCTCTTGCATCACCTCCGGAATCGGCTCAGAGAGCAGCACCAAGCCATTGTACTCATGCGGCGTATGGCACTTGCCCTTTAAGTCCGCTTCGATATAGCCCATGCCCGCACATGGCCCGTCGGGGTACACCAAGTCGCGTACCACCGCTAAGTGGTGCACCGGGCGATCGGTGCGGTTCATATCTTGGAGCATGGTGGCGCTCTGCGCGCCGCGCTCTGGGTAGAGCACGCCCTCACCGATGCCGATTTCGGCCTTGACCGCAAAGAGCGCCTCCGGCTTGACCAAGTAGAACGGGACGTGGAAGTTGCTCGCCTGCGGCGTGTACATATGCAGCAGGTAGGAGATGAAGCTCATGCCCTTGTGCATCTCATCGATCATGAGAGCTTGCTGCTTAGGGCTGGCATCAGCCGGAGCGAGCATGTGCTGCTCAAGCTTAAATGGGATCTGCGCTAAGAGCTGGGCTGAGCCATCGGTGGTCTCGCTTAAGGCCGAGACATGGAGCAGGTGCTCAGGCCAGATATTGCCGCAGTTATCGTTGGTGATATCACTCAGGCTCGCCGCATCCACGGAGTTACGCCCAAAGATGCGCGCAAGGAAGCTCGGCTCGGAGGCGGCCAGCGGATCGCGTGGGGCCGCGCTCAGATCGCGGGCAAAACTGCCCGCGGCGCGCGCCTGATCGGCCGCGGCATTGGCCATCACGGCAAAGGTATTGCGCTCGGACGCCGCCGTCTCCTCAGCCGCTTGCGCGGCCCGGGCTTGGGCCGCCTCGTGCTCAGCCCGGCCCGGGGCGGAGGCGGCACTGGCGAGCGCCGCTAAGGCCGAGGACGCCTCGGGCGCCGCGGACTCCGTGGATTTGGCCTCGTGCGCGGCCCGGGCTTGGGCCGCCTCGTGCTCAGCTCGGCCCGGGGCGGAGGCGGCGCTGGCGAGCGCCGCTAAGGCCGAGGACGCCTCGGGCGCCGCGGACTTCGTGGATTTGGCCTCGTGCGCGGCCCGGGCTTGGGCCGCCTCGTGCTCAGCTCGGCCCGGGGCGGAGGCGGCGCTGG
>CALXNA010000011.1 GCA_944389615.1 uncultured Anaerobiospirillum sp. | reverse complement strand
AAGGTGCGCTCGCACCTATCACATCTCTTCCTGCTTCATTATTTAATTGTTCTCTTGCTGCAGCGGCTAAGTCCGCGCCCTCGAGGCGCAGCACCTCAGGCCACCGGCCGACGGTAGCGTGCAGGCCGCGCCGCACGGCGTAGGCTAGGACGTACGGCGGCCTGCCGCAGCGCAGCAACGCTTGGCGTGTAGTGGATCTCTCAAAATGACCGATATTCAAGGCTTTGATTGGGCCCAAACGATGGACATCTTCCTGTTAATTGGCATTGTCCTCGTCACTATCATCCTGATTGTGTTCGCATTCTTCTACCTGCGAGCTAACCGCGACTTCGATCTCAGCCTCAAGAGCTTGGGCAGCCAAGAAGATTTGGCCGAGATTAACCGCCAGATTCTGACCAAGCAAGATGAGCTCAAGCGCCTTGAGAAGCAGGAGAGCACCCTGCGCGACAACATCAACGACTTAAGCGCCAAGCAGGCCACCGTCGACGAGGTCAATAGCCAACTCAATAATCTGGGCATGCTGTACCACGAAAAGAGCAAAGCGCTGAACGAGCTGGAGCAAAAGTTGGTCAAGAGCCAAGCGCTGCAGGACTTCGTGGAGTCGCACCAGCAGGATCAGTTAAGCGAGATCGAGCGTCTGATCGAAGAGAAGCAGAAGCGCTTAGATGAGCTCAGCCAGCAAGTCAACGAGCAAAATGGCGCAAAGGTCATGAGCGAAGCCCTCACAGGAGCCTTTGAGACGGTCAAAGCTGATCTGAGCGATATCAGCAAAGCTGAAGCTATAGTGGCGGGGCTCGAAGATCAGCTGGAGCAGCTCAAAGCAGAGCGCCAAAGCATCAACGACGAGCTGGCCGCTCTCGACGATGAGCTCCAAAAGCACAGCGTCGAGGAGAAGGTAGGTGACGCCTTAGGTGAGGTCTTCGAGAACTTGACCGACAAGCTCGGCGAGCAAATCTCACAGGGCCTCGACAACTTAAGCGACGAGCTCTCCGACCTGCAGAACATCGCTGCGCAAAAGGCGAACTTAGAGCAAGAGATTGATAAGCTCCAAACGGAGCTTGATGATCTCGCGGCAGAGCACAAGAGCAAGAGCGAGGAACTTGAAGAGCTCGGCGAGCAAGTCTTAGAGCAAAAGGTCGGGGACGCCTTGGGTGAGGTCTTCGAGAACTTGACTGAATCGCTTAAAGAGCAGGTATCCGATAGCTTAGAAGACCTCAAGGAGCAAGCGGCCGAACTTGAGCAGCTCAAGAACCAAGTCTCGGGGCAAAGAGTCGAGCAACAAGTCGGCGACGCCTTAGGCGAGGTCTTCGAGAACTTGACCGAGTCGCTTAAAGAGCAGCTCACTGAGAGCTTAGAGTCCTTTAGCGCGGACTTGTCCCAAGCCTTGGATCTCAGCTCGCAAGTCGCGGCTCTGAACTCCCAGCACCAATCGCTCGTATATGAGAACGATCGTCTCACTAAGAAGCTTGCGAGCAAGGGCAAGTCCAAGGAGGAGCTCAACAAGGCCTACGAAGAGCTTGAGACCGTGCCTGATGCCATCGAGACCTTCTTAGAGACGTTTGATGAGGAAGAGACCACCGACTACAGCGAAAGCGAAGCCTTAGAGCAATTCATGCTCTATCTGCGCTCGCAGCAGCTGTACTACCCATCCCGCGTCATCAAGGCCTTCCATACCGCGCTCAAGATTCAACAGATCAACCCGCTGTCGGTGCTGGCCGGTGTCAGTGGTACCGGCAAGACGCAGCTGGCGCTGCGCTACGCTAAGTTCTTTGGCTTCTATAGCGAGCACGTGGCCGTCCAGCCGCGCTGGGACTCCAAAGACGACCTCTTAGGCTTCTACAACTTCCTTGAGATGAAGTTCCAGCCGACCGCGCTGGTACGCGCCCTGTACCACTTCGATCAGTATCGCGATGAAGATGAAGATGATCCAAGCATCATCGTAGACTCGAGCCCGATGATGATGGCCATCTTGGACGAGATGAACCTCGCCCGCGTCGAGTACTACTTCTCCGAGTTCCTCTCCAAGCTCGAGCTGCGTAACTCTGACTACGCCAAGAGCGAGATTACCATCGGCTCCAACCTTGCACCACGCAAGTTCTTTGTCGGCTCCAACGTCATCATCGTGGGCACCATGAACGATGACGAGTCCACCTACGCCTTGTCTGATAAGGTACTGGATCGTGCCAATGTCCTGCACTTTGGTAAGCCGGGCTCCTTTGGCGACGATGTGCCTAATGAAGAGGAGGTAAGTCCGATCAAGGTCGACTACGAGCTCTTCAACTCATGGCGCGCGCAAGATAACTTCGAGCAGATCACGGACGACGACAAGGGTGAGCTCAAAGACCAACTCGAGCAGCTCAATAACGCTTTGAACCATGTCGGCAAGCCGTTTGGCCACCGTGTCCACAACTCGATTGAGTCCTACCTCAAGGCCTACCCATGTGATGGGGAAAGTGATCTGATGGAGACGGTGAAGTTAGCTTTGGCCGACCAGATCGAGATGAAGATCATCCCGAAGCTCGCGGGCTTAGAGCAAAACGACCACTCCAACGACTGCCTAAGTGAGCTCGAGCGCGTCATCGCCTACACCGAAGATGAGCCGCTGATTAACGCCTTCCGCACAGCTAAAGAAAACTACAACAACGAAGGTATGTTCATCTGGCGTGGCGTCACCCGCGACTTAGATGAATAGCTGACCGCTGACCTCCGCCTGCCGCGCGGAAGCGCGGCTCGGCTGCGCCGCCTGCGCGGCGCTGGGCTTTACTGCTTTTGGCCTTAAGCAACATAGGTTTGTATGGCAATCTTCCTCAGCTCCCTTCCGCTGGTTAGTACCACCGCCCCAGCTGCTCGTTCCGACCGGAACCTGGCGGCTTTGGGGGCGCTCACCTGTGCCTACCTCATTGTGAAGGATGATGGTACGGCCAAGACCCAAGCCGTACTTGAGCGCTGCGCGCGCAACCAACTGAATGTGAGCTTGCACTATCAAGGTCAGGTCGATGGTGAGGAGATCGAGTTTGCGCTCGAGCGCCCGACCTATCTGTACGCGCTCTCCGATGAGGAGCGTAACAGCGCCATCTTCACCCTCCCAGCCTTGGTGCACTACTCCAGCTTGCCGCTCAAGCTTCGGGAGCATTTGGCCCAAGAAGAGCTCAAGCCGTTACAGGATATCAAAGCGCAGCAGGAGCTGCTGGGCACGGCCGCCCCCAAGTATGTCTGGTGGCAGCATCCCCTCACCTTAAACTTCAGCGCTGCGCTCAAGCTCGACAGTTCTGCCTCGGTGCCGTTAGGGCAGCTTGATTGTGTCATCGTGACCTCCGAGGGCAATGAAGCCAACTACTTTAACTACCTTGAGCCGACCCTGTACTTCTTTGATTTCCTGCTTGCTCACCACAGCAAGGGCGAGTTCACCGACGACAAGTTAGTCTCCTACAAGGAGCTCTATCAACTCTTAGAGCAGTACTGCAGTGGCGACGAAAACAAGCGCAAGCGCTCCCTCATTTTGGACATTGCCCAGAAGGCCCCGGCCATCTTGCGCCGTTTGGCACCCAAGCTGCGCAAAAGCCTGCTCAACACGCGCAAGCTCTTGCCGGTCGAGCGCGTCAACGAGCTCGATGGCAAATGCCTTGAGTACTTGCTGCGCCTTGAGGGCGACAACCTGCGCGAGAAGGCGCAAAAGAACAAGATGCGCATCTTGGGGCTGACCAAGGTCGAGACCTACAACCTGCTTGAGAACCGCGTCCTAAAGGACTTCTTGGAGCGCTGCATCACCAAGGTCGGCCAGTACCAGCGCGAAGAGCTCGACTTTGTCAGTCAGCACAAGCAGCTCACCAACCAAGTGCTGGACAAGACGCTCGCGCACTTTAAGCAGCGCTGCGCTGACCTGTCCCAGAACTCGTTCTTAGCTACGGTCAACCGCCAAAGAACGCTGCCTAAGCCCAACTTCGTCCTGCAAAAGGATCACGACTACAAGCAGATCTGGAACATGTACTTGGCCCTGATTCGCGAGAAGCGTGCCTTAGACCAAAGCTTGGTCTGCCAGCAAAACTTGTATCAGGACGTCTGCGAGATCTTGCTCAATGCCGCCCTGTGCCATCTGGCCACACAGGACAATGCCCGCTTTACCCTGCGCGCGCTGTATCAGTCCAACCTCTGCATTAGCCTTGAGCAGCGCAATGGCCACAGAGTGAAATTAGGCGGCGCCGCAGGCCCGTTCTTGATTCAAAGCGGCTCTGGCCGCTTCAGTCTCGAGGTGGTGTCCTTGGGCTCTCCGCAAACGCCCCTGCTCCACCAGCAGTGGTATCAGCTGCAAGGCTCTGCGTCGGAGCGGCTTAGCCCGGCACCGGAGCAGCTGCAGGCCACCGCCCCTTGTTACTTAGTGCTGACCCCAGTACAGAGCTTCCGCGAGCGCAATCAAACGGTAGCGCCGGTAATCGTCCCCATCTTCACGATTCACAGCCTCACGCCTGCGAGCCAGCTGGATCACGTACAGCGTCAGCTGATGGCCCAAGTGCCGCACCACAGCAACGCCGCGCTCATTCCTTACTTCTTGGTGAGCACGCTGGAGTCGGCCCAACGCTGCCCCCACAATCGCAAATTGGGCCAAGCTTATCTCAGCTTGATCAGTGTGCAACCAGAGCAATGGCTCGAGTCGCTCCAGCACCTTGAGCACACCTTAACTTCGATCATCACCGAGGTGTTAGATGGCAGCAGATAACCCCAACCTGATTATCAGCGTCAGCGCCTTTGGCTTTGGTGACAGCGTCACCATCAATGGGCATGCATATCCCGAAGAAGCCCTGACTCCGAGCGTCATCATCGAAGATCCCAGCCATAAGCTCTATCTGTACGGAGCGCGCGCCCGCCATGAGCGCACCGGCGCCGGCCTGACCATAGCAGCAGATGAGGACACTGGCCTGAGCTTAAAGGACGACGCGGCCTGCTGCACCTTGGTCGCGGTACTGTGGCAACAGCTCAAAGCCAGTAGCGACATGCTCATCAAGCAGGCGGCCGCCGATCGCATTTGCAAGCACGTAATTCAAATCATCTGCGACCTCAAGCCGAAAATTGCGGCCGATGACGAGCTTAAGGCCTTGGTGCCACTGCTTACCCGCTCTAACTTGCGCGCCAAAGCCCAGTTGGTCTTGTTGATCCCCGACAACTTCACCGAAGTTGAGCAGCAGTGCTTGCTCAATGCCTTCTTGGGCTTTAACGTGAAGCTGCTGTGGCGCTCGGTCGCCGCGTTAATGGGGGCCAAGGCCAGCTTGGACAATGCCCTGCTCCCCCTGCTCCCAAACCGTCGCATTTACTCGGCCTCAAGCCGCCGCGAGCAGCGCCTCTTAGTGCACGTGCTCTACTTGGGCGCCGATAGCATCGACTTGTCCTCGTATGAGCTCAAGCGCGATCCAAACTCCGACTACCTGATTCCAGTGCGCCTGCAAGCGGTCTATCAAGACTGCCCGCTGGGGCTGAGCTATCTGCACTTTGCGCTCAGTGCCGCCCACTACTATGCCCGCCAGATCACCGACAATACTTTTGCGGTCACGCACAGCACGGAAGGGGCGCAAGTCGAGCGCAGCCTCTGCCAACAGCTGCTCAGCCACAACGTGAACATCTGGGGCATCGATCAAGACCTCCAGCAAATGGTGCTCAAAGTCACGGTCAAGGGACAGACCAAGTGGGTACAGCTCCCGGAGTTCAAGTCCAATGTGCGCATCACTCAAGAGCTCAACCTTACTGACCTTGCCCGCTTCTACCAGCGCTACGAGATAGCGCCACTGAGCGAGAGCGCGGCGCCGCAAGCAGGCAACTTCATCACGCAGCTGGCCGCGGCAATCAAGAATAAGTTGGCCGCCACGCGCACTAACCAAGCCTCGATCTGCTTTATCGTCGGCCCGACGCAACTGGTGCAAGACAATGCCATTTTTTCCTACTTAAAGCCTCTCTTATCCCGTGACAGCGCAGCTCTGCAGCTGCGCTTTGAGGAACTGTCAGCTGAAGCCTTAAGCCAAGGCGGCATGAGCTTCCAAGACCGCCTCAACCGTGGCCTTGCGACCTACCTCGACCGTCTGCCTAAGTTCTCGACCTTCGTCACGAACGAAACGCAGGACGCCTACCAAGAACGCGTTCTGATCGAGGAAAAGGAGATCGAGCCGCAAGAAGAAGTCAGCTCGTCCTTGGCCTTGCAAATCTCCAAGGGGGCCAATTGGATTGATCTCTTTGTCTCAGCCGATCCTAAGTTTAACCAAGCCGCGATTGAGCAAGCGAGCGAGGTCAGCTTTAAGGAGCAGGGCATCTCGGTGAAGAAGGCCCAGCTCGCCTTCACCGCCGGGGCCAAAGCGCTGACCGATGAGCCGGTGACCGTCTCAGTCATGCAGCGCCCGCTCTCAGGCTACGTCAAGATCAAGATTGCACCTCAAGGCGCCAGCCATGTCCTGCCGCCTTACGGCGTCACCTGCGCCTTCGACCCAGTCAAGACCCCTGACTTTGCCGAGTGCATCCCGCGCCTTGCCCGCGCCTACCCACCATTACCGGAGCCCAACAAAGAGCAATGGGTGCCACCGTTTATCACGCTGCGCAACCTCACGAAGAGCAACACCATCTTCTCGTCGAGCTACAAAAGCTCGAACTTGGTGTGCTACAACGGGAAGTTCAGCCCCGGCTATGAAGATCGGATCCGCCGCCAACTCAACTATGACCTCAGCATTTACTACCCTAAGCTACGCGAGCTCTACCGGCAGGGCGCAGACTGGAAGCGACTCCACCACGCCACCCGCCCAGCGGTGCTCAACGCCTTCAGCGATCGAATTGATCAGTGCTTACCGGTAACTTGGATCGGCCCGGCTGACTGGCCTGACACCTCGGAAGTAGCGCCTATGATCGAGCGCATGCTCTACAACGCGCTCACCACCGATGTTAGAAGCGCAAACAAGCTGATGCGTCAATACTGCATTTTTACCCTCGACCAGCCTAATGCGGTACTGGCCTGCTGCAAGTTCTTTGTGCAACTCAAACAAGCACATGTGCCGCTCAACTACTACCACATGGCGGCGCTCAAAACCCTGATTGAAAACCACCCACGCTGCTTTAACCCGCGGTCGGACGAGTTCTGCATGACCTACGAGTTTGCGCGCCTGTTAACTGCAGGCAGTCAAGCCATTCTGCGCGCTTCTTTTAAGGAGGTGACCGCGGCTAACATGATCAAGCGCAAAACGGTCACCGGCACCAATAAGCTTAGTATCAGCTTGGTGATCTTGATGTACAGCCTGATGTACCGCTGCCAAGACCGCGACTACTTGGCACTACCCCAAGAGCTGGCCCAAGTGGAGCAGCTACTCCTTCAAGTACAAGCCCACTACAACGCAGTAGCACAAGAGATCAATCGCATCTGCTTGGATAGATACTTCAATGACCGGGTAAACGCCTTCGTTGAGAACAAGCTCAAAACGCTGATCCCGCAGGTCATCGAGTACCTCAAGAAGAAGGGCACGAACTCCAACATCATGGCCGCGATCAACGACCTCGATGTTGAAGGTGATAAAGACTAACCACCGAGCCAACTAACGCAGGTTAACCATGGATTTTGCCTCAAACCTTCTCATAGAGCAGCAAGTAGTCCGCTTGCTCCAGGACTACTGCCAAACGCCGCGCAGCTTTGAGCAAATCGAGCACTGCTTGGCCCAAGACTGCGACTTTGAGCCCGATGCTATGCGTGCGCGCATCAAGGTCGTACTGCGCCTGATCGACCAACACTTCTTGGTCTCGGCCTCTACTGACCGCTGGCGCTTTAGCCTGCCAAAGGAAGGCTGGGCGACCCTCCTTGGGACTGACACCCCCGAGGCCGACGAGCACGCACCGGTAACCTTGGCAGAATTTCGCAAATTCCTGAACTTTGTGTCGCTGTTCTATGAACTCTCCCACAACTCGTTAAGCTTCAGCGCCCAAGAAGAGGTGGTGACGCCCCAAGGCAAAGTTAAGCCCAGCGCCCAAGAGTACTCGCTGGTGAAGCGTCTGAATCTCACCGAATCAGACACCACCGTCCTCGGCGCTAGCAGCCTTGAGCTCAGCCTCGGCCTTGGACGCAGCAAACCGCATCACGGCCCGATCAAGCTGGCTCAAGCGCAAGTTGAGGTCGCCGACTCCAACTTCGTGCGCCACAACTTAGACGCAATCAGCAAAGAAGAAAACTGTCGCCTCTTCTTAGGCTGGCCTATCTTGGTCACCGGGCAAGGCGCGGAGCGCTGCTACACCCCGCTGTTCTACTTTGCCCTAAACCAAGCCCAGATGAACGCTCAGGGTACCATTACCAGCACGCAGGTGATTGGCCCGTTCTATAACGAAGACGCCTTCTGTCGGCAGGCCAAAGACCTGTTCGATCAAAAGCTCTTAGATGGCTTTGCCGGGCAAGTCTATGACAAGCTCAAGACGCCGACCGCCGTCACCGCCGCCATCACGCCGCTCAACACCTTAATTCGCACCTACTTCGGTGATCATTGCTACGGCTCTGCGTTTGCCTTTGATGACTTGGCCCGCTTAGTCTGTGTCAGTGAGCTCGAGCACTGCGACGACAAGATTGTCTTTGCGGCCACTATTTCCGTCTCACAGCCGCGCAACTACGACAAAAGCGCCCTCAGGGACTTAAAGCTCATTGCCAAAGCCACCGACGACGAGCTGAGGCAAAGCGCCTTAAGCTGCTTCTTCGTCGACGAGCGCAGCGCGCAAATCCGTGCGCAGAGTAACAAGAGCGAAAGCTCCGAGCCTGCAGACGACCAGCCAACTGCCCAACCAAGCGCAGTCGGCATCAATGCCTTTGATGTCTCGAGCCGTGCCGCCTTGGTCTTCAACTTCGACCCAAGTTGCCCTTGTGACGAAGACCAAACCCATGCCGTGCGCTCGATGCTCAAAAATGACCTGACCTTGGTGCAAGGCCCTCCGGGCACCGGCAAGACGATGACCGTGGTCAGCGCCGCCTATAACCATGCCGTACGCGGCCAAAAGGTCTTGGTGACCTCGTTCAACAACGCAGCGATCGATGCCTTCTATGACAAAGCCAAGCTCCAGCTTAGCGATCAACAGGGACGCCCGCAGACTTATCGGCTGGCTAAACTGCTTAAAGACAAAAACTCGAACTCCGCCTTGAAGTTTAAGCAGCTGGCCAAAGAGTTGGCCCAGCGCTCTCTGCACTTGCAGCAAGTCGGCGACGCATGTGAGCGCTTTAACCACAAGGTGATGCAGCAAGAGCAGCAGATTACCGCCTTAGAGCAACTGCGCGAGCACGCTGAGCTCGATTACAACCTGCTCCAAACCAAGATTGATGATCTCGCCCAGCGCTTCATCTACCGCTACTGCCACAGCGTCGAGCAGATGCCGGCCCCGGCACGCAAGCTCTTTGCCCAACTGTTCACGCAGGACCAAGCAGCGCCCGCCCCCCAAAGTGGTGAGAAGGCAAAGCGCCATGCCAATCTGCTCTTCAATGTGCGCTTTAGCCCTAATAAAGCCAAGCAGCAGCGCTTCCTCGAAGAGCTTGAGTCGTTAGAGCGCACCATCGACCTCTATCAGACCTATCACCCAGAAGACAGCGATACCTTCCAGCACCTGAGTGCCGTCAAGCGCGGGTGGGTGGTGCGCACAAACCAAATGCTGCGTTATTGCGACCATAAGCAGCTTAAGGAGCTGATTCAAAGCGTGCGCAAGCTCACGCAGCTCAAGACGCAGCTGGTGCAAAGCAAGATCGCCTTCAAGCTGCCGCACGCCAAGCAGCCCGAGCTTGATACGGAAAGCTTAGAGGACACCATCAAGCATTTGGCGCTGGAGCCCAGCTCAGATTCGCGGCGCTTGCCCGTACGCGATGTCGACAATAGCGTGCGCGCAGAACTGGCGCAGTTGAGTACACAGCTTAATCAGGATGGTACCGAGATTGCCCCCGAGGGCGTAACCCTTGAGGCCAAGGGCATCCTCAAAAACATGGTGAATATGCGCGATGCCGACGAGCGACTCGCAAAGAACCCCGACCTCGTGCTCAAGCACTTCCCGGTTTGCACCACCTCGCTGTTGAGTGTGGGGACATCGCTACCGTGCCGCAGCGCCATGTTTGACTTGGTCATCTTCGATGAGGCGGCCCAATTTAACTTTATCGCGGCCTTGCCGATTTTGTTCCGCGCCAAGCGTGCCGCAATCATTGGCGATCCGCAGCAGCTGCCACCGGTGGGCGGCTATGCACAAGCGGCCATCGACCAGACCAGCTATGTCTACAATCTGTCCACTAAGCTGCGCCTGCGCTTTGATCTCAACAGCACCATCTATGACTTTGCTCTGCACAGCTTTGCCTACCACACGCTGGAGCGGGGCAGTCAAGAGGTTCTGCCTGAGCTCATCTTGCGCCAAAACCGCCGCTCGGTCGCAAACATCGTCTCCTACATCTCCCAAAGCTTCTACCGGGGGCAGTTGGCAGCGCGCCGTAAGGTCGATCAGCACGAGTTGGCCAACCAGCATAAGCTCCTGAGGAGCTATGACTTGGGCTTCAACTTCGTGCCAGTTCTCGATAGCATGCCGCAGCAACTCAAGAGCTCGCGTTATTGCCCCCAAGAGATCGATCAGACCGTTGAGCTGTTACGCACCTTGGCCCAAGAAGGCTACCGAGGCACCATTGGCGTCATTGCACCGTACCGCGCCCACATCACTAAGCTCAGCAGCCGTATGCTCGCTGATCAGGAGAGAGAAGAGTGCAAGCAGTTGAAGCTTGAGATCGATACAGTGCATCGATTCCAAGGCAAGGACTGCGACACCATTATCTACAATATGTGCCTCAGTCCGAGCTCGCAAAAGGAGTTTGCCCTCGACCCGCACATCATCAACGTCGCCCTCTCCCGTGCGCGTGACTACCTCTTTGTGGTTGGCAATCCGAGCGCGCTCGTGCTGCGCGCCAATATCCCATACCTTGCAGCCCTACAAAGCAAGGATGAGCTCAGCGCTTATGGTGCGAGCGCTCAAGACATGATGCTGGCCCAAGCGCAGCTTGCCGGCTACGCCACGCGCGGTGTGCGCTTTGACACGATTTGGGAGCATCAGCTCTATCAAGCCATTGTGCAGGGTATGGAGCAGGATCGGTTCTTTGATACGCACAAGGTCGGCTTCTACACCCAGCTGCCGATGCTGCGCTATCGCCTAGATTTGGCCTTGGTCTATCAGGATGTCGGCCTTGATATCGAATGCGATGGCAGCCAGCACTACCTCTACTGGGTTGATGCCCAGCACTACCAAGAAGTGCCTGAAGACAAGGTGCGGGCCCAGAACTTAGCGGAGCTTAAGCCCATCTCCTTTGCCACCATCCGCTTCCGCAATTGCCTCATCACGCAGGATCCGAACGCCTGCGCCCAGCAAGTTATCTCGCGCTTCAAGGAGCTGGTGGCCACCCGCCGCATCGAGCGCCCAACCGAGCGTAACGCCCCAAGCCGCAATGCCTCACGCAGCACCGCCATGCCCTTCTAACTTATTGAGACCTCGACTATGACCACCCCAGAAGATTACACCACTCCTAATCCCGACCAGCTCAAGCAGCAGGTCTACACCCTCGGCAAAGAGGCCACGTCCGCACGCAAGCAGTATCGCGTGCCGCTGCGCCCGTTCTTTTTCATTCTCATCACCTTCGCCTTGGCGCTGTGCTTGTACGTCTTCTATATCCTCAACATCAACAGCAACAACGTTGACAAGCTCAATGAGGCCATCACCAACCACAAGGCCTTAATCGAGACGGTCGCTCAGAGCAAGCAGGACATTGCCACCATGCGCGCCGACAAGTTCGACTTGGAGCGCAACATCACCGAGCTGACCGCCGAGCGCTCCGACCTACAGCAACAGGTCGAGGCCCTGCGTAAAGAGAAGCAGGAAATCGACGCCTACTACCAAAAGTATCAGACGGAAAAGGACAGTCTTGAGCAGGCTCTGACCCAAGGCAATGCCAACTTAGAGGCGCTCCAGCAGAGCATCACCAAGACCCAAAGCGAGTACGACAAGGCCGCCTTGGAGCTCAAGGAGCTGCAAGCCAAGGCTAAGGCCAACCGTCCGCTCGCCGAGCAAAACCAGAAACTGCAAAGCGAGCAAGAGAAGCTCAAGCGTGAAAACCGTGAGCTTGAGCACGAGAACACCCAGCTCGCCGCCGACATCAAAGACCGTGAGTCTAAGCTCAACACCTTACTGCAGCATGAGCAGGACACGACCTCAATCACCAACCAGCTCAAGGAGCTGATTGCAGGCTACGAGCAGCAAGTAACCACCTTACAGGCCAGCTCCGAGAAGTTAAGCTCTCTGACCGTCACCTTGGTGGACTCCGAGCACAGCATCGCCTCCTTCAACGAGGCCTCAGGCAGCCTGACCGCTGAGCTCAACGGCATCAAGGACAGCTTAGCCAACGGCACCAAGAGCATCAGCTCGGCCCAAAGCTCGATTGAGCAAAGCGCCCAGAGCATCGCCAGCACGGCCCAAAATGTCACGCAAGCGCTCACGCAGAGCAGCAGCAGCTTAAGCCAGACCACCGATCAGGCCAAGCAGGTGTCGCAGCAAGCCCAGCAAGCTGCCCAAGGCGCCCAGCAAGCCGCTCAAGGCGCCCAGCAGGCAGCGCAGACGGCTCAACAAGCCAGCCAAACGGTAAACCAAGCAGCGCAAGGCCTGCAACAAGCCGCCCAAACTGCGACCCAAGCAGCCAGCAGCACCAACCAAGCAGCGCAGTCCGTCCAACAAACGGTACAGAACTTAGCGCAGCAAGCTGCCACGCAGAGCACCACCACCGAGCACCTCACGAACTTAGGCACGACCATCGCCCAAGTGCAGGCGCAGCTTAACGCCCTGACCCAGCAGCTCAACCAAACCAACACGCAGGTGAGCGCCCAAACCAACAACGCCCAAGTCCTTGCGACCCAATTAGAGCAACTCAAGGCCCAGCTTACGACCTTAAGCCAAAGCCTCACCCCAAGCACCGCAGCCGCCCCTGCGGTTCCGACCACTGCTCCTGCCGCTGCTCAATAGCTGCAGCTAAGACAATGAACCTGCCTGAGCCCGAAGGCTCAGGCACCCAACTTTACACGAGATCTAACCAATGTCAGAAGCCATAGTTATAACTATTTATAGTTTTATACTTATAGCCATATTGATAATAATATTAGAAGTAGTTAGTCACAAAGGCCAGCAGACTACCGACAATCAAAGCGAAGCTGATAGTCAAGCCAACTATACCTACGAATGTCGCCGCGATAGCTCAGGTAGTACTAACAGCGAAGCCTTCTCTCATAACCAGGCTCATAGCGATAGTGCAGGTAGCGAACCACACTCTAACTACAAAGGCCGCCGAGAAAACGCGGGCAACGCTAAAAGAGAAGCCCACGCCGACTATAAAGAGCACAGCCAGAGCGCAGGCAACACCAACAACAAGACCTTCTCCGACCAAAAGGCTCACAGCGATAGCACTAACAGAGAAGGCCATAGTGATAACACATCATCATCACAAGCCGACTCGCAACAGTTTGACGATCCCTTCGCTTATCACCGCGGCTCTCCTTTCGCTTATAAAGCAGGTATCATGCTTAAGGATCAATCGCTCATAATCACTGCACTGGCTTTGATACTATTGTTGCTTGGCTGTATGGCTCATAGGCCCTATGAGCTCATCATCTTGTCACGATTCGGCGTCACCGTGGGCTTCTTACTCTTAGCTTGGGGCTACAGCCTGCGGCAGGCTCAGCGCATGACGGTCACGACCTTGGCTATTGCTGCCTTATTC
Source organism: uncultured Anaerobiospirillum sp. (assembly GCA_944389615.1). Taxonomy (GTDB): domain Bacteria; phylum Pseudomonadota; class Gammaproteobacteria; order Enterobacterales; family Succinivibrionaceae; genus Anaerobiospirillum. The sequence goes on along the minus strand of CALXNA010000011.1, from coordinate 71,615 downwards.
CAACCCTTTTCACCCTTGCCTTTAGAGCGAGGTGTGTGGCTTTTCATTGATGTTCTCATTATCATAGCCTTAGTCATTGAGATACTACACCTCTGCATCCATAACCTAAAGAGCGCGAAGGCCAGCGACGGCAATCCATAACAACAGCCAGCGCAGTCTATGAGCATCACCTTAACCCGCCTTGGAGGGCTCCTTAAAGCTCCCTAACGCACAACTCCCTGCGCTATAGCGCAGGTTCGATAACAAGAAGGAGTTTTCAATGAAAACAACTATAACTGCAGCACTATCACAGTGGTCGGCGCTCTTCTTTGCACTTGTCATAGCATTCGTTACACCTGCTCAAGCAGCAGACGAAGACATCATTTTCGGCGAAGACTTAACCTTAGAAGATGTTGCCTACAGCGATACGGAGATAAAGGAGTTTAAGGCCAAGCTCAAGGCAGACAAAGAACTGTTAAAGCAAGTATACACCCAAGACGAGCGCGCAAGCTCCACCTACAACTTTGACCTTGTCTTCGATCAAGCTCTACAACTACAACCAGAAGCTTCAGCCAAGATGGGACAGTTATACTCCAACCATCTCTCCAACCTTATCCTAACACAACAACCTTCTCCAATAAACGATATTAGGATAATGGCATTTTTAAAATACAATGATGCTTGCAACGACGATATATTTAGCCAATACATCATAGGCACAAGCTTTTCAGAAGCTCCGTCTAAGTCTATCAAAGACACCAAACGAATGTACTATTGGCTCACCCGAGCCACAAATAACAAAAGTGATTTTGGCAGCATTCTGTCAGCAGATTACTTTCTAGGAAAATCATATTTAACTGATCTTATAGATCACCCAGACAACCGTAGATTAAAAGCACTAGCTCGTCAATACTTAACTCAGTATGCTGAGAGAGCAATGCTCTTCTCCGAAGAGACGAAACGTCACTCACTACTACCGCAGGCTGCGCTCGCACTTTCCGACTATTACTCATTTCTTGATAAGAACGAAGTTCAAGCAGCAAAATGGACCAAAATTTCTGCAGAAAATGGTAACAGCCGCGGAGCTGGTCGATTGGCTTTAATGTATGCTCAAGGTCAAGGCGTACCAACTAACTACAAGCAGGCCTTTAATTGGGCCCAGAAGTCGGCCAAAGCAGAAGACAGCTTCGGCACTTTTGTTCTTGGTCTTCTGTATGAGGAGGGTTGGGGTACAAAGATCAACTCGAGGAAGGCCCTATCCAACTACTCCAAGGCCTGCGAGTTAGGCGAAGCTCAGGCATGTCAATCATACAACACACTATATTCAATCCTCAATCACAAAACACTAGAGGAGCAGGCTGAGCTTTATCTCACGAAATAAGCTCCGGCAGCGCAGGCCGATAAGCTGCCCAACTCACCGAAAGGTACCAAGTGTTAACTGGCCTGAGACTATACCTCGGGCCGATCACAGCTCAAGGAGGCGCTATGCTGACAACAACGAAGCATCTCATCATCACCGAGTTGGTGATGGCGGCCTTGTTACTTGGCTGCATCGCCCCTATGCCCTATGGCTACTTCATCTTGGTTCGCTTCGGAGCCACCGTGGGCTTCTTGTTTTTGGCATGGATCTACAACCTGCTTAAGGAGCGGCAGCGGACATTCATCGCCTTGGTGCTGGCCGCGCTATTCCAGCCCTTCGCGCCCTTGCCCTTAGGTCGCGCCCTATGGCTTGCCATTGACATCGTCATAGCCCTCGCCTTAATCGGCGAAGCTCTGCGCCTGCGCAAGTATCACTAAGCCTACGCAACTTCACCATATATCTCACTTTACCGCAGCTTAACAAGTTAAGCGACTTGTTATATGATGGCTGGAAGCTGTCATGGTGCACTGCAACAGCAGCCTCTGCTTCCCCTCAAGCCCATCGTCTTAACTCATCATCCCACTTTCAGTCAGGCAAGTAAGCTTCCAAAAGGAGCGAAGCTCGCGCAATGTGTGCACCAATGATATCGCGCGTGATCTGCTGGAAAATGGCGTTGAGTGGATCAAGGATCTCACAGGGTTCACCGACAAGCAGATTGCTACACGCTTAAGCCAAGTACGATGCGCCCTGTCTAAGTTGTGGCAGAGGTGCAGGCCGTGCTGCGGCGAGCTTGTGAGGTGAAGGTATGACTCAACTGCGGCTCAAATCCCTGCCGCTGGGCATAGCCAGCTGGCGCGCTATCCGCAAACAAGACCTCTTCTTCGTCGATAAGACGGCTCAGCTTGGCGCTTTAGTTACAGCGCAGCGCAGAGTCTTCTTGTCTCGGCCCCGGCGTATGGGCAAGACGCTCCTCTGCTCTATCCTACAGGAGCTCTTCACTCACGGCGACCAAAACTTCGCAGGAACCGCAATCTATGGTCACTGGCCGGAGCAGAAGCGCTATCCGGTCATCGCGCTCCCCTTCATCAAGGTCACCGGCCCCGACTTTGAGTGCTCGCTCAAGGGCCTCCTTGTTGCGGCCTTTAGCGCCGTAGGCTTCCCACAAGCCTCTGCGGTAGCACGCACCCTGCCGCTCAAGGACTTTCTTGCGCAGTTAGGCGCCATCACGCGCACTCATGATTTGGTTTTCTTGATCGACGAGTGGGACTACCCCCTGTCCACCAACCTCGCCGATGAGCCGAGCTTTAACACCGCACGCACCTGCCTGAGCACCTTTTACGCATGGTTAAGCTCTCTTGCTAATATTCGTTTTATTTTCATCACTGGTATCATGCGTTATCGCTTTGCGGAGCTCTTCTCCAATATCACTGACATCACCATGATGCCTGATTACGCTAATATCTTGGGGGTTACCGAGCAGGAGCTGCGCACCAATTATGGCCCTCATATCCAGACGGCCGCGCAGCGCTTGCAAGTTGCACCCAAGTCGCTCTTAGCCCAGCTCCAGCGCTCTTATGGCGGCTTTTGCTTTGATTACCATGCCAAAGTTAAGCTCTACAGTCCACATGCGCTCAACCAATTCTTCGCGCCTGTGACCTCGCCCCTTGGTAATGCCGCGCGCCTCCCAGTCTTCAATAGCTTCTGGATGAATAGCGCGAATGCGAGCGCAGCCCTATACGCTTATTTGCAACACAACGCTTTAGCCCTTGCTGATATCGCTGCCATTTGCCGCCCCCAGCTCACGATCACTCCCGCCGATCTGGTAACTTCGCCCGACTTGAGCGCAATCACCCCACTACAACTCTTAGTGCAGAGCGGGATGATCACGCTCGCAGAGATTGCACCAGCAAACCAGCAGCTTCCGCCCGAAGCGCGCAGCTTCATCGGATGTCTGACCAACTACGATGTGGCCTCTAAGTTTACCGTAGTCATCACGAGCTACCTCTTAGGGCTTGAAGAGGGGCAGGTAACACCTGCGCTCCATCAAGCGCAAGCCGCCTTGCTCGCAGCTGATCTCGACCTCATGTGTCAGAGCCTCAATGCCCTGCTGAACCATCTGCCCAAGGTCATGGTCTCCGTATCGCAGTACTGCTCCTTGCTCGCGCTGTGGCTGCGCTCTGATGCGATTGCGGTGCAAGAAGAGAGCGCGCCACAGGTCGACCTTGTGCTCACGACGCCCCAGCGTGTATATGCGGTTACGCTTACGACTGATGCCGCTCAGCTCTGGGAGCCTATGTCTGGCAGCGCAACCTGCGGCCGCACGGTGACCTATGTCCAGCTGGTGATCACAGAGCACCAAATTACGTCTTGGCGTACGAGCGACGCGCGCAGCTGAGCCCTACTACCTGTAAGCCCGGACTAAGCCTGCGCGCCTTGTGGCGCGCACAAGGCGGTCCGGGCGCGCCCGACAATGGCAGGCGCCGGTGCAGATTTGCGCGGCGCCAAGGACGACGAAGCCCCGGGGCCGGGAGGCCACGGGGCTGAGGGCGCAGGCTGTGCCTGCGCAAGGCGGGGCGGGAGCCCCGCAGGGGCGGCGCGCTGTCAGGCGCGCGCAGAGCCGCTAGGCTCTAGCCGCCGAAGTTGTCGAACAGGATGTTCTCGTCTTCAACGCCTAAGTCATGCAACATGTTGACGCAGGACTTGGTCATCATTGGCGGGCCGCACATGTAGAACTCGCAGTCTTCTGGAGCCTTGTGATTCTTCAGGTAGTTCTCGTAGAGAACGTTGTGAATGAAGCCCGTGGCACCAGTCCAATGATCCTCTGGCAGCGCATCAGATAAAGCTAAGGTCCAAGTGAAGTTTGGATGCTCCTTGGCTAACTGATTGAACTCGTCGACGTAGAAAGCTTCCTTTAAGGAACGAGCACCATACCAGAAGGAGATGCGGCGCTTGGTGTTGAGACGCTTTAACTGGTCGAAGATGTGCGAACGCATTGGAGCCATACCGGCACCACCACCGATGAAGACCATCTCGTTGTCGGTATCGCGAGCAAAGAACTCGCCGAATGGGCCGGAGATGGTGACCTTGTCGCCTGGCTTCAAGCTCCAGATGTACGAAGACATGATGCCCGGTGGCAGCTCCTTTAACTGACGTAAAGGAGGGGTCGCAATACGCACGTTGAGCATAATGAGACCCTTCTCATCTGGGTAGTTAGCCATCGAGTAAGCACGGATGGTTGGGTGATCGACCTTGGAAACCAGATCGAACAGACCGAAGTGATCCCAGTCCTGGCGGTACTCCTCAGGGATATCAAAATCCTTGTAGTAGACGGTGTGGGCTGGAGCCTCGATCTGAATGTAACCACCGGCGCGGAATGGAACTTCCTCACCCTCAGGTACCTTCAGGCGTAACTCCTTGATGAAGGTTGCGACGTTGTTGTTGGAGATAACCTCGCACTCCCACTTCTTGACGCCGAAGATCTCAGCAGGCAGCTCCAGCTCGCAGTCGTTTTTGACCGTGACCTGGCAAGCTAAACGCCAGCCTTCGCGGATCTGACGCTTGTTGAAGTGTGAGTACTCGATTGGCAGCACGTCGCCGCCACCCTTGACGACCTTGACCTTGCACTGACCGCAAGCACCACGGCCACCGCAGGCGGACGAAACGAAGATACCGCGGTCGGATAAGTTGTTTAACAGCTTATTGCCGGCTGGGCATTTGAAGGCGAGCTTGTCATCGCCATTGATGCCAATGGTGATGTCGCCCGAACTGACTAAGAAGCGCTTTGCGACGAGAATGCATGCCACTAAGATGGCAACGCCAATCACGAACATCAAAACGCCCGAGACGATTGTAAACATGCGTACCTCTTAGAGCTGAATGCCGGAAAAGGACATGAAGCCAATGGCCATCAGACCGGCGGTGATGAACACTAAGCTCAGACCGCGGACACCAGCAGGAGCATCGGAGTACTTTAAGCGCTCACGAATAGCAGCTAACAGGACGATAGCTAAGGCCCATGATGCACCCGAACCGAAAGCGTAGACCACCGATTCTGCGAAGGTGTACTCGCGTTGTACCATGAAGGATACACCAGCGAAGATAACGCAGTTTACGGTGATCAGAGGTAAGAAGATACCTAAGGCGCTGTACAGGGACGGTACAAACTTGTCTAAGAACATCTCCAAGATCTGCACGATCGCAGCAATAACACCGATGTAGGTGATGAAGCTTAAGAACGAGAGATCGAGGCCTGGTACTAAGGCGTCAGCCTTTAACACATAGGTGTTGACCAGATTGTTGACAGGTACTGCTAAGACCTGTACCAAGACCACGGCTAAGCCCAAGCCCATCGAGGTGGAGACCTTCTTGGATACGGCCAAGAAGGTACACATACCCAAGAAGAAGGCTAATGCCATGTTCTCGATGAAGATACTCTTCACCAATAAGGAGAGGTAATGCTCTAACATTAGTAATCCTCCCGGTGGGTCTCGTACTCAGGCTGCTCGATCAAGTCCTTGCGGTAGATCTTGACTAACCAGATCAAAAGACCGATCAAGAAGAAGCCCGAAGGTGGCATGACCAAAAGGCCGCATGGGTTGTACCAGCCGCCGTTGTTGATGGTTTGCATGATGGTAATGCCAAACCACGAACCCGAGCCGAAGAGCTCACGGATGGTGGCGATGATGCACAATACCAGCATGTAGCCGAGGCCATTACCGATACCGTCAAAGAAGGAGGTGACCGGAGGATACTTCAGGGCGAAGCCTTCGGTACGACCCATAACGATACAGTTGGTAATGATCAGACCTACGTACACGGACAGTTGCTTGGACAGGTCGTAGGCGAAGGCCTTTAAGACCTGGTCGACCAAGATTACCAGCGAGGCAATGATGGTCATCTGCGCAATGATACGTACCGAGCTTGGAATGTAGTTGCGCACCCAAGACACGGCTAAGTTAGAGAAGCCGCAGACGCAAGTTACTGACAGGCCCATGACAAAGGCCGTCTTCATCGACGACGTCACGGCCAAGGAAGAGCAGATACCTAGAACCTGCACCATCACAGGATTGTTTGCGATGAGCGGGTCAACTAGGACTTCCTTCCATGTTGGAGCCTTAGTTTCACTCATTTAGATTTCCCCCTTGCGGACGTTCTCTAAGAAAGGCTTGTAAGCTACTTGTAACCAGTAGTGAGCAGCGTTGTTGACGCCCACACTAGTTAAGGTAGCACCCGAGAGGGCATCCACCTCGTAGTCCTTGCCGTCACCCGTGTGGTCGGCGTTCTTGGTGATCACGAAGCCAGCGGTACCGTCGTCACGCCAGATCTTCTTATCAACCCATAAGGCCTGCCAACGAGGGTTATCGATCTCGCCACCTAAGCCTGGGGTCTCACCGTGGCTGTAGAAGGTCACAGCCTTGATGGTGTTGCCATCCGGAGCGACTGCAACATAGCCATAGACGGTCGACCACAGAGCCTGACCGTAGAATGGCAGGATGTAGCGCTCGACCTCGCCCTTATCGTTCTTGGCTAAGTAAACTGGCATGTTCTTGGTGCGAACACGCATCTTAGCGAAGTCGACGTCTTCAGGGATGGCGACGTTGTAGTTAGGATCCTTGGCTAAGGATTGGAAGTTGAAAGCCTGGGCCTGCTCGGAGGTGACGTCGGCGACGAACTTGCCTGCGTCCAGATCAACTAAGCGAGCTTCGATGTGGGCGTTAAAGGTATCAGCAACCGTACCTTCAATGTCATAGCCAGATACCTTCAGGATGTTTACCTGGCGGTCATTGTTGATAGCAGCCTGTTGGAATGGGCCTAAGGCGACCACGGCACTGGAGACCAACACCGAGCAGACCAAGCACAGACCGATAATGACAGTGAACGTGCCAAATACAGAGTCTTTATTGAACTTAAGCACGGCCAAGTCTCCTCTTGATATTGCGGTTGGTTGCCATGTAGTCAAACAGAGGAGCCCAGCAGTTAGCGAACAAGATGGCGAGCATCATGCCTTCTGGGTAGGCTGGGTTGACCACACGGATTAACACAACCATGACACCAATCAGAATGCCAAAGCACCACTTACCGTTGTTGGTAAAGGCCGAAGACACTGGATCGGTAGCCATAAAGACAGCACCAAAAGCAAAACCACCTAACACGATGTGCCAGATGAAGGTCATCGAGAACATGTTGTTGGTGTCAGAGCCGATGGCATTGAAGAGCGAAGAGCACAGGAAGGCACCGACTAAGATACCAACCATGATGCGCCACGAGGCAATACCCATGACTAAGATGATGGCAGCACCAACTAAGATCATCAGGGTGGAGCCTTCACCGATGCAGCCTGGGATGTTGCCTAAGAAGGCATCAAACCAAGTGATCTTCTCACCTAAGGCGTTGACTAAAGCAGCCTCGCCGCCTTCCATCCATTGAGCTAATGGAGTAGCGCCCGAGAAGCCATCAACTGGTACCCAGCAATCGGTACCGGAGATCGAGGCCGGGTAGGCAAAGAACAAGAAGGCACGGCCTGCTAAGGCTGGGTTCATGAAGTTACGACCAGTACCGCCGAACAGCTCCTTGGCGATCACAACACCGAAGGAGATGCCTAAGGCAGCCTGCCACAGTGGGATCGATGGTGGAACGATCAGGGCAAAGAGGATGGAGGTAACAAAGAAACCCTCATTGATCTCGTGCTTGCGGACGATGCAGAACAGGACTTCCCAGAAAGCACCGACGACGAAGACGACGATGTAGATCGGCAGGAAGTGCACAAGGCCAATCAAGAGCTTGCTGTAGAGGCCTGCATCAGTCCCCAAGGAACCGCCTAAGAGCTGAACTAACGCGAAGTGGTAGTCCATGCTGAACAAGGCATAGTCAAAGGAGGCAATCTCCGCACCGTTAGCCATGCTGGCGATCGCGGCGACGGTCTGGGCACCGACGTTGTACCAACCCCAAATCATGGTTGGGAATACGGCAAAGTAGACAATAATCATGATGCGCTTTAAGTCGATGTAATCGCGCACGTGAGTATTGCCGGTGGTAACCTTGCCCGAGGAGAAGAATAAAGTGAAAGCACCTTCGTAGAGCGGATAGAGCTTCGCTAAGAGGCCATCCTTCTCGAACATCGGCTCTAACTTTTTAAAGAGTTCTAACAGCACGGTTTAACCCTCCAGCTCAATCTTAGTTAAGCTGCGACGTAAGAGCTGACCGTAATCAGTCTTGCCTGGGCAGACGTAGGTGCATAACGCGACATCTTCCTCAGACAGCTCTAAACAGCCTAAGAGCTTAGCTTGATCGACGTCATTGATTTCAATGGCGCGCAGGAGCATGGTTGGCTCCATATCAAGTGGAACTACCTTCTCGTACAAGCCAATTGGAACCATTGGGCGGGCACCGCCGTTTAAAGCAGTGTTGAAGGTGTACTCAGCAGGCTTGATGAAGTGCGAGGCAAAGGCCGCCGAAGCCGAGTGGCGCTTGAGGCCAAGGCCCAGCCAGCTCTTGAGCACGAAGTCGTGCATCTTGCCTTCTTCAAGCAAGGAGATCTGCAGGTGGTGACGGCCTAAGTAAGCCCAAGGGCCGACCGCATTATTGCCCCACAGCACCGAACCTGCGATAACACGTACGCCATACTCCGATGGGATGATCTCATCTTGCGTCAGCTCAGCGACCGAAGCGCCTTGCAGCGTCTCAACTACGCGTGGCTCCTTGGCGTTTGGACCGCCGATGGCGATGTAGCGCTTGTTGTAGTACTCGCCCTCAACGAAGAGGTGACCAATGGCGATCACGTCTTGGTAGCCGATGTGCCAAACGGTCTTGTTCTCGGAGACTGGGTCTAATAAGTGGATGTGGGTGCCCGGCAGACCTGCTGGGTGTGGGCCGGTGAACATCTCTTCTTGGACATTAGGAGCAGAGCACAGTGGAATGGACTTGTCATCGTGGCAGACGTAGACGGTAACGCCTAAGCGGCTTAAAACCATCAAGCCATTAACGAAAGCATCGCGCTCTTTAGCAATCACGATCTTCGGGTCGACAGCTAAAGGATTGGTATCCATAGCGGTGACGAAGATCGAATGTGGCATGCTCTCAAGGTGTGGTACCTTGTCAAAAGGACGGGTACGGAAAGCGGTGAACATGCCCGACTCATTGAGCTCAGCCTTAACGGCCTCGGCGCTCAACTCGCCTAACTTATCAGCTGGGGTCTTGGTGAAGGCCACACCAGCCTGGGCAGGATCAACTTCGATGACAATCGATTGGAAAGCACGACGTGCACCGCGGTTGATGGCAACCACAGTACCCGAGGCCGGAGCGGTAAAGCGTGGACCTGGGTTCTTTTTGTCCTCGAACAGTACCTGGCCTTTCTTAACGGCATCACCCACCTCTACAGACATCGAAGGGCGCAAGCCAGGGTAATCGCTGCCTAACAAGGCAACATGCTTTACCTCTGGACCTGTGCCTATGGTCTGTACAGGTTGGCCGCTGATAGGCAGATCCAATCCTTTTTTGATGTTAATCATAGGCGGTTCCAATAAACTTATACGGAGCCACGGCTCCACATATGTGTTCTGCTAACCTGGATCAGGGATGCTGCAGAAGCCTCAAGTCAAGACGCAAGCGTTACGCACGCGCTGCGGCCGTTACCTTAGGCTGTGGTCTTTGCCACCACCTGCGGTACGAGCCCGCCGTTACGAGCCGAGGCGGCTGTCACCAACCGCTTTGGCCGCTACCGCCGTAAACGTTTACTGGCGCACGGCCAGTACGCCGTGCCTCACTCTTACGTCCTAAAGCTTAAGGAAGCGCACCGCATACCTTTTGCTTTCACTCCATGGCCCACCGCAGGCAAGTCGAGCTGAGCTCGGTAGCTCAGCCCGCCCCACCGGCCGAAGCTGCCTTCGGCGCCCCTGAGCACTAGCTGCCGTTATGACAGCATAGCTGCAGCTCAGGTGCTGTGTGGCTGGCCACAAAACTCAAAAAAAAACATGAGTACCGCTACACCCTGCACTCCGTGACCGCTCACCTCTGACGCCACCGCCCATGAGACTGCTGCCACGGTAGGAGCAGGCCAAGTCCATCCTCCTAAAGGGATTACCGTACATAAGTCACAAAGGGAGATGCAACGAGGAGAGAAGTGAGAGCGGCTTTTGCGCCACAGGGCAGAGCAGCGGTGACTGATAATCTGACATTAAGAGCCACCAGTAGCTACCGTTGTCTTGCTAAGTTCTTGGCTGAGCAACGCTCAACAAAAAACTTAGCACGACAACCTAGCCCAGGTTGTCTAAGACGCAGGGCAGTGACCCGCAACCTAGCTCGGTCTTGGCTCAACTGCGCGTGGTGAAAAGAGTGCAAAAGGTACCCACCACCCCTTTTCAGGTAGGCATCAATTGGGGGATTTTAGCACAAAACACCTAGGCCCCATATGTCCGCGCGCGCCCGCTTCACGCGATTGTGAGCTAACTAGAAAAAAGGGTAAAGGCAGCTTGCGACGGCGTCTGCGCGCCCCTGCGCCCACCCTCGCCACGCGCTCTCATCCATCCCTTTTTTATGCCCACGGCGGCGACGCGCAGGCCCCTGTTAGCTCCGCGCACCCTGCGCTGCAGCACCTGCCCTCAAATGGGGCGCTGCGCTCTTGGCGCTTCACCCTAGGCGCTCCGCCTTGGTCACTACCCCGGCAGCGCTCAAGCCCGGCGGCGCTCCACCTTGGTCACTACCCCGGCAGCGCTCAAGCCCAGCGGCGCCCCGCCTAAGGCCTACGCCTACTTGTCATCAAGGCCCTCGGCACTGTCTTCGGTTAAGGCGCGCAGGGTGCCACGGCGCTTGGCGCGCCGCAGCGCGACAAAGCGATAGCCAAAGTAGAGGCTGAGCAGGATCAAGACGGAACCTGAGACCGTGAATTGGTAGCGCATCTCAAGGCTGCTTGAGACCAATGCCCCAAGGAACGGTCCGACCATGCAGCCCAATTGTCCGGCCATAGTCAGAGCGCCGAAGGCGCGGCCCTTGAAGTCATCGGGCGTGGCCAAGGTGATGGAGGCGCACAGCGCCGGGTTAAAGCCGACGATGAACAGGCCCATCAAGGCCGACATGATCATCAAGATCCAATAGCTCGGCGCGAGCGACTGCACCGCAAGGAAGATACCGGCGCCCATAGTGGTGACCGCAATCACCCGGTAATAGCCGCGGCGCTGCCCTAAATAGCCCCACATGGGCGAGGTAAAGGCGCCGATGAGCGGCGGCAGCGAGCAGGCAAGACCGGCGTAGAAGGCCACGTCAGCATAGCCGCCGATGAGCTGCGCCACATAGAGCGATAAGAGTGGCTGAATGGCGAGCATCACCATCGAGAAGATGGCACCGGCGATCAAAAGCTCGCGCACAATAGGATTGGTAAAGCAGTACTTGAGGTCAGCGATGATGCTGGTCTGAGGCGCAGCCTTAGTCACAGCGGCCACCGCCTTCTTGGTACCCGGCACTAAGTAGGTGATAAAGACCACCAAGGTCAGACAGCACCCGGCGATGATAAACGAAGCGCGATAGCCAAAGATGTGGGCTAAAGAGCCGCCTAAGAGCGGGCCGCTGACCGTGCCCACCAGCTGCGCTGACTGGATAAAGCTCATCGAGGTGCCGAGCTTCTCCTTGGGGCTATCCTCCGAGACAATCGACATGATGACCGGTAGATAGCCATTGGCAAATCCCTGCAGGATGCGTACGCCGAGGAGCTGAATCGGCGCCGTGACCAAACCGCCTAAGGTGTAGCACAACGCCAAAAGCACCGCCGCGCGCAGCGCCATGCTCTTTTTGCCGCGGGTATCGGAGATCTTGCCCCAGACCGGCGCCATGATCCCCGCGATCAAAAAGCACGAGGAGAAGACTAAGGCCGACCACACCTCAATGCTCTCTTCGGGCGCCCCCAATTCGAGCAAGTACACCGGCAAAAACGGGATGCACATGGTGTAGCTGCCGGAGGTAAAAAAGATGCAGACCGTATAGGTCCAAAGCTTGGCCTTCCACGACATGGTATGCATACTGGCTCCTTACGTGCGCCGCCCGGTGCTCTCGTGGGGCGATGCCTGCCTGCCGCACAGGGCAGCGCTCGGTTCTGTGCCCATCATAGGCGGCGCCCGCCCCAAGTTACAGACAAAAAGGCCTAACTTGTCTTTTTAACCAGAACGGCAGGATTAAGAGCGCGCAGGCGCTTGCTCTGCGCTGGACCATGGTGCCACTTTAAAGAGCAAGAGCATACCCGGCAGCGCTAAAGCGGTGCAGAACAAGAAGAAATTTTCCCAGCCGAGGCCTTCGACCAAGTAGCCGGTGGTGGCATTGCAGAAGGTGCGCGGGATGGCCGAGAAGCTGGTGAGCAGCGCCAACTGCGTCGCGGTATAGGCCGGATTGGTTTCCTTGGCAAGGAAGGCGACAAAGGCCGCCGTGCCCAAACCGCCACCGCCGTACTCGCCGATCAACACGAAGGCCAAAATCCAGACCGAGGGCGTCCCGCTCTGCCCGAGGTGGGCTAAGAGATAGAAGCCTAAGATAGTGACGAGCTGAATGAGACCGAAGATCCAAAGCGCGCGGTTGATGCCGAGCTTGAGCATAAAGACGCCGCCGAGCAGCCCGCCCACGACAGTCGACCACAGGCCCACGTTCTTAGCAACAATGCCGATCGTGGTCAGGTCATAGCCCAAGTCGAGGTAAAACGGCGTGGCCAAGGCCAAGGCCATGCTATCGCCAATCTTGTACAAGAAGACAAAGCACACGGTAAAGAGCGCCGCCTTGACGCCGCGGCGCCCGATAAACTCGGCAAAGGGCTCGACCACCGCCGCTTTGAGCGAACGTGGGGCATGGCTCACCTCCTCTTCGCGCAGGAAGATGGTGAGCACAAGGCATGGCACCAAGCAAGCTGCGGTAAAGGTAAAGACGACGCTCCAAGAGACGAAGTCAGCCAATATGAGCGAGATGCCGCCCGGCACTAAGCCCGCCACGCGATAGGCGTTGACGAAGATGGCGTTACCAAGGCCGAGCTCATAGGTGGGCAAAAACTCACGCCGATAGGCATCAAGGACAATGTCTTGGGTCGCGGAGGCAAAGGCCACCACCAGCGCCAAAGTCGCAATGATACCGATATGCTCCTGCGGCGAGTACCAGCCCAGCGCCGCAATGGATATGATGAGCACGAGCTGCGAGAGCAAGATCCAATCTTTACGCCGCCCGAGGTGGAAAATCTGATAGCGGTCGACCAAGGGCGCCCAGACAAACTTCCACGTATAGGGCATGGTCATCAAGGAGAAGACGCCGATGACCTTGAGGTCAAGGCCTTCCTTGCGCAAATAGGCCGCAAGCAGGTTGATCAGCACGAAAAGCGGCATACCCGAGGCAAAGCCCGTGACCACACAAATGCCCATGCGCTTCGACCAAATCTCGCGCCACACCGAGCGCGTCGTGGTCTGAGCGCTCTGCTCAGACGCCCGCTCCGCGCACTCTGCGCTTGCCGCGCTAGCCGCGCTCTGCGCGCGCGCAGCGCACTCCTCCGCCACACGCGGCGTCGTTGCATCATTGTCAGCCATGGGACATCCTACCTGCTCAAAATCCGGGGCCTCATGCCCCTGAGACCATCATAGGGCACAAAGCCCCAAAACCGCAGCGCCCGCCACGGGTTTTAGGGCTTAGGGCCGCACTGCGGCGCAGCATGCGCGAGCGCGCAGCGCGTCGGTGCGCAGCGCTCTACGCGCTTAGTCGCGGAAGTTGGTGAATTGCAGCGGCTGGCCTAAGTCGCCTTGCTTGGCGCGCACCGCAGCAATGGCCGCCTGCAGGTCATCGCGCTTCTTGCCGGTGACGCGTACCGTGTCATCGTTCATCTTGGCGTCGACCTTGAGCTTCTCGTCCTTGATGAGCTTGACGATCTTCTTGCCCAAGTCCTTGTCGATGCCTTCCTTGAAGACGACTTGCTGCAGCGACTTCTTGCCCGAGCGCGTGATCTCCTTAAACTCGGCGCAGGTGACCTCGATGCCGCGCTTGATCAGCTTCTGCATCAAGATATCGTCCATCTGCTGGATCTGGAACTCCTCGTCGGCCTCAAGCTTGACCAAGTTCTCGGCCTTGACCAAGGTATAACTCGCCTCGACGCCGCGGAAGTCATAGCGGCTTTGCAGCTCGCGGTTGGCATTGTCCACCGCGTTTTGTAACTCGTCTTTTTTCAGCTCAGATACGATGTCAAAAGATGGCATGATGCCTCCCTAACTTGATGTGAAATCTTGCGCCCGCCCGCGCCAGCGCGGCCGCTTAAGCGCGGTGGCACAGCCGCTTAAGCCCGCTTCGCCGCTCAAGCTCGCTCTGCGGCAATCGCCGCCATAATGTCCGGCACGGTCAGTCCCTGCTCGGCAAGCAGCTCAGCACGCGTGCCTTCCATGATAAAGGCATCATGCAGGCCGATATTGAGCACGCGGGCGCGCTGAGCCGCAGGCGTCTGCGCCACCAGTGCACTGATGTGCTCGCCAATGCCGCCTAAGCGCGCACCTTCCTCAACCGTGACAATGAGGTCGTAGCTGCCCGCCAGCGCCGCAATCAGCTCCTCATTGAGCGGCTTGATAAAGCGCATGTTGATCAAGGTATAGTCCTGCGCGGCACAAGCTTCATAGAGCTCATGAGCCATTGGGCCGAAGGCCAGCACTGCGACGCGCGGCGCCTTAGTCTGTAAGGCGGCTGCGACCGGCGTGAGGTCGTGCGGCAGATATGGCGTAAGCAGCGTATCATCGCACGGCAGGCCTAACCGGCCTAAGGTCGCCTCATCATGCGCTTGCATGAGCTCAATGAAGTGCGCCCAGTTAAGATGCAACGTCTCAACCTGCCCGAGCTCCAGCTTAGTCTCAAGGCTGACCTTGATGGCGCTCGCCTCAGATAGCTGCGGCGACACCATTAAGGAGGCAAGCGGCGCACGCGACCCGGCACTTGCAGTGGCACTCTTCGCAGCCTGAAGGGCATCCTGTAGCTCGCTCAAGCGGCCGACCTGAGGGCCTACGCGCGCAGCGCGCCCTAAGAGGCTGGTGCTTTTGCTTGGGTCGGGGCCTTGCATGCTCTCGCCGTTGGTGCGCGGATAGCGCACTACCACCGGCCGCTCTAAGGCGTAGGCGGTGTTGAGCATGGTGTAAAGCTCGTGGCGTGAGGCTGGAGCCATGATCACGAGATTGGGCACGGTGCGGGTATAGGCAATGTCGAAGCTGCCGTTATGGGTCGGGCCATCGGGGCCGACCAAGCCGCCGCGGTCGAGGCAGAGCACGATCGGCAGGTTCTGGATCGCCATATCGTGGATCAAGCCGTCGTAGGCGCGCTGCATAAAGGAGCTGTAGATGTTGACCACCGGCCGCATGCCCCCGGCGGCAAGACCTGAGGCAAAGACCATGGCATGCTGCTCGGCAATGGCGACATCAAAGAACTGATGCGGATAGGTCGCAGCAAATTCGCTCAGGCCGGAGCCCACACGCATAGCCGGAGTTACCGCCATCAGCTTGCGGTCGGTGACCGCCTTATCACACATCCATCGCCCAAAGGCCCCTGAGAAGGAGAGATCTTCCTTGGCCTCATGCGGGGCAATGCCTTCGTGCGGATTGAAGGTCGGTACGCCGTGATAGCAGATCGGATCTTGCTCGGCAGGCGCATAGCCCTTGCCCTTGGTCGTGACCACATGCAAGAAGGTCAGGCCCTTCATCTTGCGTACATTCTGCAGAATGGTGACCAAGCGGTCGATATCATGGCCATCGATCGGGCCGATGTAGTTAAAGCCAAACTCCTCAAACAAGGTGCCAGGCATAATCATGCCCTTGGCATGCTCCTGAGCGCGCAGGGCGAGCTCACGCACCGTCGGCAGCGCACTTAAGATGCGCTTGCCTCCTTCCACCAGCTTGACGTAGTGGGGGCTTGCCATAATGTGCGCAAGGCCTTGGGCAAGACCACCAACGTTCTCGGAGATGCTCATCTCATTGTCATTTAAGATGACGGTGAGGTCGACATCGCGATCTTGAAAGGAACCGGCATGGTTGAGCGCCTCAAAGGCGCAGCCGCCGGAGAGCGCACCATCGCCGATGATGGCCACGACCTTGCGTCGCTGCGCTTCGGGCTTATTGCGCTCAGCCACGGCAAGGCCGAGCGCCGAGCCAATCGAGGTCGAAGCATGCCCGGTGCAGAGCACGTCATAAGGGGTCTCACCGCGCCAGATGAAGGCGTGCAAGCCGCCATGCTGGCGGATCGTGGCAAATTCCTTACGGTGGCCCGTGAGGATCTTATGAGGATAGGCTTGGTGACCGACGTCCCACACCAAGATGTCCTGAGGGGTGTTATAGACATAGTGCAAAGCCACCGTCAGCTCCACCACCCCAAGGCCCGAAGCCAAGTGGCCTGCGGTTTTGCTGACAGTTTCAATCAAGCACGAGCGTACTTCGTGACACAGCTCAGGTAAAACCTCGCGCGGCAGCGCGCGGACATCGGCCGCACCATCGATGCGATCCAGCAATTGGTATGTAACTGATTCCACTACTACAGCCTTTAGGGCCTCAACCACCGGCCTGCGCCGTGTGGCCCCATTCTCCTCACCGACAGATCACCCCGCAGGGCACAGATATACCGCCGCTGCCCGCACGGGCGCGCCGCTGGGCGCGGCACTTAAAGGGCGCACCGCTGGGCGCAGCACTTAGCGGCGCTTCAGGTGCGCGCCACTTATTCTGGGCGTAATGTACGCTTAATGGTCACGGCTGACCACAAAGTCCACAAACTCAGAGAGCTCACGCGTTGGCACCGGCAGCTGCGCTAAGGCCGCCTTGGCCTCAGCCGCCAGCGTCTTAGCGTAGGCCTTGGCCCCGTCAAGGCCCAATAAGGTCACAAAGGTGCTCTTATCATTGGCCGCATCCGATCCCACCGTCTTGCCGAGGGTGGCGGTATCACCGGCCACATCTAAGACATCGTCCCAGACTTGGAAGGCTAGGCCAAGCTTGGCGCCAAAGGTGGTGAGGAGCTCTTGCTCGCGCTTGAGCTGCGGCTGCTCGACAAAGCCGAAGGCTTGGCTCATGCGATCGCCTAAGGCATTGTCATAGGCCTCTTGGTAGCGCGCGGTCATGTAGCCGAGCTTGACCGCAGCCAAGATCAAGGCCCCAGTCTTGAGCGCATGCATCTGCTCAAGCTGCTCTTGAGTGAGCTTATGGTGCTCGGCCTTGAGATCTAAGGCCTGACCGCCGCACATGCCCGCAAAGCCTGCGGCGCTGGCAAGGCAGGCGCACATGCGGGCCTTCACCTCGCCTGCGATGGTGCACTTATCATCAGTCAAGATCTCAAAGGCAAGCGTCTGCAGCGTGTCACCGGCAAGCAGGGCCGTGGCTGCGCCAAATTTGGCGTGCACCGTCGGCTGGCCGCGGCGCAGCAGATCATTGTCCATCTCCGGCATATCGTCATGAATCAAGGAGTAGGCATGGATGCACTCGATGGCGGCGGCCGGGAAGTCAAGCTGATGGATCGAGGCATTGAAGATGCGCCCTACGGTATAGACCAAGTACGGACGTACCCGCTTGCCCCCTTGCAACAGCGCATAGGCCATGGCCTGCTTGAGCTCTTTAGGCTCATCGGGCAAGCTCTCGAGCTTGCGCTTGAGAAAATCATTAACGCGCTGGCCCAAGGACACCAAATTATCAGCACTAGCCATCGTCCCCTCCTTACCCACACACAGAAACTAAGGGCCTACCACGAACCGCCCGGCATCCCGGTGCCCGGCACCCCGGTGCCCGGTACCCCATTAGGGATCCCCGCAGGCTCCCCCTGCCACTGACCTTGCGCTAAGGCAGGCTGCGCCGCGCCCGGCAGGGCGCCCTGCGCCGACCCCGGAGTGCCGCCCGGAGAGGCCTCGGCCGCCTCTAAGGCGTTCATCTCCTGCTGCGCCTTAGCACGCACCAATTCGACCTTACGCGACATATCAGAAAGGCTGCGCTTACACTCCACCGCGAGCTTCATGCCTTGGGTGTACTTTTCGATCGCCTCGTCGATGCTCAAATTGCTATTTTCCAGCTCTTTGACCAAGGACTCGAGCTCTTGCAAGCTTTGATCTAAGTTCTTTAAGCCTTCTTGTGCCATAACCACCTCTGACTTAAGGAGTTAATCCCCTGCTATTATCGCAAGGGTGCCCGCGAATTGATGCAAAGAAATGCCGATTGGTGATCTTTATCCAATGAGGCGCAGGTGCGCGCAGCGCGCAAGCCCGCGCAACGTAAGCGCGCGGCGGGCGCCGCCCGCGATGCGGGCGCGCGGACGCGAAAGCGCTGGGAGCAAAGCCTTTTGCTCCCAGCACTCTCAGGGCAGCCTGAAGGCTGCCCCTGCTGCCATGATGGGGCCCCATTAGGGCAGGCCCCATCATGGCAGCGCCCCGCCTTACTGACGTAAGGTGGCGTCGAACTTGGTCTTGACTGCTGTCAAGATCTTTTCGACCTCAGCTTCAACCTCAGCATCCTCTAAGGTGTGGCTGTTGTCATGCAAGGTTACGCCCAAGGCGATGGAGCGCTTGTCGCCCAAGCTCTCGTTGGTGAAGACGTCGAAGATGGTGACGTCGCTCACCAACGTCCCACCTGCGTCTTGGATCGCGGCAACGAGCTCAGAGGCGTGATACTTCTGGTCTAAGACGAAGGCGAAGTCACGGCGGACAGCTGGGAACTTCGAGATCTCATGACTTTGCGGAATGATGCGGGTGGAGAGGGCACTACGCTCGATCTCAAAGACCGCCACCTGCTGCTTGAAGCCTAAGGCCTTTTGGGCCGTTGGGTGCAGCATACCGACGCAGCCGACCTTGCGCCCCTCAAAGTAGAGGTCAGCGCCTTGGCCCGGGTGCAGGAATGGGCAGGTGGTGACGTGCCAGCTGTAAGCCTCAGGACGAGCGGTTAAAGCCAGCATGGCCTCGACGTCGCCCTTGATGTCAAAGAAGTCAACGTGGCGGCTCGGCTGCGTCCAGCTCTCCGGCTCGGCATCACCAATAGCGATACCGGCGATCATCGGCTCTTGGCGTACCCCAAACTCCGCGCCCTCTTCTGGGTTATAGCTCAGGCCCAGCTCAAATAAACGCACGCGCTTTTGCTGGCGGTTGACGTTGTACTTGGCAGCAAGGGCAAGGCCTGCGAGCATGCTGGTGCGCATGGCCGACATCTCAACAGAGATTGGATTAGCCAGCACCAGTGGCTCCTTATCACTGAAGACCTTTAAGGTCTTAGGATCGGTAAAAGAGTAAGTGATGGCCTCTTGGTAGCCCGACTGGACTAAGCTGTGGCGTAAGGCGCGGGCACTTAAGACCTCTTCCTTGTCGGCGCTCATGACCATGGTGGCCTGCGGCAAGGTGTTCGGGATCTGGTTGTAGCCATAGATGCGGGCTACTTCCTCGATCAAGTCCTCTTCGATCTCAAGATCAAAGCGGAAGGATGGGGCCGTGGTGCTGTAGCCTTGCTCGGTCTTAACTGGGTTTAAGCCCAAAGTGGCTAAGATGTGCTCAACTTCCGCAACTGGCACGGTGCAGCCTAAAACCTTGTTCAAGCGCTCAAGGCGTAAGTTGATGTGGTGCTCGGCCTTGAGCTCAGCCTCACAGGCAACTTCCACGATTGGACCGGCTTGGCCGCCCGCAAGCTGCAGCAGCAGCTCGGTGGCGCGCTCCATAGCGCGGCGCTGCAATTGTGGGTCGACACCACGCTCAAAGCGGTGCGAAGCATCGGTCTTTAAGCCATAGTGACGGGCACGGCCCTTGATGGCGAGCGGCGAGAAGAAGGCCGACTCTAAGAAGACGTCTTGAGTCTCGCTGCTGATCCCCGAACTCTCACCGCCGAAGATACCGGCAAGGCCTAATGGGCCGTGGCTGTCAGCGATGACTAAGGTATTGGTGGTCAGGTCGACCTTTTCGCCTGAAAGCAGGACTAAGCTCTCGCCTTCCTTGGCAAAGCGTACCACGATGCCATCGTGGAGCTGATTTAAGTCAAAGGAGTGCAGCGGCTGGCCTAACTCCAACATGACGTAGTTGGTGACATCAACGATCGGCGACACCGAGCGGATGCCGCAGCGGCGCAGCTTCTCCGTCATCCACAAAGGCGAGGCGGCCTTTTGGTTGACGCCACGGATGACGCGGCCTAAGTAGCGTGGGCACGCAGCGCCGTCTTCAACCGTGATCTGGAAGGTGTCCGCAATCGTCGGGGCAATCTCGGTAAGCGCAGGCTCGGTCACCGTGCCGTGGGTTAAGACCGCAACCTCACGGGCGATACCGCGGATGCTCAGGCAGTCTGGGCGATTGGTGGTCAAGTCGACATCGATGGTACTGTCATTAAGCTGCAAGTACTCGTGCAGATCGACGCCCAGCGGGGCATCCTCGGGCAGCTCAATGATGCCATTGTGCTCATCGGACATGCCGAGCTCACGGTACGAGCAGAGCATACCGCACGACTCAACGCCCCGGAGCTTGGCCTTCTTGATCTTAAGATCGCCCACTTGGGCGCCCACTAAGGCGCAGGCGACCTTAAGGCCCGCGCGGCAGTTTGGCGCGCCGCAGACGATCTGCAGAAGCTCGCCTTGACCTGCGTCGACTTTAGTGACATGTAAGTGGTCAGAGTCTGGGTGATCCCAGCACTCAACTACCGAGGCGACCACGACATGGTCGAAGTTGCCGCAGACCGGCTCACAGGTGTCCACCTCTAAACCGGCCATGGTGATGGCATCGGAGAGCTCTTGGGCACTTAAGTTGTTAGCAACCCACTCATCAACCCAACTTTTATTGAACTTCATCTTTAAAAACCTCTAGCCGCCTGCTCTTACGCGCGGGGCCTCCCCCTTTGAAGCGGGCCGGGGCTAGTCAAAACTGATGCGATAACAAAGGTGTGGCGGCGGCCATGCCGCCCGTAGGGCGGCTCTGCCGCGGACGCGGCGACGGGCGCGGTAACGCGCCATGGCGCGCCGCAGGCGCGCTAGGCGAACTGCTTTAAGAAGCGCAGGTCGTTTTCAAAGAAGGCGCGCAGGTCATTGACCCCATAGCGGAGCATGGTCAAACGCTCAATGCCCATGCCAAAGGCAAAGCCGGTGAACTCCTCAGGGTCGATGCCGACATTGCGCAGCACATTAGGATGCACCATGCCGCAGCCTAAGACCTCGAGCCACTTGCCGCCCTTGCGTCGGACGTCAACTTCGGCCGAAGGCTCAGTGAATGGGAAGTAAGATGGGCGGAAACGTACCTCGAGCTCCTCTTCAAAGAACTTGAGCAAGAACTCGTAGAGCACGCCCTTTAAGTCGGCAAAGGAGACGTTGCGATCAACGTACAGACCTTCGATCTGGTGGAACATTGGGGTGTGGGTCATATCGTAGTCGTTACGATAGACGCGGCCCGGCGAGACGATACGAAGCGGCGGGGCCTTCTTTTCCATGGTACGGATCTGCACCGAGGAGGTCTGCGAGCGCAACAGCAGGCCATTTGGGAACATGAAGGTATCGTGGCTATCACGGGCAGGGTGATGCGGGGGCAGGTTCAAGGCGTCGAAGTTGTGGTAGTCATCTTCGATCTCAGGGCCGGAGACCACCTCAAAGCCCATCGAGCCGAAGAGCTCAGTTAAGCGCTCGACGGTGCGGGTGACCGGGTGCAAGGTACCGACATCACGATGGCGGCTTGGCAGGGTGATATCAACGCGCTCGGAGGCGAGCTTAGCATCCAGCTGCGCCTGCTCTAACTGAGCGCGGCGCGCTTCGATCGCAGCTACAACCTCTTGCTTGGCTGCATTGATGATGGCGCCTTGGGCTGGGCGTTGTGCGGCGTCAAGCTGAGCTAAACCCTTCATAAACTCAGCAAACAAGCCCTTCTTGCCCAAGTAATTAACGCGAACATTGTCTAACTCTTGCAAAGTTAGAGCGCTTTGCGCGGCAGCTATGCCTTCTTGTTTGCCCTGAATTAGCTTATCCATTCCAAAAAACCAAACCATGAATGATGTAACGGCAGGTCACGCGCCCTGCCCCAGATCTCAGCTCAATTGGCTAAACTCTGCGCTTTTGAGCCCAACAAAATTAAGCAATTATCGCACGTGCTCAGCCAAAGCGCAAAAAAGCGCATCCCCGCTGACGCAAGGATGCGCTCGGCGCGCCAAGGGTCTTCGTGCCCAGCGCGCTGGCCCAGCGCCGCAGATCGGCGCTCGGGGACAGCTCTTAGTAGAGCATCCCGGCCTTAACCTGCTCGAGAGTCTCAGCTGGGACTAAGACCGAGAGGCAGGCTAAGCCAAAGTCGATGGCGAAGGCTGGGCCCTTGCCGGTGACTAACTTGGCACCGGCGTCAATGGTGGTGCCCTCACCGGTGTAGTTCTTGATATTGTCCGAGCAGCCCGGGTAGCCGGTGGCTTGAGCCTCACCGACTAAGCCGTGGTGGGCTAAGACAAAGCCCGGAGCGGCGCAGATGGCGCCGATGTAGCGGCCTGCGGCCTGTTGGGCCTTTAAGAGCTCAGTTAAGACTGGGCAGTTCGCGCAGTTCTGCGAGCCCTCTAAGCCGCCTGGGATCACGATGATATCGTATTGATCCTTGCAGTCGGCGATGTTGGCGTCGCACACAGTGCGCTGGCCGTGCGAGAGCACAACTTCCTTACCTTCGCGAACTACCGCAGCGCGGGTGACCTCGACGCCGCCGCGGCATAAGATCGAGGCGACTGCGGTAGCCTCCATATCCTCAGAACCATTGGCATAGGCCACTAAAGCTTTAGGCATGTCTCTTCTCCTATCAGGTAGCGTCTGCTACAGATTCAACTCTTTAGCTGGGGCAATGCGCGCCGCCCGGAAGGCTGGATAGAGCGCGGCAAGCCAACTCATCACCAAGGAAATCGCCAACACCAAGACCACATCCATGAGCTCTAAGCGACATGGGATGAAGTTGATGAAGTAAACCTCTTCGTTGAGCAGCTCAAAGCCAAACCAGTCCTTAAAGGACAAGGTCAGCGGCGTCAAGGTGAGCGAAGTCACCACGCCTAAGATCAGACCAATGGCGGCGCCATAACCGCCGGAGATCAAGGCCATCAGCGAAAAGGTGGTAATCACTTGGCTTGGTTTCATGCCCATAGTCAGCAAAATCGCGATCTCACGTCGCTTCTCGCCCACGAGCATCATCAAGTTCGATACGATATTAAAACATGCGACCGCAAGGACTAAGAACATGGAGATAAACATTATCTGGCGGATCATCTGGATGTCGTGGTAGAGCTTGCCCTGCGAGCTCATCCACGTCATGAGATAGGCATTCTCCTTGATCTTGCCGCTGGTTGCCTCATAGACGATCTGGTTGGTATGCTGCTGATTATCCGTGCGGATATGGATGCTGTTGGGGCCCTGCAGCTTAGCGATAGCCTGCAGGTCAGCAAAGTTCATGAGCGAGATGACCGAGTCCAGCTGTCCGCCGATGCGAATGATGCCGATCACTACCGCCTTATGGCGCTGCGGCGTCTTCAAAGAGCGCGTCACACTGCGCGCGGTCATCGACTCGGCTTCAACCATGGCGCTATCTAGGGTCACAACGTTGATCTCATCGCCCACCGCGACGCGCAGCTTCTTGGCCACGCCCGCCCCCAAGATGATACGCGGCAAGGTGCTGCTATCGTGGGTCACCACCGTCGTCAGCGGATTGGCCGCCGCGCTATAGGCCGTCGAACCCGCGCTCTGGGCGCGCCGCGCTGCAATCTCCTCTAAGGTCGCCGCCGAGAAATCTGGGGCAGAGAGCGGAAGCGCCGTGCCGCCGAGGCCCCCGAAGTCCTCGCTGAACTCGTGCTCTTCGGCCTGCAGCGTCGCTAAGACCTTAGCCTGATCGGTTTCGGTGGCATAGCCCAAGATCTGATCGGTCTCAGGCTCGGCCGTAACTTCGGTGCTAAGGAGCGCCGAGCGCTCTTTGGAGGCACTAAGCGCACACTTCTCGCTTAAGGCCGGGTAAAGCGCGCTGTTGAGGCAGTCGAGATCGATGCTGACAAAGCGCTGAATGGCGATGACCTGCTTTTCTTGCTCGCTTTTGATACCTGAAATCATCAAGGGCGCAAAGGAGCGATTAGCCGAGACAATAGCGCGCTGGTCAATGGCCGGCGCGGTGGCGACGATGCCCTGCCCCAAGGAGAGCACGTGCTGCAAATCGTCGGGATCTTCAAAGTAAGGGCCGGTCGAGTTGAGCTGCGCCGACGGGATGATCGAGAGCACGCGATGCTCGAGCTCGTACTCAAAGCCGTTCATGGCCGAGAAGCCGACGATCGCGGCGAAGACACCGATGGCAATGCCACAGGTCGAGGCAAAGGAGATAAAGCGCGTCAGCGCGCCCTTACGGCGCGAGCGCACAAAACGCAGGGCTAACTTCAGCTTCAACATGATTGGCCCCTACTTTTGCTCAAAAATCACCGCCTTGCTCGCCTCGGCCTGCTCCTTAGGCGGCTCCCGGTAGTCCGGCACCGTCGACGCCATCACGCCCTCGGCGCCATTCGGCGCCGCTGCCGCAACCGCCGCGCCGCTCTCCGGTGCGGCGGGCTGCTCCGGTGCGGTGGGCTGCTCCGGCGCGGCGGGCAGAGTCGGTGCGTCCGGCTCTGCGTCGGACTGCTCGGAGTCGAAGGTGCCGTGATTGATCACGCCATTGACGATCTCAAAGCAGTGGTCGCACTTCTGCGCCAAGGAACGATCGTGGGTCACCATGACCACGGCAGCGCCTTCATCGTGCACCAGCTCTTGAAATAGGTTGAACACGATGTTGGCGTTGTGCTCATCGAGGTTGCCCGTGGGCTCGTCGGCGAGCACCAGATCCGGCGAATAGACCAAGGCGCGGGCAATAGCCACGCGCTGACGCTCGCCGCCGGACATTTCGCTGGGCAGATGGCGCATCGCCTGCGCAAGCCCCACCCGCTCTAGCAGGTAAGTGGCGCGCTCGCGGGCAAGGGCCGGTTTGACCTTGTCGATCAACAAGGGCAGCATGACATTCTCAAGGGCAGTAAAGTCGCCTAAGAGGTGGTGGAACTGATAGACGAAGCCTAAGTGGCGGTTGCGAAAGCGCGCCTTCTCGCGCGCGCTCAAGGTCAAGATATTGGTGTCTTGAAAGTAGATCACGCCTTTGTTGGGCGTATCCAAGGTGCCCAAGATGTGCAACAACGTGCTCTTACCGGAGCCCGACTTCCCCACAATCGCGGTCATGACCGAAGCTTCGATGTCGATGTTCACGCCCTTGAGCACCGGCGTCTTGATCTTGCCCTCTTGGTACGAGTGCTCGATGGCGCGTCCTTTCAGTAAAACTTTGTGCATCACCAACTCCTCACCCTACCTAACTGTGCACCAAGTTCGTCACGGGATCGGCCTTGCTGGCATAATAGGCCGGATAGAAGGTGCACGCGAGCGATACCACTTGGCACAACCCCACAATGATTAAGATATTGCTGACATCCAGCTCAATCGGCAGCTCTCCTTGCACAATGCTGACGCCAAAGAAGCTTAAGATGTCCTGCGCATTGAGGGCAAACGGAATGCCCAAGGCCAAGCCTAAAAGCGCGCCGATGATACTCGCGCTCATGCCCACCAACAAGAAGATGGCCAAGAGCTCGTGATTGCTCAGGCCCAGCGTCTTTAAGATCGCAATCTCGCTTACGCGCGAGTTGACCACCATGGTCAGTGACGACAGGATGTTAAAGGCCGCGACCAAGACGATGAGGCAGAGCATCAGCGACATAGTGATCTTCTCAAGGCTCACCGCCTTAAAGAAGTCGCCATAGCGTGCGCGCCAGTCAGAGTAATTGTAGCGGCCCTCAAGGAAGGAGACGACCTGCTCGATCACAAAGGGATCGGTCAGGTACAGGCGGTAGTACATGCTCTCCGGCGTCAGGCGCAGGAAGCGGCGTACGTCCTCGTAATTGCCGATCACAGTGGGCGCGGCCGACTTATCGATTGAGTTGATGATCGCTGCGACCTTGAAGTTGCGCTGCACCGGGGTTAGACCAAAGGGGGTATAGCGCGCGTTTTGGGTCGAGATCAAACGCACCTTATCGCCGCTGGTGACATCGATGTGATACTGCAAGATGGTGGCGTAGTTGAGCGCGAGCTCATAGTCACCGGCGGTAAACGGGAAGATGGAGCCGTACTGATAGCCCATGCGGTCGACCGTCGGCATCTTAACCACGGCCTGCAGCGCTGGGGCCTTGCGCATCAGACTGCGCTCGCCTTCTTGGGTCTTTAAGGTAAAGGCATCGACATTACGCGAGCTCAGGCCGAAGGCTGCGGCGTATTTCGGACTGATATAGAGGTTGTTGCTGTCAGTTGCCTGCAAGGTCACCATGGTGATGTCCTCGCCGTACTGGAGCATGGCCTCGCCCTCAACGTACGGGGCTAAGGCATTGACGTAAGGCAGACTGAGCAGATACGGGAGATCGCGCTCCTGCGCCTGCACCACCACATGGGCGCAGTCGGTGAGAATATTGGCCTTCAGGCGCTCTTGCAGGCCCTGCATGATCGAGCTCACTACGATGAGCGCGCCCACGCCAATGGCGATGCCCAAGGTCGCCAGCAAGGCCACCAAGGACGCAAAGCGCTGCTTGCGCGAGCCCTTGATATAGCGCAGCGCGATAAAGAGCACTGCGTGATTTAACCAGCTCAACTCACAACCTGCCGTTTCACTCAAACTGCCTTGTCACTAACCAACGGCGCCCCCGCGCCCTAGCTGCGCTCCCGCGCGGCCCGCAGCACCCGCACGGCCCACAGCCCCCGCACGGCCCGCAGCACCCGCGCAGTCCGCAGCACCCGCGCGGCCCGCAGCCCCTATCTTAACTGAGCTTGAGCTCGGTCAAGGCCTCGACAAACTTCGGATCGTGGTGATTGCAAAAGAGGCTCCGGCGCGTATCGAGGTTACGGATGAGCTCAAGCTCGGCCTTGGTCAGCTCAAAATCGAAGATATCGATATTCTGCTCCATATGGGGCCGCGAACTTGACTTGGGGATCGCCACGATGCCACTTTGCACCAAAAAGCGCAGCGCCACTTGCGCCACGTTCTTGTGGTGCTTGGCGCCGATCTTCTTGAGCACCGGCTGATTGAAGAAGTCGTTTTTGCCCTCAGCCAACGGCCCCCACGACTGCAGTTGCACCTTATAGCGGTCAAGATAAGGGCGCAACGCCGCCTGCTGCTGGAATACATGCGTTTCCATTTGGTTGACTTGGGGCTTGACCTCAAAGAAGTTGCACAGGTCGACCAAGCGGTCAGCAAAGAAGTTGGACACGCCGATGGCGCGGCACTTGCCCTCTTTTAAAGCACGCTCTAAGGCCCGATAGGTGCCGTAATAGTCGCCGAAGGGTTGGTGGATCAACATCAGATCGAGGTAGTCGGTATCGAGCTTGCGCAGCGACTCATCAATGGAGACCATGGCCTTGGCCTCACCTGAGTTAGACACCCAGACCTTCGAGGTCAAGAAGATGTCCGCGCGCGGCACGCCCGAGTTTTTGATGGCGCGCCCGACCGCAGCCTCATTGTCGTAGGCCTGCGCCGTATCGATCAAGCGATAGCCCACCGCCAACGCCTGCTGCACGACGCGCTCACACTCCGTGGGATCTGGGATTTGGAATACGCCAAAGCCCAGCACCGGAATACGCACCCCGTTGTTTAACACCAAATGTTGCATCACACCCTCTCTTCGACTGATCCTCCCCCCATTATAGGGAATGCCTCTGACGGCATGGCACAGATCCCGCCAAAATGCCGGTAAGGCCGCAAAAAACGCCCCGACCCCCGCCCGGCTGGGGCGCAGCGCGCCGCGCAGACCGCGGCGACGACCGCCCGCAGTGCTAAGCTGGGCGGTAGATCTTGACGTTGTGGTGGCCGCGCTCCTTGAGCTCACGCGCCTGCATGGTGCTCATCACACCTTGGTCGCAGTAGAGCGCGTAGGTCTTGAGGTCATCAAGCTGCTCAAACTCAGAGGCGATCTTGTAGAACGGCACAGCGATGACCTCGTGGCCTGCCACCACAAGCGGGGCCTTGGCTGCATCGTCCGGGGAGCGCACGTCGATCACGACGTCGTTTAAGCCCAAGGTGGACACGGTCTCGACCTCAACCTCGAGCTTGGAGGTATTCTCTGGGATCTCCTTGATCTCAAGGAAGGCGGCCTTGGCGACGGCATCCTCGACTAAGTCCGGATCCATCTTGGCCTCCTCTTCCTCAACAAAGGAGCGGGTCGGGCAGACGTTCGGGTGATCGGAGATCACGCCACAGTACTCAGGCATGGTCTCGGCAAAACCTGCGGTGCCGATGGCCTTGGCCTGATCGATGATGTCCTGCTTATCCTCCATCACCAGCGGGCGCAATACCACCACGGCGGCGGCGGCATCGATGTGGCCTAAGTTGGTGACAGTCTGCGAGGACACCTGCCCCACACTCTCGCCCGTGATCAAGGCCTCAGCCTTAATACGCTGAGCGATGGCCGAGCCGACGCGCATCATCATGCGCTTTAAGATCACGCCGCGCACGCCGTGGTGGGTGCGCTCTAAGATCTGGCCCACAATGCGCTCAAACGGGATGGTGATGAACTTGACCTTGTGGGAAGCGGCGTAGCGATCCCAGATGAAGTAAGCCTCTTGCTTGACGCCCAGCTCATGGGCGGTGCCACCCATGTTAAAGAAGAGGTAGTTGACCTTCATGCCGCGGTGAATGGCCTTGTAGGTCGAGACGCCGCTGTCAAAGCCGCCAGAGATCAAGGACAAGGCCGCCCCTTGCGAGCCGACCGGATAGCCGCCCATGCCTTGGTACTTATGGGTGATGACGAAGGCCTTGTTCTGATCGATCTCGATGTCGATCTGCACGTCCGGATGGTTTAAGGACACGCCGTTGTTAGGGTAATGGGCCTTGAACATGCCGCCCACCATGCGCTCGACCTCTTGGGAGGTGAAGCTGTGGTTGCCGCGACGGCGCACGCGCACAGCGAAGGTCTTGCCCTCTAAGCTCGGGCCATAGATCGGGCCTGCGACCGCGAAGATGTCCTCGAAGGTCGTGAAGTCAAACTCCTTGACCTCTAAAAAGGAGTGGATGCCCGGCACGCGGCTTAACTCGCGCACCGCCAGCGTTTGCGTCTGCTCGGACTCATCATCTCCGGCCACCTTGACGATGAGCTTGTCCCACTGCGCCTGCACCTTCAGGTCAAAGCCATGGTGCTGCGCCACATTAAAGAGGTTTTGCATCAGCACCTTGATCAGGCGATTGCGCACGGGGCGACTTTTGATCGAGATTTCAGGGAAGAGGCGGAGGATGAATTTCATAAGACACCAAACGTAAACTACAAATGCGCGGCTATCTTACACTAAATGGCCATTACATGCGAAAAGACGCAACCTGCGTTGCGTCTTCTCGTTGCACTCACCTGAGCCTAACGGCCGCAGGGACTATTCGTCGTGATGATGGTGGTGGTGCTTGCCGCAGCAATGATGCTCGCCATCCTCATCATGATGGTGGTGATGACCGCAGCAATGATGCTCGCCATCTTCATCTTGATGGTGGTGATGACCGCAGCAGTGGTGCTCGCCATCCTCATCATGATGGTGGTGCTTGCCGCAGCAATGATGCTCGCCATCTTCATCTTGATGGTGGTGATGACCGCAGCAATGATGCTCGCCATCTTCATCTTGATGGTGGTGATGACCGCAGCAGTGGCGCTCGCCGTCCTCATCGTCGTGGTGATGGTGGTGACCGCAGCAATGATGCTCGCCGTCCTCATCGTCGTGGTGATGGTGGTGACCGCAGCAGCAGTGATGCTCGCCCTCTTCCGATGGGCAGACGCCATCGCGATGGGCATGGCCATGGGCAATTTCCTCTTCCGTGGCCTCACGGACGTCTTCGATCGTGCCCATGAAGTTTAAGGTCTTGCCCGCCAGTGGGTGGTTGCCGTCTACGGTGACGGTGCTCTCGGAGATCTCCTTGACTACGACTAAACGTGGGCCTGCGGAGGTATCTGCCTCAAAGGCATTGCCGACCTCCACTGGGAAGTCGCCGAATAAGGCGCGGTCAATGGTCTGAACTAAGCCCGGATTGAACTCGCCGAAGGCGTCCTTAGGCTCAAGGCGCAGCGCAAACTCCACCCCGGCTTCCTTGCCCTGTAAGGCGGCCTCAAGGCCTGGCACCAAATAACCGTGGCCGACTAAAGCCACGACTGGGCGCTTAGGATCAGTACGACCGACGACCTGTCCCTCTTCGTCCGTTACGACGTAGGAAACCGTAACTACCGTGTTATTTGCAACTTGCATAAGTTCTCACCATCCAAAACGCACCCGCACGCACCGCACGGGTACCGTATCATTCCTGTTCGCCCCAGACCAAAGCTGGGCGGCCTCAGCCGAGCTACCTCAGCTGGGCTGAAAGGACAAAGAGCACTACGGCCCGCCCCGAATTATACACGATAGGCCTCAGGCGCACTCTGGGGCAGGCCCCACGCGCAAACTCTTCTCAAGACAGCAAGGCCCACGTAAGTGGGCCCGCAGGTAACAACAGCTCAGGCGCTGACCTATGGCCGGGCAGCTAAGGCTGAGCCCTCAGCGCTCTCGGAGCTCAGATGCTCGAGCGCTTGGCTGATGGCCATGACCTGCTTTGAGACCTCAGTGTTTTCAAAACATTTGAGGTTTTGGTAGCCGTTTTGGTCATAGGCAAAGTACTCGCCCTGCGAGTTGACCGCAAAGGAGGCGCATGGGTCTTGGGCTTGCTCACCCTTGGCGGTGAGGGAGATGAGATAGCCCTCAGCGGCGGTCTCCACGGCCACGTCGTAGAGCGCCTTGATTTTCTTAGAGAAGCGGTAATTGCAGCTGCTGTAGCTCGAGTTGATGATACCGCAGGAGTTGAAGTAGGCGACACTATCTAAGAGCTCAACCAAGGCAGCGCGGCGGTTCTTTAAGAGCTGGGCCTTGAGCTTGTCCTCATCGGAGGAGAGGCCTAAGAGCGACCAAAAGGAGCTCGACGGCTGCAACGAGACATCAAGCTCCGAGCGCGTGACCTTGGCGCTGGAGCTCAAGGTGCTGCTCAGGCCGGTGGCGCTTAAGCTCGTAGCGGTAGCGCCATTGGCGGCTAAGACCAAGTGCGAGGAAGGGTGGGCATCGCTGCCCAGCGGGCCGACGGCACTTGCCACTAAGGACGGCTGCAGCGTACCGGTGGCGCCTTGCATCAGGTTGCCTTGGTTCAGGTCGCCTTGGTTCATCGCAGCGCCTAAGGCGTGGTCTTGGGCCAGCACGACCGGCTCCGGCTCACTCTCTGTGGTGCTCTGCACTAGGCCTTGCGCGATCAGGCAGAGCGCAAACACGGCGAGGCAGGCCGCGCGAAAATAGCACGGC
Organism: uncultured Anaerobiospirillum sp.; assembly: GCA_944389615.1. GTDB lineage: Bacteria > Pseudomonadota > Gammaproteobacteria > Enterobacterales > Succinivibrionaceae > Anaerobiospirillum. Next base: position 39,979 of record CALXNA010000011.1, on the reverse strand, counting down.
GCACCATCGTTGTAATACAGCGGCGCAAACTTAAAACGCGCCAAAAACTTGGGGCCAACCACAGCGATCTTTCCTCACAAGACACCAGACGCATCCTACGCACCACCATTACCCTACAGTCCTTGTAGGCCAAGCGTCGGCTCCGCAGACATCTGCGTCGGCTCCCACGCTATAAGCGCCCCGCGCTTGGGGTGGGCAAGTGCGGCAGTACCAGCCGTGCACGCGGCTGAAACTGCTATAAGAAAGCACTTCTAAGATGGGGACAAGCATAGAGCGATCCAAGGCCGAATCGAGCCCAAACACTACCCCATTGAACGGTATTGTAACAAGCAAACCTAGATACTAAGACAGAAATTTGCTAGCTACAGCGCAGCTGCTCTGCGCAAACTAGGGTTCAGCGCACAGCCCTGATGCTCCGGTGCCGGGAGCGCCTCTCTGCCTTAAAGTTACGGGCCCGCAAGCTGAGCCTAGATATCAGCGCGCTCCTAACGCACCAAGGTAAGCAGCTCGTGGCGCTCCGGCACGCGTAAACTTGCTATACTAACAGCAGTGACGCTCCTTAGACACCGCAGGCCCTCTATGATCGACACCCTACCATATTGGCTGGCCCTTACGGCCATCAACAACAGCTCTGGACCGCGCGAGCGCTCCCTGACCACGGCACGCAAGAACTCCCTCTACATCGCCGCCTATCAACACAAACCCCGCTTCTCCATTGGTGAGCTCTTTACACAGCCGGAGCTCTGGGCAGAGCTCGGCTGCACCGCCGCTGAAGGCGCGGCCCTGCGCGCCGCCGCCGCTAACCTCGCGCACTATCAAGCACAATGCACTGCATGGCTTGAGCAAGGCTATAGCCTCATCCCCTTGCACGATCCGCGCTATCCTCCGGCGCTCAAGCGCCACATGAAGCGGCGTAGCCCAACGCTCTTGTTTACGTGGGGCGAGGTCGCCCTGCTGCAGCAGCCGATGCGCGCCATCGTGGGCACACGCGAGGCAAGCGAGATCTCCCTGAGCTTTACCGATCAGGTCGCGCACCAAGCGGTGCAGTGCGGTGAAGTGATAGTCAGCGGCTTTGCCCATGGCATCGATCAGCGCGCGCTTAACGCCACGCTCGCCTGCGGTGGGCGCAGCATCATTGTCCTGCCGCAAGGCATCACCAGCGCCCGGGCCAAGCTCCGTCCCTATGAGGACGCGATCGCCGCAGGGCAGCTCTTGGTCTTTAGTAGCTATGAGCCCGAAGCGCCATGGGCCACATGGCGAGCCTTAAACCGCAATAAGATCATCTACGGCTTGGCCGAGACTATCTACATCGCTCAAAGCAACGACCATGGTGGCACGTGGTCAGGCGCGCAGTATGGGCTCAGTGAAGGGCGCACGATCTACGTGCGCCGCGCTGATCGAGGCGAGGCTTGCGCCAACAATGCGCTCATCGCCCAAGGCGCGCACGCTTTGGACAGCGCGGGCCGCCCGGCTTAGGCCGAGGCGTCAGCCTGCTCCGTAGGCTGGTTACTCCGCCTGCGCGGCCTCAGGCTGTTAGGTTTCAGGCTGTTCGGCTGGTTGCTCAGCCGCCTGCGGTTCTAAGTGGCGCTTGGTGCCGTTCAGCGAAGCTTGCTGGTTTAGATACGGGAAGGCGTACATCTTGAGCACGCGCTCTTGCAGCTGCTGCGGGTAGGAATGGATGCGCTCTAAGAACTTCTGCTTTTCCTCGGCCGTGACGTCGGCGACCACGTCGTCAGGGGCGAGGCCCAATTCGTGTGCGGCAATCAGCACGGTTGGGAACAGCTCATAGTGCTGGTAGATGAAGTCATCGATGAGCTGCGCGAGCTCCTCTGGGGTGCTAAAGCCCTCAGTGATAGGCTGACCGGCCACAATCGTGATGTGGCCCTTGTAGCCCTTGATGCCCTTGACGATGCTCTTGATGTCCTCAAACTCGGCCTTGTGGTAGACGCCGGTACGGGCCTTCTCATCGAGCTCGCGTGCTTTCTCAAGGTCGTTAGGGTCGTACTCGTAGTTGATCGAGACTGGGACGATGTTGAGCTTGCTCATGTACGAGCCGAAGTCTTCTTTTTGGGAGCGGCCGTACATATAGATCATCTTGAGCACCGACTCTTCGGTGCGGTCATCGCCATCCTTGGCGCGGCCCTCGCGCTGGGCAATCCAGATGCAGTGGCCTTCCTTGAGCGAGAGGCCCATGTATTGGGACAGGTGCGTGACTTCCTTTAAGCGCTCGCGCGGCGAGGGCACCGAGCGCTTGACGATAAAGCTCTTGTTGAGGCGCATTAAGGCCGTAGCAGCCGGGATCTTGAGCAGGTTGTCGCCAATGGCGATGCGCAAGGTACGGTGGTTTTTGGTGTGCAGCGCGAAGTCAATGAAGGCCGGATCGAGCGAGATGTCGCGGTGGTTGGAGATGAAGAGATAGCTCTTGGTGGGGTCTAACTCGTCAAAGCCGCGGTAGGTCAGACCATCGGTGGTGGTCGCGATCATGCTGTCCATGGCCTTGGCCACTTGCAGCTGGAAGTCCTGAATGGTGTGCAGCTGCGCCAACTGCTGATGAATGTAGCGGCGCACGAAGAGGCGCAGCACCGGGCTCAGCCACTTGCTGAGCTTAGGATAGCGCAGACGCACAATCCCGGTGACTAAGGACTCATCTTGGGCAATCTTTTGGAGCTCTTGGGGAGCTTCGTCATCACGACACGGGCGAATGTCATCAAAGATGGCATCCTCGCTGGAAATCACTGGGGCTTCGTCTTTGAGGACAGCGTCACTCATCAAAAAATACCTCGACCATACCCAACACGGGCCCCGGTGTACCACCGGGCGCTCATCGACCAAATTACGACCAAAATCTTTTCAATTTTACCATTATCGGGGCTAAAAGCGAAAAGCACGGCCGCCGCAGAGCAAGGCGCTGCGCCAGCACGGCCGCGCACAACAAAGCCGCCACAAAGTAAGGCCGCGCAACAGCAAGCGCGCTGCGCCAGCACGGCCGTGCACAGCAAAGCTGCCACAAAGTAAGGCCACGCAACAGCAAGCGCGCCGCGCCAGCACAGCCGTGCACAGCAAAGCTGCCACAAAGTAAGGCCGCCGCAGAGCAAGGCGCTGCGCCAGCACGGCCACGCACAGCAAAGCTGCCACAAAGTAAGGCCGCGCAACAGCAAGCGCGCCGCGCCCTATGCGCGCTCACGCGCCGTGAGGCAGTACCCTGACGCGCCTTCGGCGCCGATGGGGCTTACACGCGGAGCGCCCGCGCGAGCCTTAAGCCCCAAAAAACGAAGCCTCCCGAGGCCAACTGTGCGGTCTGGGAGGCTTTGCACACCTTGTTGGTTACAAGGCGCTATTAGTAGATCGGCGAAGCATGGCCGCGGTAGGAGTCAAAGCCATCAAATAAGTTTGGCTCGTTCTCGCGTAACTTGGCTAACATCTCGCGGGTGACTAAGACTACGCCGCCTTCGGAGCGGTAGAAGCGCTTAGCGTCGAGCTCAGCATTCTCACCGATGACTAAGTTACGTGGTAACTCGCAGCCACGGTCTAAGACGACCTTGGTTAAGCGGCAGCCGCGGTGGATGACGCACGAAGGCAGAACTACGGCCTCGTTGAGCGAGCAGTTGGAGTGGACGCGCGAGTTCGAGAACAGAACCGAGTGGCTGATCGACGAACCCGAGATGATGCAACCGGCCGAGCAGACCGAGTTCATGACCACCGAAGAGGCGCCATTGATGTCTTGGACATACTTAGCAGGTGGCAGCTGAAATTGGTGGGTCCAAATTGGCCATGTGGTATCGTAAACGTCCAGTTGTGGCTGAACGGCAGCGATATCCATATTGGCTTCCCAGTAGGCGTCAATGGTACCGACGTCACGCCAGTAGCACAGCTCTGGAGCGCCTGGGTTGCGGATGCACGATAAGGCAAAGTCGTGGGCGTGAGCCTTATGCTCACGGACTAAGGCTGGGATGATGTCAAAGCCGAAGTCACGGCGCGAGCCCTCAGTCGAGGCGTCCTTTTGCAAGACGTCGTAGAGGAAGTCAGCGTTGAAGACGTAGATACCCATTGAGGCCAAGCTCTTGGTATCGTCGCCTGGCATGGCAGGTGGATCCTTTGGCTTCTCTAAGAAGTCAGTGATCATGTGGTTGTTGTCAACCTGCATGACACCGTAGGCCGAAGCGTCGCAGCGTGGGATGGCAATGCAAGCTACGGTAACTGGGCAGCCGCTGTTGATGTGATCCATCACCATCGCGGTGTAGTCCATCTTGTAGATATGGTCACCGGCTAAGATCACGATGTACTTAGGGTGGTGGTTACGGATGATGTCGATGTTCTGGTAAACGGCATCAGCGGTACCTTGGTACCAGTGCTCTTCATCGACGCGCTGCTGAGCTGGCAGTAAGTCGATGAACTCGTTGAACTGGTTACGTAAAAACGACCAGCCCGACTGGATGTGACGCAGTAAGGAGTGGGACTTGTACTGGGTGACGACGCCAATACGGGTGATGCCGGAGTTGACGCAGTTGGACAGGGCGAAGTCGATGATTCTGAACTTGCCACCGAAGAAGACAGCTGGCTTTGCACGGCGATCGGTTAACATGTGCAGTCTGCTGCCACGGCCACCAGCGAGCACCAAAGCTAACGTTTGCTTGGCCACATCACGTGCATTTTCCATAGAACCTATTACCTTCTCAAACAAGAAAACCGAAATTTGCCGACATCGCAAGTAACCAACTGAAAGCAGCTGTCCCTCAGAGCACGGGCGCGCCCGCTGCGTGCGCATGCTTGCGCACGGGCGCAGCGTTGTCTTCAGTGACAACAAAAGCACTTGCAGAATCCTTCTCTACAAGTGCAGCTCAATCACGGCTCTGCCGTCTCGATGGGGGCATCTGCCGGAGCTTAGAGCGTCTGCCCGTGCGGGCGCGGCACCGTGCCTCCTCAGGCGATGTCACAAACTATCTGATGTGGATTGTGCAACAGCACGCCCCATTTGACTATGAGCAAAACCGTCTTTTGTGAGTCGACTCAAACTTAAGAGCAAGCCCAAATCAAAAGTTGTTAACTACCGCGCAAACGGCCGTGGCACAAGGCCCGGCCGCAAATGCCACCGTGATCACAGCTCAGGACAACTTGGTATCTTGCACCCTCGTCCTGACATCTAGGCCTGTCCGTGCCTTTGTAAACGGTTACATAATAATCCCACCCGTGTACCAACTTGCCCATCAAAGCGCTCTCCTGCCCCGCGCCCGCCCCACCGCATGCTCCGCGTCCGGCACAACGCCCCGCACCGCTTCGGTGCCAAGGTATGGCACCGTGCTGTGGCACCATAGCCTCAGGCCTACGCCAGCGGTGCTCACCGCAGGACACATAACAGGACTGCTGACGGGACGCACAGCGGGACGGCGCGGGGGCTGAGCGTGGTTTTTGCCAAGAACAGCGCGTGCATCGCCTACAATAGAGCTACATGCTTGCGCTGGGCGCTCGGCGCCCCCTGCGGCGCAGATCGCGGCTGCGGCCGCGGCCAAAGGCACGGCGTTGAGCGCGGCACAGCCGCAAGGCGCCGGGCGGTGCCGGTGGCGCTGGAACTTGCACGCGCGCGCACCGGTCAAAGAAGGTGCTCAATTTCGATTGTAAAAGGAGATAGCCATGCGCATCGGTATCATTGGCCCGATGGAGGAAGAGGTCACGCTGTTACAGGCGGCCTTCACCCTTAAAGAGCAGCAGGTCATCGGTGGGCGCACCTACCAGGTTGGTACTTACCACGACCACGAGGTGGTCTTAGTCAAATCCGGTATCGGCAAGGTCTGCGCTGCCACGGCCGCCGCGGTCTTGGTCAATACCTTTAAGGTGGACGCGGTCATCAATTCAGGCTGCGCCGGCTCGATTGCGGCGGAGCTCAACATCGGTGATTTGGTACTGTCCGACCGCCTTGCCTACCAAGACTTCGACCTGACCTTATTTGGCTATCAGCACGGCCAAGTCCCGGAGTATGAGCAGTACTTTAAGGCCGATCACGCCTTAGTAGCCAAGGCCGAGGTGGTCGGCGCCAAGCTCAAGAGCGAAGGCAAGTTCAAGCAGCCGGGCACTAAGGCCATCAATGTCGTCACCGGCACCATCCTGACGGGCGATCAGTTCATCTCGCAAAAGGAGAAGAGCCTTGCCATGAAGGAGATCTTCCCTGAGGCGTGCATGGTCGAGATGGAAGGCGCGGCCGTAGCCCAGGTATGCACCGACTTTAAGGTACCATTCCTCGTGATTCGCTCGGCCTCTGATACCGCCAGCGGCGAAAACCCTGATGACTTCAACGAATTTGTCCAGCTCGCCGCTGACAATAGCGCCACCCTGCTGTTGGCCTTAATCGACGCCCTGTAGCGCGCCTTACGCGCTCTGCGCGAGCACTGCGCGGTGCTCGCGCGTGCTGGGCACGCATGCTGTGCTTGCTTACGCAAGCCCAGTCACCACCATGACCTGAGAGGAGATGTTATGAGTTTGTCTTTGTCTGATGGCGGCAGCATGGTGCTGCCGCAGGGGCTGAGTGCGGCCGACTCGATCTTCGATCAGGCCTACCGCCACTTCAATCACGGCGACAGCCCTAGTGCCGCCCCGGCCGCGCCGTCTGCGCCAGCGACTCCGGCGGCACCATCCGCGCCGCGGGGTGATGCCCCGATGCCCTATAGCGCGCCTTATGACCATACCGGGGGTGACACCACGGCGGTGCTGGGCGTGGATGGCTTACACCTCGATCAGGTCGACGTCGGCCTCTTGGTGGCAGAGCCGAGCTTGGCACTGACCTTGGCGGTCTTGATTGAGATGCTGATTCCGCTGCCGCGCAAGCTCAAGCTCACCGGCCTTGCCGGAGTGTTTGCGGCCTTGGCCCGTAAGGTCAACCGCCCGAGCTTTCGCGACCAGCAGCGAGCCTTTGCCGGAGTCATGCTCCCGACTTTAATCGTGTCGGTGCTCTTGTTCTTGGTGCTGACCTTAGATCTCATCGCCGGTTTTGACCTCATCGTCGCGCTGGTGGTGCTGGTCTTGGTCTTAGACCTGCGCTTTGCCCAAGAGGGCAGCGTGCAGGTGGAGCGCGCCTTACACGAGGGCTTCAAGGAGAAGGCTAAGTCGTTGCTCTCGGGCATGGTGCTGCGTGAAACCTCGATGCTCTCGGAGCTGGGCATTGCCAAGGCCTGCGCCGAAAGCGCCATTTTGCGCATCTTCAGCGGCTGGTTTGCGGTGATCGTCTGGTTCCTCATCGCGGGCCTTGAAGGTGCAGTGGTGATGCAGACGGTCACGATCCTCGCGCGCGAGTACAACTACAAGCTGCGCGGCAATGCGCTCTTTGGCAAGTACATCTTCCGCGTCCAGCAGATCATGCTGGCCCTTCCGGCCTTAGTGCTGGTCCCGTGCCTGTTCTTTTCGCGCAATCCGTTGCGCGCCCTCGCCTGCGGCAAGGAAGGCTTTAGCCTCTACCCGGCGGCGGTCTCAGGCTTTGTCTTAGGGGCGGTGGGCGGCGCCCTGAACATCACCTTAGGCGGCCCGCGCTACTACCAAGGCAACTTGGTGCGCCTGCCCAAGGTCGGAGGTAACAACAATCCCAGCCGCGAGTCGATCCTCTATGCCATGCGTAAGATTAGAATGTGCGGTCTGATCTTGCTCGTCGCGGCGATCATCATCGACCTTAACTTCTAGCGCCACGCCGCCGCGCAGCAGCGCTCAGCAGGCGGCGCTGGCGGTACGGTTTAGCACGGCACGGCGGCGCGGTTAACGCGGCGCGGCCGCGCCTTGCGCGGCGGCTGCGGCCGGGCGCGCGACTGCGCCCAGCGCAGCTACTTTGTCACGGGCTGTTTAGATTTTGGGAGGAGATTTCATGACCAAGGCCACCCCAGACTTTTCGTTTGAAGATCTGCTCGAGCAAGAGCTGATTCAAGAAGTCGATAACATCGACCTCGTCCCGAAGATCAACAAAATCACCAAGCTGGCCCAAGACAAGGTCGAGCGCCATTCCCCGAGTATAGATCAAGAAATCGCCAAGATCCGCCAAGACGCGGCCACGCGTGACACCAAGGAGGAAACGGTTGACCATGTCTCCTCGTCCTTTGTGCCACAGGTGCAGCCCAACGAAGTGCTCTCCTATCGCAGCCCCGGTGCCCAGCCCTATATGGTGACTAAGCTCAAGCGCGGCGAGTATCGCGAGGCCGACTTCATCGACCTACACGGCAAGACGGTAGAGCAGGCCTACGAGCTGACGCGCCGCTTCATCATGCATGCCCATAATGAGGGCTTTCGCTGCGTCTTGATCATCCATGGTAAGGGCGAGCGCGACCACTTAAAGAAAAAGGCCACCATCAAAAGCTACGTCGCCCACTGGCTCAAGCAAATGCCTGAGGTCATCGCCTACCACTCGGCGCCCGAATGGAAGGGCGGCACCGGCGCCCTCATGATCATCGTCAAGAAGAGCTCCAAGGAGTCGCTCCACAACCGCGAGCTCCACGCGCGCCGCCGCCGTTGATGGGCTGTCGCTACTGGGCCGCCGCTCACGAGCGTCGCTCACGGCGGTTTGCGCTGTCAGCCTGCGCTGTCGGCCTTAAACGTCGGTCTGCGCCTTAGGCGGCTGGTTAGTAGGCGTAGCTCAGCTCGTTCGGCTTGATGAGGTCGCCCGGCTTGCCCGTGAGCAAGAAGCTGTAGATGGCGTCGTAGAGGATGACGTTCTGCACGTACTTGCGCGTCTCAGCAAACGGGATGGTCTCGACATACATCGCGACATCGCGCTTTTGGGCATCATCGGAGGCCCACTGCGGGATGCGGCCCGGGCCAGCGTTATACGCGGCCGCGGCGAGGACGCGGTTGTGGTCGAACTTATCTAACATCCAGCGGATGTAGGTGCTGCCGTAGCGGATGTTGGTCTCAGGATCGGTCAGGCTGCCCGCGCCGCCAAAGCGCCACTTCTCGCGGCGGGCAATATCACGGGCGGTGCCCGGCATCACCTGCATGAGGCCCACCGCTCCGGCCCACGAGCGGATCTTATGGTTGAGCATGCTCTCTTGGCGCGAAATGCCATAGAGGAAGGAGAGGTCGACCTCGTTTTGGCGCGCGTACTTCTCGTAGAAGTTGCGGTAGGCAATCGGGAAGCGATAGTCGAGCGCGTCCCACTTACCGGAGCTGACCACATAGTCGATGGCATAGCTGATATTGCCCGTTTGCAGCGCCCACTGGGCCATGACCATGGCCTCAAACTCCGGGGAGTACTTGGAGATCTCGCGCCACTCATAGATGGCGTTGTCGTCATCTAAGGCAAAGAGCTCAAAGAAGCGCAGCGCCGCCTTGTTGTTGGCGATATCCATCGGGAAGGCAAAGTCCGGCTTGAGCTTGACGTAGTTGAAGGCGTAATCAAGCCCTAAGGTCTGCGCCGCATAGAAGCCAAAGAAACTGCGATCTTGCGCCACTGCGGTCAAAAGCTCCTGAGCCTCCTCCGTCTTGCCCAGCTCTTGGGCCGAACGTCCCTTCCAATAGCGCCAGTTGATGGCTGCGCGCACATCCGGGGCCAAGTGGTCGATTAAGACGTAGACCTTGTCCCACTGAGCAAAGTAAATGGCGCGGCGCAGGCGCATCTCCTTTAACTCATCGTTCCACGCCAAGGCCGGGAGGTTTTGATCGACCCACTCGACGTCCGAGCGCTCATAGGAGCGGCCTAAGAAGTTCTGCGCGAACATCTGGTAGATACCGATGAGCTCGATCGAAGAGGGCTGATAAGTGGTGATAAATCGGTCTAAGTCAGCGCGGGCCGAGCGTGGGGCGATATTGGCGTAGCGCTTGAAGGCCAGCACCGCCACGCGGTGGTCGGTGGCTTGATTGTTCAGCACTTGGTCAAAGAGCTTGCTCGGCTCCGAGTAGAGCTTGAGCAAGGTATCGACCCGGTCTTTAAACTCGGTGTGCTTTAAGGTCTGCGCTAAGCTCTTGGTGGTGTCTTGGTAGGAGCGCTCGACGTAGGCGCGCTCAAAGCGCTTGAGCACCAACTTGTCAGTGAGGTAGCCCTTGGCATCAAATAAGGCCATGAGTGGCCCGCAGGCCTTGGGGCGCGCGCCCAAATCAAGGTAGACGCGCGAGGCGAAGCTGACGGCATCTTCGTTGACGCGATCTAAGGCCCAATTGGCCTCATAGAAGCGGCACAGCTCCTTCTTTTGATTGAAGCTCAAGCTGCTGATTTGCGTCTCATCGATGGTCTTCGGCCCCACCAAGGTCGCCAAGTTCTGGTAGTCGTGCTCGTTCGATAAGAACTCAGCATAGCGCTCCTTTAAGAGCGCGGCCAATTCGTGCTGCTGCCCACTTTGGATGAATTGCAGCACTGCCGGTACCTTGTCGGCGCGTACGTTGTAGGCCAGATAGTAATAGTTAAGCCAGAGGTTGAGCGGATAGCCCTGCAGCTGCTCGTGCTGGATCTGAAGGCCCTGCGCCTCGTCGCCGCGCTTGATGGCATTGACCGCTTGGATATAGGCCTCGCGCATCTTGGTGATGCGTGACTTGGGCAGCGCGTTAAAGGAGTCTAAGGTGATGTGCTCGAGCTTCTCTTGCATGCTCGCATTGAGCGACAGAGCAAAGCTTGGGTCAACCGTGCCATCAGGGTGGATGCCGTTGCCAACACTCGCGGAGGCAAAGGCATCGTCGCACTTAAAGAGCCCGAGGCTGACCACCGCTACCATCGCAAGCAGCAGCACCAAGGACGAGCCCCAAAGCACCGGAGTTGAGCTCAGCTTCGACCAGATGGTGCCCTTCAGGGCACACTCCCCTGCGCACTGTGGATCAGTTGCGTCCTGTTGAATCTCTCTTAGGTTCTTTGCGCTCATAATGATCCCCTTGTGCCCTCACCAAAATGTGCCCTGACTAACTTCCTATCAGTCACGGGCCGCAGCCCGCAGCACCAGTATTACCTGCCTTCCTAGCAAGTTTTGGCCCAAAAGCCATATCTAGCGCCCGCCCGCCCTAGCGCATAAAACCGCATAGGCGCTGGCCTGATGCACGGCCGCAGGGCGCGGCTCTAAGCTTTGACCCGGCCCCTACGCGCAAGTTCACCTAGCTGTGCTTTGTGCGCAAAAATCTTGACGCACGGGCCCTTTACGCCCCACACAAAAGCCCCAGATACGGCAAGCCCCAGCACGGGGCTGGGGCTTGTCAGCGTGGGCCAAGCGCGCAGCGCACTGGGCGCAGCGCGGCGTGAGCCGCGGCGGGGCTTAGGCCAAGAAGATGTTGTAGTAGCCCACTAAGAGGATGATGGTGACGACTGGTGGCAGCACCAGCTTTAAGTACCACGACATCCAAGCAGGCATCTTCGGGCCATCGCCGGTGTTGCACTCATCTTGGTAGCGCTTAAAGCCCATACCAGTCTTGCCTACAATAAATAGCACGAAGACTAAGGAGCCAATCGGCAGGATGTTGTTGGAGACCAAGAAGTCCTGCAAGTCCATGATGGTGGAGCCGCCGCCTAATGGGTGGACGTCCGACCAGTAGTTGAAGCCCAAGATGCACGGCGTGGAGAGCAGCGCGAGGATGATGAAGTTGTAGACGACCGACTTGACGCGCGAGACGCCGAACAAATCCATGCTGATCGAGACGATACTCTCAAACACCGCAATCAAGGTCGAGAGCGCGGCAAAGAGCATGAACAAGAAGAAGATGCTGCCCCAGAACCAACCGCCTTCCATATTGGAGAAGACCGTGGTCAGGGTGATAAAGAGCAAGCTTGGGCCTTGGCCGGGCTCAATATCGTAGCTAAAGCAGGCCGGGAAGATGACAAAGCCGGCAAGCAGCGCCACCGTGGTGTCAAGCACGCAGATTAAGACCGACTCCTTTGGTAAGGAGTGATCCTTGCTCATATAGGTGCCGAAGATCTCGATGGAGCCTTGGCCAATGGAGAGGGTAAAGAAGACCTGACCCATGGCGGCCCAGACCGCAGCTAAGAAGCCATCGGCCTTCATATGATCCCACGATGGGTTCAAGTAATAGGAGATACCCTCGGCAAAGCCCGGCAGCGTAAAGGAGCGTGCAGCCATGAAAAAGAGCAGCGCAAAGAGCAAGATCATCATCGGCTTGGTGATGCGCTCCACGCCCTTGACTACGCCCAAAGCCACGATACCAAAGGACACTGCGACCACTGTGATCATGCAGGTGTACATGAGGTATGGGTTAGCAAGGAGCCCATTGAACTTCTCCACGGCCACCTCTTGGGTGATGCCGGTGCCAAAGAAACCGATGGCAAAGGCCACGCAGTAGAACAGGAGCCAGCCCGTGATCACGCCATAGAACGAGGTCAGGATGTAGCTACCCGGGATCTGCCAGAACTTGTTTAAGTGCCACTTGCTGCCGGGCTTCTCGAGCACCTCATAGCAGCGTGCGATCGAACGGCGCGAAGCGCGGCCAATCGAGAGCTCGATGGTCAAGAGCGGCACACCGATGAGCAGCAAGAACACGAGGTACATGATAACGAAGATAGCGCCGCCATATTGGCCCGTGATATACGGGAAGCGCCACACGTTACCAAGACCGATCGCACATCCTGCTGCAATGAGCAGGAAGCCTAGGCGCGACGAAAATTGTTCGCGTTGAGACATAACAACTCCTTTAAGGGCTCAGGGCAACACAGCGGCGCGACGGCGCGGCTGCGGACAAGCGCGTGAGCGCGGCGGCTGCGTGCTGGCGCTGAGCTCTCAAGCTTCCTTTTGAGGACAAGAATCAGGGCTACACCCTGCGTTAACCGAAGATACCGACATAGCCTTGGATGAAGAGTGCCAAGATCACGACCGGCAAGAAGATGCGGTAGTAGTTGTAGGCAGCATGGGGGATCTTGACGCCCTCACCGAAGTTGGTCTCCTTGAGGTAGTTGTCAAAGCCCCAGCCGCGCTTTAAGGTCACAAAGAGCACGTAGCAGGTGGTGCCCAGCGGCAGAATGTTGTTGCTCAGCACAAAGTCGTAGGTGTCTAAGATGGTGCTCTGCCCGCCTAACGGATGGATGTCCGAGAGGTAGTTGTAGCCATAGAGGCACGGCAGGCACAAGGCGACCACCGCAATGAAGTTGCAGATGACGGACTTGAGGCGCGAGATGTTGAAGACCTCCATCGAGATGGCGATGATGTTCTCAAACACCGCGATCAAGGTCGAAACCGCCGCAAAGAGCATGAACAAGAAGAAGATACCACCCCAGATGCTGCCATAGGCCATGTTCGAGAACACGGTCACTAAGGTCACAAACACAAGGCCAGGTCCCGAGCCCGGCTCCACGCCATAGCTAAAGCAGGCCGGGAATACGACAAAGCCAGCGAGCACCGCGACCAAGGCATCTAAGAAGGTAATGGTGAAGGCTTCGTTGGTAAGCGTGTTGTTGCGCTTCATGTACGAGCCGAAAATCTGAATCGAGCCCACGCCCAAGCCCAAGGCAAAGAAGCATTGGCCTAAGGCCGCTGAGAGCACGTTTAAGATGCCATGCTCTTGCACCTGCTCAAAGTTAGGCATGAGGTAGTAGGCCACGCCCTCGGCAAAGCCCGGCAGCCAAATCGAGCGCAGCGATAAGAAGATGAGCAGCGCAAAGAGCAAGAGCATCATCGGCTTGTTGATGCGCTCCACGCCCTTCTCTAAACCAAAGGCGCAGACGGCAAAGGAGCCGATCACGACCACCAGCATACAGATAAGCATGGTGTTAGGGCTGCCCAGCAGCGCATTGAAGATCGCACCGGCCTGCTCTTGCTCAATGCCCGTGGCCACGCTCCCTGAGCCCACGAGGATGGTGTAGTAGAACATCCAGCCCGTGACCAAGGAGTAAAAGCCCATCAGGACGTAATTGCCGGGGATCATCCAGAACTTGTTTAAGTACCACTTGCTCTGAGGCTTTAAGGTCTCAAAGGACTTGCCAAGGCTCTGGCGCGAGGCCCGGCCGATCGAAAGCTCCATGGTCATGAGGGGTACGCCGATGGCGAACATCATGACGAGATAGATGATAACGAAGATGGCTCCGCCATATTGGCCAGCAACATAAGGAAAGCGCCAGACATTACCCAATCCGATGGCACAGCCGGCGGAGATCAAGAGGAAGCCTAAACGCGATGAGAACTGTTCTCGAGCCATAACGCACAAAGTCCTTAAGAACAAATGGTAGCGGCCGGGCGCAGGCAGTGACTGCTCGCGTCCAGCGGCCGCCTGCGGGCAGCGGAGCAGCTCACGCTGCGCTGCCCCTGCAAGCAGCACTGCCCCGAGCAGCTCGGGGCGCACCGTCACCGGTCTTAACCGGCAAAGAAGACGGTGTAATAGCAGTTGGCGATGAGTAAGAAGATGACGACAGGGACGACGAAGCGATAGTACTGTAAGCCCCACGATGGCATCTTGACGCCTTCGCCGGTGTTGCACTCGGTTAAGAACTTATTCCAGCCCCAGCCACTCTTGGCGGTGATGAAGACGCAGATGAGCAGCGCACCAAATGGCAGGATGTTGTAGGAGATGAGGAAGTCCTCAAGATCTAACACCGAGGAGCTGCCGCCTAATGGGTGGAAGTCGGAGAGGTAGTTGAAGCCGAAGATGCAAGGCAGCGAGATGATCAAGATCACCACGAAGTTGACCATCACGGCACGACGGCGCGAGGTGGTAAAGAGCTCCATGGTGATGGCAATGATGTTCTCAAAGACGGCAATCAGGGTCGACATGGCCGCAAAGAGCATGAACATGAAGAAGAAGCCGCCCCAGAAGGCACCATTGTCCATATGGCTAAAGACCGATACCAAGGTGACGAAGATGAGGCTTGGGCCTTGGCCCGGCTCTACCGCATAGGTAAAGCACGATGGGAAGATGACTAAGCCCGATAAAAAGGCAACGGTCGTATCTAAGGCTAAGATCGACAAGCCCTCGGAGGCTAAGGTGTGGCGCGAGTCCATATAGGTACCGAAGATCTGCATGGCGCCGATACCGATGGACAAGGTGAAGAAGGCCTGAGCCATGGCTGCCGACAGCACCTCAATGACGCGGCCTTCGATCTTGGAGTAATCTGGCATCAGATAGTACTCAAGACCAGCCGACACGCCCGGGAGCAAGCACGAACGGATGGCTAAGAAGATGAGCAGCGCAAAGAGCAGGAGCATCATCGGCTTGGTGATGCGCTCGACGCCCTTGCGCAGACCGCAGGCGCAGATACCGAAGGAGACGGCCACCACTGCGATCATATTCATGAGCATATCAGAAGGCGAGGCCAGCATCTGGGCAAACTCAGCTCCCGACTGCGCAGCATCGACATTGACGCCGAACTCACCGGTAAAGCCCTTGATGCAGTAGTACAAGAGCCAGCCCGTGATGACGCTGTAAAACGACATCAAGACGTAGTTACCGGCGATCATCCAAAACTTGTTGTAGTGCCACTTAGCTTGAGGATTGGCTTGCAGCAGCTCAAAGGAACCAGCAAGGGAGCGGCGCGAGGCACGGCCGATAGCCAGCTCCATCATCAGAAGCGGCAGGCCGAACGCGACCAAGAAGAAGACGTAGATTAAAACGAAGATCGCACCGCCGTATTGACCTACGATATACGGGAAGCGCCAAACGTTACCAAGACCAATAGCACAGCCTGCGGCAATCAACAAGAAGCCGAGGCGTGTGGAGAAGTGTTCACGGGTTGCCATAAAAGAGGATCCCAAACAAAACCAACAAGCCTCTCCTCACCGCCGCGCGCCCGACCAGGTGGCAGCCCCCTCGGGGTCACTAGGTGGCAGCCCCCTCGGGGCCAAGCATGCCTGCGCGTACGGGCTTGCCTTGAGGCAAGCATCAAGGAGTAAGCAACACGGAACTTAGCACGTGACTTATCTGGCGCAAGCGCTGCCCGGAATGCCCCGCGGATCAGCCCTACCCCAAGCCCAACCTATACTAAGTCGTCCTAGTTTGCACTAATTTTGAACTTATTGCAGCTGCTTTTGGTCACAGTCCCATTATTCGCCCCTAAGGGGCCGCAGCGCACTCAGCACAGGCCTTAGCGCCGCATCCCCGGCCAGCGCCCGTCTAGGCGCACCAGCACACGCTTTGGCGTAACTTCAGTCCGCCGCAAGTAAATTTGCCTATTTAAGACCAAAGGGCAAATGGGGTCAAACGCGCTCCAAAAACGATCACTCAGCCCCACGTTAGCGCAGCGCGCCCCACCATGGCCCACCGCCGCAGCCGCGCACGGCGGTGCCCGCCTGCAGCGGGCCCGGCGCCTTAACGGCGCCGGGCTGGGCGCGACCAACAAAAAAGCCCCAGCCCGCAGGCCAGAGCTTCTGTCATGGCGACCTAACGGTCGCCCTGAACCAATTCGGTCTTATTCGACGTCCTCGGCGGCCGCCTCGTTGGCTTGATCTTGCAAGCAAGCACGGATCGAGAGGCGGATGCGGCCATTGGACTCGTCGACGCCTAAGACGCGGACGCGTACCGTGTCGCCAACGCGCAGGTAATCAGCGACATTGTCGACACGCTCGTCGGCGATCTGCGAGACGTGGACTAAGCCGTCGCGGCCCGGCAGGATGTTGACGAAGGCACCAAACTCGGTGATGCGTACGACCTTGCCGTTGTAGTCCTTACCGATCTCAACTTCGGCGGTTAACTCGTGGATGCGAGCAATCGCAGCCTTAGCATCGGCCTCCGAGCAGGCAGCGATACGGACGACGCCATCATCGCTCAAGTCGATCTGGGTGTTGGTGTCAGCCTGCAGCGCGCGAATCGTGGCACCGCCCTTACCGATGATGTCCTTAATCTTGTCTGCTGGGACATTGATTAAGACCATGCGTGGGGCAAATGGCGACAGCTCCGACTCGGGCTCAGGCAGAGCGCTGCCCATGATCTTCAGCAGGTGGATACGCGCGGCGTGAGCGTCAGTTAAAGCCTGCTGCATGATCTCACGGGTGATACCGTCGGTCTTGATGTCCATCTGTAAGGCAGTGACACCTTCGGTGGTACCGGCGACCTTGAAGTCCATATCGCCTAAGTGGTCTTCATCGCCCATGATGTCAGTTAAGATGGCGACGCGCTCGCCTTCCTTAACTAAGCCCATGGCGATACCAGCGACGGCCGCCTTGCATGGTACACCAGCGGCAAATAAGGCCAGCGAGCCACCGCAGACCGAAGCCATCGACGAGGAACCGTTGGACTCGGTGATCTCCGAGACCACACGGATCGTGTATGGGAACTTCTCGGCATCAGGTAAGACGGCACGTAAGGCGCGCTTAGCTAAGCGGCCGTGGCCAATCTCACGACGCTTCGGCGAGCCGATTAAGCCGGTCTCGCCCACGCAGTATGGTGGGAAGTTGTAGTGCAGGATGAAGCGATCGGTACGGGTGCCGGTCATATCCTCAATGGTCTGGGCATCGCGCTCAGAGCCTAAGGTGCAGGTGGCAATGGCCTGAGTCTCACCACGGGTGAACAGGGCCGAGCCGTGGGCACGTGGCAGGATGCCAGTAGCGACCGTGATTGGGCGGATCATACGTAAGGTACGGCCATCGATACGCTTCTCGCCTGATAAGATACGCTCACGGACGATCGAACGCTCAAGCTCAAAGAGGATGGTGGCGATCTTATCGCCCATCTCAGCCCACTCCTCCTTCATGGCGGTGACCTTAGCGGTAACCTCTTCCTTGATGGTCTCAAGGCGGCCTTGACGCTCGAGCTTATCGACGATGTAGAAGGCAGCACCGACGTCCTCGCGGGCTAAGTCCTGTACCGTCTTAACCAACTCTTCGTCTTCTTGTGGTTTGACCCAATCCCAAACCGGACGGTTGACCTGCGCCTTAAAGGCCTCGATCTCGTCGATCACGACCTGCTGCTGCTCGTGACCGTACATCACGGCGCCTAACATGACATCCTCAGGAAGGATGTTAGCCTCAGACTCAACCATGACCACTGCTTGCTTGGTACCAGCGACCACTAAGTCCAGATCGGACTTAGCCATCTCCGAGGTGATTGGGTTTAAAACGTACTGACCGTCGATGAAGCCGACGCGGGCACCGCCTAATGGGCCATTCCATGGCAGACCGGAGGTCGCTAAGGCGGCCGAAGCGGCGATGATGGAGATGATGTCAGTTGGGACTTCCGGGTTGGCGGACATCACCGTGACGACAACCTGCACCTCATTGACGAAGCCGTCTGGGAATAATGGGCGCAGTGGACGATCGATGAGACGTGCAATTAAGGTCTCGCTCTCGCTTGGGCGACCTTCGCGCCGGAAAAAGCTGACCGGAATGCGACCGGCGGCATAAGCACGCTCTTGGTAGTTCACGGTTAGAGGGAAAAAGTCGCGGCCCTCAACCGCATCCTTACGCTTGCAGACTACGGTCGCTAAAACGACGGTATCATCCATCGAGGCGATCACTGCAGAGTCGGCCTGACGACCAATAGCACCTGTCTCTAAAGTAACAGTATGGCGACCATACTTAAAGGTGCGGGTGATAGGCTGTAAATTCATTAATCTTCTCCGATCCCTTGTGCAATTCCGCGCAGGCTCCGACGTCACCTACCTTCCTGTCGCCTTGATTAACTCACAAGGCAGGCATCAGCCCGATGCCACAAACCAACCACGAAGACAGGCGGCGACGTCTCGCCACAAAATTCGGCTCACCACGTGAGGTCACAGCGCTCCATCCCCGACCACAGCTCGGCCGAACACAGCGGCCAAGCCCTAAGCACATACGCCTCGGGGGATAGGCAAACTAAAAGCGGTAAATCTTACTTCCGGCATAGCGCAGCTGCCGCAGCCCGTGCCTACATGGCGTCAGCTACGGGGGCGCTTGAGCCAAGCCCTAAAAACAAGTTGACTCGTCATTATAGGTGAAAGCACCGCTAAAGGCATCTCACTTTGCGCAAGATTGTTGCTTAAACGACGTTTTCACGCCGTCTCTGCCGCGGCAGGCTGCTGCGCCGCTTATGCCGGCCGTCTGCGCCGCAGCGCCCTCCTGGCACCGTGAGTGCGCCCGCAGGCCCGGGATCGGGGCCGTGCGCGCATAAAAAAGGCGACCTGACGTCGCCCTTTTTCTCCTGAGAAGGCAGGAGTACCTCAAGCTGTAGGTCGAACTAGCGACGGAGCTTTAACTTATCAACGATGGCTAAGTAGCGGCCGTGGTCGCTGGACTTTAAGTAGTCTAATAAGCGACGACGCTGAGCTACCATGCGCAGAAGACCACGACGGGAGTGGTGATCCTTCTTGTTGGCTTGGAAGTGTGGCTGAAGGTCAGCGATGCGATAGGTCAGTAAAGCGATCTGAACCTCTGGCGAACCAGTGTCATTAGCGCCACGACCAAACTCAGAAACGATCTTTGCCTTCTGCTCGACAGATAATGCCATTGTGCATTTGCTCCTTTGTGATAACGATACGCCCTTTCCGATCACAAACTCAGGAAGGGTAGCAGCGCGCATTGTACCACAGCTCCCCGAAAACACAAGGAAAATGCGGCATCAGCGCAGGCGGCGCTCTGCGGCGCAGGCCTGCGCGGCGCGGGCCGCGCAGACGAGCAAGCCCGCGACTGCGGGCTTGGGGTGCTAAGCTCGGGGCGACTGCCCCAGCTTAGCAACAGACTGACTAATCGGTTCTTGCTTACCAGAAGACGGAGTACAAGACAGCCAAGATGATCAGGATGGCATAGGCACCGATATTGAAGGCGCTGCTGGTGGCAAAGACGTCCTTGGTCAGTGGAATGCCATTTGGATCGTCATCATGCTCCGAGGTGGATAAGGTTACGAAGATGATGGTGGCGCAGGTCAAGATGAAGGTGTAGAACATCTGATCTAAGAACGGCATCTCAAGTGGCAAGAACTTGAGGAGCAGAGCGATCGGGATCGAGGCTAAGACGCCCACAATCGCGCCCTTGGCCGTGGTCTTTTTCCAGAACAGACCGAGCATGAAGACCGCTAAGATGCCTGGGGATACGAGGCCGGTGTACTCTTGGATGTACATGAAGGCTTGACCAATCGAGCCTAAGAGCGGGGCGACAAAGCAGGCGATGACGATGGCGACCAAGCTGGTGACACGACCAACATTGACTAACTTCGCGTCCGAGGCCTTCTTGTCGATGTATTGCTGATAGATATCCAAGGTGAAGATGGTCGCCGTGGAGTTGAGCATCGAAGCCAAGGACGAGACGATAGCGGCAGCTAACGCGGCAAAGACCACACCCTTAATACCGGCAGGTAAGAACTGGGTCAACCATGGGTAGGCGAAGTCAGCGTGGGCATCCGATGGCATGTTGGAGGTGGCAAGAGAGCCGAGCTTGGCCATCAGCTCTGGGTCATTGATGATCACGAAGGCAGCAATGCCCGGGATTACTACGATGAATGGGATGATGAGCTTTAAGAAGGCGGCGAAGATCAGGCCCTTCTGTGCCTCATCGACCGACTTCGAGGCAAAGGTTCTTTGGATGATGTACTGGTTGAAGCCCCAGTAGTAGGTGTTGGCAATCCACATACCGCCAATCAGCACCGCAATGCCCGGCAGATTCATGAATTGCGGATTGTCCTTGGACAAGATCATCTCAAAGTGGCCCGGGGCAGCATCGTACATGGCACCAAAGCCCGAGAACAAGCCACCGTCACCACCGATGAAGGAGACGGCCATGAAGGTCGTGGCAAGGCCACCGAAGACCAAGACAGCAACTTGGATTACGTCCGTCCAGACGACCGCAGATAGACCGCCATAGACCGAGTACACCACCGCAAAGAGGGCAAGACCAAAGATCGAGTACATCATTGGTACGCCTAAGATGGTCTGCAGCGCAAGGCCGCCTAAGTACAGTACCGAGGTCAGATTGACGAAGATGTACAAGCAGATCCAGAACACCGCCAGAATGGTCTTTAAGGTGGTGTTGTAGCGCATCTCAACGAACTGCGGGATGGTGTAGATCTCTTGCTTGATGAAGATTGGCAAGAAGAATTTGCCCACCAAGAGCAAGGTCAAGGCACTGGCCCACTCGTAGGAGGCGATACCCAGACCAATCGAGAAGCCCGAACCGGACATACCGATGAACTGCTCGGCCGAAATGTTGGCGGCAATTAAGGAGGCACCGACGGCCCACCATGGCAGGGACTTACCTGCCAAGAAGTAGCCTTCTGTGCTCTGGCGGTTACGACGTGACACGAGCAGACCCACGCAAATGATGACTGCCACGTACACGCCAAAGATGGCGTAGTCAACCAACGCCAATCCTGTGCTTGCAGATTCCATACAACTCTCCTGAGCCTAAATCCGGAGGTAGCCGCGCCGCGTATGCCCGCGCCACCTGCGCTCAAGCGCGCAGCAAGACGCAGTGTGCGCGCAAGCGTGCAGCAAGACGCAGTGTGCGCGCAAGCGCGCGACCGAGGCGCGCAGCGCTCACCACAGCGCTCCGCCCGGAATTTAGGTATCACATCGACCTCAAGAACCCACTGAGAATACGCCACACCACTGGCGCAGGCACTCAGGCCTGTCTCAACGGTTCCAACACATCACCACATCTGGTTCCACCAACAAAGGAACCATAGCCCCGGCGCGCATTCCCACATGCCGCCGCGCAGGCCATCAGGATATGGTAGCAAAGCCAACTCTGCGGCTGACCCGCGGCACACTGTAGCCGAAATTCATCGTGCACCAAAAGTGAAAACGCTATTAATTTCTTAAAATGCAATCAAAATCACGTTTCTGGGGGCGCGCGCCCTATCTTGTTTGAGCTAGTGCGCCCGCACGCAGCGCTGTTTTTGGCCTAAAATCAAGGCTAGGCTACTAGTAGAGAAGCCCCAAGCGCCCCAGCTGCCCTAAGCTGACCTCGCCCCAACTGGGATGTTAGTGCGCTTTGCAAATTCCAAATCCGTGGCCAAAACAGTGCAGCCACTTGCCCTAAGTCACAATGTGTGCGTGCCCAAGCCCCAACAGCGCCCGCTCCGGCGCAGCTCCCCTCGGTTCCCTGCCCACAGCCCGTGTCCTCAGCCGGATAGCCGCCACGGCACGCAGGCCTCGGCCGCCTCCGCCACGCAAGCCCATGATGAAAAAGTAGTCATGAGCAACCTTCTTCGCGACACAAAACAAGCCGCTCATCAAATTTTTGCCCGGCCCAAAGTACCGTCAGGCCTGATGGCATCAGGCTTTCCGCCGTTGGGCCGCTTTGCCGGGCCAAACTTTTTACAGCCTTTTTTGCGCCACCCCCCTTACCAATGCGTTCTAATGGTGTTAGAGGCAGTGCAACCTACGACGGCGCAGACCGCCCATGCGTTGAGCGGCCTTTTGGCCCACCTTCGTTAAAAGTGGGCTTACACTGGAACTAAGTTCAGTTCCCGTCCCCCCAGCACAAACCAAGGAGCCCGTTATGGCACAAGTAACCGATCAAGTCCCCCTTGACTCCGCGCCGTTGGCCCTCACCACCGACACGGCCGCAGCCACCCATGAGGCCACTGCCCCAGCATCCCTCAAGACCACTACCCCAGCGCTCCACGAGACTACCGACGCCGCGGCCGCAGCTCAGGCTGCACGCGCGGCCGAGCGCAAGGCCCTGCAGCAGCGCCGCTGCGGCCATGCCACTGATGGTTCCTCTTCTCTCTTCTATGAGGTCGGCTCAGGCCGTGAAGCCCTGCCGGTCGCCCCGCAGGCCGTCCGCGCGAAGGCTTGCAGCCAGTACCCGCTGCAGGCG
This sequence comes from uncultured Anaerobiospirillum sp., assembly GCA_944389615.1. Lineage (GTDB taxonomy): Bacteria > Pseudomonadota > Gammaproteobacteria > Enterobacterales > Succinivibrionaceae > Anaerobiospirillum. The sequence continues at coordinate 17,375 of CALXNA010000011.1, read as the reverse complement.
CGCCAAGTCACCTCCTTGCGCAAGTACCTGCGCACCGAGATGGATTACGAGGTCATCACGCCTGAGGGCACCCATCTGACGCTCAAGATGAAGCCCTCCACGCGCGATGAGGCCCTGACCTTATCGTTCCTCACCGAGCTGCTGAAGGCCAGCGTCCGCGCCCCATTGTGCGAGTGGCTCCACCACCTCTCCATCTCCCCGGCAGGCTTACGCCCTGAAGACCACCAAATGGTGCGCATGCTCATCGCCAGCACCGGTCCAACCCGCCTCATGGCATGGGCCCAAGACCATGACCTGCCGGTCTATCAGGCTGCCGCTCAAGAGATTGCCACCACATGGGATGATCCCCATGCGGCCAACCTGCTGTGCTGCGAAGGCGAGGTACCAGCCAAGCCCAATGCCGCCGCGGTTAAGCCTTACATCCAGGCCTTAAGCGAGCGCGCTGCGCGCTGGCCTGAGAACCTGCGGCCGCTCCTTGCCGACCTCATCAAGGTCGCCCTCGAGTGTCTGCCTTCCAAGCAGCATGACTACCTCGTGACCTTGCAACACTTGCTGCAATTAAGCTCGCAGGGCTTGTACGAGGCACTCTTGACCTTGGGCCAGAGCTTACCTAAGGGCTGCGCCTTAGCCGCCCTGCTCCAGCCTGAGGCATGGACTCAGTCCGGCGCGAACCTGCACACGTTCTTGGCTGCCAACAAGATTCAGCTCAAGACCAAGCGTGCCCGCAAGGCCACCTCCAAGAAGAGCCGCTCCAAGGTCGCAGCCACTCCTAACGCCATAGAGACCGCTGCCCCAACCGCTTCCGAGCTGGAGCGCTTAGAGGCCACTGAGACCAGCATTGATGCAGTCCCAACCGCTTTCGAGCCGGAGCGCTTAGAGTTCGCTAAGGCCGACTTTGACGCTGCCCCAACCGCTTCTGAGCCGGAGCGCTTAGAGTTCGCTGAGGCTCCAGCCATAATCGAGCGTGACAACTTTGAGAGTGCAGCGGATGAGGTCGAAGTGCTCGCCACTTCTGAGGCTGTGCGCGGCGAGAGCGAGGCTTCGAGCGGCGCAACTGCGGTTTACCCGGCAGAAGTGATGGGCAGTTCGGATGAGGCGAAGAGCGCCTTTACGGTCAGCAGCTTTGCGCTGGCGGTAGATAAGGCCATGGCTGAGCCTGCCCGCTACGGCTTAGTGGCAGAGTTGACGGAAGCCGAAGGCCTCATCCCGGATGGGGCAGATACGGTCGATGAGGGGGCGCCGCTAGGCCGCGCCGTACGCCGCTGCGCTTCCCGCCAATTCATCCGCACCGAACTGCACCCGAGCAAGCCTGAAAGCGCCCGCGCCCACCAAGAGCGGCAACAGCAGCGTAAGCTGCAGCGCAAGCAACGCAAGCAGGCCCGACGCCACCATAAGTAGGCGGCGGAGCCTGCGGGCAAACATGAGGACTCGCCTGCGGGGGTGCCTGCAGGGCGAGCCTTAGGGCTCGCCTATAGTTGGGCGGCGTTAGGCCGAGGTGGCGAGCTTGAACTTGCCTAAGACCCTAGCTTGGTTAGTGGCAAGGTCGTTGAGCTCGTGCATATTGGTCTGCAGCTCACTCATCTGGTCGTAGCTGTCTTCGGCCAACTTGGAGATGTGCGCAATGCTTTGATTGATCTCAGAGGCTGAGTTCGTCTGTTGCTGACAGGACATTACGATCTGCTCGGACATGTCCGAGATGGTCGCGATGATGCCCATAATCTCCTCAATGGAGGAGTTCGCACGCGAGCTTTGCTGGAGCGAATTGTCCATCTCGCCTTCGCACGAGGCCATGACGTTGACCGAGTTGGTGACCGCCTGCTCAAGGAGGTTGATGGTCTCGCTGACTTCCTTGGTCGACTTGGCTGTCTTGATCGCCAGCTCGCGAATCTCGTCGGCAACGATGGCAAAGCCGCGGCCTGATTCACCGGCGCGGGCCGACTCAATCGTGGCGTTTAAGGCCAAGAGGTTGGTCTGATCGGCGATGTCAGCAATGGTCTTAACGATGGCTTCGATCTGCGAGCTCATCATGTGGATCTTGTTGATAGCCTCAGAGGAAGCGCGCAGGCGATCGGACAGACTGTGGGTGGTCGTGATGTTGTCTTGCATGGTACGCCGACAGGTATCGGAGGCCTCTTCGGCGTTCTTGACCTCGTTTAAGGTCGACTTGGCAAAGTCCGTGACCTTCTCAACCGAGCTTTCCATCTCGGCAGTGGAGCTGGCTACGCTCTGGGCAGTGTTGCGCTGTACCGAGATGGCGTCGTTGGCGGCATCGATCGAGGCCAAGTTGGTCTTGACCATGTCGTACAGCTTGTCGACGTCGCTCTTCATCAAGGACAAGGTGCCATTGGTATTGTCGACCACATAGTCGACCAAACGACCAATCGAGCCGATTTCGTCGCGCGCCTTGATCTCGGTCTTCGAGCGCATATCGCCTTGGGCCATGCCCATCAGGCGGTTTAAGAGGATGTTGGTGTCACGGCGCAGCGAGCGACGGATCGTGATGTTGGTGAGGATGATGACGCATAAGGAGATACCAAGGCCTAAAAAGAGCGAAGCTTGGATCCAGACCATGACCTCGTTGGCCGTCTGCTGGCGCTCGAGCGTTTGGCTCGTCACCGTGGTGATGAGGCGGCGCACAATCGATAAGGCAGGCATCAACTCGCCGGAGGATTGCTCATAGGCATAGCGCGCGGCCATCTCGCGGTTGGAGTTGTAGGTAGCTAAGATCTGCTGGGCGGTCGTGGCTATATTGTCCATGTGTGGCGCGAGCTCTGAGGCGATCGTGCGCTCAATGGCTTCCTTGGCCACTGGCTCTGTAACCGTGGCCGCAGCCCGGCACAAGCTGCCGTAGTTTTGCTGCAAAGATTGCAAGGCCGCCGTGACACGGGCCTCGGCGAGGTTGCCCTCGCGCTGGCCTACGACCAAGGCATGAATAGCGTTTTCTAAGGTGAGGATGTCAGCACTAATGGAGTTGCTGTAGCGCTGCACTTGCGCCAGGCCCGAAGTGCCCGCCGCCTCATTCTTTTGGCCTTGGGACATGATGCACACGACCACCGTGGCCACTAAGAACATGAGGAAGGTGATGCCCACGCACAAATAGAGGCGATGGACAATCGACATGCCCGAGAAGCGCAGGGTAAAGAGCGAGGACAAAAACGGCAAGTGCGGCCGCGCGACTACTTCGCTCGCGCCATGGCGTGCCGCCTCTAAGGTATCAAGCGAGCTGCTACCTTGATCCTTGCTGCCTGCAGCAGAAGCGCTCGAGGTAAGAGCATCGTCATAAGACGCGGCCTCGGCTGCCGTCTTAGTGAAGTTAACCGCCGAATTGTTCTCAGACATAATCATCCCTGCTCGCTGGTTGCGCCCTCGCTGGTTGCGCCAAGGCGCATGGCATCAGCTCACTGACCGTACTCCGCTGCCTACGCCGTCAAAGTCAGAGCTTTAACACTAGCTCCACCCCCGCACTGCGCAGACGGCGAGCCTATGGCTGGGGAGCCAATTTTAGGCCATATCTTACCACTTTGCTGCGCGCGCACACGTCAGGCCGTGGCGACTGTGACCTCAAGCGCGGCTGTGGGCTGCGCCCAAATCGCCCTACTGGAGCGAAAAATATGCCATGACCACAATTTGCGGCGCAGCCTGAGGCGATTGTGCTAAGATGCCAAGGCTTGGCTGTGACGGCATCCCCAGTCACCGCGCAGCGAAGAGATACATGGCTTGAGGCAAGGGCAGCTTATGGCCCTGATATGCTGCCTAACATTAGTTTGGTGAGAGTACGCCACTATGGCTGGTAAAAAGAAGAATAATGGTAACTCCGGCAGCCTGATCGCCGAAAACCGTCGGGCACGCCACGATTACTTCATCGAGGAGCGCTACGAAGCGGGCTTGTCCTTACAAGGCTGGGAAGTCAAAGCCTTACGTGCCGGTAAGGCCAATATTTCTGAGGCTTATGTCACGGTCAAAGATGGACAGATGCTGCTCTTGGGCGCCACCATCAACCCACTTAAGACCTCGTGTGCGTTTGTGGTCTGCGACCCGACGCGCACCCGCACGCTTTTGATGAACCGCCGTGAGATCAACAAGCTCATGGGCCAAGTCCAGCGCCAGGGCTATACCCTGATGCCACTGCGCCTCTATTGGAAGGGCTCGTGGGCCAAGCTGGAGATCGCCCTTGCACGCGGTAAGCAAGAGCACGATAAGCGCGACACCATTCGCGAGCGCCAATGGCAGCGCGAGAAGGCCCGCGTGATGAAGAAGTCGGCCTAACGGCTGCCTGCGGCGCTTAAAAATAAACCCCCGAGGGCGCAAGCTCTTGGGGGCTTATTTTTGGTAGGTCGGGCCGACTTAGTCGTCCATCGACTCCATCTCAATCTCCTTCTTCTCGATCTTCTTAGGGATCAAGTTCTTGCGCTGGATCTTCAAGAAGAGCGCCCACGTCGAGGCGACGTAGACCGACGAGAAGGTACCGAAGATGATACCGATGACCAAGGCTAAGGAGAAGCCGAAGATCATGTCGCCGCCAAAGAAGAGCAAAGCGAAGACAGTGAGCAAGGTCGTGCCCGAGGTTATGATGGTACGCGACAGCGTCTGCGTGAGCGAGACGTCAAACAGATGCTGCATGGACATGTCCCGCGGCAGACGGCTGGCGTTTTCACGGATACGGTCGAACACCACGATCTTATCGTTTAGGGAGTAACCCAAGACCGTGAGCACGGCGGCGAGCACCGTAAGATCGTACTCAAGCTGCCAAAACGAGAAGCATCCCATCACCACGATCACGTCGTAAGCAAGCGAGATGACCGCACCAGTGGCCATACGCCACTCAAAGCGGAAGGCCACGTAGATCAAGATCGCAATCAGCGATACGACCACGGCGACGATACCGCTCTCGACCAGCTCCTCACCAACGGCTGGGCCCACGTACTCCGAGCGCGTGATCGAGTAGTTAGGGTCGATCTTGGCCGAAGCCTGCTCGATCTTGTGGGTGACGATCTGCTGGTTTAAGTCCTCTTTTGGTGCCACGCGGATCATGACATCACGGGTGGAACCGAAGTTTTGGACTACGCCCTCGATGCCTTCGCTCGCGTAAGCGGCGCGCACCTCGTCTAAATTCACCGCGGAGCTGTAGTGCGTCTCCACGATGATACCGCCGGTAAAGTCGAGGCCCCAGTTCAAGCCCTTGACGCACATCGACACAATCGAGGCAATCACTAGGCCCAAGCACAGGATTTCCACCACTTCCTTAAACTTCATGAAAGGGATGACGGTGGTGTCCTTGATAATCTGTAACATGCTGGCCCCTCCTAAATGCTCAGCGTCTTGAGATTCTGTCGTCCACCCCAGATGATGTTAACCACCGCACGGCAGGCCGTAACCGTGGTAAACATCGAGGTCGCCAGACCAATCATCAAGACCAAAGCAAAGCCCTTGACCGCACCGGTACCCACCATGAACAAGATGAAGGCGGTGATAAAGGACGTGATATTGGAGTCGGCAATGGTCGCGAAGGCGCGCGCATAGCCTTCATGGATGGCAAGCTGCACCGGCCTTCCCATTCGGAGCTCTTCGCGGATACGCTCGTACACTAGCACGTTAGCGTCCACCGCCATACCGATGGTGAGCACGATACCAGCCATGCCTGGCAAGGTCATGGTCGCACCCGGGATCATCGACATGACACCGACTACCAGCACCAGATCAAAGAACAAGGCGAGGTTGGCGATGAAGCCGAAGGCCTTGTAGTAGATGATCATGAAGAGGCCTAAGGCGGTGAAGCCGTAGAGCATTGCCTTCAAGCTGTTATCGATGTTCTCTTGACCTAAGGATGGGCCAATGGTGCGCTCTTCGACGATCTGAATTGGCGCGATTAAGGCACCGGCACGCAACAGCAGCGCTAAGTTATGGGCCTCACGCGAGGAGTCGATACCCGTGATGCGGAAGTTTGAGCCTAGGCGCGACTGGATGGTCGCCACGTTGATGACCTGCTCGACCTTCTTGAACTTGGGCTTATAGCCCGGCTGACCGATCTTCGGAGCATTCGGGTCGTCGTTTTCTTCGACCTTGAACTCAATGAAGTTGGTGGCCATGGCCTTACCCACATTGTCCTTAGTGAACTGGGACATGATGGAACCGCCCCGGGAATCAAGCGAGATGTTAACCTGCGGACGGCCGTTCTCATCGGTCGAAGAGGAAGCATCCACGATGTGATCACCGGTCAAGATGATGCGCTTCTCTAAGATGACCGGATAGCCATTCTTGTCGTAGTGCAGCTCATCATTTGGCGGGACGCGACCATTTAAGGCAGCATTGATGTCAGCGTTGGAGTCGACCAGACGGAACTCTAAGGTTGCGGTTGCACCTAAGATCTCCTTGGCACGGGCGGTATCTTGCACACCCGGCAACTCAACTACGACACGCTCGGCGCCTTGGCGCTGGATTAACGGCTCGGCGACGCCTAACTCGTTGACACGGTTACGCAGAATGTTGATGTTCTGATCGACCGCGCTGGTGCGAATCTGCGATAAGCGCGCTTGGGTTAAAGCGGCGCGGATGAAGTAGCGATCGCCCTGCTCAGAGTCGGTGAAGATGAAGTCACGGTGCGTCTTCTTTAAGAGCGCCAGCGCATCATCGCGGGTCTGGGCATCACGGAAGGTGATAAGGACGTCATCACCATCGGCCCGAGCACCGGCTAAACGCAGATTGTTCTCGCGCAGCTCATTGCGCAGATCCGAGACCAACTGCTCGCGCATCTTCTTCATGGCCTCGTCCATATCGACTTCCATCAAGAAGTGCACGCCACCGCGCAGGTCAAGACCCAGCTTCAAAGGATGCATGCCTAAGGCGCGCATAAAGGCTGGGGTGGCAGGCGCTAAGTTTAAGGCCGTGATGTAGCGCTCGCCTAAGTAATCTTGTACCAGATCCTTTGCCATGATCTGGTCATCGGTATTGGTGAAGCGAATCAAGAGCTGGCCTTGATCATCAAGTTCGGGTACACCGTTGATGTTCTTGCTCTTGAGCAGGTTCTCAACCTCGCCTGCTACTTCGGCGGTCACCGGATTGCCGTTGGTGCCGGACACCTGCAGCGCGGGATCTTCACCGTAGAGATTGGGGACAGCGTAGAAAAATCCGATCAAGATGATGGCAAACACCATCAGATTTTTCCACAGGGGGAATTTGTTTAACACAATCTAATCCAAGAAAAGCTCAGAGGAGAGCCAAACGCGCAGGCCCGCGGCGCGCTGCGCAAGCGCGCTTAGCAGCGGCGTGCGAAGCCTGCTGGGCGAAGCCAGCTAGGCTAAGGCCGCTTGAGCGGCCGCCGATACAAACCCCAAAGGGGCCTTCGGCCTGACGTTAGACCTCAAAACGCAAAATGGCACAAAGAGCAAGGCGTACCTTGTCTGTGCCATTTAGGGAGCGGGGCCTGATGCCCCACTCAAGTCTTGATTACATGGACTCAATGGTGCCCTTAGGCAGGACAGCGACGATGTAGTTGCGCTTCATCTGTAACACTACTTCGTTGCCCACGTTGATCATGACGTACTCCTTGTTGTCAGGGAGCTTGACCACCTTACCGGCGATACCGCCATTGGTGAGCACCTCGTCACCCACAGCTAAGCTGTTTAAGAGATTCTGCATCTCCTTGCGCTTCTTGTTGTTAGGGCGCATGACGAAGAAGTAGACCGCGACCATGCACACGACGAGGATGATCAGCATGCTCATGTCGCCGCCTGCAGCTGGGGCCGCACCTTCAGCGTGAGCTACAGAGATAATGTCCATTTAAATACCTTTAGAAGTTTGCCAAACAACCAAAACAGCACAACCACACCCGACAGGGCACCCCAGTCAAACTGAGCCTCTGTGCCACCTAGCACCATACCCAAAGTCCCATAGTTCAGACTTAGGAAGGGCGGCACCGCCATATCCGGCACGTTGCAAAAGTTACTATTTTTTGAGCAAAACCCAACCAAAGTCAAGTTTTGCGCGCCCGCTTCGTGATATTGCCCCACGTCACCTCCGGCGGGGGCGGTGCGGATCTGCGCGCGGCTGCGCCCCGCGCAGGGCGCAGATTGCGCGCAGCGCGGTCACGCGCTGCGGCAGCGCTAATCGTGCAGCGGGTGCGTCAGCTGCTGCTGGCGATAGTAGTTCGCCGCAAACTCCGATAGCGTCCCGGCGCTGATCGCGGCGCGGATGTCCGCCATGAAGTGCTCGTAGTAGTGGAGGTTATGGATGGTGTTGAGGTGCGCCCCCAACATCTCGTTGCACTTGTCCAAGTGATGCAGATAGGCCTTGGAGAAGTTGCGGCAGGTGTAGCAGTCGCAATTTGGATCCAACGGTGAGGTATCGTTCTTGTACTTGGCGTTGCGGATCTTGACCACACCCTGCGAGGTAAAGAGGTGGCCGTTACGGGCATTACGTGACGGCATGACGCAGTCGAACATATCCACGCCGTTTAAGACGCCCTCTAAGATGTCCTCAGGACGGCCGACCCCCATCAGATAGCGCGGGTGATCGTCGGGCATAATCGGCGCGATGTGCGCTAAAGCCTGATACATGACATCCTTAGGCTCGCCCACGGCCAAGCCGCCGATGGCATAGCCATCAAAGCCGATCTCGGTTAAGCCCTTGAGCGAAGCTTCGCGCAGGCCTTGGTCGGTGCCGCCTTGGATAATGCCAAAGAGGCTGTTGGGATTGCCTAAGCGATCAAACTCGTCGCGGCAGCGCTTGGCCCAGCGCAGCGAGAGCTCCATCGCCTCGCGCATGCGCGTCAAGTCAGCCGGCAGGCCAATGCACTCGTCAAATTGCATCACGATGTCCGAGCCCAAGTCATATTGGACTTGCATCGAGACCTCCGGCGACAAGAAGAGCTTGGAGCCGTTGATCGGGTGCTGGAACTTAACGCCCTCTTCGGTGACCTTACGCAGGCCCGACAAGGAGAAGACCTGAAAGCCGCCCGAATCAGTCAAGATCGGCTTATCCCAGCGCATGAAGTCATGCAAGTCACCATGGAGCTTGATGACCTCGGTGCCAGGGCGCAGCCATAAGTGGAAGGTGTTACCAAGGAGGATGTCAGCACCGAGCTCACTGACCTGCTCTGGGCGTAAACCCTTAACGGTGCCTAACGTTCCTACCGGCATAAAGGCAGGAGTACGAACGATACCGCGGGCAAAGTGCAGTTCACCGCGCCGTGCTTTACCATCACGGGCCAAAATCTTAAATTCCATGGAAACGATCTCAATTCGAGGGCTAAAAACAAAGGGAGGAGAAGGGCGGCCTAAACCTTTGGGCCTAGGCTAAACCTTCGGGCCGGTGCCAAAGTGCGTGGCGTCCGCCGCGGCCTGCGCCGCTTCCGCCTCCTCCTGAGTGCAAGAAGGCGGCAGGTCGATCGGCAGGGTGCGCTTGGTGATGAACATGCAGTCACCATAGCTAAAGAACTTATAGCGCTCGGCCACCGCATGGCGATAGGCGGCCATGGTGTTGTTAAAGCCGGCGAAGGCGCACACCAGCATGATCAGGGTCGACTCCGGCAAGTGGAAGTTGGTGATGAGGGCATCGACGACTTGGTAGTGATAGCCCGGATAGATAAAGATCGAGGTGTCGTCGTGGAAGGCGCAGATCTCTTGGCTCAGGCCTTGGGCCTTGGCATAGGTGGCGGCACTCTCTAAGGAACGCACAGCGGTGGTGCCGACTGCAACCACGCGATTGCCGCGCTGATGGGTCGCGATCACCTTTTGGGCGACTTCGTCTGAGAGCTGCACAAACTCACTGTGCATATGATGCTTGAGGATGTCGTCTTCGCGCACCGGCTGGAAGGTACCGGCTCCGACGTGCAAGGTAACAAAGGCAAAGTCCACCCCGTAGGCCTTGAGGTCGGCAAGCTGCGCCTCATCAAAATGCAGGCCCGCGGTCGGAGCCGCGACCGCGCCCGGCTCGCGCGAGTACACGGTCTGATAGCGCTCCTTGTCGGCGTTTTCGTCCGGGCGCTGGATGTAAGGCGGCAGCGGGATATGACCGATGTCATCTAAGATAGCCAAGACCTCGTGCGGCTCGGCGCACTTGATATGGAAGAGATCCCCGACCCGGCCTAAGACCTCAAAGCTGTACTTAGCAGGCTCCTCAGGCGTACCGACATATAAGACGCTGCCGGCCTTGGGGGCCTTGGAGGCCTTGATATGGCTTAAGGCCTCACGGGTGTTGAGGACGCGCTCGATTAAGAACTCGCACTTGCCGCCCGTGTCCTTATGACCGTAGATACGGGCAGGGATCACCTTGGTGTCATTGAAGACCAAGAGATCACCGGGCTTGAGCCAAGCCTTCAAGTCGATGAAGGTCTGGTCTTGCAGCGCCCCGCTATTGCCATCTAAGCACAACATCCGGCAGCCCGTGCGCTGCGCGCTCGGGAAGTTGGCGATCAGCTCGTGCGGCAAATCAAAGTTAAAGTCACTACGTAACACGTACGCGTCCTCGTCAAAGCAAAATCTCAAGTGAGCCCTCAGGCCCCAGCTCCCGAGCGCCGAGCTCAGGCCATAAGGCCTGCGCCCGCTCCGCCGCCGCACAAGCGGCAGCAGGGCGGGCGTCCCGCGCTCAGAAGCTGACGGCCCAAGTCAGGCCGCGGCTGCCGACGGCAGGCAGCCTCAGTTCTGGCCCAAAACGGCTTATTTTAGCACGGCACGAACCTACGCTGGCGCGCAGCGCCTTGGCAACTAGTATGCAAGTGAGGCCGGGGCCTAGCCCCTACAAGATGGGCCGAGAGCGCCCGCACGGCGCGCCCGGCGTGATATTTTGTGGGCTTGCTCTAAAAGTGACGCGGCTAATGTTGCTAGTTGCAACGCTATTTTGCATGATGGGCGATGGATCAACTTGCTACCGGAGGTTGGAGCTCACCCACCAAGGCAAAGCCCACACACCGCCCAGCACCTACGCAGTCACCGGCCACCGGCTGGTGACAAAAATAGTCGCTGGGCCGGAAAGTTTCTGCACTTGGCCTTAAGCTCTCCTGCGGTCGATGGGGCCAAGCAGCAGGCCAGACGGTTTTATGATCCTCGGCCTCAGGGCTCGCCTGCGGGCGGCCCGACGCGCCATCAGGCCCGCAAAGCGGCGCTTTAGCCCGCCTTGCAGTGCTTGCCAAGCTGAGCGCAGTCCTGCCAAGCTAGGCACATGCCTGCGCAGCTGTGCGCATGCCGCCGAGCTCGGTGCTCGCTTGAGGCAAGCAGGCCTTGCCGCAACCATAAGGAGTGTCAAAGGCAGTCCCGTGGTGCGGAGCAAGGATTAGTTTTTGGGAATTTTACGGGAAATAGCCATGCTGATAGGTATTCCAAAAGAAAGCTTGAAAGGCGAGACAAGAGTGGCTGCCACTCCTGATACCGTAACCAAGCTCATCAAGTTGGGCTTTGAGGTTGCTGTTCAGACCAACGCCGGTGCCGACGCGAGCTTCGATGACGCCGCCTATACCGCTGCTGGTGCCAAGATCTTACGGGGCCGTGAGGTTTGGTCGAGCGACATCATCTACAAGGTGAATGCGCCAAGCGACGACGAGATCAAGCTGTTAAAAGAAGGCCAGACTCTGGTCAGCTTCATCCGTCCGGCGCAAAATCCTGACTTAGTCGAGAAGTTAAAGGAAAAGAAGGTCAATGTCCTAGCCATGGACATGGTACCTCGTATCTCCCGTGCCCAAGCCTTAGACGCGCTCTCCTCGACCGCCAACATCTCCGGCTACCGCGCTGTCATTGAAGCTGCCCACACCTTCGGCCGCTTCTTTACCGGTCAAGTTACCGCCGCCGGCAAGGTACCACCAGCCAAGGTCTTAGTCATTGGCGCCGGTGTCGCAGGTCTTGCTGCCATTGGTGCGGCTCACTCCTTAGGTGCGATCGTCCGCGCTTTCGATACCCGTCTTGAGGTTGCCGACCAGATCAAGTCGATGGGCGGTGAGTTCTTAAAGCTCGACTTTAAGAACGAGGAAGGCGGCTCATCCGACGGCTACGCCAAGGTCATGTCCGATGAGTTTATCAAAGCTGAGATGGAGCTCTTCGCCGCTCAAGCTAAGGATGTCGACATCATCATCACCACGGCTGCTATTCCAGGCAAGCCTGCCCCACGCCTCATCTCCAAGGAGATGGTCGCCAGCATGAAGGCCGGCTCGGTCATCGTTGACTTGGCTGCCGCCACCGGTGGTAACTGCGAGCTGACGGTTGAGGGCAAGATCACCACGACCGAAAACGGCGTCAAGATCATCGGCTACTCAGACTTAGCTTGTCGTCTGCCAGCTCAATCCTCGCAGCTGTACTCGACCAACTTGGTCAACCTGACCAAGCTCTTGTGCAAGAACAAGGATGGTCAGATCGACATCGACTTTGAAGATGTCATCTTACGCAACATGTGCGTCACCCGTGATGGTGAGGTCACCTTCCCACCTCCTAAGATCTCGGTTTCAGCCGCCCCGGCCCCAACCAAGGCGGAGGCGCCAAAGAAGGTTGAGCAGCGTCAGGTATCCCCACGCTTCAAGGCCACCTTGGTGGGCATCTTGATCGTGGCCTTTGCCTTGATTGGCCTCTATGCTCCAGAGAAGTTCCTGCCGCACTTCACCGTCTTCGTCTTAGCCTGCGTGGTCGGTTACTACGTGGTTTGGAATGTTACCCACTCCTTGCATACTCCTTTGATGTCCGTTACCAACGCGATCTCGGGTATTATCGTGGTCGGTGCGCTCCTGCAGATTAGCTCGGCAAGCCCTGTGATTGCCGCCTTCTCCTTCGTGGGCGTCCTGATTGCCTCGATCAATATCTTTGGTGGCTTCGCGGTAACGCGCCGTATGCTGGCCATGTTCAAGAAACAGCAGTAAGGATCAGGAGAATTTAGAAAATGGTAGCAGGTCCTATACACATGGCCTATATTTTGGCCGCACTGCTCTTCATCATTGCTCTAGCAGGCCTGTCCAAGCAGGAGACTGCTAAGTACGGTTGCTTGTCGGGCATGGTCGGTATGACCATTGCGCTCCTCGCAACCTTCGCCCAAGTGGGCAGCGCCACCGGCTTCTTGCTCATCGTCGTTGCCATGTGCATTGGCGCCGGTATCGGTATCTTCGTGGCCCGTCGTGTCGCCATGACGCAGATGCCGGAGATGATCGCATGCTTGCACTCCTTCGTGGGCTTAGCTGCGGTCTTAGTCGGCTATAACTCGTTCTTAGAGTTAGGTGCGATCGTCCCAGACACCATCACAGTACCGCTTGATGCCTCGCAGGCCACTATCGTGGCGATGATGGATGCCGCCAAGCAAGCCGCCGAAGCGGTCACCGAGCATGCTGCTGCGATGACTCCAGGTGAGTTCAACACGCACTTAGTTGAGATCTTCTTAGGCATCTTCATTGGTGCGGTCACCTTCACCGGCTCCATCATTGCCTACGGCAAGCTCAATGGCACCTACAAGCTGCGCGTCTTCAAGAGCGCTCCTTTGATGCTGCCAGGCGGTCACTGGCTCAACTTAGCGGCCTTAGTCGTTTCGGTACTGTTACTCATCTGGTTCATGGCCTCTCCTTCGGTTGTGCCATTAGTCCTGATGACCTTAATCGCCTTCGCCTTTGGTGTGCACTTAGTTGCTGCCATCGGTGGTGCCGATATGCCAGTCGTTATCTCGATGCTGAACTCCTACTCTGGTTGGGCGGCCGCAGCATCGGGCTTCATGCTCTCTAACGACCTGTTAATCGTCACCGGCGCCTTAGTCGGCTCCTCTGGTGCTATTCTGTCTTACATCATGTGTAAGGCCATGAATCGCTCCTTTATCTCGGTCATCGCCGGTGGCTTCGGCACCGAAGGCGGCACGGCTGCCGCCGATGAAGAGATGGGCGAGTACCATGAGTTAAAGGCCAACGAAGTTGCTGATCTGTTAAAGAACTCCTCTTCGGTCATCATCGCCCCAGGCTATGGTATGGCCGTTTCGCAAGCCCAGAATGCTGTGGCTCAGTTAACTGAGAAGTTAAAGGAGCGTGGCATCGAGGTACGCTTCGCCATCCACCCAGTTGCCGGTCGTCTGCCAGGCCACATGAATGTGCTCTTAGCCGAGGCCAAGGTACCGTACGACATCGTCTTCGAGATGGACGAGATCAACGACGACTTTGAGAACACCGATACCGTTCTGGTTATCGGCGCTAACGACACGGTCAACCCGGCCGCCTTAGAGAATCCAAACAGCCCAATTGCGGGCATGCCAGTGCTCGAGGTTTGGAAGGCTCACAACGTCGTCATCTTCAAGCGTTCGATGAACGTCGGCTATGCCGGTGTCCAGAACCCATTGTTCTTTAAGGACAATTCGTTCATGTGCTTTGGCGACGCCAAGAAGACCGTCGAAGAGATCGTTGCCAACATCTAATCACAGGCTATGGGCTTAGGCCCAGCCTCAAGGGGGAGCGGCGCGCCGCTCCCCTTTTGCTTTATGGACTATGTCGGCTTGCGCTACAGGCCGCACGAAACGCCCCAACCGCCCCGGCAGGCCGAGGGCTGCATACTGTCCCAATTTTTCGGTATAATGTCCCCAAATGCTTACTTCATAGAGGTACCGCTTTGGCAGAGCAACCACTCAAATACCTTCCCATTGGCATAGGCAGCTGGGACGATATCCGCAGCCGAAATCTGTTTTGCGTAGATAAAACTGCCAAGCTTGACTTTCTGGTCTCATCTCGAAATAAAGTTTTCATCTCGCGACCGCGCCGCATGGGCAAGACCCTCCTCTGCTCCATCCTCAAGAAGCTCTTTACCAACGGTGACCGAGACTTTGAGGGTACCGCCATTTACGGCCACTGGCCCGAGCAGCAGACCTACCCGGTAATTCACCTGTCTTTTATCGACATTCAAGGTGCAGACTTTGAGCAGGCGCTCAAAGGCGCGCTCATTGCCGCTTTCAGCGCAGCAGGCCTCACGCAAGCTGAACGCTTAGAGCATGTTCATCTGCCTTTCAACGCCTTCCTCAAGCGGTTCAACCAGATTGCGGCCGACCAAAAGCTCGTGTTCTTGCTCGATGAGTGGGATTTCCCTTTATCCTCTCATCTTGACAATGAGAAGGTCTTCAATCACAACCTTAAGATCCTACATGTGTTTTACTCGTGGCTGCGCACCTTTGAACACACACACTTCCTCTTAATTACCGGGATCATGCGCTACAACGATACATCCTTGTTTACGGGACAAGACATCGAAGACATCAGCATGCGGCCTGACTTAGCCGACTTGCTCGGCTACACCCAAGAGGAACTGGTCACCAACTACGCCCCTTATATCAAACGTGCTGCGCAGGCACTAAAGATTACGCCCGATGATCTCATTGACAAGATCACCAAACACTACGACGGCTTCTGCTTCGACTATGATGCGAAGGTTAGGCTGTATTGCCCAGATTCCATCAACAAATTCTTCGACACGCTCACCTCTCCTTATGCCATCCAAATGGGGCAGATCCCAGTCTTTGAAAGTTACTGGATGAATAGCTCCAATGCGACTGCGGCATTGCGCTCTTATCTGCAACGCGATCCGCTCTCCGCGGAGAGTCTGATTGACTTGTGCCGCCATGACATTACAATGGCGTACGAAGATCTCACGACCCCTTCAGACTTCAAGCGCATCACCAAGCAACAGATTATGTTACAGAGCGGCATGCTCACCATCAAAGAGGTGGTTGCTGACAACCAAAACGTACCTCCCAGCGAGCGTATGTTTGTCTGCCGTCTTGCTAACTACGATGTAGGCGCCAAGTACGCTACAGTCTTAACGAGCTATATGCTCGGTGTCAACGAGCGCATTGCTAGGCCTTACATCAATCACGCGCAGAAGGCTCTGCTGTCAGGTGACATTGAGGCTACCTGCCTTCAGCTCAATGAGATGTTATGTCTCGTTCCGTATGACGTGATGGCATCCGCCCAAGAAAAGCTCTATCGCTCCTTGTTCGCACTTTGGCTGCGCTCTCCTGCGATCACCGTACAAGAGGAAGTCCCTAACAACTTGGGGCGCATTGACCTCTTGCTCACGACCGCGGATCACATTTACGTCGTTGAACTCAAGCGCTTAGATAAGGACACGGACACTGAAGCAGCCAAGCTCAAACTGCTCGATACTGCCGATCAGCAGATCCTTGATAAGTGCTACCTCAACAACATTCCTACAGGCGGGCGCATCGTTACCAGCCTTCCAATTGTCATCTCTGACAAGTACCGCCAAATTGTTGCTTGGCGTACCATTGACAAGTCCACCGGCACCAAACAAGGTCTGATTACCATTCAGACCGTGCGCACCAAGTAGCAGTCATAGACACCAGTCAGCTTGCTGGTGCTGCGAAGTTGCTACAGATCTGATAGATGCAGAGCCTTTGGTGACAAGGGCTCTTTGCTATAAGCGCTTAGAGAAGTGTGCCGCTTGCTTACCTGCAATCCAAGCGACCTGCGCCAACTCTGACGCAGGAAGTGTAGGCACCAAGCGCGCGGCGTTAGCGGCTCAAGGAGATCCAGACCACTGGGCTGAGCCCAGCTTTGTCCCTTGCGCTGCAAGCAGGTTTATGGGATCATGCCTGCATGCAGCCCCACAGCGCAGGTCGGCCCTCTGAGCTCAAGCCATCTGAGCTCAGGCCGCCTGAGTTGAGGTGTCATATGACCGAGCCACCACTCAAAAACCTGCCCATTGGCCTGCCCAGCTGGCAGGCGATCCGCAGGCAAGATCTCTTCTTCTTAGACAAGACCTCGCTGCTTGATGCTCTTGTCACCGTCCAGCGTAAGGTCTTATTTACGCGGCCTAGCCGCATGGGCAAAACCCTGCTCTGCTCCATCCTCAAGGAGCTCTTTACCCACGGGAACAAGAACTTTGAAGGCATATTTATTAGTCACACCTGGACTGAGCCGCGCTGCTACCCAGTAATCGACCTGTCCTTTGTCACCATCCGCGGTGATGACTTTGAGCAGGCGCTCAAAGCCGCGCTCATTGCTGCTTTCAGCGCCGCAGGCTTCACGCAAGCCCAGAGCTTAGAGCATGACCTGCCTTTGAGCGCCTTTCTCCAGCAGTTTAACCGGCTCGCCTCAGATCAAGATCTCGTGTTCTTGATCGACGACTACGATTACCCGCTCACATCGTGCCTTAACGACGAGGCGACCTTCAACCAGCACCTTGCGGTGCTGCGCATCTTTTACGCTTGGTTGTGCCACTTCGAGCACACGCGCTTCCTCTTCCTGACCGGCATCATGCGCTTCCAAGATGATGACTTGATTCCGAGCGCAGATGTCCAAGACCTCAGCCATCATCCTGACTATGCCGATCTGCTCGGCTGCACCACAAGACTCAAATTTAGGATCAGGCCATCGAATTTTAGCCCGTCCCAAGTAAGAACCTGATAAGATTGGGGTTGTTGCTTGT
>CALXNA010000010.1 GCA_944389615.1 uncultured Anaerobiospirillum sp. | reverse complement strand
CCCCCAATGAGGTGAGGTCTCTAAGGCGAAGGGCAGCTCTGGCCCTTCCTATGAGCTGA
Organism: uncultured Anaerobiospirillum sp.; assembly: GCA_944389615.1. GTDB lineage: Bacteria > Pseudomonadota > Gammaproteobacteria > Enterobacterales > Succinivibrionaceae > Anaerobiospirillum. The sequence continues at coordinate 86,196 of CALXNA010000010.1, read as the reverse complement.
CCCGACCCCAACGAGCGCTGACAGGCCTAAAGGCAGGCATGCGGCGGCGCTCGCCGCTTGCCGCCCCACGCCCCGGGCCGCCCCCAAAGAGGTGAGGTCTATAAGGCGAAGGGCAGCTCCAGCCCTCCCTCAAAGATTAGCCCAGCACCAACAAGCCGTAGACGCGGCTTAAAGCCGGCACGCGGCGGCGCTCGCCGCTTGCCGCCCCATGCACCGGGCCGCCCCCAATCAAGTGAGGTCTCTAAGGCGCAGGGACGCTTTGTCCCTACATCAAAGAGCTGCCCAGCTTCCACAGGCCGCAGACGCGGCTGCGGGCGCAGCCGCCGGGGCGCGCAGAGCGCGCCCGAGCAAGGCCGCAGGCCTTGCAGCAGACCGCGATAGCGGGCTGGAGCTACTTGCTGTCTTGGTGCAAGGTGAAGAGGTCGTTGAGCTGACGATCTGACAGCTTGCCCAGCCAGCTTTCGCCTGCGGAGACCGTGAGCTCAGCTAAGTCGCTCTTGCTGCGGATCATGTCGTTGATACGCTCCTCGAAGGTGTTGGCGCAGATGAAGCGGTACACCTGTACCTTGTTGCGCTGACCGATACGGTAGGCACGGTCGGTCGCTTGGTTCTCAACCGCCGGATTCCACCACAGGTCAAAGTGGATCACGTTGTTGGCGGCGGTGAGGTTGAGACCGGTACCGGCAGCCTTGAGCGAGAGCAGCAAGAAGCGGTTGGACGGGTCGTTTTGGAAGTTGTCGACCATGTCCATACGCTCGTTGCGCGAGAGGGAGCCGTGCAAGAAGTCCGGCTTGCGCTCAAAGCGCTCTTCGATCAGGTTCTGCAGGATCTTGCCCATGACCACCGACTGGGTGAAGATGAGCGCCTTGCCATTGGCCTCGCTAATGTCCTCGAGCAGCTCAAACAAGCGCTCGACCTTGCCTGAGTCCTCAGGGCGGTACTTGCCCGAGGCATCAAACTGCGCCGGGCTGTTGCAGATGGCCTTCAGCTGCTGAATCAGCTTTAAGATCGAGGCGCGACGCATATTCGGGTCTTCACGGTAAAGCTCGATCTGCTTCATCGCCTCGTTGACCACGGCTTGGTAGATCGCCGCCTGCTGCTCGGTCAAGTTGCAGAACTGATCGGAGGTCAGCTTGTCCGGCAGATCGGCGATGATGGCCTTGTCGCTCTTTAAGCGGCGCATGATGAACGGCGCGGTTAAACGCTTAAAGCGCGCCACGGCGTCGGAATCGTGATTTTCCTCAATCGGCTTGGCGAAGTTCTTGTGGAAGGTCTTCGGCGTGCCAAAGAGGCCGCGGTTAGCAAAGTCCAAGATCGAGTAGTACTCAAGCAGGCGGTTCTCAACCGGGGTACCGGACATGGCGATACGGTAGTCGGCATTGATTGAGCGCATCGACTTGGAGATGGCGGTCGAGATGGTCTTGATCGCTTGGGCCTCGTCGATCACCAGTACCGAGAACTCGTGCTCTTGTAAGGTCTTAAGACGAGTACGGGCGGTACCGTAGGTGGTGATGATGAGGTCGGATGAGCCGTAGCCAAAGTCCTTGACCAAGCCGTAGTAGGCATGCAGGCTCAGGCTCGGGGCAAAGCTTTGCACCTCACGCTGCCAGTTGGTAACGAGCGAGGTCGGCACCACGATCAAGGCTGGCTTCTCTGGGCTGACCACGCCTTCTTGCTTGAGTTTGAGCAAGGTGGTGATGACCTGCAAGGTCTTGCCCAAACCCATGTCGTCGGCGAGGATCGCGCCCACGTTGATGCGGGAATTGCGCATCAGCCACTCAAAGCCACGTACTTGATATGGACGTAAGGTAGCATTGAGGCCCTCAGGGAGCGCAATCGGATCCTCCTTGAGCATGTCCTCTAACTTGTCCTTGACGTTAGAGGAAAGCAAGACCGGCGTGCCCTCATAGTTGCCGGTCAGCATCGCCGCCAAGAGGTCAGTCTGCGGCGTCGCGCCATCTTGCATGCGCTCAAACTTGTGCTGAATGGAGATTAGCAAGTCAGGGTCAGCATAGACGAAGCGGTCGCGGAAGCGCACGATGTTACCGGCGTTGGCCAGCAACAGCTTAAACTCCGAGAGCGTGAGCGCATCATCGCCCACGGCCACACGCCAGTTGAAGTGGAGCATGGTATCAAGCGACAAGAAGCTCTTGGCCTTCTGAAACTCGCCCTGCTCATCCTCGTCGACCTCGAGTTCCATTACGGTCTTCGGGCTTTGCAGCTTGGTTAAGCTCTTTGGCAGCACCAAGCGTACGCCCATCAGGCGCAGGGCCGTTTGGGCGGTGTTGATGAGATCGTAGAGCTCGGTGAGCGGCACAATGGCGACATTGTGCTCGTTGCTCAAGATCTCCTTTAAGTTCTCGGACAAGGTGGTGAGCTGCGCCACCGTGCGCAGGCACTCTTGGCGTACCGGCTCAAAGGCTGGGTTCGAGATGATTTGGCACAGCGAGACAAAGCCGGTCTCATCCATGCCCCCGACGACCTGCTGCTCGGAATCGTGGTAGTCGACGCCCGTATCCGGCTCTGCTGAGACGTCATGGTTGGAGTCGTCTAAGTCATCTTCCCAATCGTCGTCGCCCAAGTCGTCATCGTCTAAGTCCTGAGACTTGGCTTTGGCCTTGACCTTGGACTCAGCCTTGGATTCAACCGGGAATGGCTTGGACTTGCCCTCTAAGATGGCGCCTTGGTTCTCGGCCAAGCGCAGCGTGGCGAGCAAATCCTGCGAGAAGCCGACGAAGCCAAGCTCAATGCCAATGCCACGGTTGTTGGCAAAGAACGATTCGTAGTCGTCGTAACCTAAGATCGACGAGCCACCGCCCTCGGAGTAATCGTCGTCGTAGTCGCCCTTGAAGTCGTCATCGTCGACCACGCGGGCGGCAATGGAATCATCTTCAGGCTCGGCGCCCTTGATTTGCTTTAAGAAGTCCAAGGACGGGGCCATGCGCTCGAACTTATCGAGGCGCTGCTGCATCTTGTTGACCGCAGCGCGGGCCTTAGCCACGATTTCCGGCTCGAGGTCGTAGAATATGGTGTGGGCGTAATTGGCCGGGTCGCTCAGGTCGATAAAGCGCAGTACCGGCGTGTAGGTTCCGATGTGGTGCGACAGCGGCGCAATCCACGTCTCAAGGCGCATGCACAGGCCTTGAGCGTCGATGTCCTCGGCGTCCAGCGATACGCCCTCGGCGCCGAGCAGCACCTCAAGCTCGCGAATGTCGCCTGACTGTGCACCCTTCGGGTCTAAGGCGTAGCTCCACGAGACGTAGGACTGGATAAATGGGGCTAAAGCGAGCTCACCTAAGAACTGCGGCTGCAGGTAGTACTGGCGGTCGCGGCGATAGAACAGGAAGTGCTCATAGCCCTGCAGCGCAAGGCCCACCTGCGTGACCAGATCCTTGACCTCAGTGGAGGCGGTGGCCGGAATCCAACGGCAGGAGAGCTCGTTTTGGCCGTTGACCAAAAGCTGCGGCATGATGGCGCGTGACTTGACCAGCTGGCTGGCAATAAACCACAGGTAGTACAAGATCTGGACTTCAGCGCGCTCTTTTAACAACACCTTAGTGTTCTTAATAAAGCCCGAGAACATCTGATACAAGCCCACGAAGTGGTACGAGGTCGGCTGATGGAGCGGCGGCAGCACGATCAGGCTGTTGGGCTGCGGGGCGCCCAGATGATTGGTGGTAACCACGTGCATCGGCACGTTGACCTCTAAGATGCCCCCTTGGCCCAAGTAAAAGAGCGGTGGGTGGGCATAGAAGCCATGGTCGCTTAAGGCGGTGCGCGAGAAGTTGGCGCAGCACTCCGAGCGGTGGCCATACTCCTCAAACATCTGATAGCGCTCTTGGGCGCGCGCCATTTGCTCGGAGAGCTCCTTGGCCTGCGCCGCTTCGGCAGCCAGCTGCGCGGCAGCGCTAGTCTCAGCGCTCACCTTGCGGCCGCGCTTGGCGCGCGCACTGGCACCGGCAGGCAGCTCCGGCTCTTGACCGCGTGTGGCCCAGTTAGCACTAGGCTCATAGGTGCTCATCGTGTGGTCAAAGTCAAAGGCCACCATATCACGATCGGAGGTGTCCTTAAGCTGCTTGGCAGCAAGCTTGGCGGCAAACTCCACGGTATGGAATACGCGATTGCGCAGGTTGCCTTGGGTAAAGCCCGGGGCCGACTCGGCGAACATATTGCGGATGCTATCGCCGATATCCTCAATCGGAGTATAGCTCAAGCGCGCTAAGGCCTCGATGCCACCGCGGTAACGGCGCACATCGAGCGCGGCGCCATGATCAAGCTGCAGCGCCGACAAGGCCTGCTGCAGCAAGTTGAGGTGAGCCTGGGCGCAATCAATGCGCCCTTGGAACTTCTCCACCTGCTCGGCGGCAGCGCTCGCGCGCTTCTTGCTGTGGCTCTTGGCCTTGGCGGCCTCCCATTCTTGCACCTGCGTCTGCATCGAGCCGATGTAGTTCTGGTGCAGCGCCAAGATCTCATTGACCGCAAGGCCCGCGCCTTCCGCCGCTGGCGCGCTCTCCTTGGCCGCAGCCTCAGCCTGAGCGGCCTTCGGCTTACGCCCACGCTTCTTCGGCGCTGGCATCTCCGGCTCAGCAGCCGGTTCAGCCGCGGCGCCTTGCTCGTCGGCTGGGACGACGTCGTCACCGGCGTCGATGGCATCCAGCTCCGACCAAGCTTCGGCGCTGACCTTAGGGGTTTCCTCGGCTGCGGCCGGTTCGGTCTTAGGCAAGTCCTCTGGGTTGTAGCCTAAGATCAACTCAGCGTCTATGGTGCTTAAGGTGGCGGCATCGACTTGGTTTTGGGCTTGAAGCTCTTGATAGTGCTGCTCAAGGTCGTCAAGCTGCTTGCGCTTGGCGGCCAGATCTTCTTCGACTTGGGCGAGCTCACTCTGCTTCCCTTCGTATTGCTCGACGAAGAGTTGCGCCGTGCTCTTGGGCGTGCCCTTGGTGCGCAAGGAGTGAGCCTTGCTGGCGAGAGCAAGCTGATCCTCATAGCGGGCGCGATTGCTCGTGCAGTACTCGGTCAACTGCTGGTGATCGAACTCCAGCTGCTTGATCTTCAGCTTGATGGCATCGCACTTGCGCTTGAACTTCTTAAGCTCAGCGTTGAGCCCGCCTAAGAACGGCACCTCACCGGCCTCATATGTGACAAGATCAGGAGCTAAGTACAGAACTTGCGCGTCGTGAGCCGAAATAGGCGCAAGCTCCAAGTCAAAGTCGTATTGGGCCGCAGCCTGAGCGACCTCATGAGGGCGGCAGAGCGCATAGTGATAGAGCTCACCGAACTCGTTGGTCTGCACCTCCGAGGTCATGTCATCTAAGATGTTGCGCTTTTTGAGCTCGGCGGTGAGATCGATGCCCACCAGCTCGAAGATCAAGAACGGGTTGGCGTCGATGAGCTCGCTTAACTTGTAGATCACCGCGGCGATGTGCTTGCACGGCACCGCCCAGTCCGGGCAGGAGCAGTGCATGCCCAAATCCGACCACTGGCGCGGGAACAGCAAGATGTCGTGTTCTTGAGCCAGCTCATAGAGCTTAGGATCGAGCTGACGGTTGGTCAGCTGCGTGACAATGGCCAGATCGGCCAAGGCCGCATCCAAGAAGATCTTCTTGCGGGCCTCCGGCACACGCTTGAAGCTCAGATCGATCGAGTACTGCGAGTAATAGCTCCCCGCCACGATCGCATAAATCTTGGAGTTTTGGGTATCGATCTGCACATCGAGCACGCGATCATTGCGTGCATAAGACAAGCCTCGGGGAATGCGATTGGCGTAGTCGATTCCGGTCAAGGAATCCAGCCACTTCTTGCCCCACCACGTCGTACCGTATTGCTTTCGCACCATGACAACTACCCTGCCCCAAACTACCGCCCGGCCCTACTAGGCAGGGCACCGCACGCCTTACTTCTTCTTGCGCTTAGCCCCGGCGCGATTCTTCTTTGAGGACTTGGAGCCTTGCTTAACCTCAGAGTGCACCTTAACGCGCGTCAGGGTCGGACGCTGCACCGCGACCTGCTGCGGCTGAGCCGGCGCCTGCGGCTTGCCGTAGTTTTCGATGTCAATCAGCGGCTCGTCATTGCCCAAGTGGACATTTTGGCCCGGCTGCACGGAGCCCGTAAAGGCCGCGCCGACAGGCACTTCTTGGGCCTGTACCGGCTGCTGCGGTTGCTGGGCTTGCTGCGCTTTCTGCTCAGCTTGGCGCTTGGCCTGCTCTTCGTAGGCGGCCTTGCGGCGCTCTAAGGTCTTGGCCGAGAAGTAGGCCGAGCGCTCGAGCGGCTGCTTATCGTGCTGGGCCTTTTGCATCAGAGGCTCGATATAAGAGAGGACGCGGTCGAGACTGCGCTCTAAATCGTTTTCAGCGCTGGCCTGCGCACAGCGCCCACTCCAATCCTCGTTGAGGCAGCGCTCTAAGGCCTCAAGCCATGGCGCGATTTCCTCATCAGATGGCACGCAGCGGTAGTCGCGTAACGTGCTCTGTGGCGGCTCCACTAAGATACCGCCCTCGCGTACCGCCTCAGGCAGGCCATCCTTCTTCGAGGCTACCACTGGAATGCCGTTCATAACCGCTTCGGTCGCGACCATACCCCAAGCCTCATGCCAGACCGAAGGCATGACCACGACGCGCGCAACATCGTAGATGAGGCGTGGATCGTTGGTGTGCTCGGCGACCTTGATTTGCTCGGCGATCGTGGCGTGTTCGCCGACTAAGAACTTGGTGCCATCGGCATTGTGAAGCTGATTCATCAGCACGGCATAGTTGCCAACGCTCTTGACCACCAAGAATGGGACGTCAGAGTCCGGATGCTTCTTGACAAAGGCCTCGTGGAGCTTGGTGAAGATGGCCATACCCTTCTCTGGGGTTGGGTTGACCAAGACCACGTACTTGATGTTCTCTTTTTGGTCACGGCGCGTGGCTAAGATGCGCTCCTTGACGATGAAGGGGCCGGTGGCCTTGATCTCGATGCCGTCGGACTCGCGGTACATGTCGGCGGTCGATTGCGATGGGGTGAAGACCAGATCGCAGTCCTCAAAGCTAAAGCCCTTATGCAAGCCGTTATGCAGGGCATAAGCGACGCTGATGCCGCGAGCGTGGGCTTCGTGGCGCAGGTACTGCGAGAAGACGTCGCCGCTGTAGCCTAAGACCAAGTCCGGCTGGAACTTGTCGAGCAGCTGCACGAAGAGGTCGAAGATGAGGTTCTGGTCGCCATTAGTGATGTCGTTGGAGACATGGCCCTTGGTGTTGGCGACAAAGTACTCGACTCCGGCGTCGATGAACTGGAAGTATTTGCGCTGCTTGGCATCAGGGATGTTCTTGGTGATGCGATTGAAGATCTCAAGGCCGCGGACATCATCGCCTACTAAGGCATTGAGCGCCTTCACCTCAATACCGCGCCGGGCTAAGCCCTCGAGCATCACCTTGCTGCTGATGGCAGCGCCATTGGTATTGTCATGTAAGGACGGAATGGAATACCACAAAATCTTATAGGCCATGACCTAAGAAACCCTGATTACCAAAGAGACAAACTGAGAGGCAAAGCCCCATCAAATCCGATATGTTAAGCGATCTGCCCGCACATTGCTATGCCAGCACGGCAACCGCGGCCAGCTCTGCTGCCAACGCCGCAGCCCAGACCAGCGCCGCGGCCACAAGAAGGGGCCACTCGGGCCCCTCATCCCACGCATGTGGGCTAATGCAGCTGACGCAGGCTGCTGACTGCTGCGGCAGCTGTTACAGCTTAGTCTGCTTGAAGTCGGCAGGCAGCTCGATTTGACGGCAGGCCACCGCAGTGAAGACGACGTCCGAGGAGCTGTTTAAAGCGGTCTCGGTCGAGTCTTGGATTACTCCGATGATAAAGCCGATGCCGACAACCTGCATGGCGATGTCATTGCTGATGCCGAAGATGGAGCAGGCCAGTGGAATTAACATGAGCGAGCCACCGGCGATACCCGAGGTACCGCAGGCGCAGAGCACGGCGGCGATACACATCAAGAGGGCCGAGGCGATATCGACTTCGATGCCCAAGGTGCGGACGGCGCCCATGGTCATGATGACGATGGTGACCGCAGCGCCAGACATGTTGATGGTGCAGCCTAAAGGAATCGAGATGGCGTAGGTGTTCTTAGGCAGGTGCAGGCGCTCGCACAGAGCCAAATTCACTGGGATGTTGGCGGCCGAAGAGCGGGTAAAGAACGCGGTGATGGCGCTTTGGGTGATGGTGGTAAAAATCAGTGGATATGGGTTCTTGCGGCAGACGATGAAGGCGATCAGCGGATTGAGCACGAAGGCCACGAGCAACATAGTTGCCACTAAGACCGCGACGACTTGGACATAGTTTAAGAGGTTGCTAAAGCCGCCTTCTTGGGTGCAGGAGCTGTAAACCAAGCCCATAACGCCTAACGGGGCAAAGCGGATGATGATGCGTACCACACCAGCGACGGTCTGCGATAAGTCATCTAAGACCAGCTTGGTTGGCTCGTGGGCGACACGGAACATCAGGCCAAAGGTGATGCCCCAGACCAAGATTGCGACATAGTTGCCGGTTAACAGGGCGTGAACAGGGTTATCAACCGCTTGCATGATGAAGTTGAGCAGCACCTCGGCAATGCCCTGCGGTGGGTTGACACCACCTGCGGCCTCAGCCAAGGTCGGGAAGGTCACCGGGAACAGCATGCTCATGGTAAAGGCGATGATCGAAGCGCACGCCATCGAGACAAAGTACACGATGAGCACTGGCGTCATATTGGTCTTGGTGCCCTTGGTGTGACCGGCGATGGCCGAGGAGACCAAGACAAAGACCAAGATTGGCGCCATCGCCTTTAAGGCGGAGACGAAGAGCGTACCAAAAGTCGGGATGACGGACTTGTCGCCCGGGTAAATCAAGGCGAGCACGATGCCAAGCAGCAGGCCGATGATAACCTGCATGATGAAAGGTACGGCGTTGAAAATCCGTGCGATCGGATTTTTAGGGCTAATAGGTTCCAGCATGTGGGGAGCTTCCCTGTTGCGTGCGCAACAATAGCGACGATGAGACAAAGAACCACGGGCCCAAGCTGGGAGCGCAGGCGCTCCGGCTGCGTTAGGCGCGCATCTGCCGCGGTGCGCGGTGGTAACCGCAGCCCACGGGCTAAGGCGCGCCCATTATAGCCGCAAATCCCACAAAAATGCCGCTTCTTGCGCAAAAGGTTGTCCGCCATAGCTCGGCCGTAACAGACGTCAGCGGCAGGCCTCAATGCCAGCACCCCGTGGCAGCGCTGCCGTGGTTGGCTTATGCTTTGCACCCCACTGCGGTGGTTGTGATAGGATTGGTCTGATTGGTGGTGATAGCGGAGAGATAGCGTGCAACTAGGTTATCGTTCGGTCTCTGTTGATTTGCATGGCAATGAGTACATGGCTTTGCTCGGCGCCAATGATAAGTTTCTGGCGCTGCAAGGGAAGGTGCGCGCGAACAAGGCCCGCATCACCCGTCAGTTCAAGAGCACCCAGATCTTCCACAGCCTCGCGCCGAACAATACCTTAAAGGGCATCTCCCTTAAGTCCGACAGTGAGTTCACCACAGCCGTCTTCTCCTATCAGAACGTCGGCGAGTTCAAGAACTTCCTCTCGGTGATCGAGCCGCACTTGCAATACTCCAACGGCAAGAAGCTCGGCCGCGCCATTGCCCTTGTCCATCAAGACACGCTGACCACAGCGCAAAAGGACAAGGCTGAACGCCGCCGCACCGTGATCCACAAGCGCCTGACCAACTATCTAACTAAGGGCCCGCGCTTCAAGCACGAAGGTCCAACCTTAAACGCCATCATCGATCGCATCGACAGCCTGACCGATTACAAGCTCACGCGCCGCTATGGTGGCCTGCGCCTTGATAACGTCTTCTTGACCCAAGGCGGCAGTGTCATCTTAAAGCCCTCAGCTTCCTATGGCTTTGGCGATGCCATCGAGGACTTTGTGCTGTTTGAATGCGAAGACGCCGGGCAAATGCCCTGCGCCATCGCCGGAGTTATCGACGGCTACTTCGGTGGCGTCACGGTGCCGGCCAACTTCTGGGTCGGCTTTGCCATCTTCAGCGCCATCTACTCGCTGACGCGCTGCTCAGAGCGTGCGCGCAAGTCGCCTCAAGAGCAGGCCCGCATGGTGGCTCAATCTAAGCGCATCATGCAGGACTTTGACAACTTCACCCGCCCGATCCCGCGCTGGTATCGCTCCAACCTCGTTAAAAAGGCCCGCTCCGAAGCCAAGCGCTTAGGCCTCTAACAGCCTATCTCTCCGCACAGCCTCGGCACCCCGGATAGAGCAGCCCAGCGCACCGGCCCGAGAGCAAGCCAAGCTCTTAGCTCAAGCCACTGATCAACATACGGACAGCGACGCACAATAAGGCTACCGCGAAGATGCGCTTTAAGGTGGCCGGGGCAATCTTTTTGCCGACCGCGACACCGAGCGAGGCAGTTAACATCGAGCAAGGGACGACGCATACGGCGGCCAGCCAGCTGACGTATCCTAAGGTGAACACCGGGGCGTTTTCAGGGGTGGTGCCGGTGCAAAACAAGATGAGAGCCCCCGGCACGCAGACAAAGAGCGAGACGGCCGACGAGGTGCCGACCGAGCGGTGGGGCTCTTCGCTGCAGGCATTCAAGACCGGGACGGTTAAGGTGCCGCCGCCGATGCCGAGCATGACCGAGAAGCAGGCGATCAAAAAGCCAATCAGACGTTGCCACCATGGGCCCGGCAGGGAGTCAAACATTGGCTTGGCCTTGGCTCTGAAGAAGGTGTTGAGCGCATTTAAGATCATGACCACGCCAAAGAGGATGGCGAGCCACTGTCCGCCATAGAACGAGGAGATCAAGGAGCCGGTGATGACGCCTAAGATCATGCCCGGAGCCCACGTCTTAATTGTCTCTAGGTTGGTGTTGCCGCGTTTATACTGGGCGATAGCGGCGGTAATCGAGGTCGGAATCATGCAGGTCAGCGAGGTACCGGCCGCGAGCATCATGGCCACATCTGGGCTGACCTTGAAGAAGACGGTAAAGACATAGTAGAAGACCGGCACGAAGATCATGCCGCCGCCGATGCCCAAGAGGCCTGCCAAGAAGCCACCGACCACGCCGCACAAGGCAAGGGCAATCACCGTGGTCACAAGCTCTGCCCACTCAAGTCCAAACATTGCTGTTCCTCTTCAATCAGATGCCAAGTGCGATCCAGCGCAGCCAAGCGCGGCCCAGCACAGTCACTCGGCGCAGTTAGTGCGGCGCATAGCATAGCGCTTTGAGCCCAAACTTGCAGCACCTGCCGCCCCGCCGCGCTGTAACGGCGCAGCCGCCTCACCGCCCTATCAAGCACCGAACGTAGCACTCTGCCTGTGGAAGCTGACCGTCGGGCCCCGAAGAGTGCGTTTGGGCCTACGGGAGCTGATCGGTTGGCACCGAGCTTTGATCCAACACGGCCGCGCGGACGGGGGCAAAGCGCATAAACTAGCGGTGCAAGAGGCAAGCGCTCAAAGTGGGAGTTTGGTCGCAAAAAATTTTTAAGAAAGTTGTTGACAGGGTCTAGGTGACCCTATATCATAAGCCCCCGTTGAGACGTCATGATAGCAACCGCTTATTATGAGTCGCCTGCAGGGCGTCCTTAGCTCAGTTGGATAGAGCAACAGCCTTCTAAGCTGTGGGGCGAAGGTTCGACTCCTTCAGGACGCGCCAAGCGTCAACAGAACAATTGATTAAATCAATCTCTATGGTGGCTGTAGCTCAGTTGGTAGAGTCCCGGATTGTGATTCCGGTTGTCGTGGGTTCGAGCCCCATCAGCCACCCCAATTGATTGATTTTAGTCGCCCCCTGCGGGAGTGGCGAAATTGGTAGACGCACAAGATTTAGGTTCTTGCGCCTTCGGTGTAAGGGTTCGAGTCCCTTCTCCCGCACCAATTCGTAAAGTCCCAACGACGACAATGGCAGCTTCGGCTGCTTTTTTGTTGCCCGCCGCCGTGCACGTGCACGCAAACTTCTCCCCCCGACCTTCCGCATCTTTAAGCCATTCTTCTCGCAAGCTGCCCGCGCCGAGGCGCTGTTGTATAATCTGGCCACTTTGACCCTGCCGCGCCGCAGCGAGCTGCGCACGGCGGCCGACCGACAGCACCTGAGAGTTTAAACATGGCATACCTTGCAATAGCCAATAAAGTAACCGCGATAGGGGGGGGTAATACTAATCTCCTAATCCTCTCTCGAAATTATTTCTCCTCTTGCGCTCCTCAACGGGGGAGCTGGGCCCTGCTCCGCGGCCTCTCCGTATCCTCCGCCCCACGGCTCATAGGTCACGCCGCAAGCCGCCGCCACACCGTGCGCGGTCAACGCCTGTTCCCGCGGGCCGCCTTAGTCTCATCCCGCTTGCTGGCACGCTGCCATTAGGAGCTGACGATGCCAGAATTGTTAAGCACGCAAGCGGCAGCTCCGAGAGAGCAGCACCCCAAGACCATACCAGCTGCCGAGCAAGGCTACACTGCTGAGCAAGGCTATACCGCTGGGCAAGGCTATGATGCAGCCGCAGCAGCTCCGTCCCACCGCACGCTGCGCTGGTGGATCGCGCTCGTGGTCGTAGTAGCCACCTTGCTCGAAGGCTTGGTCTTCAACCACTTCTACTTCCGCTATGCCTTAGGCGACTATCAGAGCGCCACGGTGCCGCTGCCTTATCACGAGCAGCTGGGGGAGCCAGCCTATGTCTTCTCGCCCCAGCAAAAGTCCCTCGTAGTCTCAGGCCTTGATGTTGACATGATGACCTTGGGCTTCAAGCTCAAAGGTGAGCACAGCCTGCTCTCCGGCTCGGTGAGTGTGACCGATGATTCCAGCATCGTCAATCTGCGCCCAGCGGCCACGTTTAAGGTGGCACCGTCTGAGGTGCAAGGCAATGACTTTACCCGCACGACGGCTGAGCCGGTCAAGCTCTTGGTGCGCGGCTTAGGCCAGATTCACTCAGTCGCCATCAGCTTTGAGAAGCTCCAAGGCGTGGTGGTCTTGACCGATTTGACCCTCAACGTTAAGCCGTCCTACCACTTCAGTCTGCTGCGCTGGCTTTGCATGGTGCTGGTGGGCTTAGCGCTCGTGGGGCTGTGGCGGCAACGCTGGTATCAGCTGCGTCTGGGCGACCTAAGCCGCCGGGGCTTTCGGATCGTGCAAGGGCTGAGCTTGACGTTCTGCCTTGGCCTGAGTTTAGGCTATGGCTACCTGATGCTGCCCAGCCACATCAGCCCAACCCTTACCTATGACTATCTTGAGCATGGCTTCAGCCGTTTGGGCAATCCTGATTACAGCCTCTTGCTGGACTTTCCACGCACGCCGCAGGAGGTCGAGTATCACGATCCCTATGTGCAGAACCTCGATGCGTGGCTCAAAGGCCAGCTCAACATCGATGTTTTAATCGATGAGGACTTCCTCAAGGCGCAAGATAGCCCGCATCTGTTCGATATGGGCTGGCGCGCACAGCAAGGCATCGCAGGCTTTTGGGATCGTAGCTTCTACGATGGGAAGTTCTATGCCTACTACGGCTACGGCCCGATGCTGGTCTTCTACCTACCGCTCTATCTCATCACCGGCTGCGCGCCGAGCCCGACGCTGGCCATCACCTTCTTTACGGTAGTGGCGATCTTAGGGCTCTACCTTGGCACCTACGCGGCCGCCCGCTTTTACGGCATTTTGCCCCGGGCCAATGCCATAGTCTGGGCCTTGGCGCAGGCTGCCGCAGTGCTGGGTACCCATATCTTGATCGTGCAGGCCATGCTGCGCTTCTACGCCTATGCGCCCCTCTTGGCAGCAGGCTTACTGGGACTTACGACCTACTTGAGCTACACCCTGCCCAGCATCCGTTCACCCCGTAAGAAGCGTCTCTTCCTCGGCGCGCTCGGCCTTACCATCGTGCTTATCGTGCACACGCGTCCCTTCATGCTGATACCGGCGTTGGCGCTGTGCTGTCCCATCTTCTGGTATATGGCTGCAGCAAGTTATGGCCGCAAAGACAAGTTGCTCGATGCCTTATGCGTGGGCGTGCCCGTGACCATCGGCGCTATCGTGACCATGGTGCTCAACTACCTGCGCTTTGACTCAATCTGGGAGTTTGGCCAGCGCCTGTGCATAACGCTCGATCACTTGCAGTTTAAAACACTCGACTTCAACCTTGAGCTCCTCTGTGCCACCATCAAGTTCTTTATCACGCGCCCATGGGTCGCGCTCACCGACTTTCCGTTCTACGGCATCTCGCGCGAGTGGGCTAACCACATCGGCTTCTACTCGTATGGCGAGTTCTATGTGGGCCTATGTGCCAGCCCCGTCTGGTGGGGCCTCGGCTTGATCATGGCACTCTTTATGACGCGCCAAAAGGCCAACGAAGCGAACGAGCCGCAGCCCCACGCGCCGCAGAGCGAGGCACAGCCCAAAGCCACAGGCGTAACCTGCGCCGATCTCTACGGCATCAATCGTGAGCGTCTGCTTAAGGTAACGCTGCTGGTGCTGCTCGTCTTGGTACCCATCATTTGGTATGTCGAGCTGGTCTCAACGTCCTACTCCCCGCGCTACACCATGGAAAATGGCGCCGCCTTGGTGGCCTTCTTAGTGGTGCTATGGGCCAAGTTTATCAGCTACGCGCAGGATGCGCCGTTGCAGAGCAAGGTCTGCTATTGGGCTGCCCTGTGGGCCATGGTCATGACCATTGTGATGGAAAGCTTGGCTCCGTTTAGCGTGCTTGAGCAGGAGATGCCATATCTGGTACCTGATGAGTGGGTGAGCGTGCAAGCCTTCTTTACCCCGATTAGCACCGTCCATTAGCACTGCTCCGCTCTGCGGTCGCCCGCATCGAGCAGCCCGCGCCTGCCGCAGTCACGCCACCTGCAGGTACTGCGGCCGCGCTACCGGCAAGCCCGCAGACGATGGGCATGCCGGCTGGACGCCCGGCGCGGTCAGTTGCAATTAGGCGGCTGCGCCCTTAGTATAGGGGCGAAGTTGGGTACGGCCCAACGCCGCCAACCTGATGTTTAAGCCTCTTCCGAGGCCTTGTCTCCTAAGGTAGCGCTGTAGTTTATGCCTTCGATTACTTTTAAGTCTATTACCCCCCCCCCCCTCACCGACTAGACTTTCACCTAGTGTTTGCCAGCAACTAAGAACTCTGGGCCTGCGCGTTGACAGCAGCGTCGCCATCGGCCGCAACCTGATGTTCGAGCGGGCCACCGACTTACACCCCGGTTGCTAGGCGGCGCGCCTCAAAATCGGCGCTTACTCCTACAGCAGCCCTAACTCCGCGCTCACCACCGTCAGCATCGGACGCTACTGCGCCATTGGCCACGCAGTGGAGTTTGGCTTAGGTGACCACAACTTCCGCAGCCTCAGTGCCTCACCTGCTATCATCCACAATCGTCTCTTCATGGATTACTCAGGCTTCATCCCCTTGGATCCGAGCGCCAAACGGCCCGATGGCGAGGAGACCTGCGTCGTCACCTTGGGTCATGACATCTGGGTCGGCTGCCATTGTCTCTTCCCTAAGGATGTCACCATCGGTCACGGTGCAGTGATTGGTGCCGGTTCCATCATCACCCATGATGTGCCGCCTTTTGCCATTGTCGCAGGCGCCGGAGGCGGCGAGATGAGCCGCGGCATCATCAAGGGCTACCGCTTCCCCGACGAGGTCATATCCGATTTGCTCGAGATCGGCTGGTGGGACTACGACCTGCCGAAGATGATCGCCTCAGGCATCAAAGTCCCAATCCACAACATCAAGGACTTCATCTCCTTCATGCGCAATGAGGAGCGCGAGCACCTGATCCCATTGCCGGAGGCTTGGTACTACCTCAACATCCTCAACTCCAACGCCGTCCAAGTGTATCGCGTTGACCCAAAGCAGACCTTTATGGGCTCCATCATCGCGCCTGCCAAGATCGCCATCATGGACGATCCGGAGTTAGCGCAGCGCCAAGCGCAGCTACAGGCGGCCAGCAAGGCCCAAGCTGAGGCTGAGGCCAAAGCCGCGGCACAAGCGGCAGCGGCCCAAGCCCAAAGCCAAGCTCAAGCTGCCGCCCAAGAGAAGGCCCGCATCCAAGCCCAAGCCATGATGCTGATCCAGCACCAAGCGAACTAAGCGCGCACTGAGCGCAGCGACCGGCGGTGGGGGAAGATTTGCCTAAACTCCCAGCCAGCCGCTACAATCGTGCCGTTTGCTGCATCGAGCATCCGGCTTGATGCTTGTCCTTGATCCATACGAACTACACCACTATGAGTTCCCTGATTCCCTCACTGTCTGCCGCGCTGGCAACCGCCCTCCCGAACCATCTGATGACTACTGCACCAAATCAGATCACTATTACCCCTAATACGCTTCATTTTGGTGCGAATGGGGAGGGGTATTACTGTTTTAGAAAATAAAGACAGCATTACCGTTGCTTACCGCAGCAGCGCACACAGCAACGTCCGCCCCTTAGTCTGGGGCAAAGACCTCTTTGCCTGCATCCCGGGAATTGCGCTCAACCTCAATGGCGACGAGTTTACCGCCACGGTGCGCCTCGACTTTAATGCCGGAGCGCTGCGTACCCCCAAGGGGCGCAAAGAGTTAGAGCAGACCATCGCCCGCTTCGTGGGCTCTTTTGTCATCAAGTGCGAGAAGGTGCTCGACGCCATCTCCACGCGCTACGTCGAGAACGCGCACTATGAGCAGCTGTGCCTTGAGCTGCGTACCGCCAACTACTTTGTGCAAAGCCTCGACAAGGACAATCTGGGCAAGCAGTTTGATGCCATCTACAGCGTCAATCGCTGGGGCAATGGCAGTGGCGCCGGTTCCCTGCCGCAAGTGACCGCAGGCTATCGCGACTTCCTGCAGAACTTCATCGCCCAGCACGACATCAAGACTATCGCCGACGTAGGCTGCGGCGACTGGCAGTTTTCGCGCCTGATGGACTTCAGTGCCGTACGCTACACCGGCTACGACGTCTCCTCCATCGTCATTGAGCAGAACACCAAGCTCTACTCCAAGGACAATATACAATTCGTCCTCTACAACGGCGACTTCGAGAGCATCGCTCCGGCCGACCTGCTCATCTGCAAGGACGTGCTGCAGCACCTGCCCAACACCTACATCCAGAACTTCCTCAAGATTCTGCCAAAGTTCAAGTACGCCCTCATCACCAACGACATCGACGATGTGCACCCGCAAAACAACAACGCCGACATCCCGGTAGCCGGAGGCTTCCGCCCGATCGACCTGCGCGCGGAGCCTTTCAACTGCTCAGGCGAGCTGGTCTATGAGTTTAAGCTGCGCCCGGACTTCATCTTCAACAAGCACACCTTGCTGTGCACGCACGCACAGTAGGCAAACCGCCCTGCAGCCCACAGAGCCTCTAACCTCGTGAGCCCGGGCCGTACGGCCTGAGCTCATTGGCGCCTGAAACAGGCGCAGGCAAGGCCCAGTGAAAATCAGATCCACCCGCCGGGCGGCTGTTGTATAATCTCCAAGTTTGGTATCTGCCCAAGGTGAGCCGCGCAAGTCACGCTGCAGCTCCGCGGGCAGGTATGAAGGATACCGGAGAGCTGGCAAGTATCATGACGGCGGACAAGTCAATAGTAAATAAATTAGTCTCGAGTGGGGGGGTAATCGTACTTTCCTAGCTATTCTTGACTTTGATGGTACGCTCACCGCCCGCGATACTTTCTTTGCCTTCTTGGCCTTTGTCCGAGGCCGCGCCTTCCTCTTCAAGCATTCGCTTTACATCCTCTGCACACTGCTGCTCTGGCAGCTGGGACTGCGCTCAGCCCAGCAGGCCAAGGAACGCATCTACGCCCTGTGCTTTCAGGGCATGACTCAATCTGAGCTTGAGCGCTGCGGCGCTGCCTTTGCCCAGCACCTCCTCACCCATAACCTGCTCCGCCACGGAGCCTTAGACTTAATCCGTTCCTGCGCCCAGCAGCGCGCCGCCATCGTCAGCGCCTCGCCAGAGCTCTATGTCCGTCCCTTGTGTGAGGCCTTGGGCCTTGAGTGCATCGCGACGCGCTGTGTGTTTGAGCACGGCGTCTTTACCGGACTGGGCCCCAACTGTAACGGCGATGAGAAAGTGCGGCGGATACGTGAGCACTTTGGGGACTTAGCGGGCTACGAGATCAGCGTCTATGGCGACAGCGCCGGGGATTACCCCATGCTCGCGCTGGCCACAGGAGATCACGCTCATCTCAATGCACTACGCCGCGGTCTAAGCTTCAAGCTGCGCGAGCTGGTGCGCCTGCTACGCGTCCAACAGTACGTCAAGAACGCCTTCGTCTTCATCCCCTTGTTCTTTAGCGGCAAGCTCTTGGATGGCCCGGCCTTGCTCGCCACGGTGCAGGCGGCATTGGCCTTCTCGCTCACCTCGAGCTTTATCTACGTGCTCAACGACCTCAAGGATGTCGCCGAAGACCGCCTTCACCCCATAAAGCGCTTTCGCCCCTTAGCTGCCGGAACCATCACGGTAGGTACAGCCTTAGTGTTGGGATGCTTGTCCTTAGCATTAGGGCTGATTCTGGCTGTACAGCTCAACTACCTCTGTTTGGCCCTGATTGGCGGCTACCTCGCCCTCAACCTGCTCTACGTCTACGTCATCAAGCAGTGGGCACTGTTTGACCTCATAGCCATCGCCGTGGGCTTTGATTTGCGCGTCTTCATTGGCGCGGCCGCGATTGCCGTGGAGATCAGCTCGTGGCTCATTTTGATGGTCTTCTTGCTCGCGATGTTCCTCGCCATGGGTAAGCGCTGGGACGATTTGCGCCGCCAAGAACGTATCACGCTCGAAGCGCCCGCACCTGCCGCGCCCGAGCGCAGCGCTACAAGCGCTGGGATCGGATCAGCTCAGTCGCCGCTGCTGCGGCAGGCGCTCTATGGCTATAGCCGCGACTTTGCCTTGTCGACGCTCACCTTCCTCAGCGCCGTCAACACCATCTGCTACATCCAGTACTCGATGGATGCCCACTCCATCGCGCGCATTGGTAGCTCGTACCTCTTCTTAACATCGCTCTGGGTGATTTTAGGTAACCTGCGCTACCTGCAGAACATCTTTGTGCTGGGCCACGGCTACTCCCCCACCAAGATCTTACTCAAAGACCGCGCCTTGCTGGGCTGCCTCGCCCTATGGACGCTGCACATCTCCGTCCTTATCTATGCGAAGCTGCTGACACCGGCAGGTTAGTTTCAAGGAAGATTGACCATGCGAGTATCAGGCTGGGGAAGCTTCCCAGTAATCGACACCACCATCGCGGCGCCACGCAGCGAGGCGGCGCAGGCCTTGCCCAAGCGTCTCACGCCAAGCGCAACCAGTGTTCAAGGCTCGTTTTTGACCGCCATTAGCCAAAACAAGGGTGTGGTACATACCCGCTTCATGTGGCGCTACCTCATGCTCCTCGTCACGAGCATCCCCGAAGGCATCTTCAGCAAGATGGAGCGCTTTTAACCCATGCCAGAACTGTTAAGCACGGCCTCACCTGCTCAAGCAGCGCCCGCCCCACAAACCAATGCTCAAGCAGACCTCACCACTAAACCAGCCACTAAGCCATTGCGCTGGTGGATTACGCTCATTGTCGTGATCGCCACTTTGCTCGAAGGTCTGGTCTGCAACCATATCTACTTCCGCTATGTGTGGGGCGACTATCAAAGTCTCACGGTACCACTGCCTTATCACGAGCAGCTGGGGGAGCCTGCTTACGTCTTTTCACCCCAGCAGAAGTCCCTCGTGGTCTCGGGGCTTGATGTAGACATGATGACCTTAGGCTTCAAGCTCAAAGGAGAGCATAGCCTTATCTCCGGCACCGTAAGCATGACCGATGATGCCAGTATCATCAACCACCGGCCTGCAAACATGTTCAAGGTGGCCCCGGCCGACATCAGCGTCCATGGCAATGACTTTGCCCTCACTCCTGCGGAGCCCGTTAAGCTCTTGGTACGCAGCGTCGGCAAGGCCCACTCAGTGGTCATCTCCCTCGACAATGTGCAGGGTGTGGTGGTCTTAACCGACTTGACCCTCAACATTAAGCCGACCTACTCCTTTAGCCTGCTGCGCTGGGGCGCGCTGGTGCTCATAGGGTTAGCGTTTTTGGGTCTGGTGCGCCAACGCTGGTACCAAGTACGCTTAGATGACCTAAGCCGCAAGGGCTTTAGGACGGTTCAAGGTTTAAGCCTGACGCTCTGCCTTGCTTTGAGCTTGGGCTATGGCTACCTGATGGCGCCGAGCCACATGAGCCCCAACCTGACCTATGACTATCGGGAACATGGCTTCAACTTTTTAGGCAATCCTGAGTACAGCCTCTTACTGGACTTCCCGCGCACGCCGCAGGAGGTCGAGTATCATGACCCTTATGTGCAAAACCTCGATGCTTGGCTCAAGGGGCAGCTGAACATCGACGTGGTGATCGACGCTGACTTACTCAAGGCGCAGGACAATGAGCTTCTGTTTGATATGGGCTGGCGCGAGCAACAAGGCATCGAAGGCTTTTGGGATCGCAGCTTCTATAACGGCAAGTTCTACGCCTACTACGGCTACGGCCCGATGCTGGTCTTCTACCTGCCGCTCTACCTTATCACCGGCTGCGCCCCGAGCCCGACGCTGTCCGTCACCTTCTTTACCTTGGTAGCCATCCTTGGTATCTATCTGGGTACGTTCGCGCTCGCGCGTTTCTACGGCATCTTGCCGCAAGCCAATGCCTTGGTTTGGGGCTTGGGCCAAGCCGCGGCGGTGCTGGGCACGCATGTGTTACTGGTGCAAAGCATGCTGCGCTTCTACTGCTATGCGCCTCTGTTGGCTGCAGGATTGTTAGGCATCATCACCTACTTGAGTTACACCCTACTCAGCATAACATCGCCCCGCAAGAAGCGCTGGGTTCTCGCCGCTATCGGCCTTGTCATCGTGCTCATGGTGCATACGCGCCCATTAGTGTTGCTGCTCGCTTTGGCGCTCTGCTGCCCCGTCTTCTGGTGTATGGTCACAGCCAAGTCATGGCACCATGTGGGCACTGTCCGCGCCGACAGCGCAAGCTCAAACTACAGCCGCAAGGACAAGCTGCTGGATGCCCTCTGCGTGGGGGTGCCAGTGGCTCTCGGCGCCATCATCACTATGGTGCTGAACTACCTGCGCTTTGACTCGGTATGGGAGTTTGGCCAACGCCTGTGCGTCGGCCTCGATAACTTTAAGATCAAAGGTGTAGACCTTAACCTCGAGTACCTTGGCGCCACCATCCAGATGTTTATCACACGCCCATGGTCGGAGCAGGCTGACTTCCCCTTCTACGGCGTGCTGCGCGGTTGGACCAACCACACCGGCTACTACACCTATGGCGAATTGTGCGTGGGCTTATTGGCAAGCCCGGTGTGGTGGGGGCTTGCCTTGATCGTGCTGCTCTTCATGACACGCCAGAACACGCCACAGCGCACGCTTAAGGATGAGCCGCAGCCCCAAAGCAGCGCCTCGTGCTTAGTCGCACACGATAGCTATGGCATCAACCCAGGCCTGCTACTCAAAGCAACCCTGATTGCCTTAATGCTCTTGAGCATTGTGGTGTGGTACCTCGATCTGATCTCCACGGCCTACTCTGCGCGCTACACCATGGAAAATGTAGGTGCCTTGGTGGCCTTTGTGGTGCTGTTGTGGGTCAAATTTGTCGACTACGAAGAGACGGCCGCGCTGCAGGCCAAGATCTGCTATTGGGCCACCCTTGGGATCTTTGTCACCACCATCGTGATGGAGAGTTTGGCGCCATTTAGCCTCATTGAGCAAGAGATGCCCTATCTGGTGCCAGATGAGTGGGTGAGCGCCCAAACCTTCTTCACGCCGCTCAGTACCGTGCACTAAGGCAATGGATCATCAGCGGGGCGCTGAGTCCGGCACTGCCGCCTGCGCCGCGCGTGCAGGCCACCAGCGCTGAGGCCATACACTGAGGCCCAGCGCGCGCCAGGCTTAGCTTTCAACTTACGGGAGCTTTGCTAGCTCCCCCCTTCGTTTCAGGAGCTCTTTGCTATCATGAACAATGGCGACTACTTTGAGAAGCTCTATGCCACCTACTACAGTCCAGAGATGCGGCAGATCCAAGATCAAGTGTGGCAAGTACTGTGCTCTAACTTCTTTGCCCGATTTTTACCCCCCATGGCCGCAGATCAGACTAATAACGACAGGGCGGGGGTATTGATTGATTTGGCGGCCGGTGGGTGCAACTTCATTAACAACATCCACTCGGGCATGGAGGAGTACGCCTTCGACATCAACCCCGATGTTAAGGACTTCGCGCGCGATGGCATCAAGGTCATCGTCGACCAGATTGATAACCTCGCCGCGCACTTCAAGGAAGGCTCAGTCTCGGTGTTCTTTGAGAGCAACTTCCTTGAGCACATCGACCGCGACACCATCGTCAACCTCTTCAAGACGCAGCATCGCTTGCTGCGCGACGGGGGCGAGATCTGGATTCTGACGCCCAACATCCGCTACTTCCACGGCGCCTACTGGGATCTGTTCGACCACATCACACCGCTGACCGAGCGCAGCCTGATTACCTTGGCCAAGTCTTTAGGCTACAAGGTTAAGTTCGTCGTGCCCAAGTTCATACCGGGCCAGCTGATGTACACCAAGAAGCCGAAGTGGCCGTGGCTCGTGTCCTTGTACCTCAAGCTCATGCCCGTCAGTGGCTGGTTCTTTGGGGAGCAAAGCTTCATCATCCTGCAAAAGTAGGCCACACCTTGGCAGCGCCTGTTCCCGCCGCCCACAAGTCCGCGGGCGGGCGGCGGCCTGCGCCCGCGCTCAGGGCGCCGCCGCATAGATATGGCGTATGTGCAAATACATCGCCCATGATGGGCATGCTGTTGTATAATCTGGCGCCATTGAACTTGCTCGATGAGCCTCGCACGTTAACACGGAAGCTGATGCGCGGGCCTCTGGGGCAGGTACGACGGCTCCTGAGAGTGGGTATTTGAGCATGGCTATAAACAGCTTATCAGTAAAGAAATTAGTCTCTAATGGGGGGGGGTAAGCGTACTTTTCTAATCCTCATTTTTCACGCCCTCACTGCGCCCGCCCGCATCCTTTGGGCCTTAGTTCAAGGCCACACCTTCCTTCCTCTCCTGCTGGGCTCTTCTGCCCCTTCACGCCATCTCTGCCGCACCGCATCCAGTGCCTTACCGCGATCATTACAGCTTGAGCTTGCCTCATGCTGGGCCTTCGTCTGCGCACAACGTATCCCCCAGATCATAGCCTTAGCGGGGTGTGCCCGATGAAAGTAGTCATACTGGCAGGCGGCTTGGGCACGCGCCTGAGCGAGGAGACCGTACTCAAACCTAAGCCGATGGTGGAGATCGGAGACTACCCGATCCTCTGGCACATCATGAAGATCTACTCCCATTACGGCTTCAACGACTTCATCGTGCTCTGTGGCTACAAGTTCCATCAGATCAAGAACTATTTCGTGAACTACTGCCTCAACAACTCGGACATCACGGTCGACCTTACGACCAACGATGTCATTGTGCACGAAAACCACAGCGAGCCGTGGAAGGTGACCATCCTGAACACGGGCTTTGCCACCTCGACCGGTTCACGCGTCAAGCAGGCGCGGCGCTATCTGCTTGAGGATGATCAGGACTCATACTTTGCCCTGACCTATGGCGATGGCGTGGGGGATATCGATGTGCCTGCGCTCATTGCCTATCACCGCGCCCACGGCAAGATCGGCACGCTCACCTCAGTGCGCCCCACCGGACGCTTTGGGGCGCTGGGCATGTCCGGCGATGGGGAAATCTACTCCTTTGTTGAAAAGCCCAGCGGCGACGGCGGCTGGGTCAATGGCGGCTTCTTTGTCTTTGAAAAGAGTTTCCTCGATCTCATCCCAGATCATGATGTGATGCTGGAACAGGAGCCGCTGCAACAGCTCATCGACCGCGGGGAGCTTAATGCGTACCGCCATTACGGCTTCTGGAAGCCCATGGATACCATACGCGACAAAAACGAGCTCAATGCCCTGTGGGCCTCGGGTCAGGCACCATGGAAGGTGTGGGAGTAGCAGTCATGGCCTTATCTGACTTTTTCGCAGGCAAAAGGGTGCTCGTGACCGGACATGCCGGGTTCAAAGGGACGTGGCTGACGCTGCTACTCAAGCTGCTTGGGGCAGAGGTCTATGGCTATTCGCTGCTCCCGGCCTCATCTGAGAGGATGTACGAGTTGGTGCGCGGCCATGAGCTGCTCTCCAGCGAGCTCATCGCCGATGTCACCGATTTGCATAGCCTGCAGCGTTTTGTCACGCAGAGCAAGCCGCAGCTGGTGCTGCATCTTGCGGCCCAGCCCTTGGTCATCGAAAGCTATCTTGACCCTCTGACCACCTATCGCACCAATGTGCTCGGCACCCTCAATGTTTTGGCAGCATGTCAGGCCTGCCCGTCAGTGCAAAGCCTGACGGTCATCACGACCGACAAGTGCTATGAGAACCATGACGAAGGGCGCCCCTTCAAGGAAACCGACCCTTTAGGCGGCTATGACATGTACTCCTCGTCTAAGGCCTGCGCCGAGATCCTGTGTGCCTCGTTTCGTAACTCCTTTCTCCATGAGCCGGGCACGATGCATCTTGCGACCGCGCGCGCCGGTAATGTGATTGGCGGGGGTGATTTCGCGGCCAACCGATTGGTGCCGGACTGTGTGCGTGCTTTGAGCCGCGGCGCGAGTGTCATGGTGCGCAATCCTCACGCGACGCGCCCGTGGCAGCACGTGTTAGAGCCGCTCTACGGTTATCTCACCTTAGCACGCGCGCTCTACGAGGGGCAGGAAGCTGCCGCCAGTGCCTTTAACTTTGGGCCTAATCCCGACTCCGTGCTGACCGCAGGGGAGGTGGTCGCTGCCGTCACGACCCTATGGGGCAGTACAGGCGGTGATACGGCTCAGAGTGAGGGTCAGTTAGGCAGTAACAGCGCCCGTTTTCATGAAGCTGCGCTGTTGAGCCTTGATAATCGTAAAGCCCGTGAGGTGTTAGGAGTCAAACCGGCGCTTCCGCTTAAGGAAGCCTTGGAGCTGACCGTGGCTTGGTATCGGGCTTGGGCGCAGCATAGCAGTACGCTGCGGGAACTGTCGTGGCAGCAGATTGAGCACTATCTCCAAAAAGTAGAGGAAGCTTAGCGATGACGCAAGTAGAGAGCAAGCTGCAGGAGCTGCGGGCGCAGATTCTGAGCTTAGGACGGGAATATGCCCGCTTAAAACAAAGCGCGGCCGCGCCTGAAGGCGCCAAAGCGTACGTGCCCGCCTCCGGCAAGCTGCTTGGTGAAGCCGAGCTCGTCAACATGCTGGATGCTTCCCTTGATATGCACTTGACCGCCGACCGCTTTAACCAAGCCTTTGAGGCGAAGCTGGCTGCACGGGTAGGAGTGCGTTATGCCATGACCACCGTGTCAGGCTCGTCGGCCAACTTGTTGGCTTTGACTGCGCTCACCTCGCCGCTATTAGGCGAACGCCGTCTCAAGGCTGGTGATGAAGTGCTCGCTGTGGCCGCAGGCTTTCCTACCACGGTCAATCCCATTGTGCAGAATGGCCTGATTCCGGTCTTTATGGATGTGAGCCTGCCCTCCTACAACGTAGCAGTGAGTGAGCTCACAAAGGCCATCTCCCCTAAGACCAAGGCCATCTTCCTTGCCCACACGCTGGGCGCCATGTACGACATGGATGCCGTGATGGAGCTGGCAGCCGAGCACAATCTGTGGGTCATCGAGGACATGTGTGATGCGCTGGGCGCTTCATGGCAAAGTAAAAACGCAGGCACCTTCGGCCATCTTGCCACTTGCAGCTTCTATCCGGCCCATCACATCACCACCGGCGAAGGCGGTGCCGTCCTGACCCAAGATGCGCTGCTGCGCCGCATTGTCTTGTCGCTGCGCGATTGGGGCCGCGATTGCTGGTGCTGCCCGGGCCACGACAACACCTGTACGCGGCGCTTTGAATGGCAGCTGGGGCGCTTGCCTTATGGCTATGACCACAAGTACACCTACTCCCATGTCGGCTACAACCTCAAGCTGACCGACTGGCAAGCGGCAGTGGGCTTAGCGCAGATTGAGCGCTTGGATGAGTTCCTCGCGCTGCGGCGCCAGCATGCAGCTTTCTTGTTGCGCGAGCTGACGGATTTGAGCCCTTGGTTCATCCTTCCTGAGCCTGACCCGCGCTGCGAGAGCGCATGGTTCGGTTTTCTCCTCTCGGTGCGCGCGGAGGCGCCTTTTACCCGCAATGAGGTCGTGTCGTACCTTGAAGCCCACGGCGTGGGCACGCGCTTGCTCTTTGCGGGCAATATCTTACGCCAGCCGATGTTCACCAACACAGCTATTCCGCTGCGCCTTGCCGGTGACAGTACAGTACGACTGTCCTCGGAGCTGAGTGAGGCAGAGCTGACGCAGTTACCGGTCACCGAGTTCATCATGCGCAATACCTTCTGGGTAGGCGTAGCGCAAAACCTCACTGAGGCCGATTTGGCTCAAACCTCTGCGGTCTTGCATGCCTTTATCAATGAAAAGTGCGGAGGGCATTGATGGCAACCAGCATGACGCGCTTTACCGCGCGGCCGCTCGCACTGCCCGGGGTCTATGAGGTGACTGCCTGCCCACGCACGGATGCGCGCGGCTTCTTTGAGCGGGTCTTTTGTGCCGAGGAGTTGCTGGCAGTCGGCTTCACCGCGCCCATTGCGCAAGTCAATCTGTCGCGCAATGAGCACGTCGGTACTATCCGCGGGCTCCACTTTCAAAAGCCCCCCTACACCGAAGTCAAGATGGTGCGTTGCAGCTTAGGGCGCATCTTTGATGTGGCGGTTGACTTACGCTCCGACTCCCCAACCTTTCTACAACACATTGCCGTAGAGCTTGATGCTGAGCGGCACAATGCGCTGGTGCTGCCCAAGGGAGTCGCCCATGGTTTTCAGAGCCTCAGCGCGCAGTCCGAAGTGGTTTACTTCCTCAGCCGTCCTTACGCCCCGCACTACGATGCCGGGATTAATGCTCTTGACCGTGACCTCAAGATTGAGTGGCCGTTGGCGGTACACGACGAGCTCCGCAGTGCCCGTGATGTCAGCCTGCCTTCGGTCGCTGCTTTCATAACACAAACGGGGGGGGGTATGACTATTTTTAAAAATAAATTAGATACCCCCGCTGAGGTACTGACACAGGCTTACTGGGAGCGCTTGGCATGAAGATTTTAGTAACGGGAGCCGGTGGCATGATTGGACGGGCCGTGATACGAGCGCTGGCCGCGACCCCAAGCTATCAAGTTATCGCCTGCTATCACACCCAACCTGCTGCCCCCTTAATAGCACCTAATAACGTTGCCACTGTCTGCGACTTACTGGATGCTTCGGCCCGTGAGGAGCTGCTACGCCAATGGCGGCCGGACTGTCTGATTCATCTGGCGTGGTGCCCGGTGGGCGCCTCCAGCCACACCACTGCGCTCCACCTTGCTTGGCTTGAGGCCTCGGTGGCGCTCTTAAAGAGCTTTACCGCGTTGGGCGGCCAACGTTTTATCGGGAGCGGCAGCATTCATGAGTACGGTATCGCGCCGGAGGGCGCTTGCACTTTAAGCGAGGCCCACACCGCGCCCCAGCCGCGCCATCTGTATGGCAAGTGCAAGTTTGCTTTAGGGACTTACCTGATGGCCTTGGCCGCCGACAACGGGCTTTCGGTGCTCTGGCCGCGCCTGAGCTATGTGTTTGGCCCCGGCTGCGCGGAAACGTTGCTCTTGGGGTCAGCCCTGACTGCAGCACAGCGGCAAGAGGATTTCATCTGTCATATCGCACCGAGCACGGCCTTCGACATCATCGATGTGCGTGATGTGGCGCAGCTGTACGTGCGGAGTGTGGCGGTACCTGACCTCGTCGGCATGGTGAACTTTGCTACCGGCACCACGGTGCTGGTGCGTGAGCTCCTAACTCAGCTCTTCGCCTCATGTCCTGAGCGGCTGCACTTTACGGAACCGTTCAACCCGCCGCAGCAGGTCTGCCTTGATAACACCTTAGTACGCCAGAAGTTGGGGCTGAGTGCTTTTCGTGATGTGCTCAGGAGCTGTGAAGATTTTCTGAAAGGAACGGCAAATGACTAAAAGAGTGGCCATTATCGGAGCAGGGCCCGCGGGCATGGCCTGCGCACGTATCCTATGCCGCGAGCCGGGCTATAGTGTCGATCTCTACGATGACCGGAATAGCGTGGGTGGCCTGTGCGGCAGCTTTAAGGCCTGCAATCAGATCGTCGACTACGGCCCGCACCTGTTGTACCTGAGAGATCAACGCGCCACGGACTTCTACTACAGCAACGTTAAGGACGACGAGCTCATTGAGGTGCCGCGCTTCTCGCGCATCTTCTACCGCAACAAGTACTTCCTGTACCCAGTGCGCGTGGCCGATGCCTTGCGTAACCTCGGTTTCTTGGAGTCGGTGCGCTGCGTCTTGAGCTTCATCAAGGGCAAGCTTTTCCCCTTAAAGGGTGACTCCTTTGAAGACTGGGTCGCCAACTCCTTTGGCTACCGCCTCTACAGCATCTTCTTCAAGGTCTACTCCGAGAAGGTCTGGGGCGTGAAATGCACCGAGCTCGATCAGAGCTTTGCACAGCAGCGCATGAAGAAGCTCGACTTGGTGGAAACCATCAAGGAAGCGCTGCGCCTCAAAAACACCAATACGGTGGAAGAGACCAGCATCACGCACTTCCGCTACCCCAAGCTGGGCTCAGGTGTGGTCTATGAGCACCTCGCCGATGAGCTGCGTGACCACGGCGTTAACATCCACCTCAACACCACGGTCACCAAAATCCATACCCGCGCCAAGAAGGCGACCGGCATTGACTTCTACCGCCAAGGCTCGCCGGAGCTGTGCCACGAGGATTATGACATCGTGGTTTCGAGCGCTCCTTTCACCGAGATGGTCAAATCTATCGATGAGGTGGATGCGGCTACCCGCGCTTACGTCAACAAGCTGCGCTACCGCAATACGGTACTGGCGTTCGTCGAGGTCGCCAACGATCATGTCGGCCCAGACCAATGGCTGTACGTGGTCTCTAACGACGTGCAGTTTGGCCGCATGACCAACTTTGGCAATTGGTCGACCTATATGAAGCTAGGCGCTCCGACCAACATCCTCTGCCTTGAGTACTGGATGAGTGATGAGGACGCCCTGTGGTCGCTGCCGGAGGATGAGTTCATCGCCTTAGTCAAAAAGGACGTACAGACCGCCCAATTTGCCCAAGCAGGTCAGATCAAGTCGGTTGAGCTCAAGCGCATTCATCGCAGCTACCCGGTCTATGCCAAAGGCTACCTCGATAACCTGCAGCCGGTGTATCAGGCGATGGATGCCTTCAGCGACCTGTACTTTATCGGCCGCAACGGCGCCTTCAAGTACAACAACCAAGATCACTCCATCATCATGGGCCTGCTCTGCGCCGAAAAGATCTTGGGGCGCTACCAAGGCTCGCTGTGGGACATCAACACCGATAACACGTATCAGTATGTGTCCAAGACGAAGTGACCTCACGCAGCATCGGGCCTACGCGCAGCAGCATGCCTACGCGCAGCCGCGGCATGACTTCATGCCGCGCTGGGCCCACATGCCGCGGCTGAGGGCCTTAGCGCTCCTACTGCTGTCAGGCCGGTGGCTTCAAAGTCAACAGCTCCAGCAAATCTGGCGTTTTGCCGTGACCGGCTGCATCTGCTTTGTCTGCGATTTTGCGGTCTTGGTGGCATGCGTCGAGATGCTGGGCTGGCACTACCTGTGGGCCGCCACCAGCGGCTTTGCTCTTGGCGTGGTGGTCAACTTTGTCCTGAGTGTGTACTGGGTCTTTGACGCGCAGCACCTCAGCCACAAGGCCCGGATCTTTGTGCCCTTTGTCGTGCTGGCGCTATGCGGACTGGGGCTGACCAACCTCACCATGTTCGTCGGGGTGGACTATCTGACGCTGCCCTATACGCTCAGCAAGGTGCTCGCGACGGCCATCGCTATGGTATTCAACTTTATCTCAAGGAAGCTGCTCCTTGAGCGCCCGCGCTTGCCGGGTCGCTCCGCGCAGTGACCGGAACAGCATCCCGTATCGCGCCTTCGCAAGGTTTCATCTGGTTTAGGTTTGAGTTATGACCGCACTCACGGCGGCAGCTGCCGCTTCTACCTCCAAAAGCGCATGGGAGCGCTTTGCGCGCTGTCACTCGCGTTGGGCGCTGATTACCCTTGGATCCTTGCTGCTGGCCTTGGTGGTGGAGCTCTTGGTCTTCAACAACAGTGCCTTGTTCTTTGACGAGGAGCGCTATCCCCATCAAGTCATCACCTTGCCGCAGCATCCGCAGCTTAAGCGCCCGCTTGCGGTCTTAAGCCCCCAAAACAAAAGCCTGACGCTCACTGAGGTCAACCTGCCGGTCAAGACGGTCTATCTGCAGATGGGCTATGGCGGGCGCACCTTGCTACGGGGCCAACTCTACCTCAAAGACGACGCCCGCGCCTATGCCTACAGCCCAGTGGGCTCGTTTGCGCTGGTACCGATCGCCGAGCGCGATGCTTCCGGCATCAATCCGCTTACCGGCGCCTTTGACAACGACGGCTGGGGCGCACCCCAAGAAGTGTCCGAGACCTATCTTAAGATTTGGCCCCATGGCACAGTGCATGAGCTCCGGCTGGAGCTGCCGGAACTGCGCGGCGAGGTTGGCATTATGGCCTTGGAACTCAACAAGCCCCTGCCAGTCGACATCTCGGTGGTACGCGTGGGCCTGATGACCCTTGCGCTGCTCCTTATCTACACCTTAGCGCGCACCACGGTACGCCAGCAGGTCATAGCGGTCTCAAGTCGCTGCTATCGCGTGCTCAATCGCGGCGCCTTGGCCGCAGCCTTAGCGCTCGCGACCTTGATCTTCTTGGCCATGAGCCCATGGATTAGCAACAGCGCCGCTGGCTTCAAGTTCACCAGCCTAGGCTATTTGGCCTATGGTACGCCGGGCGAAGTGCTGTTACTGCCACTGCCGTCGACCACCGAGGAGCTCATCAACACCGATGCCTACACCCAGCTCTTGGATGCCTTCTTAAAGGGCCAACTGCATCTCGACATCCCGGCTGACCCGCGCCTTGAGTACCTCGATAACACCTATGATCCGACCGAACGCTTTGCCAAGAATGTACCCTTTATCTTGGATCGTGCCTACTACGACGGCAAATACTACCCGTACTTTGGCGTTACGCCACTATTCTTGATCTACCTGCCCATCTACCTCTTAACCGGCATGGTACCGGCAATGGCCTTGGCCACCTATATTGCTACCTTAATGGCCCTGCTGGGCTTGCACCTAGGCAGCAGTAAGCTCACAGAGCTCTTGGTCGACCAAGTCAACCCACTCCTCTTCTTCATCCTTAAGCTCACCTTCTACGGCACCAGCCTCATGTTCTTGGTGCAGGTCATCTTTTCGTTCTACGCTCTGCCCTACCTCACCTGTTGCTTATGCCTCGGCCTTGTGATTTGGGCGGTACCAAGCGTGCTGCGCCTGACTCAGGCAGGCCCGGCGACAACATGGCGCGAGCAACTCCGCCGCTATGCGCCCTTGGTGCTGCTGGGCTTGAGCATCGTCGGGATTGCCGGTGCGCGCCCGATTCTCATTGCTTTTACGCTGTGCTTGGTGCCGCCTGCGGCTTGGTTCTTGTGGCGCAGCAGTGTCCAGACCACGAGCAAGCTCGCTGCCACTGCAGCCGTGGGCGTACCCGTACTACTGGGTGCCATCGTCTTAATGACCTACAACTACCTACGCTTTGGCTCCATCTTCGAGTTTGGCCTGTTTAAGCTCCTGACCTCGATCGACAATAACTATGGCCACTTCCAATGGAGCTTTGAGTACATCAAGGCGATGCTATTCCATGGCTTCGTTGAAAACTTCATGTCCGCGCCGCAGTTCCCATATATCGGCCCCAACGCCACCGTCAATGACAGCTTAGGTAATCTCGCGCAAAGCTTCGGCTCCGCGCGCATGGGCATTTTGGCTTTCCCTTACTTTTGGCTCCTGCCGCTCGTGGTGCTGTTAGTTAAGCGCTCTCAGAGCGGCCAGTTCCGCCACCTATTAGCTTGGGCGCTGGTCGCCACCATCGCGGTCACGCCGCTGTGCCAAATCATAGGTGCCTTTAGCGCAGGCACTACGGTGCGCTATCTCTCCGATTACGCCATGATGTGGACTTACGTGGTCTTGCTTGCCACCTTGCAACTCAACTTTGCCGATACCAAGTCCATCGAACCTCAGATCGTGGCAGTAGGGGCGATGAACTTCAAGGCCTTGAGCTACCTTGTGGTGCTGGCATTCTGCCTTGTGACCTTGGTGGAGCATAGCTTCATGCTCTTTGCTGGAGACCAAAATGCCGCCACGGAATCGCTCTTTGCCATGCATCCTGAGTTATGGGTCTTGCTCAACCGCATCTTTGCCCCGCTGAGCGTGGCCTTTTAGGAGGTCGTGATGCCACAGTCTACTTCCATTCCCGCCGCCGCCAGCGAAGGCTTTAAGGCCACAAGCGAAAGCAAGGCTCCATCGTGGTGGCACAAGGTACCCAAGTCGGTGCACGTTTGGCTCTGGGCCTTGCTCAGCGCTATGGCCATTGAGCTGGTTATCTTCAATCATACGGCCTTGTTCTTTGACGAGGACGCCTATCCCCATCAGATAGTGAACCTGCCGCAGCAACCGGCCTTGGGGCGCAATGCCTATGGGCTCGACCCGCAACACAACGCCGTGACCATGACGCTACCCGATCTGCCGGTCAAGAGCGTCTATGTGCAGCTTGCGCTCGGAGTACGATATTTGGTCGAGGGCAAGCTCGAGCTGCGTACCACTAGCCGCGCCTACGGCTGGAGTACGGTTGGCTCCTTTAAGCTCACCGGCGCCGGGCGCGATGACACCAGCGCCGCCTACTTAAAGGTACTGCCGAAGGGCGAAGTCAAAGAGCTGCGCTTGAGTTTTGAGCCTAAGTCGATTGCGGGCGGTGTAGCCATCGTGGCGCTTGAGCTCAATAAGCCCATTCCGGTGGACTTTCGACCTCTGCGCGTCCTCTTGCTAAGCTTAGTGCTGACGTTTGCGTGGTCGGCAGTACGCGAATCGTGGCGCCAGGGCCGCATCATCGTGGGCTCGCGCCGTTATCGCCAAATCACACGCAGTTGCCTGACAGTGATGCTCTTGGGAGCTGCGGTACTCTTCTATAGCACCAGCCCGTATGTCGCGACCGAAGGTGGCTTCAAGTTCATCTCCAACGGCTTTCTGCCCTACAACACGCCCAATCACGACCTCTTAGTGCCACTACCGCAGACGCCTGAGCAGTACGAGATGAACGATGAGTACATCCAGATGCTCGCCGCCTACACCAGCGGCCAGTTGAGTATCCCGTACCAAGCTGACCCACGCCTTGCGCAGGCCACCAATGTCTATGACAACTCCGAGCTCTTTGCCAAAAACATCCCGTTTCTGTGGGATCACTCCTACCACAAGGGCAAGTACTACGTTTACTTCGGTGTGGCTCCCCTTATCACCATCTACTACCCGATCTACCTCTTAACCGGCGAGGCACCCTGCGCGGCCTTGGCCGCTTTCATCGCCACGATCTACGCGCTCTTAGGCCTGTACTTTGGCGTTACACGCCTGATGCGTACCTTGCTGCGCACGGTCAACCCACTCTTACTGGGCTTGAGCCTCATCACCATGGCGCTGGCGAGCGGCATCTACATGATGCAGGGCATGATGGTCTTCTACATTTTGCCTTACTTCTTGGGCTTTGCCGCCTTGGGCGTCACCTTGGGCACGGTGACCAGCTTGTACACCTTGGTGCGCCTAAATCAGAGCCGCCTTGAGATGAGCATGGAGCGCAGGGCATTGCGTAAGTGGCGCTGGGGCGTCTACGCCGAGCTCGTCGTGCTGGGACTCTCAGTAGTCGCCATGGTCACGGCGCGCCCGCTTAATATGTGCTATCAGCTACTGCTCTTAGTCCCAGCCTGCTGGTGGTTTATGCGCGCGCAGCTCCCGCTTGCTACCAAGCTTAAGGCCTCCGCCTGCGTCGGCATCACGGTGCTGCTCGGTGCCATAGTGGTTATGTGGTACAACTACGCGCGCTTTGGCTCGATTGTAGAGTTTGGCATCTTTCAGATGCTGACGCTCACCGATACCCACTACAACAATCTGACGCTCAACTTTGAGCTCTTCTTCAGCGTGCTCTACCACTACTTCTTTGAGAACTTCAACCTCATCGCTAACTTCCCGTACGTCACGCCGGTATTCACCCCAGACCTCAATCTGGGCAATGGCACCGCGGTCGCCGAGCGCGCCGGTTTGCTCTTTTTCCCTTTCTTTTGGGGCTTGCCGCTGCTGTGGCTGCTCTACCGCGCTGTCGGCAGTAGGCCTGAGCCACAAATGAGCCGTGGGAACTGGCAGCAGCACATGATGCTGGGACTACTCGTCATGGCCGCGGCAGTACCCTTGATTATGATTGCCGTGGGCATCAACTCCGGATTCAACATGCGCTACCTGTGCGATGCCACCATGGTCTGGGCGCCACTGGCGGCGCTTGCCTGCGCGCAGCTCGACTGCCGCGACTCGGGCCACACAGACGAGGCCACGCACCGCGCCTTCATCTACTGGGGCGTGGTCGCCGCGTGCCTCTTTACCTGCGCCACTATGTTCTTTATCACCTTTAGCGCCAGCCCACAGTTTGAGGCGATCAACCCTGAGCTAATGGTGGAGCTCAAACGCTTCTTTGACCCGCTCAGCTTCACGTAGCCGCGGCCCCATCGGATAGACCATTAGTGCTCTGAGCCCTTGCCGCAGGCAAGGGCTCAGAGCTTTTGCGGCGCGCAAGCGGTGCGCGCAAAGCGCGCGAGGCGAGGCGAACCGTGCAGCGCGCCACGCAAAAAGCCCGCAGGGATGCGGGCTCACGGCAAACGGGAGTTTGCCTTGGATCTTTTGCCTGTGTTGAGAGGCAATGTGATAGGTATTAGAGCAAGACTAGTGAGGTCAGGTAGGTGAAGATGAAGCCTGAGATACCGGCCACCGAGGTGATGACCGTCCAAGTCTTGATACCATCGCCGACGCTGATGCCTAAGTAGCGGGTCAAAATCCAGAAGAAGGAGTCGTTGATGTGCGAGAAGCCTAAGCCACCAAAGCCGATGGAGATGGTGAGCAGGACACGGAACATGTCGGACTGACCAGCAGCAGCATCGGCAAGCAGGCCTGCGGCAGTTAAGATCGCAACCGTGGCCGAGCCTTGAGCGGCACGTAAGGCGGCGGCGATGAGCCAACCGGCAAATAAGACCGGCAGGCCGAGCGAGCTTAAGGTGTCAGCTAAGGCCGTGCCTACACCCGACTCGGAGAGGACTTTGCCAAAGACGCCACCACCACCGGTGACTAAGATTACGACAGCGGCCGTAGGTAAGGCCGAGTCCATGACCTCGCCAATCTTGCCTAACGACCAATTACGTCTAACGCCCAAGAAGTAGAAGGCTAAGATCAAGGCGACCATTAAGGCGGTACCTGGGGCGCCTAAGAACTGCGCTACTGGCAGTAAGGACGAGCTCTTGTCCAAGGTGGTCGCGCAGATGGTGCCGAGCATGATCAAGGCAATTGGGATGATCACGAGGCTGACGATGAGCCAAACATTAGGTGGGCTCATAGTGTTCGGGGCAATTGGCTCGGCGTCGGTGGTGGCTACTTCTGCCTGCACAGCTTGGCTGTTATCACCGTTCTTGGCTAAGTGATGCTTGATGATGGCCTTGGCGGTAAAGAAGCCGACTAAGCCGGTTGGGATGCACAGTAACAAGCCCAGTAAGGTCAGCATGCCCACGTCTGCGCTTAAGATACCGGCAGCGGCGACTGGACCTGGGTGTGGTGGCACTACGACGTGTACGGCCAGCATGCACACGGCCACTGGCAAGCCGTAGACGATTGGGTTGCTCTTGGTGATCTTGGCAAAGCCCAAGACGATTGGAGCCAAGATGATGAAGCCCACGTCAACGAAGATCGGGATGCCCAAGATGAAGCCGGCGATAGCTACCGAAGCAACCGTGCGCTTAACGCCTAAGAGCTTGCTGAAGTAGTTGGCTAAGGCTTCGGCACCGCCTGAAACCTCAATCATGCGACCCAAGATGGCACCCAAGCCAACGATGATGGTGATGGAGCCTAAGGTCGAGCCCATACCGGCAATCAAGGTCGGCATGACTTTGTCAATCGGGATGCCGGCCACGATTGCGGTGATCATGGAGACTAAGAGCAAGGCGACGAAGGCCGAGAGCTTGATCTTAATGACCATGAAGAGCAGCAGCGCAATCGCTAACACGGCGATTATCAGTAATGCTGTTGTCGTCATATAATTGCCTTTATTCGATAGATATAGGGTCGGAGCATCCTCAGATGCCCCGGCCTTTTTGTCTTGTCACCACCGGAGGGATTGGTGGCACTCAGGTGCAGCGCACGCTACGCTTCTGTTCTGGGCGTGGGCTGCGCTGCGTGCGCAGCGCCTGAGTGGGATTAGTCGTAGTGACGTTGGGTGCGCGTTAGGCACGCGCCTACCGTGTTAGCACTGCGATGCTTTGTACGGCTCAAACCAGCCTAAACCGGCCTTGGTGTCGCCGCGTGGGTTGTACTCGCAGCCGATGTAGCCTTGGTAGCCCACCTCGTCGAAGAGCTTGAAGATGTAGTTGTAGTCAATCTCACCCTCATCTGGCTCATGGCGGCTTGGGGCGGCGGCAACTTGGACGTGGCCGTAAATGCCCTTGAAGTCACGGATTAAGTGGGTGAGGTTGCCATCGACCATCTGGGCGTGGAAGGTATCAAGCTGGGTGAAGACGTTAGGGCGACCGATGGCCTCGCGCAGCGCCATGGTCTCGTACTGGCTGTGGTAGAGGTAGCGCGGCTTAATGTCCGGGCACAGCGCCTCCATGGTCAGTACCTTATCGTGCTGAGCGAAGAGGTCGGCAGCCATGCGCATGTTCTTGATGAAGACTTGACGGCACAGCTCCTTTTCCTCAGGGTAAGGGACTACGGCCGACATGACGTGTACCGTCTTGCAGTCCAAGGCGATGGCGTAATCTAAGGCCGACTCGATCTCAGCCTTGAAGTCAGCCTCGCGCCCGGCTAAAGCGGCGTGGCCCCACTCACCGTGGGCGGTGTCACCGGCGGTGGTGTTGAACAGGGCGATCTTAAGTCCGGTCTCCTTTAAGATCTTGGCGAGCTCGTTTTTGTCGTAGTCATAAGGCCACAGGAACTCGACGGCCTTAAAACCGCACTGCGCAGCCTGCTCAAAGCGATCGAGGAAGTCGACTTCCTTGAACATCATGGTTAAGTTAGCAGCAAATTTAGGCATCGTTACTTCCTCGTTATTTTGGCATCAGTTCCGCGATTTCATCAGGGGTGAGATAGCGGATCCGCTCCTGACAACCTTGGAGTAAGAAGAAGGTCTGGCAAGCCGCCTCGAGCTCCTCGGCGTTGTTGACCGCCTCGGTCATGTTCTTGCCGCAGGTGATCATGCCGTGGTTGGCCATCAAGAAGGCCTTGTGTCCGGCAGCGACTTTGGCAATGTCTTCGGCAAGGTGCACCGAACCTGGCTTGTAGTAAGGAATCAGTGGCACCTCCCCCATGCGCATCACGACATAAGGCGTGACCGGACGGATGGCATTGCTTGGGTCTAAATCCTTGAGGCAGGCGTAGGCGGTGCAATAGCAGCAGTGCAGGTGCACGATCGCCTTAACCTCCGGATTGTTCTGGTAAATGGCAAGATGGAACTTCACCTCCTTGGTGACTTTCTTGCCCGAGAGCAGGTTACCAGCTTGGTCGACAATGGAGAGCTCGTCTGGGTTCAGCTGGCCCAAACACGAGCCGGTGGGCGTGGCGACAACCGTACCGTCAGGTAGCAGCAATGACATATTGCCTGCCGCCCCTGAGGCGTAGCCGCGCTCATAGAGGGTCTTGCCCGCGGCGATGAATTGAGCGATCAATTCATCCCGGGTTGGCACTTCGTTAGTCATACCGGGAAATCCTTTTGTGCCTTCAAGAAGAAGTCTTCTTGACCGAAGTTACCGGACTTTAAGGTCAGGCTGATGTCATTGTTGATGGAACGTACCCACGGGACTCCAGGGGCGATGGCTGGGCCAATGTAGAAGCCCGCGACTTGCAGCGCCTTGGTGACGATCGAGGAGGTCTCACCACCGGCGATGATGAAGCGGCGGACACCTGCGGCATACAACTGCGTGCTCAGCTCGGCAAAGAAGTTCTCAACTGCATGGCTCGACTCGGCAACGCCGTACTGCTTTTGAATGCGGCTTAACTCCTCAGGGTTAGCCGTGGCGAAGATGAGCGGAGCGTTTTGGTCGTCCGCGTGCTCTTGATAGAACTGGACGTAGTCGGCGACAAAGGCCTTAAGATCAGTGGCCTTGATTAAGGCATCGACATCGACGGCCTTAGTGGCAGCTTGCTGCTGGTAGAAGGCAACTTGCTTGTTGGTCATGACCGAGCACGAGCCCGAGAAGACCACGGCCTTCTTGCCTTGTGGGTAGCCTAAGCTTTGGGCCTTGGTGCTGTCAGAGTTGGGCTCCGCTACTTGGCGTGCCAAGCCAATGGCAAGGCCCGAGCCGCCGGTGACCAAGCGCATATCCTTAAGCGCTTCGCCTTGGACGATCAAATCGCTCTCATCGATGGCATCGATGACCGCGTAGGAATAGCCTGCGGCCTTGAGCTCGGAGATTTTAGCCTTTACCGCGGCAGCGCCCTGACGTACCGTTTCTAAGGTGACCACGCCGCACTTGCCCTTCGACTGCATCTCAACGAGTCGTACCAAGGAGCTGTCAGTCATCGGGGTGATCGGGTGGTTGCGCATGCCCGACTCCTCAAGCAGCACATCACCGACAAAGAGGTAGCCCTTATAAACGGTGCGGCCGTTGACCGGCAGGGCTGGCGAGAAGATGGTGAACTTCTCACCTAAGGTCTCCATCAAGGCGTCGGCTACTGGGCCAATATTGCCTTCCTTGGAGCTATCGAAGGTCGAGCAATACTTGAAATAGATCTGCTGGCAGTTGTGCTTGAGCAGCCATTGCAGCGAGGCTTGAGTCTCGGCGATCGCATCCTGAACCGGGCAGCTGCGCGACTTGTGGGAGATGACCACCGCCTCGGCATCCGGAGCCGGTAAATCAGGGGTGATGCCACACATCTGCACCGTCTTGAGGCCGTTTAAGACCAAGAAGCTGGCAATATCAGTGGCACCGGTGAAATCATCAGCAATTACGCCAATCTTCATCTGCGGCTCCTCTTAGTGCTTGTTAACTGGCAGGTCGAGGCCGCTGAAGGTCATGATGACGGCGCTGTCGTCGTAACGGCCGTAACCGGCGTTCGAGGCGTTGGTGAACATCTGATAAGCGGTGGAAGCCAGAGGGATTGGGAAGTGCAGAGCCTTGGCGGTGTCGGTAACTAAGCCTAAGTCCTTGACGAAGATGTCGACGGCCGACAGTGGGGTGTAGTCACCGGCTAAAACGTGAGCCATGCGGTTCTCGAACATCCACGAGTTACCGGCTGCGTTGGTGACGACGTCATACATGATGTCCAGAGGAATGCCTGCCTTCTTGGCCATGGCCATAGCTTCGGCGGCAACGGCGATATGAACGCCTGCGAGCAGCTGGTGGACGATCTTGACCGACGAGCCTAAGCCGAACTCAGTGCCGATGTTGTAAACCTTGGCAGCGACAGCGTCTAAGACTGGCTTTAAGGCCTCAAAGGTCTCAGGAGCGCCCGAGGCCATGACGGTCATCTCACCGGCATTGGCCTTGATGCCACCACCGGATACTGGGGCGTCCAACATTGGCAGGCCGTACTCGGCGAGCTTGGCAGCGATTTCCTTGGCATCAGCGGCAGCCATGGTCGAGGAGACCATCACTGGGGTGCCCTTCTTGAGCGAAGCGGCAAAGCAATCTGGGGCATCACCAAAGAGGACGCTTTTGACTTGGGCGGCATTGACGACCAAGACGATGACGGCATCAAGCTCAGCACCAAACTCCTTTGGGGTCTTCGAGACCTTGACGGCACCGGCGTCCTTTAACTCTTGCAGGGCCTTCTCGGAGATGTCACCACCATAGGTGTTAAGACCGGCGCGGATGCACGACTTGGCTGCGCCCATGCCCATGGTGCCTAAACCGACCACGCAAACGTTCTTTACTGCCATTTTCCTTTTCCTCAATCTGACTAATCCTGAACGGCACCACGGGATACAGGTGGTGCCTTTGAATGTTAAAGATTGTGAAATATTGTGGTGTGAAAAAATGTGAAATCGATCAACTTTGCGCGATCTCCCCGCCTTAATGTGCAAAAATGTGAAGCATTTAGCAAATTACGAGAAGATGAAGCCCGCGGCATAACTATCAGCCGGTAAGTCCCAAAGCTTCGCTCCCGAACCGGCGTGCCTAGTTGTGAAAATTTGTGACCGGACTGGATGTGAGAATTTGTGAAGCAGGTGCCGGTGCGCCCACACGCGCGCACTGTGGGCGCACATAATGCGCTAAGATCGGGCAGGATCAATTAGCGGCGGCTAATTGCGTTGTTGGTTACGCTCTCCGACTCAAGTGCACCTGCTCCGTCGGAAAGCGCGGAGTGGAAGCCTCATGAAAAAAAGCCACCCCCACGAGAACATGATTCCGGCGGAGCGCCGCCAGTTAATCCTCAACTTGCTCCAAGAGCGCGAGATCGTCTCTATCGCCGAACTGACGCAGGCGCTGCAAGTGTCACACATGACCATTCGGCGCGATCTGCAGAAGATGGAGGAGGGCGGCATCGTCACCGTCGTCTCCGGTGGCGCGCAGCTAGCTAAGCGCATCTTGAGCGAGCCTTCGCACCTGCAAAAGGAGATGCTCAACGCGCGCGAAAAGGACGCGATCGGCAAGAAGGCCGCCGAGCAGGTGCCGCCTAACTGCTGCATTTACTTAGATGCGGGCACAACTTCGCTCGCGATGTGCCGCTACATCAGCGTGCGCGATGACCTGACCATTGTCAGCAACGACTTTGAGGTCATCAACTACCTCATGGACAAGACCCAGAGCAGCCTGATTCACACCGGCGGCCTCGTGCAAAAGCAAAACCGCTCCTGCATTGGCCACCTCGCAGCGCAGACCTTAGCGGCCCTGTCGATCGACATCGCCTTTATCTCGGCCTCGTCGTGGGAGCTGCGCGGCATTACCACCCCGGACATCGGCAAGGTGCCGGTCAAGCAAGAAGTCGTGCGCTCGAGCAAGATGCGCATCCTCATCTGCGACTCCTCAAAGTACGCCCATACCGCCACTTACCTCGCGGTACCACTGACTGACCTCAACGCCATCATCACCGACCAAGGCCTGTCCGAGCACGCCCAAAAGATGATCTCCAAGCTCGACCTTACACTCATCTTGGTCTAAGCCGACGACGCCTCCCGCCGCCGCTGTTCGTGGCGCCGCGGCTTACGCCCGCGCCCGAGCGCACACATGCCAAGGGACGCGGATAAGTGCTGTTCCCAGCGCCCGCCCCCACGTCTTGGCGCGCCGGGTTTACCCCTACTCTATCTCTGGGGAGGCGAACCTATCTGTGGCTCTGGTGGCTACTCTTGGTAGGCGATGAGCACGGTATCGGCCAGAGGCAGCGTCAGGCTCGAGCGGCGGACTTTGAACTTATAGCCTAAGTTCAGGCTCTCAAGGTAAGACTTGAGCTCATAGAACTCCTCAGGCGTGTGGTACCAAGCGATGACCAAGAGCGGCTTTTGCTCCTTGATGGTCGCAAGCGCTCCCTGAATGATTTCTGGCTCTGCGCCTTCGACATCGAGCTTGATCAGGCCGACCTTGAGCTGGTGCTCAGCCACGAAGTCATCAAGGGTGATGACCTGTGCCTCATCGTAGAGGGCTGCATTGTGGTAATCGATATGGGTGGAGGCGGCCGCATCGATAGCGTCATGCAGGCGGCTTAAGCGCAAGGTGCCCGGCTCCTTGCCCAAGGCCAGTTGGTAAGGCTTGATTTGCCCGGCGTCGATCTGGGCCTTAAGCATGGTGGTCAGGTGCGCAAAGGCCTGCGCCATCGGCTCGAAACTGTAACTGACCGACTGCGGGAACAGGTGGCAAAAGAGGGTCAGGGTATCGCCAATGAAACCGCCCCCGTCGATCACGGCCTTGCCGTTGACGCGCGCAAGCACTGCTTGCGGCAGGTCATACATGCCGTAGAGGTTGGTGTAGCTCGAGCTCCAATCCAAGTTGACCTGCTTGAGGAAGGGAGGCTGCCCGGCCGCAAGCAGCTGCTGGTTGCGCGCTAAGAGCTTGCGGTCTTCGTCCGTCCAGAGCACCGACTTTTGTACCAAGCACACCGTGTTGTGCACCACAAAATCAAGCAGCATCTCATGGTGATCAAGGTACTGGCAGGAGATGGGATCAAGCCCGGCCTTAAGCTGCGCCATGAGCGGCCCCATGGCATGGGTCAGGCGATAGTCTTGGAAGGCCTTAGTCCACAAGAAGCCCTCTTGGCCGTAGCGCTCGGCCACCAGATGGCCCATCTGCGCCGCCGTGACCGGGGCGGTCTGCCCTGAGGCAGAGCGCTCTTGTCCGACAATGGCGTCGGCGTAGGCCAAACGCTGCGCCAGATCAGGCGGCAGCACTGCCTGCGCGTAATTATGCGCGCTTATTGGGGTGGAGTAGTGTTTTTAGAGTTATTTTTTGCAGCCTTAGCGCCGCGCTGTTTCGTGGCCATAACTCTCACTTTAATTTCGAGAAGAAGGGTACTCATGCCCCATGGCGCCCGTGGCGGCCTGAGGCGAAGCCGCTGCCCACCATACCAAAATCATGGATATAATGGGCCCATTCTGCGGCGGCGCTCGACCGCGCCCCACCCTTGTTGATAACGAGCTTACCATGCAATTCACCGTCGTTTTGACCTGTACTAACGAACAAGCTTGCGTCAACTCCATCACCTCGCTTTCGCAGCTCAAGCCCGCAGATAGCACAGTCAAGATCATATTGCTGGGCCATGCTCAGCAAGCTCCGCTGCTGCAGCAACTGGTCAATCTCGGCCCCCAAGGCGCCATTACAGCCATCTACCGCGATGAGGACCATGGCTCGCTCACCGCCGAGTTAAACCAAGCGATCACACATAACCTTGCGGCAACACGGGATGAGGTCGACCGGATCTTGTTTGCCCCAGCAGGCATCCTGTTTGAACCTGATTTTCTCGAGAAGCTCACCCCCTTCTGCCGCGCGGACATCGACATCATCAAAGTCCAGCGTTTAACCCGCATCGCAGGCGTGCGCTTCTTTAACAACGGAACCTTTGACACGCTGCGTACCGATCCCTACGCCTTTGTGAGCGGCCTGCCCACCGTGGTCTATCGCCATGCGTTCTTGCTTGAGCATGGCCTCGCCTTTAGCGACCAAGACACCTACCTGAGCACGCTCTTCATGCTCGAAGCGGCGCGTACCGCCGCCGCTCGCTCAAGCTCCGCCATTTGCTGTGTCAAGTCCGCCCAAGCCTTCCCCAGCTCCAACGTCGTCAATCCCGTCCCTGCCACGGCGCTGCCTCAGTGCTTTAACCGTTTGTATCGCGCCATGCAGCAAGATCAGGTGGGCCCGGAGCAAAGAGCCCGCTTCTTAGGGCTGTTCATCATAGAGCTGTTGCAGTACAGCCGCGATCTGACTGATCTCCAGCAGCGGCTGAACTTGGTGCAAGCCATTAGCGCGCTCTATGACCAGCTCACGCAACAACTCCCCGAAGCCCTC
Organism: uncultured Anaerobiospirillum sp.; assembly: GCA_944389615.1. GTDB lineage: Bacteria > Pseudomonadota > Gammaproteobacteria > Enterobacterales > Succinivibrionaceae > Anaerobiospirillum. The sequence goes on along the minus strand of CALXNA010000010.1, from coordinate 42,499 downwards.
GTGCCCAGCTTACAGGCCGGGCTTAGCACAACCTCACAGCCGCTTACCACCTATTTGGCGCAGCATGACCTCAGTGCACTCTTTGCCTTGGGAGATGCCTATCACGACCTGCTGATACGGAGCAGCATCTCAAGCTGGCGCCAACAGGGCGCCGCCTATGAGCGCTACTACCGGGAGCTGCAAAGCTTCGTTACCAAGCCGCGCGCGGCTCAGTGCTCGGATCCGATTTACGTGGTCTCGCCCCTGTGTCATCTCCCGGGCTACGATGAGATGTACGAGCGCTACTTCAAGGGCAATGCATTCTTGACCTGCTACGAGCACATCCACCTTGAGCCCATCTACACCGAGCCTTTCGACGGCTACCTGACCCGCACCTACAACAGCTTCTTGGAGCGCTATGACTACTCCTGCCCTGCTTGGTTCGTGTTTGTGCACGGGGACTATGAGATCACCTGCGATCTTGATGCCCTGCTCGCGCACGAAGATAAAGACCAACTCTTAGGCCCGGTTGGAGCTGTCCTCAAAGAGATCAATGGGCAACCGCTCTCGGTCTTTGCCTGTTTCAACGACAGTCAACGCCGCGACGGTTCCTACTTCCAAGGTGGCCCCTGCAACCAAAAGCTCATGGGCGACGAGCGCGAGGTGGATACCTTCGACAGCTGTTGCCTTGTCGTGCACTCAAGCCTCGTGCAGCGCTGCCATCTGCGCTTTGACGAGTCTATCGTCTTGGACTTTATTGTCGAGGACTTCTGCGCCAACGCCCGCCTCAACCACGGCATCAAGAGCAAACTCATCGAGCTGTGGGGCATCCACCACACCAACTCGACCGGAATGCCCGATACGCAAAGCCAGCGCTTTTACGACACTCAAGCCTACATTGCTCAGAAATATCCCAACGTCTGCTTAGGCGGAGCGTGCAGCTTCATCGGCGGCGCCGCACCCAATGCTCACTAATTTAGTGCAAAGAGAGGTCGGAGCTTGTTTTAGTGCGCTGTTTTGGCGCAAAGAGCGCCCGCGCGGAGTAAGGTGCTTGCGCCGACGCCGCGCCTGCGCTAACCTGAGCTCAGTTTCAAGTTTTCGTTTTTGGAGCGAACAATGTCTCACAACGTCCTTAGCGCTGTTAGCGCCCACGCCAGCTGGTGGCACCTCGCAAGTTAGCGGGGTTTTGGCGTTTGTCGTAAACATTGTTCAAAAACCCGCGGTGAGCGGGTTTTTTGTTGCTCAAGCCCGCGAACCCCAGCAGTTTCACCGAGTTCGTGGGCGGTACGCAGAGAAAAGAGATCACAGCAGCATCCGCCCCATCTATTGAGCGCACAGCGCGCAGGATGCACCCCATGAGTCAAGCTTACTTCCACCTTACCACGCCACGTTGGCCTGAGGGCCGGTAGTCAACACCTTCCCTCACGGTAGCACACAGGCTACCCCGCCGGGCCGAGCGCCTAACCGCACCTAAGACGGTGCACCTTCAACCTAACGTGGAGCAGAATCATGAGCTTACTCAATCCTTTCTTTGGTACCTATGGCGGCCAGTATGTCCCTGAAGTCTTAATGCCAGCCTTGGACGAGCTGGAGCGCGCCTATGTTGACGCGCAGAACGATCCCAGCTTTCATGAGGAGATGGACTATCTCCTGCGCACCTACGCTGGGCGCCCCACGCCGCTGACGCGCTGCCGCAACTTGACCCGCGGCACCAAGACCACCATCTACCTCAAGCGCGAGGACTTACTCCATGGCGGCGCCCACAAGACCAACCAAGTGATTGGGCAGGCCCTCATCGCCCAGCGTATGGGCAAGACCCGCATCATCGCCGAGACCGGCGCCGGGCAACATGGCGTCGCCACTTCCTTGATCTGCGCCTTAATGGGCTTTAAGTGCCGCATCTACATGGGCAAGACCGATGCCCAGCGCCAGCAGCCTAACGTCTTTAGAATGCGCCTGATGGGCGCGGAAGTCATTGAGGTCGAAGCCGGGCGCGGCACCTTAAAGGAAGCCTGCAACGCCGCCTTGGCCGACTATGCCCAAAACTTCGAGCACACCCACTACATGCTGGGCACGGCCGCGGGGCCGCACCCGTTCCCGACCATGGTACGTGAGTTCCAAAAGGTCATCGGCCAAGAGGCCAAGGCCCAAATCCTTGAGGAGACGGGGCGCCTGCCTGACGCGGTCTTTGCCTGTGTCGGCGGTGGCTCTAACGCCATCGGCATGTTCACCGAGTTCTTGTCGACGGATGTGCCATTGTTTGGCGTAGAGCCCGCCGGACGCGGCTTGAGCTCAGGCGAGCATGGCGCCACCTTGGGCGCCGGTACCCAAGGCATCTTCTTTGGCGCCCACACCTACAACATGCAAGACGAGGACGGGCAAATCAACGAGTCCTACTCGGTCTCGGCCGGGCTTGATTTCCCATCGATTGGCCCGCAGCACGCCTACCTAAAGGACACCGGCCGCGTCACCTACATCAGCGCCACCGATAACGAAGCGCTTGAGGCCTTCGCCCAATTAAGCTGCGCTGAGGGCATCATCCCAGCCCTTGAGAGCTCCCATGCCTTAGCCGGAGCGCTCAAGCAGATGCGCGCGCACCCCAACACCGAGCAAACCTTCTTGGTCAACCTCTCCGGCCGCGGCGATAAGGACATCTTCAACGTCAACAAAGTCTTAGCCGCCAAAGGCTGCATCACCGACCAAGGCAACATCAAGCTCGACGCCATCTTGGATGCCCCACTGTAAGCCGTCCCTATCAGCGTGAGTCCCTCAGGCTCACCGCCCACTATAGCTGCCCTACTTACGCCGCCCCATTTGCGAGGATTGAACCATGTTTGTCTCGACCTTAACCCAACGCGCTGCCACCAAGCTCCCAGCCCTGATTCCGACCATCACCTTAGGCGATCCTGACCTTGCCACCTGCAAGGAGCTCATGACGGCGCTCGCGCAGTGCCATGCTCCAGCCCTTGAGCTGCGCCTGCCCTTCTCCGATCCGTGCGCCGATAGCGTCGCCTTGCAAAGCTCAAGTCACCGCGCCTTAGGCGCAGGCTTTAAGATCGTGCAGGGCCTTGACCTCATCGCCCAGTTTAAGGCGCAATTCCCGCAGCTGCCGCTGCTCTTGAGCCTCTACGTCAACAACGCCTTGGCCTATGGCCTCGAGCGCTTCCTGACTGAGGCTAAAGCCGCCGGAGTCGACGCTCTCTTGTTCACCGACGTCAGTTACGCCATGATTGCCCCGCACAACGGCCCCTTCAACTTCAAGGCCCTTGCCGCACAGCATGGCCTGTCCTTAGTACTGCTCGCCCCTGACAACCAAAGCCGCTCCCAGCTGCAATCCATCTTAAGCGAGAGCGCCGCCAGCATGGTGCTGCCAATTCACGGCGGCGCTGCCACCGCAGCCACCTTGCGCCTCTGTGCCCAGCTGCAAGTTCCAAGCATCCTGCCCCTGTCCGCCGGTACCCCAGAGGAGCTGACCGCGCTCCCGGAGCTGCCCAGCGCCCTGACCACGGGTGACCTCATCGCGCACTGTGTCGCCACCAGCAACAACCCAGTCAGCGCTGCCGTTACCGCCTACCAAGCTCTCTGCACCACCTTGTGCGGCCGCAAGGCAGCCTAAGGCGCCCATGCTCTACGCGGCAGCTCGCCACCTCAGGCCCCAGCGCCCGCCTAACGCTGGGTCTAGCGCCGTACTTCCTTTGCCTTAGAGATTCTACGGACAGGCATGGAGCGATCAGCCGGGGCAGATCCTAATGTGCACACTGGGCGGAGGCGTTGCCCACTACAGGTTGTTTGGTCTCTAAGGCGCAAGCGGCCCTATGACCCAGCTGCTTGTCTGCCTCAACGTGCCTGCAACAGGCTCTAAGGGATAAAGCTCGCCTCATCGCTGCGGCCATAAGCCTTGGTCGCTAAGGCGCAGCTTGCGCAACGCTCCAGCTCGAGTTCACGGGGCGTCCCTAGTCTCTAATGGGGTGTCTGCCGCTCCCTCCGCCGCTGCTGGGGTATCAGTGCGCGCCCTTGGTCTCTAAGGGGCATTTCGCTGCCGCATGCCCGCTTCAGTCCCCAACCCACGCGCAGTTTAGGCGGCACGGTGCCCACGCTGGGAATAGCGCCCATACTTCCTACTGCCTTAGAGACCCTATGGCCAGACGTGAAGCTTCCTGCCAAGGCAGGCCCTAAGGTGCACGCTGGGCGAAGTCACGGGCTCACTGCCCGATACAGTCAGCTTGGCCTCTCAGGCGCAACTGGCTCTACGCCCCGGCGGTGAGCACAAGTGGTCTGCCCTGAGAGAGCGCCTTGACCGCCTCCGCGCAAGCGGAGCGAGCGCGCAGCGCCGGGGACGCCGACCTGCGAACGCCGGGAGGCGCAGCGCCACGAAGTGGTGCGGCGCGCCATCAGGCGCGCGGGTGGGCCTTATCGTAGACGTCGTGCATGCGTGCAAGAGCCACGTGGGTGTAGATCTGGGTAGTGCTCAGGGATGAATGGCCTAAGAGCATCTGCAAGGCGCGTAGGTCGGCGTCGTGGTTGAGCAAGTGCGTGGCGAAGGCATGACGGAAGGTGTGCGGCGAAGGCGCCTCTTCGAGGCCAATCTCTTGGGCGTAGTGCTTGACCCGAAACCAAAAGCCAATGCGCGTGATGGGCTTGGGCTTGTCGTTGTCGCTCTTTAAGGACAAAAACACGTACGGGCAGATGACCTTGGGGTCATTGTGAGGCCGCGCGTGCGCCATATACTGCTTGATCCAAGTGATCGCGGTATCAGTCATCGGGATAAGGCGCTGCTTGTCGCCCTTGCCCTTGACGATGATGTATTTGGCGTCTAAGTGCATGTCCTCAAACTTGAGATTGCACAGCTCCGAGACACGCAGGCCACAGGCATAGAGGAGCTCAAACATAGCCCGGTCGCGCAGGCCCACCACGGTCTCCACGTCCGGGGCTTGCAGAAAGTCTGAGACCGTCTGCTCGCTCATGACCTTAGGCAGGGCGCGGCGGGTCTTAAGCTGCTCAAGGCTGAGCATCGGGTCATCGCTGCGGCGATTGTCGGCGATTAAGAAGCGCACAAAGAGCCGTAAGGACGCGAGCTTGCGGTTGACGGTGGTGGCGCTTTTGCCTTCGGTGTTGAGCTGGGCCACATAGTCCTTGATGTCTTGAGTCGTAAATTGCTCTACATCGCCGCCGCGCTCGGCTAGGTCAGCCAAGAAGAGCTTGACGTCGTTGCAGTACGACAGCTGCGTATTGTCCGATAGACCGCGTTCTAACACCAAGTAGTCGGCAAAAGCTATCGTCAGCTGCTGACACAGCCGCGTCGTTGTCACATCCATGCGCCCCTCCTTGTCTCGTCCCAATCACCCGTCCTTATAGCTGCCGCTATCGTTACTCGTCCTCATCCTCAACACTTGGCGCAGTCGCGGCCGCGCTGGTCGTTGCTGTCGCGGTGGTCGCCGGGCCCACCGCAAACTCGCGCTCGATCTCGGCCTTGAGCACCTCGTCCATGGTGGTGAGCTTGCCATCCTCTAAGTGCGTGACGGTCACGTAGGGCACCGTGTCCTCATACTCGATGCAGAAGCGGTAGATGCCGTCTTGGGCCGGTTCATAGCGCACTTCCTCAAAGCGCGAGTTAGGGTTGAGCAGGACGCGGCTGGAGCCTTGGCGCATCACTGCCGGTGGCACCGCGTAGCCAAAGTTAGTCCCGGCCGTCCACTTGTCATCGGCAAATTTGAAGCGATACGGCGACCAATCTGAGCGCAGCGGCGCTAAGGTGCAGTAGGTGTTAGGCGCAAACTCGCGCAAGCGATACGGGCGCTGCACGCCGTAATCGTTCATCTCGCCGCGCAGGTAGATCACGCGCCCCATAAAGAGCGGATTGGCTAAGGCCCCTTCTTGCGCCTTAGTCTCGGTCTCAGCGATCACTGTATCTTGCTCGGCCACGCTCAGCTCCTCCGTGGAGCCACAGGCCGTAAGCAGCACGGCACCTAAGCTGACCGTAGCGACCAAGCTCGTTACTTGGTGCCACTTCATTGCGTTTTGATCAAAGCCCATCACTTCACCTTTAAGGCCAACCACCAACTCATCCCCGCCAGCATGTAAAGCAGCACGAAGCCGCCTGCCCTCAAGCGCGGCGGAGTAGCGATTATGTCATATTTTCTTAGGACCGATGGCACCTAAGGCCCTTGTTTGCACGAAATAAGCAACTAACGCGCCTAGATATGGGCAAAGCGCCTGCGCAGGGCGCTCGCTATAATAGTGAACACACTCAGGTCAGTTGGGGAGGGGGCATGTATAAAGTGGGACTCACCGGCGGCATCGGCACGGGCAAGAGCTACATCGGCAAGATTTTTGCCGCCTACGGTGTCAAGATTATTGACAGCGATGTGATCGCGCGCGTGGTGGTGCTGCCGGGCAGCCCGACCCTTGCGGCCATTAGCGCCCACTTCGGAGAGCAGGTGATAACCTCAGAAGGCGCCCTCAACCGGCGCGCCCTGCGCGAGCTCGTCTTTGGTAACCCCGAGCAGCTGGCCGCCCTCAATGCCATGATGCACCCGGCCATCCACCAGCTGATCGCAGACTACTGCCACTTGGTGGAGAGCCACCAGCCTCTACCTGAGGTGTACTACCGTACCGCGGCGGCCCAACAAAAGGCCCAAGCCTCTGCCCAAGCTGCGGCTTCAGCTGCAGATCAAGCCTCCGCCTCCGCTTTTGCTCAAGATTCGGCCTCCGCGGATGAAGAGCTGGGGATCGCGCTTGATCCGACGCTGGTATTCAGTGAGGAGCGCCCAGCGCCCTACGTCATCTTGGACATTCCGCTGCTCTTTGAGAGCGGCTGGGACAGGGAGGTCGATCGCATCTTGGTGGTCGATTGTGAGCCCTCGTTGCAACTTGCGCGGGTGATGCAGCGCGATCGCTGTAGCGCGGAACAGGCCGCTGCGATCATCGCGCGCCAGTGCCCACGGGAGTTTAAGCTCACGCACGCTACGGAGGTCATCACCACCGATAGCCCGTCCATAGCTGATAAACGTCAAGCCGTGCTAAACTTACACTGCAAGTACTTGGCTCAAGCCCGCGCCGCAGGCGCGATTGCGCCTTAGGGCATGGATCTTGAAAGCTTAGTACCGCTCAAATTTTTTACTTCTGTGGCCCCTTGGTTTCTGGCCTAGCTCGTGTAGTCATCTATGTTCGTGTACGATTTTCCTTTAAGCCCTAAAGCTCGGACTTACCTTAAGTTCGAGGACATCTTCCGACGCATTGAAGAGTGCAAGGGTTTAAACTCCAATGCCGAGACCATGAGCCTATTGCGCGGCCTCATCGACTACATCGACCTCATCGACGGCTCAGGTGCCTTGAAGATCGACATCGGCAAGGACTTAGACAAGCTCACCCAGAAGCTCAAGCTCTGGCAGAGCTACCCCGAAGCCGACCAAACGCTGGTGAGCGAGCTCTTGGCCCAGATCGATGAATCCCATAAGGCCCTCAACACCTTCACCCGCCAGCGCACCGTGCTGCAAAACGATCCGATCATTGAGAGCATCAAACCACGTTTCTTGACGCCCGCAGGCGTCAACTGCTTTGATACCCCGCTCTTTACCTTTTGGTCGCGCCTGCCCCCTGAGGAGAAGCGCGAGACGGTCACAGCGTGGCTCCATGAGCTTGACTCCATCCGCATCCCGATCACCTGCATCTTAAACCTGTGGCGCCTGTGCTCGGACTACCAAGCCCGCATCGCCACCAATGGCTTTATGCAGGAGACCTCCGAGCAGTGCGAGCTCATCGAGATCAAGTACCCTGAGCATGTGCGCGGCTACCCAGTTGTGAGCGGCTTTCAATCCAACATCAACGTGCGCTTCCTCCCTTACACCAAGGGCGCGCCGGTAGGCGACATCACCTTTGAGCTGGCCTACGTGCGCGGTGGCATCGTGTAGGAGCGTACTATGAGTCTTAAAGACCTGCTGCCGGAAGGCTCTTACGAGGAGATCGTGGCCGAGGCCCATGCCCGTAAGATGGAGGTCTCATCGGGGCCTTTTATGGTGACCTGTCCGACCTGCAAAAAGCGCATCCCCTACGACACGAGCAATCCATTTCGCCCCTTTTGCTCGGAGCGCTGCAAGCTCCTTGACTTAGGCGCATGGGCCAACGAAGAGCGCACCATTGCCGGGCGTCCGGTCAACGAGGACGAAGACGCCGACCTGCTGCAAGACCCCAACCTCCCGGTGCGCCATAGCTCAGATTAACGCGGGGCCAGTCTTGCTCTGGCTTTGGGCCAGTACTTTCGCGGCTGTGATAAACTTGCTCTTGGTTTTTTGTTGGTCAAATTGTGCTGGTAAACCAAGGATCGTGCCGTGAAACATACTGCGTCCCCAAAATTTAAGCTCAGTGCGCTGGCGCTCGCTCTAACTTGGGCGCTCTATGGTCCCAGCTCGAGCTTGGCCGCCGAGCAACAAGATCACTCCATGAGCCCGGCGCTCGGCAGCGCGGGCACATCCGCGGCGCTCGGCAGCGCGGGCACATCCGCGGCGCTCGGCAGCACGGGCACATCCGCGGCGCTCGGCAGCACCGAAGCTCTGCCGCAGCGCACCTCGATGAGCTTTACCGCCGCCCCGGCGGTCAGCACCGGACGCGAGGCCCTGCTCAATGCCGCGGTGGCCTCAGGCGTACGCCGCCCGGAGATCACCGAAGGCGAGCACAAGCTGGCGGCGGTGACGGCGTTCGCAAACCGCACCTACACCACCATGGTGGGCAATGAGACCACCCAGCGCTACTTGCGCAATCGCAATCTCGCGGCGAGCTCGTCGTTTCCACTGCGCCTTTTGACCACGCTGCGCCAAAACCCGTGGCGCCCATCGCCGTTCATGCCGATCGCCGAGCGCGATCTGTCCTGCTACTACGGCATCCCACCGTATCGCGTGCCGCAGGACTACGACCCGAACACCACCCCGATCATAGTGCAGGCTGAGTCGGTCACCGGCGATATCAATCACAGCGTCACCTACCAAGGTGATGTCACCGTGACCCAAGGCGATAAGGTCTTGCACGCCGACAAGGCCCACTATGATGTGGCGCGCGGCTATGCCCGCACCGAAGGCAATTTGGTGCTGCAAGGCCCGGAGCTGACCATTACCTCCAATGCGCACCTTGAGAGCGACCTTAAGACCAATATCAGCGACTTCTATGAGCCGAACTTCCAAGTCAATGGCTCCGGTGCGCGCGGCCGCTCGACCCACATTCAGGTCGACAGCGAGCAAAAAAGCACGGTGATCGAAGATCTCGACTTCACCACCTGCCCGGTCGGAGATAACTCATGGTATGTGCACGCAGGCTCAGTTGAGCTGACCCAAGGCGAGAGCCTCGGTGAGTCCTATCACAACATCCTGTACGTCAAGGACGTACCGGTGCTGTATCTGCCGTACCTCAACTTCCCGATCTCCAACAAGCGCAAGTCTGGTCTGCTCTATCCGTCGATCTCGGTGAGCTCCGATAGCGGCTTTGATTACGCCCAGCCGATCTACTTCAACATCGCGCCGAACTACGACTACACGCTAACCCCGCGCCTGATGACCAAGCGCGGCCTGCTCTTATCCAACGAGTTCCGCTTCCTGCCATGGGCTGACAACTACGGTGTCATCACCTTTGACTACCTGCACCATGACTCCAACTGGGACTTATCTGAGGACTTTGACTCAGCGCAGCGTTACTTCTTTAGATGGCAGCAGGAGAGCTACTTCTTCGACCGCGATCTGTGGGTCGAGCTCGACTTCCAGCGCGTGCGCAACCAAGACTATAACTACATCACCGATATCGGCGCCGACGGCACCAATATCACCGATGACCACCTGCGCCAATCGCTGCAAGCCACCTACGACGATCCGCGCTTTACCGTAGCCGCCGAAGTGCGCAGCTACCAGCGTCTGCTCCCGGACTACGCGGTTTACTCGCGCCCGTTCTCGCTCTTGCCTCAGGTCAAGGGCTCGTTTTATGACAACTACGGGCCGTTTACCTTCGGCTTTAACGCCGAGGCCACCCGCTTCTCCAGTAGCACCGAAGATAAGGCCACGGAGCGCTTTGAGGCGACTCGTCTGCACTTTGAGCCGGATATCAACTGGCAGATGTTCAATAGCCGCGGCACCGTGGTCGAAAGCAACGTCAAGGGCTTTTTAACCTACTACAGCCAAGACTCGCTCGATAAGATGCCAAGCTACTACCACGACAGCTTGGGCTTTAGCGAGCTGGCCGCCTCGACCACGCGCGCGCTCTACTTGGTGGAGCTGCACGGCAAGACCACCTTGGAGCGTAAGGTCTTAGACCTGCGCCACACCCAGACCTTAGAGCCGGAGATCCAATACCAGTACATCCCGTACACCGACCAAAACGATATCGCGCTGTTCGATACCACCGACCGCATGAGTGACTTCTACTCGAACTTCTCCTATCGTCACTTCACCGGTTACGATCGTATCGCCGATCTCAACAATATCACCATGGGCTTAACCTCGCGCCTGCTCGATGCCCATGACCGCGAGTTGATGCGCGTCGGCGTCTCGCAGACCTACTCCTTCGTCCCAACCCGCGTGCGGCTCAACCCGAACGATGACACCGACTTATCCCCGCGCAGCCCGCTCTCGGTGTACTTTAACGCAAGCCCGATCGAAGGCTTAACCACCCACGCGAGCATGACCTACACCAATGACACCAACGAGATCACCTCGTGGAATGCCATGGCCCAGTATCGCAACGAAAACGGCTTTATGGTGCAGGTCAGCTACCGTTTCACCGATGACGGTAACCGCTCGTTCTCTAACAACATCATCGACTTAAAGCAGATCGGCGTCGTGACCCAAGTGCCGCTCGGCCGTAACTTCAGCTTGGCGCTCGCCTCCTATCGCGACTTAGAGCAAGAAGAGAACATCGACACCAAGGTCGCGCTGAAGTTTGAGGACTGCTGCTGGTCGCTGGCCTTCATCTATGAGAACTACAACTCGTGCGATTGGCGCGACCTCGAGTACCGCCAAGACCACCGCTTCGGCATCAGCTTCGAGTTCAAGGGCGTCGGCGCCGTCAACGTCTCCGGCAGCAACAACAAGGACTACACCGATACCATCTTGCTCGACCACTTTGACCCAACCAACCTCAACCAATAGGCAGGCGGCCACGGCCGCATAGGCTGCGCTCTGCCGCGACCGCGCAAGCGACGCGCAAGCGACGCGCAAGCGACGCGCGACGCGGCCTGAACCAATGGCCTAAGTCTGAGTCAAACTAAGGTGTGCTAAAATTTGCCCGCAGGCAGCGTCCGCTTTGGGGCCGCCTCATCAGTTAGGAACAGGGAAAAATGGTATTTACTAAGCTCCATCGCTCCATCGCCGCGTTGCTGTCGGCTTTAGGCCTGACGGCCCTGAGCGCGCCGGTAGTCAGCGTCGCCGCTCTGGCCGCTGCGACCCCCGCCGCCGAGATCACCTTAGATAGCACCGCTGCCATCGTGAACTCCGATATCGTGCTGCAAAGTGAGCTCAATCAGACCCAGGCGGAAGTTGAGCGCAACTTCAAGGAGCGCGGGGCTCAGGTTGATGCCATTACCGCCCGCCGCGCCGCACTCGAGCAGCTCATCACGCGCTCGATCATCCTGCAGCAAGGCAAGCAATTTGGTCTGTCTCTGACCGACACCCAAGTCAACCAAGCCTTAGCTCAGACCGCGCTCTCCTCGAACACCTCGATCGAGCAGATTTTGGCAAGCTACCGCGCCCCTAACGAGGCGATTGCGCGCCAGCGCTTTGCCGATGACCTCATCATCAATGAGGTGCGCAACAACCAAGTACGCCGCCGCGTCAACATCTCCGACGCCGAAGTCAGCCTCCTTGCCAAGTCCCTGCGCGACATCGGCAGCGTCGAGCCGAGCTACCACTTAGCGCAGATCATCCTGCCGCTTGACCCCCGCGCTTCCTTTGCCCGGGTCGAGGCCGTCACCGCGCTTGCTAACCGCATCAAGCGCGAGGCCAAGAATGGCGCCGACTTCATGGCCCTCTCGGCCCAGTACGCCCAAGGCTCAACTGCCGCCCAAGGCGGTGATTTGGGCTATGTCACCGAAAGCCAAGTTCCAGTTCCTTTCTTACCAGCCTTACTCAAGGCCCAAGTGGGCGACGTCGTCGGCCCATTCCGCTCGCCGATGGGCTTGCACTTGATCAAGCTCTTCGATGTCACCCATCAGGCGGTCGAACCGATTACCACCTATAAGGCCTCGCACATTCTGCTGCAGACCTCGATTATCTTCTCCGACGATGCCGCCCAAAGCGAGCTTGCAGCCTTACGCAATGCCATTGTCAACGGCGAGATCTCCTTTGCCGATGCCGCCAAGAAGTATTCTGAGGATACGGGCTCGGCCAGCCTCGGCGGTGAGCTCGGCTATGCCCCGGCTGACCGCTATGTCCCGGGCTTTGCCCGCGCCTTGGTCAACCTGCAAGTAGGCGAGATCTCCCAGCCGATCAAGTCCAACTTCGGCTGGCATCTCATCTACCTTGAGGACAAGAAGGTCGATAAGGACTCCGATGAGGCCTATATGCAGCGTGCGCGCGAGCTCATCTACAACCGCCTCTTTGCCGAGGAAGGCGCCGCTTGGGAGCGTGAGATCCGCGCAGCCGCCTATGTGCGCGTCACCGACCCGCAGCTGTTAGAGGCCGGGGTTGAGCGCACCATCAACTCGGACAATGCCCTTGAGGTCGAGCGCTAACGCGCCCCTCTTCCCCCTTTTCTCTCAAGCTTAGGGAGCAAGCCTATGGCCTGCCCCTAAGCTTTCGCTTATCTAAAAGCTATGACTCAACCACTACGCCTTGCCGTCACCACCGGCGAACCGGCCGGAGTCGGCCCGGAACTGTGCGGTGCCTTAGGCGGCATCACCGCGCCAGCCGCTTTGGCGCAGCTGAAAGCGCGCGTCGCGCCGCTCACCAGCACCGATCTGCCTGCGCTTGAGCTGGTCTTAATCGGCGATAAGTCCCTGCTGGCCACGCGCATGGCCCTCTATGGCTTTACTGACCCGCTGCCGGACTTTGACTCTGAGCATTATGCCCCGCTGAGCGTGCTCGACATCAAGCTGCGCGCGCCCGCGATTGCCGGTACCATGAACCCGGCTAACGCCGCCTATGTCAAGGACATCTTAGACACGGCCCTGCGCGGCTGCAGCGACGGCACCTTTGCCGGTATGGTCACGGCTCCCATCTCCAAGAGCATCATGATCGCCGGGGGCCTGCCCCACTTCACGGGCCATACTGAGTACTTACAAGAGTACGCACAGGCTCCGGAGGTGGTGATGGTCTTAGGCTGTGAGCGCATGAACGTGGCCTTAGTCACCACCCACTTGCCGCTCAGTGCGGTGCCCGCGGCAATTACCGCCGAGAAGCTCAGCGCTATCATCCGGGTACTGCATCAGGACTTGTCGCGCCGCATGGGCTTTGCGCAGCCGAAGATCTACGTCTGCGGTCTCAATCCGCACGCCGGTGAAGACGGCGCCTTAGGGCGCGAGGAGTTAGAGGTGATCATCCCCACCCTCAAGGAGCTGCGTGCTGCGGGCATCGCCCTAATAGGCCCGCTGCCTGCGGACACCATCTTCCAGCCTAAGTACTTAAACGAGGCGGCCGCGATCTTGGCTATGTACCATGACCAAGGCCTGCCCGTGCTCAAGTACGCAGGCTTTGAGACCGGCTATAACACCACCTTAGGTCTGCCTTTCATCCGCACTTCGGTCGATCATGGCACCGCCTTAGATCTGGCCGGAACCGGCCGCGCCGACCCGCGCTCGCTGCTTAACGCCGTCAGCCTCGCGCTCTATCAGGCTTTGCGTCTTAACTAACAGAGAATCCATGGCCATCCCACCACCATTCATGAAGGCGCGCAAGCGCTTCGGTCAAAACTTCTTAGTCAATGACCACATCATCAACGCCATTGTTGATGCGATCAACCCCCAAGAGGGTGACTACCTCGTCGAAATCGGCCCGGGCCATGCGGCCTTAACGCGTCCGGTGCTCGAGCGCGCCCATGCCTTGACCGCGGTCGAGCTCGACCGCGACTTGGCCGAATGGCTGCGCCACGACCCGTTCTTAAAGGGGCTGACCCTGATCGAAGCCGACGCGCTCAAGGTCGACTTCGGTACCCTGCCGGGCGCCAGCGAAGGCAAGCTGCGCGTCTTTGGCAACCTGCCTTATAACATCACCAGTCCCCTCTTATTCCACCTCCTGCAGTTTGAGGGCATCAAAGACCTGCACTTCATGCTGCAAAAGGAAGTGGTCGAGCGCCTTGCCGCAGGCCCGGGCTCTAAGGACTACGGGCGCCTGACCGTTATGGCCCAGTACCACGCCCAAGTAATCCCGGTCTTGACGGTACCGCCGAGCGCCTTTGTGCCGCCACCTAAGGTCATGTCCGCGGTGGTACGCTTAAAGCCTAAGAACCTGACGGCCGAAGAGCGCGCTCTCGCCCCGTACCTCAATAAGATCACCACGACCGCCTTCTCAGCGCGCCGTAAGGCCGTGCGCAATGCCTTGGCGCCGCTCTTTGACCCTGAGGAGCTCACCGCCCTTAACATCGACCTCGACAGCCGCGCCGAGATGCTGCCATTGGAGACTTATGTCGCGCTCGCGCAGGCGTTACAGCGCAAGCGCAGCTTAGATGAGCTCAAGGACGAAGAAGAGAAGCTGGTTGAAGAGAAGCGCGTCAAGCGCGTGCTCAAGTCGCAAGCTGAGGCGCCAGTGCGCACCAAGAAGCCGGACAAGCGCAAGGAGCATCATAAGTTTGATGACTTCGACTTCAGCGACATCAATGCTGATCTGTAGCAGAGGGCCCAACGATGCGAGGAAACGATCCGCTAATTGAGGTGTTAGAACGCAACCACGAGCTCATCTTGCAGCAGCGTGTGCTAGGTATAGGCGAGATCAACTCGCCTCAGCTCATGAAGCTCTTGGTGGGCACCACCAGCGCTGTGGTTGTCACTGACAACTATGTCACGGCTACGGCCTTAGCCGCAGTCATGGGCCAGCGCTTAGGGCACAGCTGCTTTGAGGTCGCAAGCTACAAGCACCTCAAGGTCATCTTCGCCGCGGCAAGCGACCCGCGCCTGAGCGCCGAGATTGGCCCCATCGAGCGCGTGCTGGTCTTTGTCACCAAGACCAAGAGCTTAAATCAGCACATGCTCTTTGCCCTGCAAGGCCAATTTCACGCCGACCAACATCCGGCGAAAGTAACCTTGATCGGCAGCAACGACAGCGGCGGCAAGAGCGCCGACCGCTTGGTCAAAGACGTCGCCACTGTCTACAAGCACGACAGCGCGCGCAAGTGCACCGTGTTTGATGGCAGCTTCAATCACTACGACCACGGCGTGGGCCTGCGCGACTGCAAGCAGCCGCAGCCCGTCACCGTAAACGGCTTGACCTTAGCCCAAGAGCCGGGACTTTTTAGCCAAGGCGAACTTGACGGCGGCACCGCCCTGCTCTTGCAGGCCCTAGCCGACCTGCCTCCAGAGCAGCTGAGGGGCCAAGTGCTCGACCTAGGCTGCGGCTCGGGCGTGCTCGGCTTGAGCCTTGCGGCCAAAGGCGCCGCCCACGTGTGCTGCACCGACATCAGCGCCACCGCACTCTATGCGACGACGCACAACGCGCAGGCCCATAATCTCAACGTCACCACGCTTGCCTGCGATATGCTGCCCAGCGCCGAGCTGCTCGCCGCGGCGCAGCTTGAACCTAAGTTCAAGCTCATCGTGACCAATCCGCCGTTCCATCAGGGCATCGCACGCTCCTTACAGGAGACCCAAGCCATGATTGCGGCCGCCCCACAGTACTTAAGCAGCGACGGTGCCTTATACCTCGTGGGCAACACCTGCCTCAACTACGGCGCGAATCTCAGGGAAGCCTTTGCGCACGTCACCGAGCTCATCGCCACCCCGAAGTTCACCGTCTATCAGGCGCAGCCATAGCTCAGCCCTACGACGACGGCTCAAGCTCCTTGCCGCTGCGCGCCGCGCGGTAGCGGCGGCACGATGGATCGCGCATGAACTGCTTGAGCGCGCTATCCAGCTTCGCGGACGGCTGTTCCCAGCGCACCGCGCCCAAGAGCGGTCGCTTGTGGTAATGCGCCAAGAAGCCGCGGTAGGGCGAGGTCGCCGCGGGTGTCTCGGGCTCCGGCTCAAGCTCCGGCGCAAGCGGCGGCTGCAGCTGCGCTGAGAGCGTGACCACGGTACGTGCGGTCAGGCGCTTGAGGCTGCGCGTTTGCGTCATGCGCGTGGTCAGCTGCGGGCTAAAGTAGCGGCCCACGCCCTCGTACCATTGCGAGAGCAAGAGCTCCCAGACCACGCCATATTGCAGCGCTGGACTCAAATGGGCAAAGGCCTGAGCGCTGCTGCACAGCGGCGCCCACGCCCCGGCTGGGGCCACCGGCGGCGCCGTGAGGCAGCGCGCCTCATGGGCATGGTAGGCCGCCAGCGATGCCTGACGGCGGAAGGTCGGCGGCACCACCAAGAGCCCTTGCACCCCACACTGCAGCAGCGCGCGCAAGGCGCGCTCAATCTGGCCGTGATGGCGCTGCCAATAGGCCCAAACCAAGTGCTGCAGGTCATTGAGCTGCGTCTCTGCGTCCCAGTCCTCATCCGGGCACCACGCCTTGGACGCAGTGGCGCAGTCAGGGCGCAGCTCGGGCAAGGCTGCGGCGGTGATCTGCTCCGCAGGCGGCGCGCCGCCCGGCGGAGAGGCGCTCCCAGCGTGCCCGGCAAGGCTTAGTGCCGGGAGGAGGGTGCATTGAGAGGCCAATTCGGTACACGGCAGGAGTGATCTCAGTACACACAGCCCACTCATTGCCGATGGGACGGGGTTTTGGGACGCTTTTAGGGCCCAAATAAGCGTGCGCTCCGGCAAAAACAATGGGGATACCGCGCCAAACTCCGCGGGTATTCCAAGCCGCGCCACCGCATGGGCGGCCCTTTTGCGGCCGCCAAGGGCGGGATTTGGCCCCTTTTCGGCTTGGCGTATACCGAAATTTAAGGTGGTATCCCAAGCTGAAACGAAGTTAGCACCGGCCTTGGACGCAGCTGAGGTGTCCACAAGGCCCCGGCCCACCGCGCAACTGGCGCGCGGCGGCCGCGCTGCGGCCAACCGTATACCGGTTTGAGCTAAGGGCGGTCTCACGTGTATACGATTAGGCGAAAATACTTCCGCATGATCCCGCGTAGCCCGTCTTTTTGTATTGCCTTCTACTCCAATCGGCGCCATTTGGGGCATAATAGGAGCGCTGTCACAAAGCGCTAACTTTGTGTCATCAGCAGCCCCAACTGAGTCTTGATTGCTGGAACATTCTTGCGCTCGGTTGGGGTTTTTGCTCTCAGGCTCCGGCGGATCGGGGCCCCATGGGGGTGGCGCGACCGCGCGCGCCAATTCAGGTGGCGCTGCGCCATCAGGCGGGGCTGCGCCGTCAGGCGGAGCGCCCGGCGCCAGCCCGCGGGGCGGCGGCGCGGGCAGCGGCAGCGCGAGCGGTTCACGCAACAAGGCCGCGGCCATGATGTAGCTAACGCCCAAGGCGCTACAGCGCGGGCCTTGCTCTAAGATGTGGGGAATGATGAGGTCAAAGAAGTCACGCGCGCTCTGGGCGCCCGCACTGACTTCGGGGCTTACCCCTAAGGCTAACAAGCCTCCGGCAATGGTCTCGTTACAGTAATCGGCGTAGATGGCCACCGAGCGGGGACTGCATTTGACCAACTGGGCACAGCGCCAATGACTCAGGCCCGCACTTAAGGCGGCAAAGAGCTCAAACTGGGCTCTGAGGCTTAAGGTCTTGAGTACCAAGGAACGCTGCTGCATACGGCTTTGGCCTTGGTGATAGGCTAAAGAACAGGGGTCTTCAAGGTCACAGCAGAGCGAACCTAAGCTCTGCGGCGTATCATCCGGAGCCCGCTCAGGCGCTCCCCTCACGCGCGGAGGATCGGCAGCATGCGGCAGCACGGGCCGCGCCTGCGATCCCGAATCAGGCTCAGCATTATCGTAAGCCACGGTATCCCTCCTTAAGCAGCCCTCAAGGCTCCTCAGGTCTTATGAACTACGCGCTGACTTACGTTAGCGGCTTTACAGGGCGCTACCCCTGCGCTGTGAAGCCACTGAGGCAGCACACTCACCGCGGAGTCTGCTCCTGTGTGGAGCTTCACGGGCCTGTCCATAAGGCCCCAGCAAAATTTGGATGAGACATCCCAACTCAAATCTTGGGGACATTATAGCAAGAAAGTTCCTAGATGCACTGACCATTTGCCTAACGCTAATTTCGGCCCATGCCGCCTCCGCTGCGCCCGCGCCCCGGAGAGGCCCACACCACCGGCCCCCGCCCAAACCTTGCGCCCTGTGAGAGCTGCCTTTGGGGTTATAGCGGCATTTGGGGGGAGTCATTGTAAATTAGCCACATAAGCCTTGAGTTGGTGGGGCTCAACTCGCTCCGACCTGCGCGTCTGTGGAGCTGCCACTTAAACCAGCCCGCCCATATGGTAGGCAGCTCTTTGCGCAAGCCATAGTCTGATATCGTTGGACGCTTGCGCAGACGAAGTTTACTCGGTGCAGGTTGGACTTTACGTACGCAGGCAACAGGAAAGTAGATGGGACATTACAACTTAACTGGTATGGCCCTACACCAACCACTAGCGTTTTATGAAGGGCGCATTCTATATAAAGCTATTGCGCATGCTTTTAGCTGTGACAAAGCCTTCTTTATGCAGATCGTTTTGATCAATGCTGCGCCATGCAACAATTTGACGTGACTTGTCTGAGATGACAAAGACCACAGCGACAAACGAAACTCCGCGGTTGTTGTCGTGATTTGCATCACTGATACCGTAGGCATTTTTGTCAATCTGCTTTTCAGCGCTATCCAGCTTACGCCTAATGGCACGTTTAGTTTCAGAAGAAGTTCTCTTGAGCTCGAAGATGTAGAGCATGTCACCTACTCGAACTTCGAGATCTGACCTGCCCACACTATTGGCAGTTTTAACTCGAGCCCTAAGCTTAAACCTAAAGAAGGTCTTGATGAAGTCGCGATAATAGCTTTCCTCGACAGGAGCCTTCTTATCACAAAGGATGGACTCAACTAAGAGTTCATTGAGCCAGTCGGCTGTTTTGGCAATATCGCCCGTTGCCAAAGCGTTGGCCAAACTGGTTGTTGCAGCAGGCAGCCATTGCCCCTCAGTTGATGGGCTGATCAAATAATTAATCAAAGCATCAACATAACCATTCTGAACTTCCATATTAGGTAAGGCACACTTATACAGAAGATCACTTCTAAGGATGCTTCCTGATTGCACCAAGCTCTCCGCAGCGCTCGCTCCGGCCGACTCGTCTTGGTGGGGCTCAAGAGACGCAGGCTGCAGCTTTTCTTTGATCGACAATAAACCGCACTGCGCCAACAGCGGAACTAATTGCATCTCATTGAAGCTCGATGCCGTGGATAAGGCTCTATATGGTAACAATGCGCCGTGATCGAACAGGTGTTCTAATAACGAGATATCGACCGGATGAGACTTAAGATAGCTTCTTAAAGCAGCTGCGGTATTGGAGGTTTCTGTCCAGAAGCTTTTGAACTGCGGGGGCTTGTTGTTGGATTGAAGCTGGGCGAAGAAGGAGTTGATTGACACTGGGCAGTAAAGCTTGGTTTCTGCTTCTGCATCAAAGCAGTAACCATCATAGTACAGCTTGATCTTATCAAGAACGTCGCCTTCGCTCATACGAAGACGCTTCGCAGCCTCTGTGATGTACTCACGGAAATAATACTCGACTTCGTGCTGATTATATCCCAACAAATTAGCGAAGTCAGGATCCATGCTCAAGTCATAAAAGCTGTTGCCAGTCAACAGAGATGCATTGCTGTAACGCATAATACCAGTGACGAACATGAAAGCAGGCTGCATAGCGCGCAGGCCACTAAAGAACTTGCCAATAACAGTCAGTGCTGAGTTAAAATGCTCTTCATCGTTCAGATGAATAGAGATGGGATAGTCCCACTCATCGACTAACACGGCCAACTTCTTGCCCTTGCATGAAAGCTGAATATAAGGTAAAAGTTGGTTAAAGGTCTGGATCTGGCTGAGAGCGATGGAGTTTGCCTCGCTGTAATCAGCCTTGGCATAAGCAAGTGCGATACGACCACACATGTTGGCCTCAAGCTCCTTGGGATTATCACCTGATACTCCAACGAAGGAGACATTCAGAACTTTAAAGTTCGTATCGTACAGCCAGTTACCGTAAATTGCGGTGTTTTGGAAGTTCTTATCGCCATTAAGGAACAGGTCGGCGATAGTAGAAGCGAGGATAGTCTTGCCAAAACGGCGCGGGCGAAAGTAACAGATATTGCTATAAAGAGCAATAACCTTAAGAATTTGCTCAGTCTTATCCACATAGAGCATATTCGGCTCACGGATTTCATCCCATGATTCTACGCCGCATGGGATGCGTTTTAATGCAGCCATAGATCTATCCTTTGCCCTATCCATCTGCCATCTGGTCGGCACATTTGGCTTCGTGCCAAACGTACCTCTAAGCAGGCCGCGCCGTAAGATGACTCCTTAGCATCATCTTCTCAAGAGCATCATAGCAAATTTTAAACCCAAAGGCACAAATAAGAGGCTCCTTGCACCAAGCTCTCCGCAGCGCTCGCCCCACAGTACCACGCTGGGCCAACCTTGCCGCGGCGGAGCTGACCACTGCACGCACATCCCGGGCGTATTGGTCTCTATGGAGAAGGCAGTTGCGGCGCGATCCCAAGATCGGGCTTGCCCCGCGGGCGCCAGCGGGCTCAGGCCTGCTGGCGGCGGGGCGTGTCATTACTTGCGTGGGGATCTTTGCTACAATGCCTGCGATTACTTTGCGCTGGGATCGGTTTCCTGATTGAGACGGCGTCGCCTCAGGCGGCGCTAAGCGTGGGCCAAGTTTGAGTGGTTAGACTGATAGCTTGGCCGCTGCGGCGTCAGCCGCAAGCGTGCGGCCTTAGGCCGCCGCCGGGCTGCACTCGTGGTCGTTTCGTTTGTTGTTTAGGATGGCGCAGATGCCTAAGATACTTTGGATGTCGCCCTATAGCCTGCACGATATCTCGTCGGGGGCTTCCATCAATTGCAAATATCTCTTGGAAGCCTTGGCCCAGCAAGGCTATGAGGTCTGGGCACTCTCGTCCTTTATCTTTGATATGCCCAATGGCGCGCAGCTCTTCACCGAGGCCAAAGATAAGCTGACCTTGAGCCAAAAGCCTATCTTCGAGCTCGACGATAACGGCATCCACTACATCTACCAGCGCTGCCGCTCCACCTTTGAAGGCGACCAAAGCGCCGCCGAGCAAGAGGTGTACTATACCCTGCTGCGCGAGGTGCTCGATCGCTTTGCCCCGGATTTCTGCATGGCCTTTGGCACCAGCATGCTGACCATGACCTGCTTTGCCGAAGCTCAGCGCCGCGGCATCACCACGATCTACCCGGTGCTCAATGGCAATCACCACAGCTTTGCCTTTCCACATGTTGACCTGCTCTTAACAGACTCGCAGGCGAGCGCCGAGCTCTACTTCCGCCGCGATCGTATCCGCGCCGTGCCGATTGGGGCCTTCTTTGCGCCTGAGCGCGTCATCGCTAAAAAGCGCCACCCTAAGTACGTCACCATGATCAACCCCAGCTTCGAAAAGGGCTTGGCCTTGCTCGCGCGGCTGACCTTGGTGTGCCAAGAGCGCCTGCCGGAGGTGCGCTTTTTGGTGGTGAACTCGCGCGGTAACTTCGCCGAAAACGTCCAGTACCTGCACGCAAAGGGACAGCGCGATCTCCATCCGCTCAGCCCGCAGGACTTCACCAACGTCGATATGACGCCGGGCACCACCAATATGAAGCCGATCTACGGCGCCACCAAGGTCTTGCTCGCCCCATCTTTTTGGTTTGAGTCGTGGGGCCGCGTGGTGAGCGAAGCTGTCTTCAACGGCATTCCGGTCTTAGCCTCAACCTCAGGGGGGCTACGTGAGGCGGGGGCTACCCTGAGCCTTCCGGTACCGGAGCATTGCCGCCACGACTTCTTGTCGCTGCCGACGGCTGAAGAGGTTGAGCCGTGGGTGCAGGCCTTAGAGCGCTTGCTTAAAGAAGACTGGTCGGAGGCACTCAGTAAGGCCCAAGCGAGTTTGAGCGGGGCCACGGGCCTGAGCCGCTTCAATGCAGTGGTGCAGCCTTATCTTGAGGCGCGTTCCTGCGACCACCTCCACTTCAACCGCTATTAGCCGGGAGCTGCTATGCCCAAGATCCTTTGGATGTCGCCTTATAGCCTGCATGACATCACCTCGGGGGCCTCGATTCACTGCCGCGCAATCTTAGATTCCTTGCTGCCCCATGGCTTTACCGTGTGGTCCTTTTCCTCCTTCGTCTTTGACCGCCCCTATGGCGGCAACGCCGCCTTCGGCGACTTAGGGCAGCTCTTTGCGCGCAACCCAAAGGCCCAGCTATTTCAATTTGACGATCGCGGCATTCACTACATCTACCTCAAGAACCAGCACACCACCGAGATGGAGCGCACGGTGGTCGAGCAAAACGAGTTCTTTGCGCACTACTGTGACGTGCTCGCCTCCTACCGCCCTGATATCGTGGTGGGCTATGGCACCGGCATGGACTCCTATACCTGCTTTGCCGAAGCGCAGCGCCGCGGCATCGCTACAGTCTATCTGGTCATGAACGGCAAGCATGCGCACTTTACCTTCCCGCACCTTGACTTGGTCTTGACCGACTCCAATACCACCGCCGCGCTCTACGCCGAGCGCGAGCATATCAATTGCACCCCGATCGGCCAATTCATCGATCCCAAGTACGTGGTCGCCCACGAGCATGAGCCGACCTTTGTCACTATGGTCAATCCCGACTTCAGCAAGGGCCTCAACCTCTTTGCCAAGCTCGCCCATGCCTGCTTAACTGAGCTCCCTGAGATCAAGTTCTTAGTGGTCAACTCGCGCGCCAACTTTGTCGCAGGCCTGCCGTACTTACATGAGCCGGGGCAGCCGGAGGTGCGGCCTTATCAGGCCTCCGACTTTAGCAATGTCCTGATGACCAATGCCACCAACGATATGCGCTTGGTTTATGCAAGAACCAAGGCGTTAATCGTCCCGTCTCTTGCCTACGAATCATGGGGGCGCATCGCGAGCGAAGCGCTGCTCAATGACATCCCGGTAATGGGCTCCAACATCGGCGGCATCCCTGAGGCCATCAATGGCGGCGGTATCGTCTTAGAGCCTCCTTCACATTGCACCCGCGACTTTACTGAGCTGCCAACTGACGAGGAGATCGCGCCATGGGTCGCGGCCTTAAAACGCCTGCTCACTGAAGACTGGACGCAGGCCATCGCCACTGCGCGCAGCAATGTCGATCTCACCACCTTAAGCCGCCGCTTAGCCGAGCAGCTGACCACGCTGTGCACCCTGCGCGGCGCCCACCAATATCAAGTGCGTACTTAATCTGTTTGCGGATTTGTCACCATGCCCAAAGTACTTTGGTTGTCTCCTTACAGTTTGCATGACACGTCCTCGGGCGCCTCGGTCGACGCCAAGGACATGCTCGAGTGCCTCGTCAAGCGCGGCTTTACCGTGTGGTCATGTGCCTCCTTTGTCTTCGACAATCCCTCCGGGACGGTGGCCTTTGGCGATTTAGAGCAGAAGCTCAAGCAAGATTCCCACAAGACCTTTATCTTGGACGATAACGGCATCCACTACATCTACACGCGCTGCCACAGCCGCCATGAGCTCGATTTCACCTTAGACGAAGGCGAGCTCTTATACGAGACCTTCTGCGAGGTCTTAGACCAGTTCCGCCCCGACATCGTCTTTGGCTATTGCCCGGGCATGACCTCGCTTGCGTGCTTTGCTGAGGCCAAGCGCCGTGGCATCAAGACGGTCTATCTCTTAGTCAATGGCAACCACCAGCAATTCTCCTTCCCCAACTTTGATCTGGTGATCACCGACAGCCAAGCCACCAGCGACTACTACGCGCAGATTAGCCGCATCAATGTGGTGCCCACCGGCGCCTTCTTCTCGCCCGAGCGCTTTTTGAGTAAGGAGCGTGAGCCTAAGTACATCACCTTCATCAACCCGGTCGGCTCCAAGGGACTGCCGATTGTCGCCAAGCTCGCTCAGGTCTGCCAAAAGGAGATGCCGGAGCTTAAGTTCTTGGTGATCAACTCGCGCGCCCACTTCGCCCAGACCGTCACCTTGCTCCATGAAAAGGACAAGCCCGACGTCCATCCGTTCAAGCCGAGCGACTTCCCTAACGTCGACCTTGCCGGTTCGCAAAAGGACATGCGCCCGGTCTACCGCATCACGCGCGCCCTGCTCGCCCCCTCCTTATGGTTTGAGTCGTGGGGCCGCGTCACCTCGGAGGCGGCCTTAAACGAGATCCCAGTGCTGTGCTCAACCTCAGGTGGCCTTGCCGAAGCTATGGCCGGTTGCGGCCTTGCGCTGCAGGCGCCGGAGCATTGTCTCAAGGACAATTGGTCGATCCCAACCGATGAGGAAATCAAGCCATGGCTTGAGGGCTTAAAGACCATCTTAAACAGCGACTATAGCGCGCAGTTTGCTCAGGCCAAGGAGCTGCTCTCCCCTGAGCGCGCCACCGACCGCGTGATCGCGGCCTTCGCGCCACTCTATGCGCGCAGCGCCACCAACCACCCACAGTACTACCGCAAGTAGCAGCAACCCAGTAGCAACCACGCAGATTGCCTAAGTTGCCGCAGGTAGTCACAGGTTTACAGTTTCATCGAGCCGGGCCGCGCCTGACTTCCAGCTAGGAAATACATCATGCCTAAACTTCTTTGGGTTAGCCCTCTGAGCGTTCACGACACGGCTAATGCCTCCGCCACCCAATGGCGCAATATGCTGTTATCGCTTAAAGCCCGCGAGGTTGATATCGTCGGCCTGAGCGCCTTGAACTTCGTGCAAGAAAGCGGCACCGCGATGTTCACGGACTTGGACGAAAAGCTCAAGGGCAACGAGAACTCGTTCAACCTCAACGACAACAATATCAACTTCATCTACATGCGCACCAAGTCGCGCCACTTAGGCGAGATGACCTCGCAAGAGCAGCGTAACTTCTACGCCAAGTTCTGCGCCATCATCAATGCCTTCCGCCCTGATGTCGTCATGGGCTGCGGCACCGACATGCTCTCGATGGTGTGCTTTGACGAAGCCAAGCGCCGCGGTCTGCCAACCGTGTACACGCTGCTCGATGCCACCCCACGCCGCTTTAACTTCCCTAACATCGACGTGGTTGTGACCGACAGTGCCGCCACCTCAAACCTCTATGCGACCTTGCAGAAGATCAACTGTGTGGTCTTAGGCTCGTTTTTGCCGGTGGTGGGCGTCCCACGCGCTCAGCGCGAAGATGGCTCGGTGGTAGAGCCACACCGCATCACCATGATCAACCCGAGTCTTGATAAGGGCGTGGCGCTCTTCACCAAGCTAGCCACCATGGCCCCAGCCGTGGCCCAAGAGCTCAAGTTTACGGTCTATGAGACCTATCAGGGCCAATTTGCCGAGCAGATTGCGCAGGCCCACGACTTAGGCGCCACCGCTCCGGCCTTTAGCGCCGAGGCCTTACAGTGCATCGAGGTGCTGCCGCCAACCACCCCAAGCCGCGAGGTGCTCGCTGAGACCAAGGTGCTGATCGCCCCGTCGCTCTCCTTTGAGGGCATCAATGCGCTCACGCGCGAGGCCGTGGTCAGCGGCATTCCGGTGCTCGCGACCAATCAAATTGGTCTTGCCGAGTCCATCGGCGAAGCCGGTGTCTTGCTTGAGATCCCTGCCTACTGCTTAAACGACCACCATGTCGTGCCGCGCGGCGAGGATATGGCCAACTTCGTCAAGGGCCTGACCATGCTCTTAAGTGAGGACTACAGCGCCCGCTGCGCCAAGGTTAGCCGCCGCTTTGACGTTAACTTAAGTGCCAACCGCTTAGCGGTGGTGTTAAAGCCGCTCTTTGACCAGCGCGCGGGCAACAACCCGCAACTGTTGCGCAACGGCAGCTTAGTCTAACGGCCCCGGCCTACGCCGCAGCGCAGGCCCGCTGGGTCGGCCCCGTCCCCGGCCGAGACTTACGGCCGAGGCCTGCGGCTGCTGAGTCAGCCCATCTGAGGAGTGTCTATGCCCAAGATCTTGTGGATTTCGCCCTTTAGCCTACACGACACCTCCTCAGGTGCCGCGATCAACTGCCGCTATATGCTCCAAGGACTCGCGCGCTCGGGCTTTGAGGTGTGGGCCTGTACCACCTTTATCTTCAATCGCCCCGAGGGCGCGCAGCAGGCCTTTGGTTCGCTGGAGCAGGTGGTGCACCACAGCCCCAACAATGTCTTCATCTTCGATGAGGATAATGTCCACTACATCTACCCCAAGGTGTTGCAGACAAGCGAGCTCAATATGACCCTCGCTGAGTGCCAGCTCTTCTTTAACACCTTGCGCCAAATCCTCACCGAGTTTGCCCCTGACCTCGTGATGGGCTATGGGGTCAGTCCCCTTGCTCAGACCTGCTTTGCCGAAGCTAAGGCTCAAGGCATTCCCACGGTCTATGTGGTGAGCAACGGCACCTACGGCAACTACCTCTTCCCTAACATCGACCTCATCGTCACCGACTCGCACGCCACCGCCAAGCTCTACGCTGAGCGCGATGAAATCAATATGGTGCCGGTGGGGGCGTTCTTTGACCTCAAGGCCATCACCACGCCGCAGCAGCACAAGCTCTTTGTCACGATGCTCAACCCGAGCCCGCATAAGGGCGTGGCGCTCTTTGTCAAGCTTGCAGCCGTGTGCCAGCGTGAGCTGCCGGAGGTGAAGTTTTTGACCGTGGGCCAGCGCCTGACCGACATCGTGGGCCTGCTCCATGAAAAAGGCAAGCCTGAGGTACACCCGTATCACCCGAGCGACCTGCCTAACGTCTATATGGTCGATCTGCAAGCCGACATGCGCCCGGTCTATGCCATCACTTCAGTCTTGGTCGCGCCTTCGCTCTGGTTTGAGCCATGGGGCCGCGGCGCGAGCGAAGCGGTCTTCAACAACATTCCGGTGATCGCGGCCAACTCGGGGGGCCTGAGCGAGGCCATTGCTGGCGGCGGCATCTTGCTTGATACCCCTGCCCATTGCCAAGAAGACTACTTCTCGCTCCCAGACGACGAAGAGATTCGCCCGTGGGTGGAAACGCTTAAGGTCTTCTTGAGCAACAATTGCGATGAGCTGCTGCACCAAGCCAAGGAGCGCCTCTCCCAAGAGAGCGCCTTGGAGCGCTTGATTGCCTTACTCGAGCCCCTGATTGCGCGCAAACAAGGGCCGCAGCCGACCAGCGATCTCAATGCGCTCCCGGACGCGCAGCTCCCGGAAGTCAGCTTCTAGCGAGGTGCCTATGATCAAGATTCTGTGGATTAGCCCGTGCTGCGTGCACGATTACTTAAATCCCGCCGCCGCCCAAGTGCGCAATATGATTGCGGCGCTACGCGCGCGCGGTGCCGTCTTGGCGGTGCTCACCTCGACCATTCGCACCAGTACGGCGCCAAGCTCGGTGGCGGCCGTAGTGCGCGAGCCCATTGCCCATTCCAACACCAAGTTTCAGCTCCTAGACGGCGACGTCCCCTACGTCTATACCACCACCGCCTCCAATAGCTTAGGCGACATGACGGTACTCGAGCAGCGCAACTTCTACAACGAGATGACGCCGATCATCTGCGGCTTCAAGCCCGACCTCGTGATTGCCTCGAGCTCAGACATTGTGACCATGTCCTGCCTCAACCTCGCGCGCCAGTGTCACCTGCCCACCGCCTTTGTGCTGCTTGAGCATCCGACCTTTGACTACAGCTTCCGCGACAGCGATTTGATCTTGGCCACAAGCCAATTCCTGATCGACAGCTATGTCACGCCCCAAGGGCGCAGCGCCACCTACATCGGGCCCTTCATCAAGGTCTCAGGCCCGCTGCTCACCGGCCACGCCGCCTTAACCGGAGCGCCGAACCAAGCCAAGAAGGCCACAGCCCAAGCAGGCGGAGCCAAGGCGGTGAGCACCAAGGCGAGTACGGCGAGCGATGTGCGCGCCCAGCTCAAGGCCTTCGCCCAAGAGGTCACAGAGCGGCAGCTCATCCTCTTGGTCAATCCGAGCCTTGAGAATGGCCTTGGACTTTTCTTGGAGCTGGTCAAGCAATGCCGCAGCGACCGCCAACTGTTCTCATATCAGTTTGCGGTCTTAGAGCGCGAGCCTGAGCAATTTGCCCACAGCCTCAACGAGTACTACGACCGCCACAATGGCCAGAAGTCCTACGACTTAAGCCACTTTAGCTATCTTAAGGTCTACCCGTACACCACCAACTTAGGCGAGCTCCTTACGCAAACGCGCGTCTTGGTGATGCCGACCCTCTCCTATGATTGCGCCCCAGCGGTGGCCCTTGAGGCCATCAGCTATGGCGTAAGCGTGGTCACCACCGATCAGCCGACGCTCCAAGAATTTTTAGGGGCGCAGGCCACCTATATCGACGTGGGCCAAGATGTGATCGACCACCTGACCAATCCGCCGCAGCATGACGACGTCACGCCGTGGTTTAAGGCAGTCAAGGCGCAGGTCAACCATATCCCAGAGCTCAAGACGATCAAGGAGCTGTGGGCCCAAAACAGCTATGAGGCCAATTGCAAGCGCCTATGCCTTGCCTTAAAGCCGCTCACCGAGCAGCACGCCAGCAGCAATCCGCAGCTGCTACGCACCGGCGCCTTTAGCCTGCGCGCCATCATCAAGGCCGAGCTCGATGCGCGTGCCCAAGTGGT
Source organism: uncultured Anaerobiospirillum sp. (assembly GCA_944389615.1). GTDB lineage: Bacteria > Pseudomonadota > Gammaproteobacteria > Enterobacterales > Succinivibrionaceae > Anaerobiospirillum. The sequence goes on along the minus strand of CALXNA010000010.1, from coordinate 13,750 downwards.
CAACGCGGTCGCGGCGCATGTTAAAAGCACTATGAGTGATGAGCCCAGCCCCAAGGAAGAGGCCGACTCGAGCGCTATCTTTAACACGCCAAGCTTTGATACCGTGGCCCAAAGCACCAAGGTGGTCAGCGACCTGCGCCGCAGCCTGATCGACGCCAATGTCTTGGCTGGTAACGAGTACGTGGCTAGCCTCGTGACCGAGCCTGACGGCCCGGCCCCTGATGATGGCAAGCTGCAAGCGGCAGTCGCTCAGGCCAACGCTCATGCCGCTTCGTCCTACCTTTCCTTGACCGAAGCGGCCAAAAAGGCCTTTTCCACCGCGCGCGATCCCCAAGAGCTGCTCTCGCACAGCAAGCTCGGACGGGCGCTTGCGCAAGCGCTCGAGCAGCAGCGGCGCGCGCCCTAAGCGCGCTCTAAGCTGCGCCCTGCAGGGCGCAGTCCTGTGCCTCTCGGCGCGCCGTGTCCGGTGAGCTGTAATCAAGGAGATGGCTGATGGATGCTTGGTCACACCCTCAGAAGTTACCGACCGCAAGTCAGTCCTTGGCCGAGCTTATCCAAGAAGCGGTCTATGTCGATAAGACCTATTTCGTGGGGCTCATCGCTTGGTACTTTACCCGCAAATCCTGATCCGGCCGCCGGGCTTTGGCAAAAGCACGCTGCTGAGCGCCTTAGAGGAGGTGTTCTTACATGGGGTGGCGCCCTATGATGGGCATGACTCTTGGTTTAAGGGGTTGGACATCGAGGCGCGGTGGCAAGATCAAGGTCAGTACCTCGTACTGCGCCTGAACTTTGCGCAGCTCAACGCCGGTTGCACTACGGTCGCGGAGTTTGAGCGCCAGCTGATGGCCGTCGGCAGCGCGTTCGGCCGAGCCCATGCGCTTAAGGTACCATCCTCGCCCCGTAACTTTTGGGCGTTGTTTGAGGCGCTGCTCAAGCAGCTGCCCCGACGCTCCCTCGTCTTGTTGGTCGACGATTACGATGCGCCTGTGCTCAGCCATATGGGGCAGCCTGATGAACTGAGCGCAGGCAAGACGCTGCTTAGGAGCCTGTTTAGCTCCATCAAGAGCAACCTAGGTAAGTTCCGCTGCGGCTTCTGCACGGGCCTGACCCGCTATCAGGACTTGGAGCTGGGCACCGCCGCCAACAGCTTTACGGACTTGACCCATGACCCGAAGTTTGCCGCCTGCTGTGGCTTTACCACTGAGGAGCTCAAGCAGTACTTTGCTGACCACATGCGCGCTGCCGCGGCCGTGCAGCACGACTGCGCTCCCGCGGCCGTCAGCCCCGAGCAGGTCGAGCAGCTGTTAGACGCTATGGCCCAGTGGTACGGTGGCTATTCCTTTGATAGGGCGCCGCCTAAGCTCTGCGCTCCGGGCTCCGTACTACGCTTCTTGGCTGCCCCACAGGCGCGCTTGCAAGGCTATTGTGACGCATGGGGCTTACCGCAACTCATCACTCAGGCCTTAGCGCGCAATGAGCAGCTGCGCACGCAGCTGAGCGCTGGGGAAGTGGTGGTCAAGTCCGAGGACTTCCTGCGCGCCGCGCTCATCAATCCCACGGCCTATCCTTATTCCTTACTGTTCCAAACCGGCTATCTGACGCTCAGTCAGCCCTTCACGCTGGACGGTACAGGGCATATGGTTTGCCCTAATCAGGAAACCAGATTAGCCCTCGACCGTTTGCGGGCCCAGCTCTGAACCGCAGGCGCAGTGCTGCGCCACGTTACGGCGCTGCGCCACGGCACGCTCAGGCCGACGCCGGGGCTGGGGCGCGATACCTGTAATCTGCGGAGCCATCGCCACAAATAGCGCCCACGCGTGCGCTTATTTAAGCCGCGCAGCCACCGAATCTTCTCGCCCAAGATACAGCCTGCTGGGGCCTGATTTTGACCATCTTGCTGGCCCGGTCACAAAAGTGCGTTTTGCGATCACGGGCACAAAAGAAGGCCCGCAGCTGCGCCAAACCCGCCCCTTTTGCTCAACCTTTACCTAAAAGTTTAGGCCCAGTCGGTGGGCCTGTTTCCTACCCGCGCCGCGCAAGCCTGAGCATCATTTTGACCGTCTTTATCGGCTCCCTTCCCTCGGCCTAGATATCGGCAAGCACTTTTTTGCGAGCGTCACCGCAAAATGGCCCCTGAGCCCCGCGCTACCTTAGACACAGGGTAAGCCCCCGCACCTGAGCTTACGCGTCCCTCAATCATTGGCTTTAGCTTGGAGGCGGCCTGCTGTGGCAGCGTCGCTGTTTGATGAACTTGACACTGTCTTAGACGTATCTCCCCTTGCAGCTCCTGACCACCACTTGGGTTGCAACCGGGTTTGCGCCCAACTTAGGAGTCTGTTATGACCACCCCCTACCTCACATGCTTTGACCACAGCGACCGCTGGCTCCCCGATAGCATGACGCGCCATCTGCGCGCCCGACGCGCCCCGCAGCCGATGGATGTCAGTCACCTCAGCTCAGTGCGCAGCACGCCGCTGGAGCCGCCGGAACATCCCACATCCCAGCGCGCTCTTACCTGCCCCATGAGCCCCTGTCCACCATGCAGCAGCGCCACGCTGCCGTACCGCACCCAGCAACAGCAGAGCACACAGCCCCCTCTGATGCCACAGGAGCGCCCGCCCAAGAAGCGCGCCTCCGCCGCGCCTAAGTCCGCCCTCGCCGAGCTCAAATCCGCCCTCACCCCACGTCCGGCCCGAGTGGCCCAGCCGAAGCGACCTAAGCAGTCAAAGCAGTCTCGGCCGCCTCAGCTGTCAAAGCCCGCCCTGCCGCTCCCAGCACCACGCGGTATCGCGTTGCCCACACGCTGGCAGCTGAGCACCACGCCCAATCGCCCTAATCCCCAGCCGCTAATCTTCAGCGAGCTGAACGAGCGCATCTTAACCGACCGCCGGGCGCACTTTACCACGCGCGCCTTAGCCGTCCTTGACCGCAAGAGCTAAGGAGCCCCACTATGGCCCAAATCGAGCAAGCTGCGCTCGCAGCCCACGCCACGCCTGCGTCCACCGCGGCACTACCGCCTGATGCTCAGCTCTCAGGCCTGACCATTCCAGATCATCCCAATACCACTACCACCAGCGCCGCCCTACCGGCCATGACCAGCCCCGCGCCTACAACGTCCTTAGCCGCACGCGCGCTCACGGCCCACGCCCCACAGGAGCCGTCAGAGGCGCACCGTACCGACCTGTTAGCGGAGCCGGAGGTCATCACTGCGCTGCCGGAGAGCCCACGCCCCGCGCCGACTGCCGCGCCTGCGGCAGAGCACACGGCCCAGTCCCTTATCACGCTACCGCCCCCGCCGCTCTTTACCGCGCAGCAGCTGCATTTGGCCGCGAGCGGCCTTGAGTACTTGGCGCTGCCGCTGCTCAACTACCTTGACCCCGAAGCGCGCTATTGCTTGATCGATAGCCTACAAGGAAGCGCCAAATTCCAGCATTTAGCGCTGCAAGCGGTAACCTTACCGGCCAAGCGCGATTACATCGCCTTACGCAGTAAGCAATACGCACAGCAACAGGCGCAGCAACAGGCACAGCCCTCCGCCCGCATCCCGCTCAGAGACAATGAGCGCAAGGAGCTCGCGCGCTGGGCGCGAGTACCGCTGCCCCTCAACCGCCCCGACACCGCCTTGGCCTTTAGTGCCACCCCACTCGAGGCCCAGCTTGATTACTCGGTGCTCACCCCTGCTTGGTACAACCCACCTCAGTCCGTGCCCGAGCAGCTGGCTCTGCCGCAAGGGCAGCTTGAGGTGCAGCTTGGCAGCGAGCGCCTGCGCCTTGACCCCGATTGCAACTTCTTACTCGATGTCTTAGGGCTCCTCTTGCAGCAAACGGGCTTTTGCACCATCCCGATCTTCAGGCCCGGCCAAACAAGGTCGGCCAAGACCGCCTATCAATGCCTCGATGCGGCCTGCCGTAAGCCCCAGAGCCTGTACGCGCTCTTTTTCTTAAGCGAAGGCGGCCTGAGCTTAGAGCAAAGCAAGAGTCGGCTCTACGCCCCGCTCTACAGCGCCGCCTTAGATACCAGCGCCTCGGCGCTGAGCCACGCGCTTAAGCTGCGCAGTAGCGAGCGCGCCTTTCTCAACTGCAAGATCACCGGCGCCTATCCGGTCACAACGCCGCACCGGGCCACCCCCACCAAGACCGCGCCGCATCTGGCCCCGCCGCGCGCGGCGCCCTATGCCGCGGCCCGTACGCCTTACTACCCGCTAGAGCATGGCGTCCCGCAAGCCCTGATTGCGCGCTGCGCCGATTGGCCCCAGCACTATCGGGAGCTCAGTGCCCAGCACAGCGCGCCGAGCTTCAATCCACGTCTGTTCCTTGGTACCACCGCCGCGCCTTGGCAGCGCCACGAGCAAATGGACGAGTTCAGCCACCGCGCCGCCGAACCCCAGCGCAAGCTGGTCTTGCGCAGTGAGCGTAATGAGGTCGTCTGCGCTTACTTAAACCGTGGCCTCGGGCGCCTGTGCTTGAACTCTGCCCCAACGGCGCTGCGCTCAAGCATCGAGCACAGCCAAACGTGGGAGGTGCTGGTCGATGGCACGGCCGTGCTGTGCACCTATGAGCATAAAGAGCGCACCAACCAGCGCCTGCTCCGCACCGAGCCCAATTTGAACCTGCCGCACCCGCCCTTTGTCACGCCCTTAGGCACGCTGACCAATATCGAGCTGCTGCGGCAGCCTCATACCATCAATGGCTGCCAGCCCGCTATGCTCTGTGGCGGCTGCTACTGGGGCCATGAGGTTAAGCTCTACGCTTTCCCGAGCTTGCTCGCGCCACAGGCCCATGCCCGTGACTACGAGCTCTTGTCCCTCGTCAGCCCGTGGGAAGTCCAGCGCGTGGCGGCCTTTTGGCGCTACCAAAAGCAGCACCAAGCCACCCTCTCTTGCCCCAGCTTATTCCCACACTCGGGCACAACATGGTTTAACCAAACCAAGCAGCTGAGCGCGCAGCCTACCGCAGCGGGGCACGCAGCTTCAGCCGGACGCGCAGCTTCAGCGGGAGGCGTGCCGCTCAGCTACGATGGCAGCGAGGCCAGCCGCCAAATCTTAACCGGAGCCAATGCGCGCCACTATTGCCTCGAGCAAAACTTGGTCTACGGCGCGACCCGTGAGCGCAACTTAGCTGAGCTCTTGGCCACCCCCGAGAGCACCCTACGCCATTACATCAGCGAGGACATCAGAAGTCACGCCCTCAAGATCGCACCCGAGCTCTTATCTGCCAGCGCTACGTCCCATCAGCTGCTGAACTTTGCCCAATTGAAGCTCAAGGTGCTGCTACAAAACGGCTTAAGCTGCTTGCAAGCGCATTACTACAGCGGCTCGGCCTTAAAGTACAGCTATCAGCTGGCTGCGACTATGGCGCCACCGCAACGGCAGCCGGATCCTGTTCCGCGCTTGCGCAGCGTCCGGGCGTCTAAAAAGCCCGAGCCCCCGCGTAGCCGCCGCGCGCCCATCGCACCGGCTGTGCCCGTCGCACCCGCTGAGCCCATAGAGCCGCGCCTGACTGCGCCTGAGACCTTGTTGTACCTCACCGCGCTGGTGCGCCATTACTACGAAGAGCTTCAGCTCCAAGGCCTACTCTATGCCGAGCATGTGCGCCTGCCGCTGCTGTCTGCCGCTCAGTGGCAGCTCCCGGCGGCCCTCCTGCGCTTGGTCATCGCCGCGACCGCGGCGCGCCCCGACTTGCACTTTTGCTATGCCCAATTAGGTCAGCCCTTTACCCTCACGCCGAAGCTTGAGAGCAGCGCAGGGCAGCGGCCGAGCCTTAGCAACTTCGATCCGCCGCGCACTCGAACCAAACGCGCCCTGCGGCGCACCATTATGCCAAGCATCGACTTACGCCCAGAGCTGAGCGCAGAGCAATACGAGCGCTGCGAAAGCGCGCAGCACTTATGCGATCTGACCTTGTACTTTACTGAACCCAACTGGGATAGCACGCGCGCTCAGCGCTTACAGCCCTATCTTGAGGCCTACGCCCAGCGTCATCACCTCAAAGCACCGCGTTGCCAAAGCTCGCACCATGCGCGCAAGTTAGCGTCCTACCACAACCTGCTGCAGCCACTGCCGCTATGGACGCATGAGCAATTGGCCCACTGTGATAGCAGTGCTAACTGCGCCCATGCACTCACCTTTGTCCAGTACCATGTGCTCAAGGAGCTCAGCTCAGCCCATGCACTGGCGCTGGCCCCGCGCAATCGCGACTTTCTGAGCCACCCGCACCTCCACCAGCCCCAGAGCTACCGCTTAAGCCCGAGCGCGCACTACCTAGGACAGGTCAACTTCTTCTTAGCCGCCGCGGTCTATGGCAGCACCAAGGAGCTCACCGCCCTGCCCAGCCACACCAGCACGGCTCAGGGCAGCCCCCACTTCCCTACCTTGCGGCAATTCTTGTACACCTTAGAGGCCTTAGAGCACCAAGAAGCCTTGTTCATGCAATGCCGCTGTGGCCACAGCAGCGTGCTCTTTAACCCCGAGCTCGTCAGCGGCCCGCGGGGCGCTGCGCCGTCCCTGACGTGCCCGTTCTGCCAGAAGTTGCTCTGCCCCGAGCGCCCATAGGCGCCAGGCGCCCGCCCCTTGCGGGGTGCCTACGGGCGTAGGCCCCGCGCTGGGCGCGCTGCGCCGTCAGGCGGGACGGCGCCAAGCGCTGGGGGCAAAAGAGGCTACAATAGAGCGCAACTTAGTGGGAAGCGGCCCCGCCGCTGTGATGAGGATAAGTGATGGAAAGCTCTGCTCTGATTCCAATCGAAATTGTTAACTTCTCCGCCGTCGATGACTCGTTTGGGCGCGTGCGCTTAGTCAAAGGAACCCCGGCTCCATGCTATATCGAGGGCACCATGGCTGTGCCTAATCAGCAGGGCGGCTTTGACGTCTATGTCGACACCAAGGATGCGCGCGCGCTGCAAAAGGCCGGACGCACCATCGGCAGCTTAGGCCTCAACAAAGTAGCAGTCAGCTTAAGCGATGACTTAGGCCTCGAGTTCACCGCCTTAAGCGCCGCGCAGCTGGTCTTGGGCCTTGACAGCGAGCCGCTGCGCAAGGTCGGTCTGACCGTGGCCCTTGACCTTAAGAATGCAGTCTTAGCCGCAGTGCGCCGCGACGTCACCTTTGTGACCTTGGCGCGTATCTTCGCTAACAGCTCCAACAACCAGTACCACACCATCGATTTGGTACAGACCTACTTTACCAAGCTGCAAGAGGCCTTCTTTAAGTTTGGCAAGGAGTATGGCGGCGCTGCGGGCAAGCTCAGCTTCAAGCTCTATATGGCCGGAGATGAGCTCTTTGACCAAAACTGCATCGGTCTGCAGACCGTCGGTAACAGCGCCCAGCACCAGCCATGCTTAGGCGTCATCGACTACATCGGCCCCAACGCCCGTGAAGACCAAGTCGATATCGTCTTGGTGGGCAAGGGCATCGCCTTTGACACCGGTGGCTACGACTTAAAGCCATCTAAGTTTATGGAGACGATGCGCACCGACAAATCCGGCCTCATCTATGTGGCCGCCGCCACCATGCTCGCCGCTTCGATGAGCGCCCACAAGCACATCCGCTGCTACCTGCCGTGTTGCGAGAACCGCGTCTCGAGCAGCGCCATGGTGCCAGGTGACATCATCACCTACCCCAACAAGGTCACAGTCGAAATCGGCAACACCGATGCCGAAGGCCGCCTTATCCTCGCTGACGCTCTGCTCTTAGGCTGCAAGGATAAGCCGAAGTTCATCTTAGACGCCGCCACCTTAACCGGCGCGGCCAAGATTGCTATCGGCCGCGACATGTGCGCCATCTTATGCCGCGAAAACCAAGTTGACGAGCAGCTGGCCCAGTCCTTTGCCTACACTAACGAAGAGTTCTGGCCGCTGCCGCTCAAGGAATACCACAAGCGCTACATCACCGCCCAGCGCGCCGATATCTCCAACACCAGCCACGGTGAAGGCGCTCCGGGCGCTTCGACTGCGGCCGCGTTCTTATCGTTCTTTGTCGATAGCGATGTCAAGTGGACGCACCTTGACCTCGCCAACGCCTACCAAGCCGAAGGCTCGCCATACCTTGCCGCCGGTTCCACCGGTAGCACAGTCTTGGCCCTCGCCCACTGGCTAGTCGGCGCCCAGTACTAATAAAGCGCACGTCCCTGCCTCCGTAGGCCGGAGCCGTGCCTGCCCCGCGGGCCGAGGACGTGCCGACCACCGGCCGCGGGCCGCATAGGCCACAGAAGTTGTGCCCACGCGCGCGCAGAGGCTCATAATGCTCCTTAGAACCTTTGACTAAGGAGCAGCTTATGAGCTATCAGCATATCTTGGTTTTGACCGGAGCCGGTATCTCGGCCGAGTCCGGCATTCCGGTCTTCAGAGCCGAAGATGGCTTGTGGGAACAGCACCGCGTGGAAGATGTCGCCACGCCTGAGGGCTTTGCCCGCAACCCGCAACTGGTGCACGACTTCTACAACAACATGCGCCGCTCGGTAAAGACCAAGGAACCTAACCCGGCGCACTTGGCCTTAACCAAGCTCCAAGCGGGGCTGGAGGCGCGCGGCGGCACGGTCACCATCGTGACCCAGAATATCGATGACTTGCACGATAAGGCGCACAGCCACGACATCATCCACATGCATGGCGCCCTCAATTCCATCTTGTGCCAGCATTGCGGTCAGTCCTATGAGTGGCATGAGGACTGCGATGGCACCACCGAGTGCAAGTTCTGCCACCATCAGGCCATGCGCCCGGACATCGTCTGGTTTGGAGAAATCCCCTACCATATGGATGCCATCGAGCGCGCCATTGAGCGCTGCGACCTCTTCATGGCCATCGGCACCTCCGGCGTCGTCTACCCGGCCGCAGGCTTTGTCTCCTATTGCTCGCGCCAAGGCAAGCCCTGCCTAGAGTTCAATCTCGCTCCCAGCGCCAACAGCGGTGTCTTCACCCAGAGCTTCTTAGGCAAGGCCGGTACCACACTCCCGGCCTTTGTGGCCTACTTCCTCGAGCACGGCACCATCCCCGAGCCCGCAGCGCTCTAAGCTCTGGCCTTCGGCGCTCTAAGCGATGGCCCAGCGCCCTCCAACGGCCTGCTCCCGCGCTTTCTGGGCTTGAGCCAATGGTAGCACTCGGCCTTAGCCCGCGGCAGCGCTGGCTTTAGCCAGCGGCTGTGTTCTTTGCTATGATTGGCCCTTGGGCACCGTCGTGTGCCCATTAATTTGGAGAGCCGCGCCCGGCGGCTCATGCAGTCTACAAGTGAAGAAGAGCCATGGCCCAATTACTCAAGGTCGTCTTAGGTGCCGACGATATGCCGCGCACAGCGGATGGGGTTACCTACCTCACCATCTCGGATATTATTGCGAGCGGACAGAGCGGGGGGGGGGGTAGACCAAAATCTAGAAAATAATTCTCTGCATATTCCCCTCCCTGACCACAGTGTCGCCGTCTGGCACTGTCACCTCAGCCTTGAGACCTTGCCCCCACAGGTCTCACTCCCGGCCTTCTTCGCCGAGCTCGCCCGCGTCTGCGGCGAGAACGCGCGCCTTATCATCGATGCCCGTCACCCCTGCCACGACAGCTTTGTCGACGATGACCGCTGCGTGCGCGCTATCACCCTCAACAAGCTGCAGGTCGCGCTAAAAGCTGCCGCCCAGAGTGGCAGTTCGTGGTGGCAGCTTCTGACCCAGTTGGTCATTGACCCCGAGTTTCTGCCTGTCATCAAGGACATGGCCCCAGCCCAACGCAACTTCGAGCTGCGCACCCGGCGCAATGCCATCAAGCAAACCCATCAGGTTGTGCTGGTCAACTCCCACCAGCCGGAGGCCCAATTTGTCTCGTGTTACGCTGATGTACCGAGCGTTCCGCCTTTTGCCTTTAGCGTCTATCGCGACTGGAAGCGCGACCAGTACTTGAGCCCTGAAATCGTCTTGACCGGCCAGTGGGAGCCACAGGAGACGCACTTGTTTGTCAGCCTCGTACGCGGCTTAGAGCGCGCTGGGAGCCCGCTTAACTTCTTCAACGTCGGTGGCAACTTCGGCTGGTACAGCGCCCTCATCCTCAATGTCTCCGCCAAGGCCCACGTCACCGCCTTTGAGCCGGTTGACACCAACTTTACGCTGCTCACGCGCAACACCGCCGCGCACGCAGCACGTGCCACGCTGCATAACTTTGCTCTCTCCAACGAAACGGGTGAGGCGAGCTTCTACGTCGAGCGCGGCAACTACGGCGGCAGCAGCTTCGTGCCGCGCCCGGACGGCTACATCGCCGAGCTTAAGGTGCCACTGCATACCTTCGATGAGCTCTACGCCGAGGCCGTGCCGCCCTGTGACCTCATGGTGATGGACATCGAAGGCGCCGAGCATAAGTTCTTTGACGGCGCCCGCGCCACCTTTGAGCGCGGCTTTCAGCCTATCATGATGCTCGAGTACAACCCAGATTTGCTCAAGCGCCAAGGCTCCGACGGCACCTTTGTTCAGACCCTTGCTCAGTGGGGCTATCACCTCTACATCATCGACCGACGCCAAGGCAACTTGGGCACCGCCCAGCCGACTGAGTTCTTGCAGCACTACGCCCGCTTGGTCAACAGCGAGGCCTACCTTAACTACATGGCGGTACCTGAGGGCTGCGATTTGGCTACCCTGCTCGCAGGCAGCGGCATCACCATCGACGGCGTCACGGTCTAAGCAGCCCAGCCTAAGCGCACTCGGGCGCCCAGCTTGGGCGTCTGCTTAGGCGCCTGCGCGCATGGTTTAGCGGCGGTGGACGGCTATAATAGCGCCTAAGGAGCAAAGCTCCCTGACTAGTTCACCGCTGGAACTTGGCCATGAGCGTAATTAATTTCGAAAGTATTATACCCCCACCCCCGCTTAAACTTTCACCGCATGTTTGTCAGCAGCTCCGCGCATTAGGTCTGCTCAACCTCGACAGCAGCACGGTCATCTGCCGCAACCTCATGTGCGAGCCCGGCGTGGCCTTTTTCTCGCAGTGTTTTGTCTCGCGCCTTAAAATCGGCGCCTACTCCTATGCCAGCCCCGGCGCCTCCCTGAGAAACGCCACCATCGGGCGCTATTGCTCAATTGGCCATCAAGTAGAGTTTGGCCTTGGCGTCCATGAGATGAGTGGGGTCACAACCTCACCGGCCGTGGAGCATAACGAAGCCCTGATGTTTCGCTCCGGCTACATTCCCCCTCGGCGCAACAGCCGCCGTCCCGATGATGAGACCTGCTGCAGCGTGACCTTAGGCCACGATATCTGGGTGGGCTGTCACTGCCTGTTCCCTAAGGACGTCACCATTGGTCATGGCGCGGTGATTGGCGCCGGTTCCATCATCACTCACGACGTGCCGCCCTACGCCATTGTCGCTGGGGTGGGCGGCGGCGAAATGAGCCGCGGCATCATCAAGGGCTACCGCTTCCCCGACGAGGTCATCTCCGACCTTTTGGAACTGGAATGGTGGCACTACGACCTGCCTAAGATGGTGGCTGCAGGCCAAAAGGTTCCGCTCCACAACATCAAGGACTTCATCGCCTTCATGCGCAATGAAGAGCGCGAGCACCTCATCCCGTTGCCGGAGGCTTGGTACTACCTCAACCTCAGCGACGCCAACACGGTACAAATCTACCGCGTTGACCCAGCGCAGACCTTTATGGGCTCACTCAATGTGCCCGCAAACCTCGCGGTCATCGATGACCCTGCGCTCACTCAAGCGCTGAGCCAGCTGCAAGCGCAGACTCAAGCAGAGGCTCAAACGCAGGCGGCCGCGGCCGCCGCGCAGGCGCAAGCCCAAGCCGCCGCGCAAGAGCGCGCCCGTATTCAAGCTCAAGCCATGATGCTGGTGCGCGGCGCGCAGGGCTAAAGAAGGGCGCACCGCGCTCCCGGCGGCGGGGAGCGCGGCGCAGCGCGCGGGGTGACGCGAGTTGGGCGGCGGCTTGGTGGCTTACGGCTCTTGGTAGGCAATCAGCACGGCATCGGAAATCGGCAGGCTGATGGCCGAGCGGCGGACTTGGAACTTGTAGCCTAAGTTCAGGGACTCAAGGAACGGCTTGAGCTCATAGAACTCGTCCGGCTGGTGGTAGAAGGCAATCACCAAGAGCGGCTTTTGCTCCTTGATGGTGGTGATTGCGCCTGCAATGATGTCGGGCTCAGCGCCTTCGACATCGAGCTTAATCATGCCCACCTCCAGCTGGTGCTGCGCGACCACCTCATCGATGCTGACCATCTCAACGTCCTCGTAGAGGCCTTCTTGGTGGTAGTCATAGCGCGTTGAAGAGGCGGCGTTGATGCCACCGGCACACGGCAGGCTCAGACGGAGCTGACCTGCCTTCGAGCCTAAGGCTTGATGGAAGGCCTTGAGCTTGCCCTGCGCGATATCGTCCTTGAGGAAGTTGCACAGGTAATCGTAGCTGTGCTGGGCGGGCTCAAAGCTGTATTTGACCGAGTCTGGGAAGAGGTCGCGGAACAGCACCAAGGTATCGCCGATGAAGCCGCCGCCGTCGATGACGGCCTTGCCGTTGACGCGCGCCAGCACCGCTTGCGGCAAGTCATACATGCCGTAGTGGCCTACGTAGCTGCTGCTCCACTCGAGGTTCACTTGCTTGAGGAATGGGGGCTGCCCGGCGGCCACGGCTTGCTGGGTGCGCTCGATCAGGCGAAAGTCCTCGGGAGTACGCAGCATCTCGTTTCTAAAGAGAATATCGCCCCCTAAGGCGGCCATGGTCATGATCTTGATGTGGTGGTCGATGTACTGGCAGGAGAGCTCATCTAAGCCCGACTTAAGCTTTGCGACCACGTCGGCCATGACGTGCTCACGCTGATAGGCTTGGAAGTCTAAGGCCCATGGATGATAAAGCTTGGAGTAATGGTCTTTGACGAAGTGGCCAAATTGCGCGGCGGTGACCGGGGTGACAGAGCCCCCGTTGTTGATCTGCGCTACGACCGCATCGGCGTAGGCCAGACGTTGCGCGATTTCAGGCGGGACCGCGGGCGCGGCTAGATTAGCGACGGGCTTATGGGGGGGGGTAGTGGTTTTATTCTTATTAACAGTGCGACGCTTGGTGCGACTCATGATGCAACCTCGCTCCTCAGGAGCTGACAAAAGGCCCAAATCTATGGGCTTAACCACGGTCCAGCCGCCGAGGGCTTACGTCCCGCGGCAGCGCTCGACTCAAAATCATTAGCTTACCCCACCCATAATGTGGGGCGGGACGCCGTTCTGCCCCGGCGCTGGGTAGGGTGCGCGTGACCGCGCGCGTTAGTGGCGCTTGCTCTTAACCGGGGTGCCCTCGCCCTGCTTGTGCTTGACGCGCTCGACTTGGATAGCGCAGTCGACCAGCTTCATGCCCTCGGCAAAGCCGCAGTGGTCACAGGCTTGGGTGTATGGGATCTCGTAGAAGACACGCAGGCGTTCGCGGCGCTCTTGGGCGTTGTAGCGCAGGAGATCGACGTAGTGGGTGTCCGGCAGATCCTTGATGTAGCCCAAGTACTTGCCGTGGGCGCTGCGCGGGCAATGGTGCAGCTCGCCATTCCACAGGTGGCGGCAGTTGTTAGGGCAGTTGGCGTAGACCTGCTCGAGGCGCTCCGGGCTTAAGTTGCGGTTGCGGGTATCCCCCATATCAAACCACTTGATGTCCGGGCGTACCGACTGCACCAAGATCTGATTGTCCAAGCAGAACTGGACATACTCTTGGTAGTGCGGGGCCAGCTTCGGGCCATAGTTGGAGAAGAAGAAGGAGGTCTTGGTGTTACCGCGCATCAGCGCGACCAGCTCCTCGCGCGGCTTGAGCGTGCCGTT
>CALXNA010000009.1 GCA_944389615.1 uncultured Anaerobiospirillum sp. | reverse complement strand
ACCGCGGCGCCCACACGGGCGCCTTCAATCACAGGCGTCAGCTTCCCACGCGGAGGCTGGCGCCTTGTCGTATCCAGAGCCCACCACAGCTTCAAGGAGCTCACCCATGCCGCCACCCACTACCACCGCGTACCCGCGCCCAAGGTACCATATCACTCGTTTACCCCCTCACACCTATCTCCCGACCTCGCAGACCTCAAGTGTCCGCTGCGCGCTGCCGCAGCGTGTATGAGCCTTACTTCCACAGCCCCCGCAGGAGGCCTGCGCTCTGCGCAGCAACCTGCACCTTCCTTGGCTCACGTAGCCTGCGCCGACTCTTTTCACTTGCTAACGCGCTACTTTGCTCATAGCGGCAGCGACTTTTCAGGGTGAAAAGCGAGGTATCACATGCTGATATCGCGGGGGTTGGTGCTATCACAACGGGGCGCCGCGGGCATGCGGATACAGGCGCGCGGGCCTACGTCCGCGGCACGTGGCGCGCCGCGTGGAGCGAAATTTCTTGACTCAGAGCGAGGCTGAGAGTACGCTTTTAGCATCTCTATTGGTGTTATTACAGGATTTTGTTTATGAAGAAGCGTGTCTTGACGCCGCAGGCCATCATGAATATGACGGTGGGCGAACTGATGGCAGATCCAAACTTGGAAGTGCACAAACAAGGTTCGGTGCTGACCTTCAATACGCCTGAGGGCATTATCACTATTCAACCGCGTACGCGCCCGGCAACACCAGCCGCTCCTAAGCGCGGGCGCAAAAAGGCCGCAGCCCCTGCAGCCGAGGATGCGCCGCGCAAGCGTAAGCGTCTGTCTAAGGTTAACTCCTTAGAGCCAAAGATTAAGGCCCTGCGCGCCGAAGGTAAGAAGCAGAGTGAGATTGCCGCCATCTTACAGAAGTCCCAATCTTATATCAGCACCATCGAGCGCAAAATGCGCGACCGCGATAAAGCTATCGCTGAAATGGAAACCGAGCAGGCTGCCGCTGCCGCCTCAAACAGCGCAGAGTAAGCTGCGATAGCTGCAATAGCTGCGATATCACTTAACGCTCCGGCCCGGAACTGAGGGAAGTTCTGGGCCGGTTGCTTTTGGAGCCAGCGACAGGCTGATGCGGCTTCTTGCGACAAGTTAGCAAGAGCTTACTTGCCTTGGGGATTAGTGCTATCCTAAATGCACTGACCTGCGGGCATGGCTGAGGGCCTTCCTTGGGTTGGTAGTTTGGTTTCTTGAGAGCTGAGGCTTGGTCATGTTTCCATCGTTTACGGCCAGCGATAGCAGCGATTTACTCGCGACCTTTCGCTATCAGGCGGCGCCCATGAATCTTAATCAGCATCAGGCGCATGCCCTGATGGAGCAGAATGGGGCCGTGGTGATCGATGTGCGCACACCCGAGGAGTATCACGAGGGCCATATTGAGGGCGCCTACCTGATGCCCTTAGCGGAGCTCTATCAGCACCATGAGCTCTCCGTGCTCAAAGCCCGCGATACCCCGGTGCTACTCTATTGCCGCTCCGGGCGGCGCTCGGGCCTTGCCATGCATGACCTCGCACGGTTAGGCTTCAAATACCTCATGAACATGGGCGGCGTCCTCACGTGGGAGTATGGCCTGACCACAGATGAGCCGCAGCTGCCCTTTGCTGAGGCCGTAGCCCGCGTCACGCCGCTACAGGACAAGTTCTAAGCGGCTCAGCCTCACTTTGCTCAGAGGAGATGTTTATGCAAAATCGTACGATCTTAGGCACTACGCTGACCACCATTGCCTTAAGTCTGATGACGCTCAGCGCCTGCGCTACCGATAGCACCACCCAGCCGGTCGCTGCAACCGCAAGCGCGCGGTTCAACTATGTCGAAGAAGGCCATGCTGCCCTGCCGCTTAAGACGATGAGCGCCGCTGAGGCCGCTAAGCTGGCCGCAGGCTTCACCTACTCCGAGCAAGCTCAAGTAATCCCACAAGATGTCGCCTATGCCCTGATGCAAAATCAGGGCGCGGTCGTAGTCGATGTCCGTGAGCCCAACGAATATGCCGCAGGCCACGTTGTGGGTGCCTATAACGTCCCTAAGGGCACGGTCACGGAGAATGCAGACCTAGCTGCTCTCAAGGCCCAAAAGACCCCCATTATGGTCTACTGCCGCTCTGGCGGCCGCGCCGGTGAGGCTATGAAGGCCCTCTCTGAGGACGGCTTTAGCTATGTCATGAGCATCGGTGGCGTCTTAACTTGGCCTTATGGCTTAACCACTGAGCCGACCACCACCCCAATGGCTGAGACCGCGGCGCAAGTCACGATGCAGCATTAGGCTTTGGGCGCAGCTTGAGGCGCGGCCTTGGGCTTCTGCGCCGGGCTGAGATTGGGCAGGTCGACCGTGACGCACAGACCATGCGGCGAGACGTTGGCAAACTTGAGCTCCGCGCCGATCGAGTCGCACGAGGCCTTGACGATGGCAAGGCCCAGTCCCGTGCCTTGGATCTCGGAGCGGTCACCGTGGACGCGATAGAACGGCTCTAAGATATGGCCCAGCTGCTCGGGCGGAATGCCCGGGCCGTCGTCTTGGACGCACAGGCGCAAGCCCTGCTCGAGCGGCTGCGCTATCAGATTGATGCGCCCGCCACGCGGGGTGTACTTAATGGCATTAGACACCAAGTTGGACATGACGCGCATCAGTCGCATGCGGTCGGTGACGATTTGGTAGTTGGCCTTGCCTTCGACGCCTAAGTCGATATCCTTTTCATCGGCAAGCAGACCTTGGTCGTCGATCAGCTTGATGAAGAGATCGAGCACGTCGATGGTCTCTAAGGTCATCTCGACCTTGTTCTGCTCGCGGGCGAGGGTGAGCAGCGCCGTCATCAAGTCGCGCTCACGCGAGATCGCGCGATACAGCTTCTCCACCTTAAGGCGCGCACTCTCAGGCAAATCTTCCTTGGCCAGTGACTCAGCCTGCAGCGACAAGGCCGTGAGCGGCGTACGCATTTCGTGCGCAGCATCGGCAATGAAGCGGCGCTTGGATTGGATGCCTTCGTCGATCTTGACGAAGAGACGGTTTAAGGCCTGAATAAAGCTGTCGAGCTCCGAGGGCACAAAGCCGGTGTGCTCTGCGGAGATGACCGGACTTAAGTCATCGTCGCGGCGCTTGTAAAGCGACTTGGCGATGCGGTTTAAGGTGACAAACATCAGGCGCACCGACAAGATCAAAATCGGGATGATGATGAGGTTGACGCCTAAGAACTGCCAGATGGAGCTCAGCAGCGCCTGATGGGTGATGCCCTCAATCGAGTCGAGTGGTCGTGCCACCACAAAGCGCTGTCCTAAGGTATTAGTCGAGATAAAGGCGCGCACGCGCTCATCGGCCACCATCACCGTATAGAAGCCGTCGGCGACGCCCGGCGGAATGTAGAGCGCATCACCGGGACGCCCATAGAGCGGGGCGATGATGATGTCGTACTTGAACTTGTACAGATCGAAGATCGAAGGCGTCAGGCGCTCGTTGGGCTCTTGATGCTCCGGGCGCGGCACGGTCGAATACTCGACCACAATCGAGCCATTGCGCTGACGCAGGCGCAGCACGCGCTCGTGATTGCGCCGCGGCGCTTCCCACCTACGTGGGATGATCATGTTGTAGTTGATCGCCACCGAGGAAATCTGCGAGAGCTCTTCGTCGACAAATTGCTGGGCACTGCGCACCATGCGGTTATAGGAGAGCACGCTCATGATGGCCGCTAAGATCATGCTCACCACCACGAAGATGAGCATCAGGCGAAATTGCAGCGAGCGCATAAAGGCCCAGCGCCCGGAGGCCTCGGCCGGAGCTGTCTCGCTCGATGCGGCCTCGACGGGGGCGGCCGGATCGGCGGTCGCTGCTGCTGCCGCGGCCGCGGCAGCAGGCCTGGCGCGCGACGCGCGCAGGTCACCCGCGGCCGGTGCCGTGAGCTGCTTTGCCTCAATCTCTGTCATTGCCAACCACCCGCGCGTGACCTCAGGTCACGGCACGCCACAAAACAAGTCCCTTAGTAGTTTGTAGCTATCGCTACTTGCTCTCAGCTGGAGCTGCGCCTTCCTCACTCTTCGTGATCTTGTTGATCTTCCAGCCCACGCCGCGGATGTTCTTGATGAACTCCGAGCCGATCTTACGGCGCAGTGCGTAGAGCAAGTACTCAATGGCGTTAGAGTCGACCTCCTCATCCCAGCCGTAAATGCGGCCCTCTAAGGCCTCACGCGAGAGCACCGCGCCCGGGCGCGACATCAGCGCCTCAAACAGCGCAAACTCGCGGCTGGTGAGAATAAGCGAGCGCTCGCCCCCGACCTCGCGTACCCGCACCTCGTGGTTGTTGGGGATTAAGGTCAGATCACCGTAGGTGATGGTGCCGTCAGGATCTGCCCCGGCACGGCGGCGCGTTACTGCGCGAATGCGCGCGAGGAGCTCAGCCATAGCAAAAGGCTTGACCACGTAGTCGTCGGCGCCGGTATCGAGGCCCGTGACACGGTCTTCGAGCTCATCGCGTGCTGTCATGATGATGACCGGCGCCTTGAGCTTGTTCTTGCGCCAATACTCGAGCACCTTAATGCCATCGACTAAGGGCAGGCCCAAGTCGAGCAGGCAGACGTCGTAGTCGGTGGCAAAAGGCGCCTCTAAGGCATCCTTGCCGTTTTTAAACCAGTCTACGGCGTAGGCGGCCTCGGCTAGGTTTTCAGCCACCGACGAGCCAATCATTTCATCATCTTCAATGAGCAGAACGCGCATAACCTCAACCTCGCAGCACCTCGCAGCAGCCAGTGATCTCACTTACGCGCAAAAATGCACTTACAGCGCAAGTGTCCGTAAGTGCATTCTAAATGAGCAATGCTTAGCATTTCCTTAGCAAGGAAGCGGCTGGCACGCGGCGTCACGCGTGCCGCGACCGCGCAGTGGTGCGCGCTGCTGGGCGCGCGGCGGCGGCGCGCTTAGCGCGCTAAGGCAAAGTCGATGATGGATGGGATCAAGGCGGCGAAGTTGTGGGTAAAGGCATGGTCTTCGCCCGGGATGAAGCGGATGTCGCAGGCGTTGTAGCGCAGCATACTCTTGCGCCAATCGAGCGTCTCATCGCAGCTGCCCAGATAGACCTGCGTCAGCTCCGGGCGCACCACCGTCGCCTCATCTAAGGCTCTGAGGAAGGTGATCATCTCAGGCCTCAGCTCAAAGTGCCGCTCGGTAACTGGGTTAAACTGCGGGCCAATCAGCTGATGGAAGTAGTCCTGCGGGCTGGTGCAGGGGTTGAGCAGCACCATTTTGCAGTTGAACTCAGCCCCAAGCAGCGTGCTAAAGAAGCCGCCCATTGAGCTGCCTACTAAGACCACTTGGTGCTCGGGGCTGACTATGCTCTGGCAGAAATCACGCAGCGCGGCGTAGGCCTCTTTGGGCGTGTCCGGAAAGTCGGGGCTGTAGAAGGTGAGGTCTGAGTGATGAGCTTTGAGATAGGCCGCGAGGGCTTGAGCTTTAGCGGCCGTCGGCCCTGATAGGAAGCCGTGGATATAGCACAGTGTGACCGGACGGGGTGTCCTTACTTGCGACATGACTCCTCCTTATGCGGGACTCCCCTTATTTGGGCTCGTCCCTAATAGCCGCTGACGCCAACGTCCGGGGTGAAGCTGCCCAGCGGCAGGCGATAGACTTGGGTGTCGATCTGGCCGTCGGGCCCAAATTGCAGGTAGCGCCAGCCGGGAGCCTGCGAGTCTAAGGCAAAGTCGTGGGAGAGCGGCTCAAACTGAATTGAGGTCGACGGCGTGGCGATGTAGCGGATGCGCGCTACCACTTCGTCGATTTCCTGATGCACGTGGCCGCACAGCACTAACTTGATGTTAGGCATGGTGGCGATGAAGTTGTTGAACTCATCTTGGTTGTGCATGGTCTGGGTATCAAGCCAGCGGCTGTGCACGAGGCGCGGCAGGTGGTGCACGACCACCACCGTGTTGAGCTCGGGGTAGGCGTCGTAGCATTCCTTGAGGAAGTTGAGCTCCGAGCGCTCGACCCAGCCGTGCGGCACGCTGTACACCTCAGAGTTTAAGAAGACAAAGTGCCAGTTGTTGCAGATGAGCGAGCGCTCCGTGTGCACCCCATACTGGTCGAAGATGCGGTACATCAGCGGCCCATCATCGTGGTTGCCCGGCACAAAGAAGACCGGCGCATGCAGCACCGAAATGGCGTGGGCAAAGCGCTGGTAGGAGGCCACCGAGTAGTCTTGGCTGATGTCGCCACTGACGATGATGAGATCAAACGGCTGGTTTTGGCTGGCGATCGCCTGTAGGACGGCCTTAAAGGAATCGGCCGTGCGTACCCCCAGAAGTTTGCCTGACTCTTCTGCAAACAAATGGCAGTCCGTAAGTTGCAACACTCTCAAGTGTGGGGACTGGTTAGTAAGCTGCAGGTTAATCGTTCTCATCCTATGTCCTGTGGCGTGGCCCGAGCGTAAGCTTGCGCCCGCTCAGGATGCCCCCTATTGCCCGCCGGGGCTGGTATCGTAAGTCACCAAGTAAGTAGCTAACCGCGCGCCGCCTTGCGGCCACGCATTTGAGCATTCATCGGTGCCTGAGCCTGCCAGCGACCGAGCCTGCGGCACGGCACCAATGGTATGGGAACAAATGCCCATATTGACTTCGGGCATCTTAGCGAAGATCACTGCCAAAAGCCGCAATGAGCGCGCCAGTTTGTGCGATGCGCCCTACTTTCGGTACACTTTTTACTGAGTTTTCGGCGTCGGTCACACATATGGCAGACCGTAGCAGCGCTATACCCAAGCGGTTTAGCCCGCGCCTCTGCGCCTACTACCATACAAGTTGCTAGAGGGCAAAGTATATACCGGATCTAGCTTTTTAGGTATATCGCGCCCACCCGCGCGCCGCAAAAGCTGCGCCCAAATCCCGGCGCACCATCCCAGCTTAGTGCGGACGCACCAAAACCAACCGCTGGCCCCAGCGCCCGCCCCCGCGGTGCTGCGCGCAGGGCTGCTGCGCCGGGCAGCTGGGCGCGGTCGGCGTTAGCCCTGAGGCTGCGCTAAGAACTTGGCGCGGATGGCGTCGTAGTTGATTTGCAGGTGCTGTAAGGCGAGCAAGGCCGCAGCGTTGTTGATGCGCCCGTTTTGGCACAGCTCAAAGGCCTTCTTGACCGGCAGCTTGAAGATGCGAATATCTTCCTCTTCGCTCGCGAGGCCCCCGTGGTCTAAGAGGTGGTCGGCTCTAATCTTGCCCACGTATAAGGTAACGCGCTCGGAGGCGCCACCGGGGCTTGGGTAGACCGCGTTGATGTAATGCAGGTCATCAGGCGCAATCGAGAGGCCCGACTCCTCTTGGAGCTCACGCACCGCGGCTTGGAGCTCAGTCTCGCCCTCGTCGATCATGCCCGCGACGATCTCAATGAGCCACGGCGAAACCGGATCTTTTAAGGCGCCCGGACGGAACTGCTCGATTAAGACCACCTCTTCGCTCACCGGATCATAGGGCAAGATGGCAACGGCATCGGCATCACGCTCGAAGATGATGCGGTCTAAGATACGGGTGGTGGCCCCATTGAACTTCTTGTAGGAAACGCGGTACAAGTCGAGCGCGAAGTGGCGCTGAAATAAACGGGTCTTTTCGTGGACTTCCACGTCCTTTAGGGTAAAGCGCGGAGCTACCAGCTCATCAAATCTATCCATAGGTCACCAACCATAACAAAACGACAGCGCCCAGCACGCCTACGGCTGCTGGCAGCAGCGTGCGGCAGCTTGTCGGCGACAGCTCGCCTACGGCTGCTTGCAACAGCTTGCAGCAGCGTAGCTGCTCGCCGCGGCCTGCGGCGCAAACTGCCACATTGTACCCCGTAGCCTTATCCCTCGCCGTGATCGGGGGCAAGCATGCGCATCTGGTGCACGGACTGGGGTAAACTGAGGTCAGGCGCCAGCTCAGCGCTTAAGCGAGCTGGCTTAACTTGTTGCCTTAAAGGGAGGGTGCTATGCCCCAGATTGTGCTCAAGCAGGCCACTGCGCTGCTCGAAAACGGTTTTCGACCGGTTGATCTCCTCATCGATGGCCCCTATATTGCCCAGATTGCCCCCGAGCTGACGGTGCCTGATGGCGCCACCGTCATTGACTGTCACGGCAAGCTGGTAATCCCGGGACTTATCGACGCTCACGTGCACTTTAGACAGCCGGGTATGGAGCAGAAGGCCACCATTGCCTCAGAGTCGCGCGCCGCGGCCTTAGGCGGTGTCACCTCCTTTATGGATATGCCCAACACCTTCCCGGCCACCACTACGGTTGAGGCCCTGCACGCTAAGATGGCCCTTGCCCAGCGCGATAGCGTGGTCAACTACGGCTTTTACCTAGGCGCGAGCCACGACAACCTCGAGGAGGTCAAGCGCGTGGATCCGCACGAGATTGCGGGCATCAAAGTCTATATGGGCTCGACCACCGGCAACCTCTTGGTTGACGATAACCACGAGCTCTATCAAGTGTTCAAGCATGCTCCGACCTTAGTGGCCACGCACTGCGAAGACAACGCCATCGTCAATGCCAACACCAAGCGCGCCAAAGAGCAGTACGGCGAGCACATCCCATTTGACCTGCATCCGATCATCCGCAACCGCGATTGCTGCTTAAAGTCCAGTCAGCTCGCGGTAGAGCTGGCGCAAGCGACGGGTGCACGCCTGCACATCATGCATGTCTCGACACGCGATGAGGTCGAGTTCTTAAGGCCCTTGGCCACCGGGCCCATCAGCACGCGTCAGATCTCGTGCGAAGTCTGCATCCCGCACCTGTTCTTTAATGACAGCGACTATGGCCGCTTAAAGGGCTTCTTAAAGTGCAATCCGGCCGTCAAGTACGAGTTTGACCGTCAGAGCCTGCTCAAGGCCCTGCGCGCAGGCATCATCACCACGATCGGCACCGATCACGCGCCGCACGAGCTTGCAGTCAAGACGAGCGACGATTACCTCAAGGTCGCCTCGGGGCTACCTTCGGTGCAGTTTAGTCTCAATGTGATCTTTGAGCTGGCTCGCCGTAAGGAGATCAGCTTAGAGGAAGGGCTGAAGGCAGCTACCTGCAATGTTGCCGCCCGCTTTGGGGTAGAGAAGCGCGGTACGCTTAAGGAAGGTTACTACGCTGACATCGCGGTACTAGACCCGCGCGAGCGTTATCGTGTCACCACGGAAGATGTGGCATCGCTCTGTGGTTGGAGTCCTATGGTGGGCCAATCGTTCTCAAGCCGCGTCACCCACACCATTGCCTCAGGCCACCTCGTGGTCGCCGACGGCAAACTGGTCACGGACGCCGGGCACGCTCTGGCCCTGCGCTTTAACTAATGCCGCGTAATTCCCCATGCGTGAGCGTGGGGATGAAAGCGGCTGATGTCGCACATTTTGATCATGTATAATACCCTCTAAGAACTCAGGAACGAGCTTTTTGCTCCTACCTGATGGGGGCATTGTGGACATGCCCGTAGTGATCCGTAACCTGCATCAAAAAGCTGATTGCGGAGCATTACTAAAAGCAGTTGCGACGCTGCGAAACCGCTGACGTAAGTCAGTCGGTAGTTCATTGCACCAAACTAAAGCACAGTGCTATCAAGCACCGCGCTATCAAGCACAGTGCTCTCCCCTGCGGGGATTCTAAGGCAAAGCACACACCGCAGCAGCACTTAGTACTTAAGGTCACCCGTACTAAAGAGGGCCCAGCTGGATGCAAGGCCCTCTGGGGCGACTCAACGGTACTTGCGAGAAGAGCCGCTGCTAGGCTGAACTGCCCCTCTAGACAGTTCAGGTATGGCGCTAGTATATGACAAAGCCAATCTTGCGGTAAACCTCTGTTAAGGTCTTTTGTGCCCGCTCATGGGCTTTAGCGGCACCTTCGAGGTAGACCTGCTTGAGGTAATCCTCGTTGGCGCGCAGCTCACGATAGCGGTTTTGCACCGGCTCGAGCATCGCCACCACCGCCTCACCGACCTCACTCTTGAAGGTGCCGTACATTGAGCCCTTAAAGTGCTCAACTAACTCCGGGATCGGACGGTTGGTCGCAGCGGACATGATCTCCAGCAAGTTCGAGACGCCCGGCTTCTTATCCCAGTCGTAGGCGACGACTGGCGGGTCGTCGGAGTCGGTGATGGCGCTCTTGATCTTCTTTAAGATCGACTTAGGCTCCTCTAAGATCCGGATGACGTTCTTAGGATTGTCATCGGACTTAGACATCTTCTTGGTCGGCTCTTGCAGCGACATGACGCGGGCACCGGCCTTAGGGAAAAATCCCACCGGCAGCACGAAGGTCTCGCCATAGAGGCTGTTGAAGCGCTCGGCGATGTCGCGCGTCAGCTCGACGTGCTGGCGCTGATCGTCACCGACCGGCACCTTATGGGCCTGATAGAGCAGGATGTCGGCGGCCATCAAGGTCGGGTAGTTAAACAGACCGGCGGTCAAGTTGTTGGCATAGCGCTTGGCCTTGTCCTTGTACTGGGTCATGCGGTTTAACTCGCCCATTTGGGTGTAGCAGTTTAAGACCCAGCCCAACTCGCAATGATCCGGCACATGCGACTGCAAGAAGATGATGCTCTTGCTCGGGTCGATCCCCGCGGCCAAGAAGATGGCCAAGGTATCCAAGCTGCGCTCGTGCAAGAGCTTGGGGTCTTGGCGCACGGTGATGGCGTGCTGGTTAACCACGCAGTAGATGCAGTCGGCCTCGTCCTGCATAGGCACCCAGTTGCGCAGCGAACCGATGTAGTTACCTACCGACAGCTCGCCCGAGGGCTGAATGCCCGAGAAGATGATTTCTTTTGCCATATCCACAAACAACAAAAAACAGATGAACTAAACCAAAAAACGCTGTCTGAAGTGTAGCACTTTGCGCTACGCGCCGCTGCCGCGTGCGCTCTCGCGCCGCCGCGCCAGCACGGTGCCCGCCCCGCAGGGCTTGCGCCCCGCCGCCCTGCAGGCGGCGCTATGCGGTCGGTGCTGCCCCCAAGCAGCACTTCTCAGTGCCGCGCTTGGGTGCGGCGCTAGTGCGGGGCCGCGCAGATCTGCGCGCCCATGGTGCCAAAGTCCGAGAAGATATAATCAGGATGCTCGCAGCGCAGGTCTTGGCCGCCGTTGTAGCCGTAGGTTAAGGCGACGGTCACAACGCCCGCATTCTTACCGGCGCGGATGTCGTTATTGGAGTCACCGACCATCATGGCCTGCGTCGGGCTGACCTGTAGCTTGTCCATGACATAGTGCAAAGGCATCGGGTCAGGCTTCTTGCGCGGCAAGACCTCACCGCCCAGCGCCAAGTCAAGATACGGCTTAAAGCCCATATACTCCATCAAAGGCTGGACAAATTTGTCGGGCTTGTTGGAGACCACCGCCAGCTTGATCCCAAGCTCATGGAAGCGCTGCAAGTAGGTCAAAACGCCCGGGTAGACCTCAAAGTCCGCGCGCAGGCCTGCCCCGTAGTGACGGCTAAAGGAGGCGCGGGCTGCGGCTAACTGAGCTTGCGGCACCTCAGCCAAGGTCACGTCTTGGCGCCCTAAGAGCGCCCGGCCTAAGAGCAGATCCATGCCATTGCCGACATAGCAGGCCATCTCCTGCAACGTCGGCGCCGCAAAGCCCAAATCGGCGGCCACCGCGGCCACGGCCTTACTCAGCTGCGGCAGGGTATGCGCCAGCGTGCCGTCAAGGTCGAACATGATCAGCTCGGGGCGATGGGCAATTGGAGAGCACAGCTCTCCGCTCTGTTTGTCTGCCATTGCCTTAGCCCTTGAGTGCATAGTTGAGTTCCGCTAACGCCACTTCGTAATCGCTCTGGCTAAAGAGCGCCGAGCCCACAACGAAGATATTGGCACCGGCCTTAGCGCAGTCTGCGATGGTACTTGGGGCGACGCCGCCATCGACCTCGATGTCGATGATGACATTGCTCTCGCGCGCCAGAGCCTTAACGTCGGCGACCTTCGTTAAGGTGGCTGGGATCAACTTTTGTCCGCCAAAGCCCGGGTTAACCGTCATCACCAAGACGAAGTCCAAGCGATCCCACAGGTACTTGAGCATCTGCGGTGGGGTGCTAGGGTTTAAGGCAAGGCCCGCCTTGCAGCCGAGCTCACGGATGAGCGCTAAGTAGCGGTCAACGTGCGGCGTGGCCTCCGGGTGGAAGGAGATCATTGAGGCACCAGCCTGAGCGTAGTCGGTGAGGATCTTCTCGTTGATGGGGTCGACCATTAAGTGCACATCGATGATGGCTTCAGGGAAGCGTGCGCGCACCGCCTTAAGCAAGCCCGGGCCGAAGGTTAAGTTCTGGACGAAGTGGTAGTCCATGACATCAAAGTGGATGATGTCCATCTTGGCCTGCAAGGCCGCATCAATGTCCTTGCCCAAGTCCATCAGATCGGCCGACAAGATCGAGCCGGCATAGTAGAAACGCTTGGCCATAAGCACCCCCTCAAAAGATGTGAAAAGCCCTAGCATTATCTCTAAAAACCCGGTCTCAACCAAGTTTTCTGCGCCTCAGCGCCTACGGCGCGCCGCGGCCTGCGCGCAGGCCGCGCCCGCTACCGCGGCAGCCGCGGCTGCGCCGCTACCATTTACGTTTAGCGGCCACCTCGTGCCGTATCTTAGTCAGCTCGGCATCATCAAGGCTGGTGACCTGCTGGATGAGCTCCAAAGAGTAGCCCTTGGTGCGGATATTGCGCTCAACGCATTTGAGAGCTTCGGCTCGGCCGTGCAAAAAGCCCGCTACGAGAGCATACGACAAGTCAAAGCGGCCATTCTGAGGCTTAAGCGGGGGGATCTTGATGTCCAAGAGTTCCTTGACCTTCTGGCCGACCGCCACGGGATAGCACAACTTGATCATGTTGCGCGCCACACAGGCTTGAGCTTCGGCTTGGCCGTGCGCTAAGCCCGCCGCCTCGCATGCCAACTCTTGCTGCAGCTGGGCCATCTGCCTGTCATCAAAGCCGCTGACCTGCTGGATGAGCTCTGAGGAGCAGCCCAGCTTGAGCATGTTGCGCACCATGGCCGCTTGGGCTTCCAACTTGCCACGCTCAAAGTTGGTGCGCCACTCCTCATCTGCACTCAAATCCGTGGTCATAGCCCCACCTCCTTATGAACCATCCCCTCTTGCTCAGGCTGCGCCTTACGAGCGCTTGAGCTACAGCCCAGCCGTCTGCTCGCACCGGTACTCGCACTGGGCGCAGGTGTCTGATACATCATTTACCGAAGAGCAGCTTCACCGGCATGGCCGCGTCGAGGTCAAAGTCGCTATCCGTCTCCTGCACCAGCTTGATCTGCCGCTCCGACAGCAAAGTTGCCGCAGTGATTTGCTCGATGGAGCAGCCTTGCTTGAGCATCTCGCGCGCTAAGGCGACTAAGGTTTGATAGAGCCCTTGGAGGTAGCCTACAGCGTATCTCCGAGCAAAAGGTCTCATCTCTTCTGGGTCTTCGTATCCTTTATTACAAGCCTCTTCCCAACCGCAGCCATGGCCGTAACGCAACTCATTCTCATAGAGCTCACGCTCATAGAGAGTGACAAAAAACTCTTTCATCTGCACAAACTGGCCTAGCTGCCCCTGAGGTAACTTAGGGGCGCAAGCGCCGCCTCCCGCCCAATCAAGATCAAGCTGCGTAGCAGGAAGGCAGGCGCCCACAGAGCTGCTATGCCGCCGACCAGTCCGCGCCTTCCTGCGCAGCTGGATCAACTGTATCAAATCTTTATCATAATTTCAATGCTTTTGTAAGCAGATAGCGTGCTTACCTAAGCTTGCTAGGGCTGCCCCATATTCTATTGCGACGAGGTCGACCATCCGAGAGCTTGGGGCGCGCCGGGCCCATAAACAAAGACGGAATTGGACACATCTCTGCATCTCAATTCCGTCATGTTCCATCGGCTGGCAGTCCCGGAGAGCGCCCTCAGAGCGCCACCTGCGAACTACTGCTGGCGTCGCAGCTCATACATATCACTGTCGTCGAAGTCGGCGGCCACCTTGATGACCTCAGGCGCCACGCCTTGAGCCAGCGGCGCGGCTTCATGCCGCGCTACGCTGCGCTTAGCGGCGCATCTCGGCTTGAACTTCGCTGATGCGACGGGCAAATGGGCTGGCGCCTTGCGAGACCGAGGTCGGTACTTGCGCGGCGGCACTGATCGCGGCCTCGCGGCTGGCAAAGTCACCAAAAATCAACACGTACCACGGACGGCCACCACGGGTGCTTGGCACAATCCAGTAGCGCCCGGATAAGCCCTGTGCGGCTGCGGCGATGTTGGCACGGTTGGAGGCCGAGACGACCTGTACGGTGTAGTGGGCCCCGTTGGCGTTTCTGAGCTCATCTAAGCTCCCTTCCACCGCATTACCGGCGGCGACCGGACGCGGCGAGCGCTCGGCGTTAGCCTGTGGGCGTGACTGCTGCGGCGCGCGCTGCGCGGCTTGCTGAGCTCTGAGCTCATCACCTAAGTTGATGATCTGACCTGCCTTTAAGGTCGTGGCCGGACGCTGCGGCTCGCTGCGTGGCGCAGGCTTCGGCTCTGGGGCCTTAGCGGCGGCCTTCTGGGCTTGCTCAGCCTGAGCTTGCTGTTCAGCGGCCTTTTGCTCGGCCGCCTTTTGCTCCGCCGCCTTTTGCTCCACCGCCTTTTGCTCGGCGGCGGCCTTAGCCCGATCGGCGGCGAGCTTAGCGCGCGCAGCCTGTTCTAACTGGGCTCGATCGCGCTCTAACTCCGCGGCTAAATTGGCCGCATTAGGATCCATCTGCGGGCCGTTAGCAGCGACGTCAGCAGGAGCTGGACGCGGTGGTTGCGGCTGCGGCTTAGGCATGGCAGGCATATCCAGCTCAGTGTGCTGGGTTTGACCTTGCGCGACGTGATTAGGGTTGTCACCGCGGCGCAGCTCAGCGATCGGCTGCTCCACCGGCGAGGCAGGCTGTTGAACCGGGACTTGGGCTACAGGTCGCTCCACTCCCCTGGGATAGTCAGAGCCATGAGCTCCGCCCTCAATCTTGTCTAACTCCTCGCCCGATAAGGTCACCGAGTGATCGGTGCTCGCCTCAGGCGTTTGGGCATCAATGCCGCCGGGTACCATGTCCGGAAGGGCGCCGTCGTCGCTTAGCGTCGTCTCGGCAAAGCTCTTGGGATCATCGGCGAAGACCAAGGCTTCCTCGTTGGCCACCTCCGCGGTGGTGCTGGCGCTCGGCTTATCCTCAGACTCAAAGAAAATCGGGATTAAGCAAGCTAAGACGATGATGATGCACACTACGGTGACAAAGATCCCCACCGAGCTGCCCTTCTTCTTACCTGCACCTAACTTACCGGCTTTGCCTGCCTGCTCAGCATTCACTGCCGTAGTTGGATCCTTCATAAGCTTCTCCGTGATTGTAATGATCTGGGACAGGTTGCCACGCGCCGGAGCTAAGGCCTCAGGTAACTTATTGACCAAGGAATTGTAGATGCGCATGGTGTTTTGCACCGCGAAGATATGGCGCGAGAGCACCATGGCCTCGTTGATGGTCAGATGGGGCATCTGCACCTGCTCGATGTCCACCTTGGAGATGTTGCGCGCAATCTTCTCCTCGGCCCACAGCGGCTGGCACACCAAGATAAAGGCAAAGCGCCCTTTACCTAAGAACTCCTCGTGCAACGCCAAGAGCTCATTGTAAAAGGAAGAGAGCACGCTGTCAGCATCGTCGACCACGACCAAGGTCTTGCCTGCCTTGAGGTCTTTGACCTGTAAGATGGCATCGGCCAAGTTAAGGCTGGGATCAAATGGCGTGTTGGGCAGCAGCTGCTGCAAGAAGAGCTCGCGCAGGCGCTTGAGCTGCATGTCCTTTTGGCATGGAATAAAGACAGCCGGGAGCTTGTTGTCGGTGGCATTGACCACCTGCTCGCAGACCGCGGTACGGCCCGAGCCGCGCTCACCTGATAGCAGGATAAAAGCATCTTTGGCAAAAACTTGCTGCAACAGCTCGTCGCAACAGCGTTTTTGGCTGTCCAAAGAGGCCAGAGCTTCTACATCCATAGCACTCCCTACTTTCCCCAATGTTCCTGACCCCAGCAAGATGCAAACTTGAGCCCCGCTGCTGGCTGTGCTGCGCTCACTACTGCGCGCAGCTCAAGGCGCAGACGGCAAGCAGTCGGCGAACAGCCGGCGAGCAGCCGGTTGGCAGCGCCCTTACTGGTGCAATCTGCCCCATTGTAGCTTACTTATCAGCCTCTTACTTATCAGCGTAGTGCTGACGGTATGGGCAGGCGTCTAAGTAGGCCACGATCGTATCATTGGCAAAGTCGCGGGTCACCGCGGCCTGACCTAAGGCCTTGAGCATGATGTAGCGGATGTGGCCGTCCTTGACCTTCTTGTCGTGGAGCATGTGGGCAAGGAAATCGCGCCCGCTGAGCACATCAGGGATGGCATAAGGCAAGTTATAGCGCTTGAGCACGTCGACAAGAGCAGTGCAGTCGGCGGCGCTCAGGCCAAACTTGCTCTCTTGGGAAATCCAAGCGGCGACGGCCATGCCGATGGCGACGGCTTCGCCGTGCAAGAAGTTGCCAAAGCCCATGCCCACCTCAATGGCGTGGCCAAAGGTGTGGCCGAAGTTGAGCAGCGCGCGCAGACCATGCTCCTTTTCATCTTGGGCGACGACCTCAGCCTTGAGCTCGCAGCAGCGCTTGATGACGTAGGCAAGGTCGAGCTCACCATAGTTGGTCTTGCTTTGCAGATAGTCAAAGAAGGCCCGATCTAAGATCGCGCCGTACTTGATGACTTCGGCCATACCGGCGGCAATCTGGCGTGGCGGTAAAGTCTTTAAGAACTCAAGATCGATGAGCACCGCCTGCGGCTGATAGAAGGCGCCGATCATGTTCTTGCCTTGTGGGTGGTTGATGGCGGTTTTGCCACCCACCGAGGAGTCAACCATCGCAAGCAAGGTCGTCGGCACCTGGAAAAAGGCGATGCCGCGCTGGTAGGTCGCAGCCGCAAAGCCGGTCAAGTCACCGATGACGCCACCGCCTAAGGCGATCAGAGCGCAGCCGCGGTCGAGTTGGTGCTCGATGGCCGCAGTCATGATCTTCAGGTACGACTCAGCGTTCTTAAACTCCTCACCATCAGGCAAGATGCAGGTGGCGCAGGTCAGGCCATGGGCCTGCAGATCTTCTTGCAAGGCCTGCAAGTACAAGGGGGCAATGGTCTCATTGGTCACAATCAAGACCTTATGGGTCTTGCCTTGCATCGCTTGGCTGATCAGCGCGCCGTGGCTTAAGTGCGCGCCAATGTGGATGTCGTACGAGTCAGCGCCTAAGGCGACGTGTACCAATTGTTCGGTCATAATGGACTCCTCAGATGTTAGTTCTCAGCCTGCAGCCGCTCTAAGGCCTTAAGGCAGCGCGCGACCACCTCGGTTACGGACGCATTGGTATCGATGATCGCGGCCGCGACCTCGCGATAGAGTGGATCGCGCTGCGCGTAGAGCTCTTTGATGCGCTCCATGACATCTGGCGCCTTGAGCATCGGCCGATTGGTGTCGCCTTTGACCCGCGCATACTGCTCCTCGACCGCCAAATCAAGGTAGAGGCAGAAGGTATAGTCCTTGATGAGCGCGCGATTGGCGCTTGGGCCCACAATGCCACCGCCGCCTGCGATCACTTGGTAAGGGAAAGGCCGCGGTGTCACAATGCTCTGCAAGCACGCGCGCTCCTGCTCGCGGAAAAAGGACTCGCCCCAGCGCGCGAAGATCTCCGGGATGGTAATGCCCGGATACTGCTGGCGCATAGTCGTGATGATGAGATCATCATTGTCGATGTAGCTGACCTGAAGCTTCTGGGCTAAGGCCTGACCAATGGTGGTCTTGCCTGCCCCCATCGGGCCAACCAGCAAGATGGGCTTGTCAAAGTGCACGTTACAACTCTCCTAGAACCAATGACTGCCATATTGTAAGCGCGGCGGTGCAGTGAGCGCTCAGCGCGCGCAGGCTGCGGCGCAGGCACCTGCGCGGGGCGGCGCCAAGCGCAGCAACGCCAAACGCCAGCGCGCGCTGCGCGAAACGCTGCGTGCGGGGCGGCGCTAAGCGGCGGCGCGCGGGTAGCGCGCACAGCGGCGCGAGCCGGTTTAAGGCATTGTGCCTGACTTGGCGGCGCCGGGACTCGTTGCACCATCTTAGCGCTGGGGCCGCTGTCACATCATGGGCTGCTTTTTGCTAAAATTAGGCGTTTTAGTAAGTTTCTGGGCGTTCGGTCAAGGAGTTTAAGGTGTTGTATCAAGCTTTGCGGTGGGCCAAGGTAGCCTTATGGACCGGTCTATTTTGCTGCGCCACCTCCGGCGGCGTGGTAGCTGCGGCTTACTACTCCACCTTAGAAGAATTGCCTGACGTCGCCGAGCTCAAGCATGTCAGCTTTGAGACGCCGATGAAGATCTTCACCCAAGATGGCAAGCTCATCGGTGAGTTCGGCGAACACAAGCGCATCCCAGTCTCCTTAGAGCAAATCCCGCTCAAGATGCAGCAGGCCTTCTTGGCGATCGAAGACACCCGCTTCTATGAACACACCGGCGTCGACCCTATCGGTATTCTGCGTGCGGCGGTAGTGGCCGCGACCTCGGGGCGCGCGGCTCAAGGTGCCTCGACCATCACCCAGCAGGTTGCCCGTAACTTCTTCTTATCGCGCGATAAGACCATCGAACGTAAGATCAAGGAAGTCTTTATCGCATGGCGGATGGAGCAGGTCTTGTCCAAAGACGAGATCTTGGAGCTCTATCTCAACAAGATCGCCTTGGGCCACCGCTCCTATGGCGTGGTTGCGGCCGCCCAGACCTATTACGGCAAGAGCTTAGATGAGCTGACTTTAGCGGAGATTGCCACTATCGCAGGACTCCCGAAGGCACCTTCGACCTTAAACCCGATCACAAACCCTGAGCGCGCTAAAGAGCGCCGCCACTTAGTGCTCTCGCGCA
Organism: uncultured Anaerobiospirillum sp.; assembly: GCA_944389615.1. GTDB lineage: Bacteria > Pseudomonadota > Gammaproteobacteria > Enterobacterales > Succinivibrionaceae > Anaerobiospirillum. The sequence continues at coordinate 67,528 of CALXNA010000009.1, read as the reverse complement.
TGCTGACCTTGGGCTATATCACGCCTGAGGAGTTTAAGGCGGCCGATGAGGCCCCTGCTAAGGCCTACTTCCACTCCACGCCGCTTGAGGCCTATGCCCCCTATGTCGCAGAAGAAGTACGCCAAGCGGTGCTCGCCAAGTTTGGCCCGAGCGCCTATACCCGCGGCTTTAAGATCTACACCACGGTCGACTCCAACTATCAGACCTTCGCCCATCACTCCCTCTTTGAGAACCTGACCGCCTACGATGTGCGCCACGGCTATCGCGGCCCGCTCTTCAACCTCTACGATAGCACCCGTGGTATCCGCGGCAGCGCCAAGGTACCGACCGAGAAGAATGGCGTCGGCGCCAATGCCAACAATGGAATCATCATGCAGGCGCGCCACGAGCTCATCGCCCAGCTCAGCGCGAACCAGCAAAAGGTCGACTATACTCAAGTAGTCGCCCAAGTTGAGGCTCAAGACCTCTTGGCGCAGAACCAAGCGGCCCAAGAGGCCCTGCATCTGAACTACGATGCCATCTTAGATAAGATCCGCCAAGAGGATAAGTACGATCTGATCGACCCGGCCTTGGTGCTCAATATCGATGACGTCAATAAGGAGGCAACCATCCTGACCGCCGACGGCGAGCAAAAGCAGCTCACGTGGGAAGGCATGTCGTGGGCGCGCGCCTTTAAGAGCGATCGCAACCAAGGCGATATGCCGCAGGTACCAAGCGAGTTTCTGCTCAAAGGCGACCTGATCTTCACCTACGATAAGGTCGTAACCCAAAAGCAAAAGCAGCAGACCGGTGACCTGCAGGAGACCTATACCGTCACGACGCTCACCCAGCTTCCCGAGGTCGAAGGCGCCCTGATCGCCTTAGATCCGCATACCGGTGCCGTACGCGCCCTGTGCGGTGGTTATGACTTCAACAAGAGTAAGTTCAACCGCGCCACCCAATTGCTGCGCCAGACCGGCTCCAACTTCAAGCCGTTCATCTACTCTTCGGCCATCGCCTACGGCATGGCGCTCAACTCCGTCATCCCTGATGTCCCGATCAAGACGTGGGACGTCGGCTCGCAGACGTGGTGGGAGCCACGCAATTCGCCTAATCGCTTTGATGGCCCGATGACCTTACGCGAAGGCTTAGCGCGCTCTAAGAACTCCATTTCAATCCGCACCATCCGCCACGTCGGCGTCGAGAATGCCGTCGAGCACCTGCGCAAGTTTGATATCTACATCCCGAAGTTCCAGCAGAGCGAAGCGATGGCCTTAGGCTCAGTTGAGCTGACCCCGCTCCAAGTAGCAACCGCCTACTCTACCTTTGCCAACGGCGGCTTCAAGCTCACGCCTTATCTCATCGACCGCATTGAGCTCGACGATGGCACCCTGCTCTATCAGGCCCACCCGCGTATCGCTGACCCCAGCGCCGCAGACAGCATCCAAAACGATGTGCCACTTAAGTACCTCTCCGGCTTTGTGCCGAGCGAGCTTGATGTGGCGCGCCAAACCCATATCAATGAGTCCAAAGTCGAGCACCCGCTCATGAGCGAAATCTTCCCGTACGGCATCCCGGGCTATAACACCGCAACCTACAACGAAGACGGTGAGCTCGTCACCCCGAAGGTCGAGGTTCCAGCCAATATCGAAGGCGAAGAGTTCTTTGTCACGGGGCCGCAGCTGTCGCAGGCGATGCTCGCGGACTTAGACAGTCTCGCCCAGCCAACGCGCCCGGCGCCGCAGGTGTTAAGCCATGGCCATGCATACTTAGTGGCCTCGCTGATGACCAGCACCATTTACGGCGGCTACAACTTAGAGAACGAGCGCTACTGGGGTACGGGCTATCGCGCCAGCACCATCACTGGGCGCAAAGATCTCCACGGCAAGACTGGTACCACCAACAACGTCCACGATGCTTGGTTCTCAGGCTTCAACAATAACTTGGTGGTCACCACGTGGGTGGGCTTTGATAACGACCGCGACCTCGGCTATGCCCGCGGCATGGGCTCGGAGAGTGGTAGTGCTACCGCGCTGCCGGTCTTTGCCAACTTTTTCCGTGACGCCCAGCAGGACGTCGAGGACGCCCCAATCCCACGCCCGGCAGGCCTTGTAACCACCACCAATCGCGGCATCGTCGAACCGGCCTTACCGGGCATGTTCGTGGTGGATGAGGCGGCAGCCGCACAGAGCGTCAAGAACACCGGCATCGACAGCAGTACGGTCGAAGACGGCGACATCTTCTAAGCGCCCGCCCCAGTGGCTGCGGCCCAGCCCATTGGCTGCGCCGTACGCTGCAGACTGCACAGCCCGCTTGCCCGGCAGGCTGTGCACTGAGTTAACCGGTGCGTCCAGCTTTTGTCGTAGCAATCACATTTTGCCTAGCGGCGCTGCCTTGTCTTGGCGCAGCACACTACACTCTCTTGACCTTGCACTATCACCTTTTAGCTTGCCGCTGCGGCGCTGCTAGACCAAGGGATAGTGTTTTGCTTTACTAGCGCCCAAGGCCCAACTATGTGGGCTAAGGCCCTTTGGGCTAAGGCCCTGTGGGCATTAGGCCCCTTTGCGAATAGATGCCCCGCCCTGTGGGCAGCACGGCCCCAGTACTGCGGTCTATGGGGCATGTCCCAAGCTGTTATCTTTTGGTTTAGTGGTGACGTTCATGAGTGAGCAGGTTAAGCCTTCACGTTTGATCAACTCTAATCGCGCTGCGTTTTGGATTCCTGGTTTTGCGATGGCCTCGTGGGGTCCTTTCATCCCCTACGTCAAAGACCGCTTTGACTTAACCGAGGATCACTTGGGCGTGCTCTTGATGTGCATCGCCATCGGTGCCGCCTTCGCTATGGCCGGAGCCAGCTTCTTTATCAACAAGTTTGGCTGCCGCGCCGTAGTCCGCGTGGCTTCGGTGATCTTGGCCGTGTGCTTGGGCGCTGTCACCGTCATCCCTAACTACTATGTGCTGGCTGCCGATCTCTTTGTCATGGGCCTGAGCTGCGAGTGCTTGTCCCTTGCTGCCAACATCAATGCCGGAGCCTTAGAGCGCATGCTTAAGCGCAGCATTATGTCGGGCCTGCACGGTGTCTATTCCTTGGGCAATACCGCCGGTGTCTTCATTGTGGCAACCTTCTTAAGCTCGGGCCTGACCTTTATGATGGGCAACCTGCTTCTGAGCTCGTGCGTCTTATCGCTGGCCGTCATCTTGTACTGCGGCCTGATCGCAAGCCGCCACCTGCTCACAGACTTGAGCGCCTTCAATCAGCAAGAGCAGGATAGCGCCAATAGCACTCACCATAAGGTCTTCATCACCCAATTGCTGTTGATGCTCGGCCTCATCTGCTTCATCATGTTCATGGTCGAAGGCTCGATGATGGACTGGACGGGCGTGCTCTTAAACCAAGTTAAGGGTGTGCCAATAAGCGAAGCGGGCTATGGCTTTGCCGCCTTTGCCTGCATGATGACGGTCTGCCGCTTAACCGGCGATAAGATTGTCGCGACCTTAGGCCGTCGCCGCGTCTTAGTAATGGGCGCGATCTTCGCAGCCGCGGGCATTGCCCTTGCGGTCATGGTACCGCACCCGATGGTCTCCTTAGTCGGCTTTGGCATGGTCGGCGTGGGCGCGGCCAACTTAGTGCCACAGACCATTTCCTATGCCGCGACCGAACGGCGCGTTCCGATCGCGCGGGCCATCTTGATTGTCAACGCCATCGGCTACATCGGCGGCCTGTTAGGCCCAGCCTTAATCGGCTTTGTCGCCCATCGCATCGGCCTTGAGGAGACCTTCTTGCTCTTGGCCTGCTTGGTCTTGGTGGTCTCCATCATCTCCTACTTCTTCGTGCGCAGTGGCTCGATCGCCGAGCTCACCGCTCAGGCCTAAGCTTCCCCAAGGCCAAAGCACAAAAGGCCTGCACTCCCAAGGCCCAAGCCCCAAGGCCTTCCTCCCTACTCCCCAAGGCGCCACAGCGCGCCTTGGTTCCCTACGAGGCGAACTATGAGTCTACCTACCACCCAGCACCTGATTTGGTCCAACCGCGCCTCCTTCTTCATGGCCGGTTTCTGCATCGCTGCATGGGCCCCGATGATTCCCTTTGTCAAAGACCGCTTTGGCTTAGACGAGCACAATTTGGGCTTGCTGCTCTTATGCGTAGGCGTGGGCTCCTTTATCTCGATGCCGACCTCAAGTTGGCTCAGCTCCCGCCTCGGCTGCCGCACCCCGATTGTGGTCTCGGCCCTGATCGTCGCGCTGTGCCTCATCAGCATTCCCTTTATCACCAACCTCTATCTGCTGGGCTTGGTGCTCTTTATCATGGGTATCAACGCGGTGGCCTTAGACGTCATCTCCAACATTGCCGGAGCCTTAGTCGAGCAGGTCACGGCCCGCAACATCATGTCCGGGCTGCACGGTCTCTATAGTGTCGGCGGCTTCTGCGGGTCGCTCAGCGTCACCTTTTTACTGAGCGCGGGCCTGCCACTGCATTTAGCGGGTGTCTATGCTGCGGCGATCCTCATCATCGTCACACTCGTCGGCAGCCGCCACCTTTTGACCACAGTATACTTTGATGAACACAATCAGCCGTTGTCGCGCGAACAGTACCTTGCGCAGCGCCACAGCGCGCAAGCGCAGCAGAGCCATCTGCAGTACTACTTCCACCCGATCGTACTGCTCATCGGCGTGATGTGCTTTATCATGTTCATGACCGAAGGCTCGATGCTCGACTGGTCGGGCGTCTTCTTGCACACCGAGCGCGGCTTTGCCTTAGAGCATGCCGGCTACGGCTATGCTGCCTTTGCCATCATGATGACTATTTGCCGCTTAACCGGCGACAAGGTCGTGACCAAGCTCGGCCGCGCCAAGGTCTTGCTTGCCTCCACCCTGTTTATCATCGCAGGCTTCATCGTCGCGGTCGTGGTACCGCACTACTTGGCCGCCTTCGTGGGCTTTGCCCTGATCGGAATCGGTGCCAGCAACGTCGTTCCGCAATTGGTCTCGGTCACCGCCCGCATCAAGGACGTGCCGCCGCACGTCTCCGTGGCCATCGTCAACGCCATTGGCTTCACCGGCGTGCTCATCGGCCCTGCGCTCATCGGCTTTTTGGCCCACGCCATCACCCTGAGCAAAACCTATCTGTGCCAAGCAGGCGGCGTCTTCGTGGTCTTCTTGCTCAGCATCTTCCTCATCAAGAAGCTCGGCGCCCAAATCTCCGCCACCCACGGCAAATAAGCGCGCTGAGCCCGCGCCAAGCGCACCGCCTTAAGTCCACGCAGCCAAGCGTATAACTTATCGAGCACGGCCTTATTGGACTCAAAAGCCGTTCGGTTGTGGAGATTGCTTGAGAGCGGAAGGTCCCACTCGTCAATCAGCACAACAACTTCAGCCCCATGCCGGAGCAGATCTAAGATCTTGGCCAAGAATCTGAGATCGGTGCAGCTTTCAGCCACATGTAAAGCCTCGTCAAAGCTGGCTTGGACAAAGGCAAAACGCAGCATGTTGCACACGTCCGCCTCAAAGGTATCAGGCACATATAAGCCCGTAAAGCTAAGCACTAGCACATGCTCACAGATAGGCTCGTTCCACTCCTTTTGCACTGCAAGGCCATCAAAGCAAGGGCTTTGCGCACCATGGGTGAAGAGCTCCTTGAGCATGGAGAATAGGATGCTCTTACCAAAGCCTTGGGGCCGTGCCACGAAGACATGCCATTTAGCAACCAGCTCTGGGAGCAGAGCCGTCTTGTCGACGAAGAGATAGCCCTTCCGCCGTATCGTCACAAAATCCGAGCCTCCGGTGACAAGAGGTGTTAATCCATTACGCAACTGTTGTACACCTGAGCTGCTATGTGACTGAGGCAAATCACTCATAGCACCTCCCAACCAAACATGATTCCCCTAGATCAACGCAACACGAACCGCGCAGGAAAAGCAAGCACTATGCAGCACAGAGTTTGTCCTTTCGCTGTTGAGCTTAAGTAGGCTACCCCCAGCGTCTGCGGGTGGCTGAGCAGAGCCACTACGAGAGCATCGTAGCACCGCAACCAAGCGACAGAACCTTTGTGCAGCCTACTGCTTAAGGCAAGCAGCTCACGATCAAGAAGACTAAGATCCATGAAGTAATACTATAATAATTAGACATACAGTGCAAGGCCCACAAAAAAGCTGAGGATCACAACTCCCGCGGGAGCTTGATCCTCAGCTCTTGTTAGCACCTAGCCTTGAAGGCTAAGGCTTGAGGCTTAAGCCTCTGAATTGCCTTGCACGGGGCAGGGCGGGCATTACATCATGCCCATGCCGCCCATACCACCCATGCCGCCCATGCCTGGAGCAGCTGGAGCGTCATCCTTCTTAGGAGCGTCAGCGATCATGCACTCGGTGGTGATCATGAGGCCAGCGATGGAGGCAGCGTACTGTAAAGCCGAACGGGTGACCTTGGTTGGGTCTAAGATGCCCATCTCGATCATGTCACCGTACTGCTCGGTAGCAGCGTTGTAGCCGTAGTTGCCGGTGCCGGAGCGAACGTTGTTAGCAACAACCGAAGGCTCCTCGCCAGCATTGGCCACGATCTGACGTAATGGGGCTTCCATGGCGCGCAGAGCGACCTTGATGCCAACCTTTTGATCCTCGTTGTCGCCTTGAACCTTGTTGGCTAAAGCAGCAGCAACGCGGACTAAGGCTACACCACCACCGGCAACGACGCCTTCCTCAACGGCAGCGCGGGTAGCGTGCATAGCGTCCTCAACGCGAGCCTTCTTCTCCTTCATCTCAACTTCGGTAGCAGCACCGACCTTGATGACAGCAACGCCGCCAGCTAACTTGGCAACGCGCTCTTGGAGCTTCTCACGGTCGTAATCCGAGGTGCTCTCAGCGATCTGCTTTCTGATCTGCTCAACACGCTCTTGGATGTCCTGGGAGGCACCAGCACCATCGATGATGGTGGTATTGTCCTTGGTGATGACTACGCGCTTAGCAACACCTAAGTCGTCTAAGGTGGTCTTGTCCAGCTCCATGCCTAAATCGGAGGAGATGACGGTACCGCCGGTTAAGATGGCGATGTCTTGGAGCATAGCCTTGCGGCGGTCGCCGAAGCCTGGGGCCTTAACGGCGGCAACCTTGACGATGCCACGCATGTTGTTGACGACTAAGGTAGCTAAAGCCTCGGACTCAACATCCTCGGAGATGATGAGTAAGGACTTGGAAGCCTTGGCAACGCCCTCTAAGACAGGGAGGATGTCGCGGATGTTGGCGATCTTCTTGTCGCACAGGAGAATGTATGGATTCTCGAGCTCAACGGTGGCGGTGTCAGTCTTGTTGATGAAGTAAGGGGAGAGGTAGCCGCGGTCAAATTGCATGCCCTCGACTAAGTCTAACTGATCCTCTAAGCCTTGGCCGTCCTCAACGGTGATAACGCCGTCGCGACCAACCTTCTCCATGGCCTCGGCAATCAGGTTACCAACGGTAGCATCAGCGTTGGCGGAGATGGTGCCAACCTGAGCGATGGACTTGGAGTCCTTGCACTCAGTCGATAAGGTCTTGAGCTCCTCAACAGCAGCAGCGACTGCCTTGTCGATACCGCGCTTTAAGTCCATTGGGTTCATGCCCGCAGCAACGGCCTTCAAACCCTCGGTGACGATAGCCTGAGCTAAAACGGTAGCGGTGGTGGTACCATCACCGGCGGCATCGTTGGCCTTGGAAGCTACTTCCTTGACCATCTGGGCGCCCATGTTCTGGAACTTGCCCTCAAGCTCGATCTCCTTGGCGACGGTGACACCATCCTTGGTGATCAAAGGAGCGCCATAGGACTTGTCTAAGACGACGTTGCGACCCTTAGGGCCTAAGGTTACCTTTACGGCGTTAGCTAAGGTGTTGACACCCTCTAACATCTGAGCACGAGCTTCGTTGCCAAAAAATACGTCTTTAGCAGCCATTTTTCTACTTAATCCTACAGGAAACTTGTTCCAACAACCGGTTTACAACTTTTGGTGTGGGTCACCCCACACCCATGGCGCAGGCCCTGCCACGTCCACTTCGCTGCGCTCACCTTGAGCGCAGGTAGGCCGCGCGGCGCGAGCCTTGCGGCGCGCAGGCGCTCTTACTCAGCGACGACAGCTAAGATGTCGCTCTCGGAGAGGATGAAGACCTCCTCGCCGTCTAAGCGCTCTTTTTTGGTGCCGTAGCCTTCGTTGTAAACGACGGTATCGCCAACCTTAACCGACATAGGAGCGAACTGACCATTGTCGAGCATGCGGCCCTTGCCTACAGCCAGAACCTTACCGCGGGTCGACTTCTGCGCAGCCGAACCTAATAAGATGCCACCTTCGGACTTGGTCTCAACCTCAAAAGGCTTGACGATTACGCGGTCATATAAAGGAATTAAATTCATTTTGAATGCCCCGATGGCACTGCCTAAAGCCTGCGCTTTAAGCTTGCGTGCCCCGTAAAACGTGTAACTTGGTAAGCTCGCGCCTACCTCGATCGGCGACGGACTTGTGAGGATCACCTCAAAGCTCAACGCGCCAGCGCGCAGCTGGGCGTAGGCCTGCAGATCAAAATGCACGGGAACTTAGAACCGTTCCTCACGCAAATCCACCGCTTTTGAACATAACCCTAGATGGGGGTACCCCTACGGACTTTCAAGGGCCACCCCCAAAATTTTTTTTTTTGCGCCGCTGCCGCAGCGCGGCCCGACCGCCTACGCGCGGTGCTCAGGCGTGTTCTGCGCAGAAGGCGCAGGTGACGTGTCTGGTTTGCCTTGGTCAGGCGCAGGCTGGTCGAACGCAGGCTGATCCGACTCAGGCTGGTTCGGCGCCGAGTTATCTTGGGTCAGCGGATGGCCCTCGGGGAGCGCGGCGCCCTCAGGCAGGGTCACGCCGCGCGCGGCGAGCTTGGCGTTATGGTGCTGCGCCAGCTCTGAGAAGCGCTTGAGCAGGTCGTGACCTTGCCCGGCGGTATCGGCCGCGATCTGCGCTTGCTTGGCGTTGTGCAGCTGCACCTTCGAGCGCACGGTCAAGACCACACCCGACAAGATCAAGATGGCGCCGATCACAACCGCCGGGTGCAAGTCTTCGCCTAAGAAGACTACGCCGACAATGCCACCGGTCAACGGCACCAGATAGACAAAGACACCGGCCTTGGAGGCGCCGACATACTGCACTGCGTAGTTCCAAGCGACGAAGGCAAAGAGGCCCGAGAAGACTACCAAATAGGCAAAGCCCATCAGAGCTTGCGGCGTTACGGTATAGACATGGAGCGTCCCGGTGACCGCGCCCACGAGATAGCATTGCAGCGAGCCAAACAGGCCTGACCATGCGGTCACGGCGATGGTGCCCAAACGGCCATGGATTTGCCATGAGATCACCACATAGGCCGACCATGCGATCTCCGCAAAGAGCACGATGACGTCGCCGATGTTAAAGGAGAGGTTCAAGATGACCTCAAGCGAGCCCTTGGCCACGATGCAGACGGCGCCAATGCACGAGATGAAGATGCCGAGCCAGCCAAACTTGTTAAGGCGCTCGCCTAAGAAGATAAAGGCCAAGACCGTGGTCGCGGTCGGGCCAATGCTCTCGATCAAAGCAGTGTTGGTGGCCGTGGTGTAGCTCAGGCCCAAAAACAGCAGGCCATTGTGCACCAGCATGCCCATGAAGCCCATAAAGAAGCAGACAGTAAGCACGCTACGCTCGGGCTTTAGGCTCTTCTTGTCGCGCGTGAGCACCAGCCACAAGAACAGCACCGCCGAGACAATGGCAAAGCGCGTTCCGGTGATCATCAAGGGCGAGAACGCTTCGACGGTAAACTTACCGCTGGCCGGCGTTGCACCCCAAATCAAGCAAACAGTCAGTAACAGCACATAGTACTTGGCCTGAGCCATAGCGACCTCACCACCCAACACGAACCCAGACGAGTCAGACCTGCTGCCGCCTGCGCAGCCAACTTGGTCAACCGCAGGCTACGAGCCAACTTGGTCGACCGCAGTCTACGAGCCTACTTGGGCCTACGCAGGCTACTGATCCGACCGGGCCTACTTCGACTCGTCGTCGTCAATTTCCTCGAACTTTGCGTCCTTGACCGTGCGCTCGGCCTCAAACTGCTCGCGCATCTTGGCAAAACCTTGCTTTTCTTGGTACACCGGCACGTGACTCTGCGCCGCTTGCTGCGCGGCGGCTGCGGCGGCCTCCTTGGCGCGCTGGGCATCGCTCTTGCCGTACTTGGCCTCGTACTCGGACTGATAGCGGCTATAGCCCTTAGAGCGGCCGAAGATGCCAAGACCCGCAATCTTCTCAAAGATCGGGTGATCGAAAACACCGCGCTGCGAGAGGCTGTTGGAGAGATTGAGCAGCAGCAAGAGAGCGCCTAAAGCATCGGAGATGAAGCCCGGCACCACAAAGAGCACGATCACCAATTGGCCGATCATGGCGCGCTTGCGACAGCCATTGAGGTAGGCCGGGAGCTCATTGAGCCCAATCTGGGCCAAACGCTGCTTGACCTTGTTGATCTGTTCGGCCGACCAAACCGTGGTATCAGGCTCACGCTGCGCGATTAGGTCATGGAGCAGCTGCAGATATTGCAGCTCACGCCACGAAGCGCGGCCTGCGAGTTTGACGCCGACCAAGCTGATGGCCGCGATCAAGAAGATGGTCAGAAGGTAGCCAATGGCGTTGCCCACCACGACAAAGGTGTAGATCTCCAGCATGACCCACAAGAAGAAGATGATGAAAAATCGGCCCATTGCGTCCTCACCCGTCGTGCCTAGAAAACGAAACCATAGCCTCATACTACAAGCCTTGCGGCATTATACAAAGTCCGCCGCAGCTAAAGCTTGGAGGCGATCACTTTAGCCTGAAGCTAAGGCTATAATGAAGCTCACTGAGTTTTTTGGCTGGAGAGGCGCCTATGTCCCTTTACTCATGGTGTTCGACCTTCCTATGCTTGCGCCGCGTCACACCCCTGCTGCTTACAACATGCTGGTGGGTGCTAGCGAGCCTCAGCGCCCACGCCGAACCATCCTGGGACAGTTTGCTTGAGCTCAGCCCGGCCGCAGAACAGACCTCCACTTCGAGCGCCACCACCAGCGCCGCCCTAAGCACGCCCGATCTGCCCTTTGCTGTCAGCGCCTCTTGCGCTGAGACCAGCGTACACTTTACGCTGAGGCTCGCGCCGGGCTCCTACATCTACCGAGATTCCATCGTTTTGACCACACAAAGTGGCAGCCTGATTATGGCCCAGCCTAAGCTGCCTCAGGCCATTCCCCATCAAGACAGCATGGGGACTAACCAAGTGTACTTTGATCAGCTCGACTTTGAGGTGCCCATCTTATCGGCCCACGAAGGCGATGAGCTCATCTTAAGCTACCAAGGCTGCGATGACCAAGGCATCTGCTACCCACCGCAAAACTTTAGCGTCAAGCTGCCCCACGCCATTGAGAGCTCCTACACCACGCTCGATCAGCACACCCATGACACCATTCCGACCGCTCCCTCCGAAGACGGGGGCTTTTGGCGGCTCTTACTGAACCCAAGCGATGGCGGAGCTATCAGCGACTTCATTTCCCAAAACCTCGCCTTTGGCTTGATCCTCTGCTTCCTCTTAGGCATTGGCCTTGACCTGACCCCGTGCGTTCTGCCGATGCTGCCGATTTTCTCGGCCATGCTAGTAGCCAAGCCCACGGAGGGCAAGGTGCCACTGGGCGCCGTGCTGCGCCAAAACGCCGCCTATGCGCTCGGCCTGTCGTTGAGCTACATGGTACTCGGCTTAATCTTTGCCGCCCTCGGCGCGTCCTTTCACGGCGTGCTGCAGCATCCGGCGGTCACCTGCACCATTGCCGTCCTGTTACTCATCTGCGCTGCCGCCTGCGCCGGGCTCATTGAGCTCAAAGTCCCAAGCTTTATCACCGGGCCATTACAGAGACGCATCAGCACCGTCAACACCAAGAGCTTTGGCGGCGCCTTCGCCTTAGGCGTAGTCTCGGCCATTGTCGCAAGTCCGTGCACCTCGGCCCCGCTTGCAGGCGCGCTTATCTATGTCATGCAAAGCGGCAACACACTCTTAGGTGCCGCCGTCTTCTTGGTGATCGGCCTTGGTATGGCCACGCCGCTGCTCGTAATCGGCATCTTTGGCGGGCGCTTCTTGCGCCATGGCGGCATGGTAGGCGAGATGCTCAAGCGCCTGCTGGCGCTCCTGCTCCTCTTTGCCGCCTACTTCATCACGCGCCATTTGATGGGGCAGGCTGAGCCCTTCATCTGCTCGCTCCTCGTCTTTATCGCGAGCATCTACCTCATCGGCTCGATCATCTACTTCATCATCAAGCATCGCTTGACCCTGCCGCTCATCTGCGCCGTGACCTTAGTCTCCTTGGTGCCGACCTACTATGCCTACTCCACGGTCTTCGATCAGGTCAAGCTGGAGGCGCAGCCGCTGTACACCGGCTTTACCAAGGTCACAAGCCTGACTGAGCTGACGGCACTCACACGGGGCCAACCGAGCTTCATCACCTTTACCGCTGCGTGGTGCACCAATTGCCGCTATATGGCCTACCACGTCTACAACGAACCGGACTTTTTGGAGCTCAGCTCTGAGTTTAAGCGCATTGTCGTCGATATCACCGACACCAACGATGCCAAGACCAAGGAGCTTATCTCCCACTTTAAGGTCATGGGTGTGCCCTACATCGTTACCTTGGACGATAAGGGCCAGATCCACTCAAGCCACATCGGCATCGCCGACCAAGATATGGTGCGCGCGATCGTCCTCGACCTCAAACACACGATCAACTAAGCGCAGGCAAGCCCGCCAGCGGGCGAGCCCTGCGGACACAAGCTGCGGACACGTTCCGCGACAAGCCCTGCGGACATGCTCCGCGGCCCAAGCCTGCGAGCAAAGCCTGCGGGCATAGCCTTTGCCTCACCGCTGAGGGCCTCTAACCACAAGGAGTTTTCATGAGCGCTGCAACCATTAATGGCAAGTTAATCGAAGGTCTAGCCGCCGAGATCAGCTCGGTGCAGCTGCAACAGCCGCCGGTCATCGTGGCGGAGCTATCGGGCAATCACCAAGGCAAGCTTGAAAACGCCATAGCCTTGATGGATCTGGCCCACGAGTGCGGCGCGGACATGATCAAGATCCAAACCTACACCGAAGATTCGCTCACCATCGCCTCCGAGCGCCCCGAGTTTCAGATCACCTCAGGCCTGTGGGCCGGTTACAGCCTCTATGAGCTCTATCAAGAGGCCAAGACCCCACGCGAGTGGATGAAGCCGCTCTTTGAGCACGCCCGCGCCCGCGGCATCAAGCTCTTTAGCTCGCCCTTTTACTTTGAGGATGTCGATGCCTTAGAAGAGGCAGGCTGCCCCATCTACAAGATAGCCTCCTACGAGCTCAACTTCCCGCAACTTATCGCCTACTGTGCCGACACCAAGAAGCCGCTGGTGATGTCCACGGGTATGGCCACCCTCGAGGAGATTGACCGCGCCGTGCAAACCGCGCGTGACCATGGCTGTACCGACTTGACCTTGCTGCACTGCGAGAGCATCTATCCGGCGCCCCCAACCTCCTTTAACCTCAAAACCATTCCCTTCCTCAAGGAGCGCTATGGCTGCAAAGTCGGCCTCTCCAACCACTCCATTGGCCACACCTTAGACGTCGCCGCCACCGCCTTAGGCGCCGACATGATCGAAAAGCACTTTGCGCGTGACCGTAACAGCGGCATCGACGCGGCCTTCTCGATGACCCCAGATGAGCTCAAGGCACTCAAGGAAGCTACGGCCCTGACCGCGCAGACCATGGGCTATCAGGCCATTGTCCTCTCAAAGACTGACCAACAAGGCCGCAAGGATCGCCGCTCGGTCTATCTAGTCAAAGACCTAGCCCAAGGCGAGACCTTAACGTATGAGCACGTGCGCATCATCCGTCCCGGCCACGGCCTTGAACCGTACCGCTTAAACGAGGTACTAGGCAAGAAGGCGCGCCACGCCCTCACGGCCCCGCTGCCGCTTGACGCCGCCGACTTCGCCTAAAGCAGCGCCCGCCCCACCAAACCGCAAGAGCCACAAGAGCTCGGCACAGGCCGCAAGGCCAAGGGCCAAAAGGGCCCGGCGCAGGCCGCGAGCCCCAGCACAGGCCGCAAGGCCACGGGCCAAAAGAGCCCGGCGCAGGCCGCAGATCGCAGCACGGCCCTTGGCCTGCGCGCTGGGAGGCGGTGGGCACTTAACGTGCACTTAACGAAAAAGCACGTTTTTTAACCAAAGCTTTACCAAAGCGCGCCTTTGGACTTAACCCAAGCTTTCTATCATGTGCGTCATCAAAAGCAACCATTGATGTTAGGCGCAGCAAGAACTGAGTACAGCCAGGTCAGAGAGTCTGCGCCTCAGAAAGCAAGCCGCATCGCGGCAAAGGTTTAATTTCGATGAAGCTCAAAAAGTCCTTATTAGCCCAATCCGTTAGCGCAGCCGCTGCTGCCTTCATGTTAGCTGCCTGCTCGGCCAATGCCAACGATCAGGCTATCGATGACAGCGCCCTCTACGTGCGCCAAGCAGCCGGTGACCTCACGCAGTTTGCAGGGGCTCGCCGCATTCAGGACAATCAGACCGAGCTCTATACCAACGTACTGCAGCTGGCGCAGCAAAAGCACGCCAAGAACGTCATCTTGCTGATTGGCGATGGCATGGGCGACAGCGAGATCACCGCTGCCCGTAACTTCGCCCACGGCGCCGGGGGCTACTTCAAGGGCTTAGATGCCTTACCATTTACCGGGCAGTACACCCACTACTCCTTAGATCGCACCACCCACAAGCCTGACTATGTCACCGACTCGGCCGCTTCGGCCACCGCTTGGTCGACCGGCACCAAGAGCTACAACGGCGCCATCGGCGTTGATGTCTTCGGTCAGCCGCACCAGAGCTTGCTCGAGCTGGCTAAGGCTAATGGTCTTGCTACAGGTGATGTCTCCACCGCCGAGATCGAAGATGCCACTCCGGCCGCCCAAATCGCTCACGTCACGGAGCGCAAGTGCTACGGCCCAGAGGCAACCTCGGCCAAGTGCCCAACCAATGCCTTAGAGAATGGCGGTCAAGGCTCGATTGCTGAGCAGCTCTTACAAGTACGTGCCGACGTCATCTTAGGTGGCGGTGCTGCGACTTTCAATGAGAAGGCCAAGGCCGGTGAGTACAAGGATATGACCTTATGGCAGCAAGCCGAGCAACGTGGCTTCCAAGTCGTCCGTGACTTAGACGGGCTCAATGCCATCACGGTGGCCAACCAAGACCAGCCGGTCTTAGGCCTCTTTGCTGACGGCAACATGCCAATCCGCCTCAAGGGCCCACAAGCTGAGCTCAACGGCATCCAAAAGGATGTGGTCAAGTGCGAGGTCAACAGCGCCCGCGGCGCCGACGTCCCAACCTTAGCCCAGATGACGCAAAAGGCCATTGACCTGCTCAAGGTCAACGAGAAGGGCTTCTTCTTGCAGGTTGAAGGCGCTTCGATTGACAAGCAGGCTCACGCCTCAAACCCTTGCGGCCAATTTGGTGAAACCATGGACTTAGACGAGGCCGTCCAAGTCGCCCTGAACTTTGCCAAGGAAAATGGCAACACCTTGGTGATCGTCACGGCCGACCACGCGCACGCCACGCAGATCGTCTATCCTGACGCCACCACCCCGGGCTTTAGCCAACGCGTCTTAACCCACGATGGCGCCCCAATGGCCATCAACTACGGCAACTCCACTGACATTGACGACGCCGGTCACACCGGCACCCAACTGCGTGTCGCCGCCTACGGCCCAGGTGCCTTACGCGTAGTAGGTCTGACCGACCAAACCGACCTGTACTTCACCATTCGTGACACCTTAAACCTCAAGTAACAGACTTCTCCCTCTAGGACGAGCAAGACAGACAAGGCTCGGTGAGAGCGCCGCCCGGCGCCCTGCCGGGCCTCTTTGCGCTGGCACGCCCAATTCCACCACAACTGCCCCACAAGCTGCGCGGCCCAACCCCAAGCTTTGGGCCACCCCCAAGGTCTCTTGGGTCTCTAAGGCGAAGGCTGCGGGCAGATGCGGCTCACCTTCCAATACGCGCCAACTTCCGCCAACCTCTGTGCGGTCAGGCCATAGCCGCGCTCACGAGGCTAACCTCACGCTGCGGGCCACCCCCAAGGTCTCTTGGGTCTCTAAAGCGAAGACTGCGGGCAGATGCAACACACCTTCCAATGCGCGCCAACTTCCGCCAACCTCTGTGCGGTCAGGCCATAGCCGCGCTCACAAGGCTAACCCCACGCTGCGGGCCACCCCCAAGGTCTCTTGGGTCTCTAAGGCGAAGGCTGCGGGCAGATGCGGCTCACCTTCCAATGCGCGCCAACTTCCGCCAACCTCTGTGCGGTCAGGCCATAGCCGCGCTCACGAGGCTAACCTCACGCTGCGGGCCACCCCCAAGGTCTCTTGGGTCTCTAAGGCGAAGACTGCGGGCAAATGCGGCTCACCTTCCAATACGCGCCAACTTCCGCCAACCTCTGTGCGGTCAGGCCATAGCCGCGCTCACGCAGGCTAAACCTCAGATACGAGCTAACTCCCTACTTCCTCTGCGCTGTCAGCCTATGTCTACGGCCACGCAAGCTGCGCGGGCTCAATCTGCGCTACCGGCCCATGGGGAGTGCTGGGATCTGGGGCTCAGCGCAAGCTGCCACTTGCTCCTTAGAGACCAACGCAAAGCGGCCGGAGCGTGAAGCGGCGAGCGGCGAGCGTTGCCGCCGCAAGAGTGACCCAATTGGGAGCAGGCTTGGACTTGGCCACGGGCGGGATGAGTTGGCCGTAGGCGGCACCCATAAAAAATCAGCAGGGGCCGGAGCCGCTGCTGACTATGAACTACATACGCACTTACGTGTGAGGTTTCGTGAGGTCAGTGCCTCACTTTTTTAAAGAGATTGGGGGTGATTGCCCCCTTTAGATTGGGCTTAGTCCTTGACGAACTGCATAGCCGACTGGGCGATGACCAGCTCTTCGTTGGTTGGGATCATCATGATCTTAACGCGCGAAGCTGGGGTCGAGATGACGCCGCCATCGTGGCCTAAGCGGCTTAAGGCACCGACGTTGATCTCTTGGTCTAACTCAACGCCAAAGGACTCACGTAAGTACTCGCAGGTGATCTTACGGGCTTCCCAGCAGTTCTCGCCGATGCCGCCAGAGAAGACGATGGCGTCAACGCGGCCTAATGGTACGTAGTACGAAGCGATGAACTTGGCTAAACGATAGGAGAAGGCCTCTAAGGCTAAGGTGCAGCGCTCGTCGCCCTTCTCATAGCCCTCGCAGATTGGACGCATGTCCGAGGAGATGCCCGATAAGGCTAATAAGCCCGACTTCTTGTTTAAGATGTCCTTGGTCTCCTCGACTTTCATGCCGTACTTGCGGCAGAGGTAGAAGACAACCGATGGGTCGATCGAGCCCGAGCGGGTGCCCATGATCAAGCCATCAAGTGGGGTTAAGCCCATGGAGGTGTCCATGCACTTGCCGCCCTTAACCGCGCAGACCGAAGCGCCACCGCCTAAGTGGCAGGTAATGACGTTGGTCTCCTCAAGTGGCTTGCCTAAGAGCTTGGCTGCCTCGTGGGATAAGTACATGTGGGAGGTACCATGAGCACCGTAGCGACGTAAGTGGTCAACGGTGTAGTACTCCTCTGGGATGGCAAAGCGGTAGGCCACCGCAGGCATGGTCTGGTGGAAAGCGGTATCGAAGACTACGACGTGTGGGATGTTAGGGAAGGAGGCGCGGGCAGCGTTGATACCTAAGATGTGGGCTGGGTTGTGCAGCGGAGCAAATGGAATAGCACGCTCGATGTTAGCTACGACTTCGTCGTCAACTAAGGTTGGGGCGCTGTAGTAGTCGGCACCATGAACGATACGGTGGCCGCAGGCGACGATCGAGTCTAACAGCTCCTTGTGCGAGCTTAAGATGTTGTCAACTAAGTAAGCTAAAGCTTGTTGGTGGTTATAGCCTGGGATGTTAACCTTGGTCTTATCCTCATCGCCAAAACGCCACGAGATAAAGGCCTCAGGTAAGTTCATGGCCTCGGCAATGCCGCTTAAGAAGACGTGGCCATCAGTTGGATCCATGATGGCAAACTTCACCGACGAACTGCCGCAGTTGATAACTAAGACCGTCTTGGAAATATTATTCGACATGTTAAATCCTAGATGCTAAACAAACCAGAAGATGCACAACTAGTGGCAATCCCACCACTGAGCATCAGCCTTACGCCGCGTTTGAGCCCACCTTCGACCGCGGCGCGCAGCAAGCGAGACGACAAGCTCGCAGCTGGGCGCAAGGCGTAATCAAGCGGCGCGCTCATGGCCAGGCTGACCCCCACACTAGGTCGACCGTGCGACGTGCTTTGACCTAAACGCAGAACCAAGTCTGCCACGAACGGGGCTGAAGCTAGCCTCAAGCAGGCCTGCGCCACCACTACGCAGAACCTGCGCAGATGCTACAAGCCTCAGATGCCATAAGGGGCACGCCCCGGTGCACGTGTCCGGGCATTATAGCATCAGGCCTGATAGTGACCGGTATAGCTAGGGCTCAATAATATCGGCCTAATCACAAAACCCCGCGCCGATGCGCCCTGCCTTAGCACTACCATTTCAGTTCCGAAGGCGCGCCGCGGCACGCACAGGCGCTTTTGCGCCCTGCGCAGGGCACCATTTATGCCTTATGTTACGGGTAACATAATTAAATCGTTTTTAATAAATAGTCTTACTTAAGATCAAGGCAAAGCGCAGCGTCTCCACGCGCTTAACTATCCTAAGCGCAGGCGCCGCGCAGCCTACCATTCAAGCCCACAACCAATAAGTATTGCTTATGATAAACGCCGAGCGTCACGCTCCGAAACTTGCACTCACCAAGGCCGCCGCCATGGGAAAGGACGGAACCGCCGAGCTCAGTCCGGCGCAGCCCCGCTTCAGCGGAGGGCGCCGCCGCGGCGCTGTTACGTAACATTGGGCCTGCCGCGTTGGGCGCTACGCGGGGCTTTTCGCCAAGGGCTGAGCTTTTCGCGGTACACTATGACCTCGCTTGCGCCCGCCGCTACCTCCGAAGCCAAAGCTTCGGGGACTACCTTTGGGGCCTACCTTCGAGGCCGGAGCTTTGTGGCATTGATGGCGCTGAGCGGCACGCTTGCTTTATGAGGGAGAGTCAATGATTGACGTTGCACCGCTGCGCCGCAGCTACACCATGGCAGGTTTAAGTGAAAGCGATCTCACGGCCACTCCGATTGAGCTGTTTGAGCGTTGGTTAAAAGAAGCCATTGATGCGGGCATGTACGACCCCAATGGCGTGGTGGTGAGCACGGTGGATGCTGAAGGCCAGCCGTACTCGCGCATGGTGCTGCTTAAGAACTACGACGAGAAGTCGCTGGTCTTCTTCACCAACTTAGGCTCACGCAAGGCCCAGCAACTGGCCCAAAACCCTAAGATCTGCATGCTGTTCCCGTGGTACTACCTCGAGCGCCAAGTCATGTTCATCGGTACGGCCCAAAAGCTCTCGGTGCCGGAGGTGCTCAAATATTTCCACTCGCGTCCACGCGACAGCCAAATCGGCGCTTGGGCTTCGCACCAATCGAGCCGCATCAGCGCCCGCTCGGCCTTAGAGAGCAAGTTTATGGAGCTCAAGGAGAAGTTTAAGAACGGTGAGGTACCGCTGCCGACCTTCTGGGGCGGCTACCGCGTCTTTTTCCACCAAGTTGAGTTCTGGCAAGGCCGTGAGAATCGCCTGCACGATCGCTTCATCTACGATCTGCAAGCCGACGGCAGCTGGACTACCGCGCGCTTGGCCCCATAATCCCCACCGGGCGATCCATACCGGGCGATCCATACCGGGCGCTCCATACCGGGCGATCCGATAACCCAATGAGCACAGCACTATGGCGCTTCTTGATTACCTTGCCAGTCTGACTCCGGCGCAGCTGACCTTACACTTGGCCGGTGCGGTCTTAGTCTTCATCGTCATCGTCTACCTGCTGCCCTTCGGGGGGCGGCGCCGCATTGATAACTCTTGGTACCAAGAGCTCTTAGCGCGGCGCGAGGCCGAAAAGCAGCAGGCGGCGCAGGCCAAGGCGGCCAAGAAGGCGGCCCAAAAGGCCGCACGCAGTGGCAAAGGCAAGGAGGGGGCGCGCTCGTGGCTGCAGCGCGACCGCGACTTTACCGCGAGCAAGCCCGCCAGCAAACCCACTACCAAGGCCTACGACCGCGCCAATGACAAACAAAATGGCAGCGTCAACGAGAAGCTCGACTTCTTGCAAGAGCAAGATCCGGCCATTCGCCACTTCAAGCACCCCAAGGCCGATGGTTCCTATAAGGAGCTGGTGCGTGACGGCTCCCTGCTCGATCCCAAGATCCCGGACTTCGATGAGATCGATCAGATCTTCACCGCCATGCTCAAGGCTGGAGCGGTCACGGGCAAGGAGTACCTAGTCACCAACTTTGAGCACCACTACCTCGAGAAGCTGCGCATCTGGTTTGGCGCCGACTATTACATCTTCTGCCAAGTGGCAGTGGGCTCAGCCCTCAACATCAACGCCGACGTCTCCAACCTCAATATGGTGCAGCGCCGCACCTTCGCCCAGAAGTGCCACAACATGAGCTTTGACTTCATGTTGATCGAGAAGCGCACCGACCGCATCATCTGCGCCATTGAGCTTGACGACCCGACCCATAATCGTGTCGAGCGCAAGCTGCGCGACCGCCGTCTCGACCGCGTCTGCGCCGCCGCGGGCATCCCCCTCTTCCACATCACCAACATCAACCAGAAGCCTGATGTCGAGCGCGTTCTCAAGCGCAAGCGCTAATAAAACGCCCAGCCCACAGGAGCTCTTGGGGGCTGGGCGTATAGCTCAAGCTTACTGGGCGCAGGCTCTTAGAAGACCACGGTCTTGTTGCCGTGGATGAAGACCTTGCTGTCAAAGACCTTGTTTAAGGCGCGCAGCAGCACGATACGCTCAACATCGCGTCCGGCCTTGGCCATGGCGGTGGCATCATAGCGGTGGTTGACCTTGATGACGTCCTGCTCGATGATTGGGCCTTCGTCTAAGTTGTCGGTAACGAAGTGTGCGGTCGCACCGATGATCTTCACGCCGCGGTCGAAGGCCTGCTGATAAGGCTTGGCGCCGATGAAGGCCGGCAAGAACGAGTGGTGTATGTTGATAATCTTGCCCAGCGGATAGTGCGCGACAAACTTAGGCGAGAGGATGCGCATGTACTTGGCAAGCACGATGTAGTCCGGATTGCACTCATCGATCACCTGCATCATGCGCTCTTCTTGCTCTTCGCGGCTGATGCCCTCATGCGAAACGCAGTGGAACGGGATGTCAAACTTGGCCGCGAGGTCACCTAAGTTCGGGTGGTTACCGGCAATCATCGCAATCTCGGCGCGCAGGGCCCCCGAGTAGCTCTTGATCAAGAGGTCGCCTAAGCAGTGGGCTTCCTTGGTCACTAAGACCGCGATGCGCGGCAGCTTGTCCTTATCGCGCAGCTGTACCCGAGCATCATCCGGGAGCTTGGCCGTGACGCACTGCAAGAACTTGCTCTCATTGTTTTCGCTGAAGTCACCTTCTAACACCGAACGCATAAAGAAGCGGTGGTCATCGGGGGTGGCAAACTGGTCTTGGCGCACGACATTGAGACCAAACTCAAAGCAGGTGGTGGCGACCTTGGCAATTAAGCCGGTGGCATCAGTGCACTCGGTCAATAAAATCTTCTGCTTGATAGCTGGTGCCGCGCAGGCACGTGGCTCTACCTGAGGCTGTGACAACACTAATCTCCTAATCTTGTGCCTCCAACAGGCCAGCATGACGCTCGATCCCGCGAGGTTCCCAAGAACGATAAGCTCCGGCGCCGCCGGGCTTCGGCCCATCCGGGCCAAGCCCCAACGCAGCAGGGCTTGTCCCCGGCCTAACCGGGCATAGCCCCGGTCTCCGAGCCTACTCAAAACGCTCATCTTACCAAAAAGCGCGCACGGCCGAAATTCTGCGCTCCGCCCCGTTTTAGCTCAAAGGCGCCGGGCAACTTTACCGAAAGCGCCCTATTCTAGGGCAAAAGCCGCGGCCGCTTCCCCCGCAGCGCCCACACCGACTTGCTCTGAGCGCGCCGAATCTGCTCACCCTAGATACAAGAGCAACTCCACAGACCCAGCGCTGCGGCAGCGCTGCGGCCCGTACCGGTGCGGCTTTGGCGGGCGCAACTGCGTCACTCAAAGAGCCCGGCGCGGCGGGGCGGACAGGTAAACGCGCCATTTTGCACCAAAATTAGGCACAATTTACACTGTGCACCACATTAGGTCAAAAATAAATATTTTGCTGAGCCACCCAATGCACTGGGTATAGTGAAAGCGGTTATGTATTTTGAACCCAAGGGGTAACCGAAGCGCGCGTTTTTAGACGGCGTGGTTACGCTGTAAGTCTCGTACATCTTAGGAGCCGTCATGAGCGAAGAGTTAGAGCAGGAACAAGACATCACTGTCCTCGATAAGGTAGCGACGCTGACCATCCCGGGACATGATCCGATTGAGTTGCCGATCCTAAAGGGCACTCTCGGCCCTGAATGCATCGACATTAGAGAGCTGGGCAAACAGGGCTACTTCACCTACGACCCTGGCTTTGTCTCAACCGCCGCCTGCAGCTCCCGCATCACCTTCATCGATGGCAAGAAGGGTGTCCTGCTCTATCGCGGCTACCCGATTGCCGACTTGGCCCGTAAAGCAGACTACCTGCAGGTATGCTACCTGCTCTACAAGGGCGAGATGCCAAGCAAGCGTGAGTATGACGAGTTCTGCGACCGCATCAAGCACCACACCTTAATCCACGAGCAGATCACATCGCTGTTCAAGGCCTTCCGCCGCGACTCCCACCCAATGGCAGTCTTATGCGGTGTAGCCGGTGCCTTAAGTGCGTTCTATCACGGTGGCCTCGACATCTACGATCCTGAGCACCGCGAGCAGACCATGATCCGCTTGGTCGCCAAGATCCCGACCTTAGCGGCAATGGCTTACAAGTACTCGATCGGCCACCCATTCATCTATCCGCGCAACGACTTGAGCTACGCTGCGAACTTCTTGCACATGATGTTCGCCACCCCATGCGAGCCATACGAAGTCAACCCAGTCATCGAGCGCGCCTTAGATCGCATCTTCATTCTGCACGCCGACCACGAGCAAAACGCCTCGACCTCGTCGGTACGCTTAGCCGGCTCCTCGGGCGCCAACCCATTTGCCTGCATCAGCGCCGGTATCGCTTCGCTCTGGGGCCCAGCCCACGGTGGTGCCAACGAAGCCTGCCTGCGCATGTTAGAGCAGATCGGCACCGTCGACCGCATTCCAGAGTTTATTGCCCGCGCCAAGGACAAGAATGATCCATTCCGCCTCTCGGGCTTCGGTCACCGCGTCTACAAGACCTACGACCCGCGTGCCTTGGTCATGCGCGAGACCTGCCACGAGGTGCTACAAGAGCTCAAGATCAAGGATCACCCAATCCTGAAGGTCGCTACCGAGTTAGAGCAGATTGCCTTGAGCGATGACTACTTCGTCAAGCGCAACCTCTATCCGAACGTCGACTTCTACTCGGGCATCATCTTAAAGGCCATCGGCATCCCGATCTCGATGTTCACTGTCATCTTCGCCCTGTCGCGTACCATCGGCTGGATTTCGCACTGGAATGAGATGCAGAACATGGAGGAGAGCCGCATCGGCCGTCCACGCCAGATTTACATCGGCTCACCCGAGCGCCACGTTATCGCCATGGACGAGCGCTAAACGCCCCGCAACGCGCAGCTAAGCTGCGCTCTGCCTGCGCTGCGCGCAGGCCCGCACGACCAGCGCGCGACCAGCGTGCTCAACTCGAGCCGCATCAGGTTAAACATAAGGACTTAGGCGTGAGCTCAGCTTACGCCACCAAAGAGGTGCACGAGCTGCGCCTCTTTCTTCGTCCCCTGCATCGATTTAACATAACTCTAAGCAAACCATTGGCTCCATATGAGCGTCCGGCGCTGATTGCACTCCCCTCACAGGCGACTGCTCATATCAGCCACGGCCGCCCTCTCTACGCCCTAACTGAGTCGGTGGAGAGCCGCGCAGAGCGGCTACCCTCAGAGCGCCCTCCGCAGGCTTGGAAGTCAGGTGAGCGCCGCCGCATTCCACGGCCCTCTAAGAACGGCCTGCGCGGAACTGCGGCTGTACCAGCTGCTCCCTCACAGAGCTCGCTAGTAACCACGCAGCAAAGCTCCCCCTTAGAGACCCACAAAGGCTTAGGCCGCCCGCGGCAGTCCCCAATATGCCATCTCTTAGCCTGCGAGAGCTGTGCAGCGCAACTCCATCTCAGAGCGCCATCCGTAGACTTGAGCCTCCTAAGGCGCTTATGAGCCCCACGTCCTACCGACTGCGGCAGTCGACGCGCACTCGGCCTGCGGGCAACGCGGGTCGACCTTAGGAGCTCAATGTGGTCGGCATGCCTGCGGCGCGTCCTACTTCCCCAGCATGAAGCCGCGGGCGGTCAGTCTTTGTCTGAAACTTATGTTAAATCATTGGGGGCGGCAGCAAAAAGGGCTGGCCGAAGCCAACCCCTTTTCGGTCAAGACCGTGTAACCAGTTTGCTTGCTGCTTGCAGCGGCTTGCGCGGCTTGTGCGGCGCTCAGCGGCGCGCAGAGCGTGAGCTCGCGGCGGCTGATACTGCGTCAGCAGGCGGGCGCTCTTAGAGGCCTAAGGCAGCGCGAACTTGGTTAGCAATGGCCTCGAATGCTACCTTCTCATTGATGGCGAGGTCGGATAAGACCTTGCGATCGATGTCGATGTTAGCCTTCTTTAAGCCATTCATGAACTTGCTGTAGCTTAAGCCGTACTGACGGGCAGCAGCGTTGATACGAACGATCCATAAGGCGCGGAACTGACGCTTCTTTTGGCGACGATCGCGATAGGCATACTGACCAGCCTTGGTGACGGCCTGGACGGCTACGCGGTAGGTACGGGAACGAGCACCGTAGTAACCCTTAGCCTGAGCTAAAACCTTCTTGTGACGAGCACGTGCGGTAACACCACGCTTAACTCTTGCCATGTGTCGATCCTCCCATTAAGCGTAAGGTAACTGGCGCATGATTGCGCGGATGTTAGAAGTATGAACGATGTTCATAACGCGTAACGAACGCTTACGCTTACGGCTCTTCTTGGTGAGGATGTGACGTAAGTTCTGGTGACGGCACTTGAAGTGACCGCTGCCGGTCTTCTTAAAGCGCTTGGCAACGCCACGATCGGTCTTCATCTTGACCTTGACTTTTGCAGCCATTTGATACTCCGCATTGAACGATGAAAGATAGTAAGGGGCTCAGGCTCGGGTCGGGCATGCGCTCCGGCCCACGCCTTAAGACTTGGGGCCCTTAAGATCCTAAAGCTACCTGCGCCAACTGAGGCTTCGGCAGCTACAGCTTACTGCTGCTTTTTCTTTGGTGCTAACACCATGGTGGCTTGGCGGCCTTCGACGCGCGAAGCGCTCTCCACCGTGGCTAAGCCGCGCTCTTCGCACAGATCATGCTCGACGCGCTTTAAGACATCAAGACCGATGTGCTGGTGGGCCATTTCGCGTCCGCGGAAGCGTAAAGTCACCTTGGCCTTGTTGCCTTCTTCTAAGAAGCGGATCAGGTTGCGTAGTTTAACCTGATAGTCGCCTTCATCGGTGGCTGGGCGGAACTTGATTTCCTTGATCTGCACCACCTTCTGCTTCTTCTTCTTCTGATCCTTGCTCTTCTCGTAGAGGTACTTGCCATACTCAATTAAGCGACAAACTGGCGGATCAGCATTTGGACTGATTTCAACTAAGTCCACACCGGCTTCTTGGGCCATGTGCAGAGCTTGAGACGTCGGCATGACGCCGATGATCTCGTTGTCCTCACCTAATAGACGCACTTCGCGGCATCTAATATCACCATTCACCCGGTTTTTAGGCTGGAGCCTACCGGTCTTCTTTGCGCTGTTTATAGCAAAACTCCTACTACACAGAAAGTTTGGGTCAGGCTGCTCTCCTTGGGATCGGAGCTACCACCAGAGGTCGTGCTCACCAAAAGCGACGGCCATGGCCTGATCAAGCAGGTCACGGCGTGGGCCACCGTCTGCGCTGACGGAGGTCAGTACTGAACTGACGGAGGTCAGTGACGCAGGGCAGCGCCTTCGCTTTTGGGGCAGCGCGGGATCCCTTAGGCAAGTTATACCCACAACAAAAGAGCTACAAAGCCAAGGCCCAGCTTGACCTTGGTTTCATAGCTCTTTGGCGTACCAACATCGCCTAATCGCGACTTGATGCAGCTAAAGCCTTACTTTTGCTCTTCGGCTTTCTCATCGGCCTTAGTCAAAAGTTTGCGCGTGATTATATCAGACTTAATCATGGCGATCAAATCAGCAATCGGCATTGCACCTAAGTCAACACCCTTGCGCGTACGTACCGCAACCTGCCCATTCTCGGCCTCGCGGTCACCGCACACTAACATGTACGGAACGTGCATCAAGGTGTGCTCGCGGATCTTAAAGCCGACCTTGTCGTTGCGCAGATCTGCGCGGACGCGGATGCCCGCCTCGTCGAGCTGCTTGACCACTTCCTTGACGTAGTCCACTTGGTTGGTGGTGATGTTCATCACGACCGCCTGAATTGGCGCGAGCCAAGTTGGGAAGGCACCGGCAAACTCCTCAGTTAAGATACCGATGAAGCGCTCAAGCGAGCCTAACATCGCACGGTGGATCATAACTGGAGTGTGCTCTTGATTGTCCTCACCGATGTAGTGGGCATCGAGGCGCTGTGGCAGCGAGAAGTCGAGCTGAATGGTACCGCATTGCCAAGCACGGCCTAAGCTGTCGTGTAAGGTGAACTCGATCTTAGGGCCGTAGAAGGCGCCTTCGCCCGGCTGCAGGTCGTACTCGAGGTTGTTGGCCTTTAAGGCATCGGCTAAGTCTTGCTCGGACTTATCCCAGATCTCATCGGAGCCGATGCGCTTGTCTGGGCGGGTCGAGAGCTTAACGTCGATGTTGTGGAAGCCGAAGTTGTCGTAAACCTCGTAGACCATCTTGATGCACTCTGTCACCTCTTGGAGGATCTGATCTTCGGTGATGAAGATGTGGGCATCATCCTGCTCAAAGCCACGGACACGCAGTAAGCCGTGCAGCGAGCCCGATGGCTCATTGCGGTGATCCTTGCCAAACTCAGCCATACGAATTGGCAGGTCACGGTAGGAGCGGGTGCGGCTGTTGAAGATCTGGATGGCGCCTGGGCAGTTCATCGGCTTGATGGCGTAGTCACGATTCTCCGAGGAGGTCGTAAACATGTTCTCGGCGTACTTATCCCAGTGACCCGAGCGCTCCCACAAGACGCGATCCATGATCTGCGGGGTGTTAACCTCGATGTAGCCGTACTTGTGGAGCATGCCGCGCATGTAGTTCTCAATCAGGCGGTAGATGGTCCAGCCATCATTGTGCCAGAAGACTAAGCCCGGAGCTTCCTGTTGGAAGTGGAACAGATCTAACTTCTTGCCCAAGACGCGGTGGTCGCGCTTGGCGGCTTCCTCGCGCTTCTTTAAGTACTCGGCTAACTCTTCCTTGGTGGCCCAAGCGGTGCCGTAGATGCGCTGGAGCATCTTGTTCTTGGAGTCACCGCGCCAGTAGGCACCGGCAAAGTGGGTCAGCTTAAAGTGCGAGCAAAACGACATGTGTGGGACGTGCGGGCCGCGGCACATATCGGTGTACTCTAAGTGGTGATAGAGCGCCGGGTGATCGTTCTTGTCGATGTTCTCTTCTAAGATGAGCTTCTTGTACGGCTCATTACGCTGATCAAAGACATCCCATGCCTGCTGCCAGCTGACCACTTCCTTTACGACCTTGTAGTCGCTCTTAGCCAGCTCATGCATCTTGGCATCTAAGGCTTCCAGATCCTCGGCCGTGAGCTTGTGGTCTAAGTCGACATCGTAGTAGAAGCCATTGTCGACTACAGGTCCAATGGCCATCTGGGTCTGCGGCCATAACTGCTTGATGGCATGGCCTAGCAGGTGAGCGCAGGAGTGACGGATGATCTCCAGACCGTCCTTATCCTTCGGGGTGACGATCTCAACCTTAGCATCTTCGGTCACCAAATCGCAGGCATCATGTAAGACGCCGTTAATGCGACCGGCCACGCAGCTACGGGCTAAACCCGGGCCAATCGCTGCGGCCACATCAGCAATCGAAACTGCGCTCTCAAACTCCTTGATCGCGCCATTAGGGAGAGTAACTTTAATCATGGGCAAAACCAACGGTGCCAACGATGCACCTTGAGGTCCTCAAAATAACAATCAGAAACGAAAGCTCGCCCTGCGCCTGCGTAAACGCAAGCGTCAGCAAGCTCGCTCACAGCGACAGCAGCGCAACCATGCGCTCCACTAACTCGTAAGCGCTAGTCTGTGCGCAGCCATCCGGCGCCGATCGTCCCCAAAGCAGGTGCCACGGCTAAGTCCGTGATCTGCGCAGGGCGCACCATAACCGCGCCGTCATAGGGCGTCACTATACTCCCTTTTGGCGCCTGCGACGCACTCCCGCCACCACAAACCCGTGCTGCGCCCGCAGTCCCTGCCGAACAAATCCAGCCCGCTACGCCCGGTCGCCCCTACTGAGCCCCTACCAAGCTGGTCGGCCCCCTGAACCAGCCACTCCCATCGAACCAGCCGCGTCGGCCAAGCTTATGGGAACGGCCGCACCTGCGGAGACGGTCGCACCTGCGGAGACGGTCGGGCGCGCTAGTTGGCCTACGATCCCATCCCGAGATTGGGGAGATTCTTCGTATAAAAGTGATATAGCGCACAAAACGCGATATATATCGTGTTTTACCAAGGCAAAATCGTGGCATCATAAAAAATTCAACAAAAAGTTAAGAAAAAGCTTGCCCTACCCCGAAGCCGTCGCTATAATGAGCCCCGTTGAAACGCAGTAAGCAACGCGGTTCAACGAAACAATCCAGTGCGCCTTTAGCTCAGCTTGGTTAGAGCATCACCTTGACATGGTGGGGGTCGGTGGTTCGAGTCCACTAAGGCGCACCATCCAATCACAAGATTGGTTCCAGAAGTCAGCCTCGTGCTGATTTTTTTGTCTCTGAGAGTTGTATCTAGAAAACCGCAGCTCCTGCTAACCTGCCTTGCCTCCGCGCCTCCAATCAACGATACTGAGCCCAGTTTTAGCAGTGCGGAATCAGACCATGCTCAAGTTCTTTGCCTACATCTTCTTAGGTCTCATCATCGTCGCCCTTGCGGCCACCATCCTACTCTTCCTCGGCGCCTGAGCGCAGCATGCGCGCAGGGCACGCTCAGCGCGGAGCGCGCCCGCCTGCGGCGGCGAAAGTCGCGGCGGCGCTTGCCGTCGCGGGCGCAGACGGCTGCGCCAGCTCACAGAGCTGATATAAAGCCGCAACGGCTAAGTTGCGGCTAATGGGGCTATGCTATGCTAATGAGTCAGTAAGCGTATCACGCTTGGTGCAGGCAGCTTAAGCCGCCGGTTTAGGATGATGCTTGCATCCACCCATTGTTAGGAGAGATGTCGCCCTCATGATCAAGCAGACCATTCTTGCCGCTTCTATTACTTTAGCTTTAGCTACCGTAGTTCCCAGCGCTCAAGCTGGCACCTTAAGCACCATGTTAGGTGGTCTCTTTGATGGTCATGGAGCCACCACCAACTTTGAGGCCCGCCGTGGCGGTGGTTTCCGCAGCAGCCGCTCCTCGAGCCGCCGCAGCGCCACTTCTTCTAGCCGCGCGGTCGCTCCAGTCAATCGCAACACCTCCACTACTTCGACCAACAACACGACCAATACCAACCGCAACACCACCAACCAAACCAATCAGCAGCAAGACGCCCAGTTCTCGCAGAACGCTTACCGTGGCAACACCACGGGCACCAATACCGGCACCGTAGGCAACAACATGCCAACGAGCCGTACGGGCACCGGCTACAACCAGCCGGGCACCGCGTCCTACGGCAGCATGGGCATGGGCTCGACCTTCTTGAGCTCGCTTGCGGGCGCCGGCGCCGGTGTGCTCTTGGCTAACATGCTATTAAGCCCAAGCGCTGCGGCCGCCCAAGGCACTGAGCAAGCCACCCCAGAGATGCTCTCGGATACCCAAATCTCCGAGTGCTTAGATCAGCTCAAGACTGACCTTGCCGATGCCGAGGCCCGCTTAGCCGATGCCTCTGACGAGGAGAAGGCCGCCCTGCGCGAGCAGATCTCGCAGATGCACAACCTGCAGATCGCCCTGATGAGCGAGCAGTTAAACCGCCTCAAGGGCACCACCGAGACTGCGGGCTAACAGCTGCGGTCTAACCGCAGGCTAAGCTCCAGCAAAAAAGAAGAGCGCTCAAGTTACTTGGGCGCTCTTCTTCGTTGCGGCTAAAGCGGCAGCGGCTTAGGCCGCTGGGCCTTAGATGTTGTAAATCTCAAGGCTCTCGTTGGAATCCTTCCATGCCTTGTCGGCCTTGGCGTCGTCAGAGCGCTGCTGGTCTAAGTAGGCAAAGTACTCCTCGTCGATGCCCGGGGTGATGTACTCACCGGTGAAGACCGACTCCTCGAAGACCGTGAGGGCTGGGTTCTCAGCGCGCACTGCATCCTCAAGATCCTTTAAGTCCTGGTAGATCAGAGCATCGGCACCGATTAAAGCGGCAATCTCGTCGTTGGTGCGGTTGTAGGCGATAAGCTCCTTCTTGGTCGGCATATCAATGCCATAGACATTGGCATGACGTACCTCCGGGGCGGCCGAGGCAAAGTACACGGCCGCAGCGCCTGCTTCCTTGGCCATCTCGACGATCTGACCTGAGGTCGTGCCACGCACGATCGAGTCATCGACTAAGAGCACGCGCTTGCCCTTAAACTCCGCTGGGATTGGGTTTAACTTGTTACGTACCGACTTCTTGCGCTGCTTTTGGCCCGGCATGATGAAGGTACGACCGATGTAACGGTTCTTAACAAAGCCCTGACGGTACGGAATGCCTAAGATGCGGGCAATCTGTACTGCGATATCACAGCTGGTTTCAGGGATCGGGATCACGACATCGATCTTGAGATCGGCGTACTCGCGCTTGATCTTCTCGGCGAGCTTAGTGCCCATCGAGACGCGCGAAGCGTAAACCGAGACGCCGTTCATGACCGAGTCTGGGCGCGCAAAGTAGACATACTCAAACAAGCATGGCTGCAGCTTGGTGTGCTCTGCGCAGATCGAGGAGTAGAGCTGACCATCCTTGGAGACAAAGATAGCCTCGCCCGGGGCAATATCACGCACTAACTCAAAGCCGCATACAGCTAAGGCCACCGACTCCGAGGCCACCATGTACTCGGTGCGGCCTTCTTCGTCCTTGCGCTGGCCTAAGACCAATGGACGAATGCCAAATGGGTCGCGGAAGGCGACCAGACCGACGTCGATGATGACGCTCACTACGGCATAGCCGCCAGAGATGTCATCATTGACACCACGGATGGCGGCAAAGATGTCCTCAGCCCCCGGTAAGTGCTCGCACTTGGTGATTTGCTGCAGGCGCCAAGCGAAGATGTTGAGCAGCATCTCCGAGTCCGAGGTCGTGTTGACGTGGCGGAAGATGCTATCGCACTTGCGCTTTAACTCGCGGCTATTGGTCAAGTTGCCGTTGTGGGCCAAGGCAATGCCAAAAGGCGAGTTGACGTAGAAGGGCTGCGCTTCGGCCGCCGAAGACGAGCCTGCGGTCGGATAGCGGCAGTGACCGATACCGATGTTGCCCTTGAGGCGCATCATGTGCTTTTGCTGGAATACGTCGCTGACGAGACCATTGGCCTTGCGCTGTCTGAAGTTACCTTCGTCTAAGGTCACAATACCAGCGGCATCCTGACCCCGGTGTTGCAGCACGGTCAGGGCGTCATACAAGGTCAAGTTAACTGGACTGTAGGCAAAGATACCGACTACACCACACATATTAAGCTCCTAAGTTGACCACATCCTCAGGGGAGTTGGGGCCGTAGACAAAGAACCAGTTGACGATTCGTTGTAACTCCGGGATGAAGAGCGAATCGCGATAGAATGGGGAATCGGCCACAAAGCTTAGGATATGAAGCTTAAAGCCAATCTGCAGCAAGACCAAGATCACGCAGACGATGAGCACGCCGCGCAAGATACCAAAGGCCATGCCCAACAGCCGATCGGTGCCGCTTAAGCCCACCTTGGTGATGATGGAGCGCACGATCGAGCCGCACAAGCCCACCACGATCAAGGTCGCGACGAAGAGAATGATGCACGCCATGGTGTTGCGTACAATCGAGTCCGAGAAGAAGGTCAGCTTGGGCGCCAACGCTTCGTAGAACCGGCTGGTGATAATAAAGGCACTCACCCACGCGACTAGTGAGATGGCCTCTCGAATGAATCCACGAAACAGCGAGATGCCACCTGAAATCACGACTACAGCGAGAATAAGCCAATCAGCTGCTGTCAACATCTTACTTGCTGATAACCTCAAGGCCATTGAGGTATGGACGCAGTACCTTCGGCACCGTGATCGAACCATCAGCGTTCTGGTAATTCTCCATCACCGCGACCAAGGTACGGCCGACGGCTAAGCCCGAGCCATTCAAGGTGTGGACGAGCTCGATCTTGCCATCCTTGCGGCGCAGGCGGGCCTGCATGCGGCGGGCTTGGAAGTCAGTGCAGTTTGAGCACGAGGAGATCTCGCGGTAGGTGTTCTGCGCCGGGATCCAGACCTCGAGATCATGGGTCATGGCGGCACTAAAGCCCATATCACCGGTCGATAAGGTGATGACGCGATATGGCAGCTCTAAGGCCTGCAGTACCGACTCGGCATCGCGCGTTAACTGCTCTAAGGCCTCATAGGAGTCCTCAGGGCGGACGATCTGAACCATCTCGACCTTGTCAAACTGGTGCATGCGAATCAAGCCGCGGGTATCACGGCCGGCTGAGCCTGCCTCCGAGCGGAAACATGGGGTGTGGGCGGTGACCTTAATCGGCAGTTGATCCTCTGGGATGATCTCGCCGCGTACCATATTGGTCAAAGGCACTTCGGCCGTTGGGATCAAGCAGAAGTGACGGTTGACGTCATCGCCATCGGCATTGCCGTTTAAGCTGGTGTGGAACAGATCCTCACCGAACTTTGGCATCTGGCCGGTGCCATAGAGCGAGTCCAAGTTGACGAGGTATGGGACATAGACCTCAGTGTAGCCCTGCTGCTGGCAGTGCAGGTCTAACATCAAGTGCACTAAGGCGCGGTGTAAGGCGCAGATCGGGCCCTTCATCAAGGCAAAGCGGGCGCCAGAGATCTTGCGGGCATTGGCAAAGTCAAGCTGGCCCAAGCCTTCGCCTAAGGCGACGTGATCCTTGATCTCAAAGTCAAAGGTACGTGGGGTACCCCAGCGGCGTACTTCGACGTTGGCGCTCTCATCGGGGCCGACCGGCACCGACTCGTGCGGCAGGTTCGGGATGGTGAGCGCAATCTGCTCGATCTCGGCTAAGACGGCGTCCTGCTGCTTCTTGGTATTGGTCAGCTCATCGCCCATGGCGTTGACTTCAGCCATGATGGCACTGACATCCTTACCCTCACGCTTGGCCTGACCGATCGACTTGGACAAGGAGTTACGTTTGGCCTGCAGGTCTTGGGTGCGGACCATTAAATCCTTTCTTTGCTCTTCTAATTGGGTCAGCTTAGCAACATCTAAGTGATAGTTACGCGTAGCCAAGATCTCAGCGGTCTTAGCTAAATCAGTGCGCAGATACTTTGAATCCAGCATGACTAGTTCGCCATTATTCTCAAACCAAGAGGGACGCCCGCACCATGTTGGCGGCACGACAACACCCGCCCTATTCTGCCTGCGCAAGAGAGGCAAGACGCCCCCACCCGCGCTGCGGCAACCTAAATCGTGAATTTTATCACGTTTGCCCCAGAGCGCAGCGCGCCGCACAGCAAATCACCGCGCGCCGCCGCGCCCACGGCAGGCTCACGCCCGTCGCGTGCCCGCTGGCCGCGGCGCAACGCCCCCGCACGTTCGCTGGCGCGTCCGGCGCCTAACGGCGCCCGCCCCTGCCATCACGTATGGCTGGGGTTACGCCCAGCCTCGTCGCTGAAGAGATCAGGAGCGTAACGCTTGAGCTCAGCCATCTTGGCGCGGGCATGCTCGGGGCTATAGCGCTGCTCAGAGGCCGGAGCTAACGCGTCACACTGACGCAGATACTGTTCCATCTGGCGCAGGCGCTGCTCATAGCCGCGCTCGGAGGGCTCATAGTAGCGCCGTCCATGCAGTTCCTCGGGCAGAAAGCATTCACCGGCGGCATAGGCATTAGGATAGTCGTGAGCGTAGCGATAGCCTTGGTGATAGCCTAGCTCGTCCATGAGCTTGGTCGGGGCGTTGCGCAGATAGAGCGGCACCTCAAAGGACGGCAACTTCTGGGCATCGGCCCGCGCCTGCGCAAAAGCGGTATAGAGGTGATTGCTCTTAGGGGCGAGGGCCATATAGACCGCCGCCTCCGCGATAGCGCGCTCGCCTTCGGCCTCACCGACCCGGGTAAAGATATCCCACGCATTGAGCCCCACTTGCATCGCTTGGGGGTCAGCAAGGCCAATGTCTTCGGTTGCGATCGCCAAGAGGCGCCGCGCTACATACAAGGGGTCGCCCCCGGCCTCCAAGATGCGTGCATACCAATAGAGCGCCCCCTCCGGCGAGGATCCACGCACCGACTTGTGGAAGGCGGAGATCAAATCATAGTAGGCATCGCCCCCTTTGTCGTATTGGATCAAACGCCGCCCCGCGACCGCGCCGACCATGGCATAGGTGATGACCCGATGGCCATCGGGCAAGGGCGCCGCTTCGTCGCTGAGCATCTCAAGGGTGCTGAGCAGGTGGCGCGCATCGCCATCGCTCAAGGCAATCAGGGCTTGGCGCACCCGGTCATCGAAGGTCAGATGAAAGGAGGCAAGGCCGCGCTCGGAGCTTAAGGTCACGTCAATGAGGTGCGAGAGCTCTTCGGCACTGAGCTTCTTTAGGACATAGACGCGCGCCCGCGAGAGCAAGGCGGAGTTGACCTGAAAGGACGGATTTTCAGTCGTCGCGCCGATAAAGGTAATCGTGCCGTTTTCGATATAGGGCAAGAAGGCATCCTGCTGCGCCTTATTGAAGCGGTGCACTTCATCAACAAACAAGATGGTACGCAGGCCGCGGCGCTTGCGTGCTTGCGCCCGCTCAATGGCCGCACGGATGTCCTTAATGCCGCTGGCCACCGCCGAGATTTGCTCTAAGACCGAGTGAGTGCTGCGCGCAATGAGCAAGGCCAAGGTCGTCTTGCCCACGCCCGGCGGCCCCCAGAAGATCATGGAGTAGCAGCGCCCGCGCTCTAAGGCTTGGCGCAATGGCTTATCCGGCCCCAGCAGATGGCTTTGCCCAATGTATTCAGCAAGGCTGCGCGGCCGCATCCTAGCCGCCAGTGGCGCATAAGGATCGTTTTCAGCGTCCTCATCCACCAAGTCCGTGCCCAGCGTCGCCTCAGCAGCATCTGACTCAACAACAAACGCGCGACCGGCTTGGTGTTCACTTGCCTCTAAGTCCATGAGCAAGCCCATGTCTTGGGCCCCGTCTTTGGCGGCCATAGCATCCTCATTTAGCTCTCAACGCGGGCGCGCTTAGCGCATATCGTCGACTTCGACGTCCGCAGGTAACTCCAAGTCAAAGACCGTAGGATCGACGGCGGTGCTTTGCTCGGAGAAGAGGTAGAAGTTGGTGTTGCCATCATCCATACGGATGGTCAGGGCTGTCAGGAAGGCCACCCCGTCCTGTTCGGGGCCAAAGGACAAGGTTAAGCTCTTGACGTCTTGGGCATGCAACGGCACCAAGGTAAAGAACTCGCCATCGCGGCGTACCTCGTACTCATCCCAGCTGACGTTATTGACGTCGGCCAACAGCATCAAAGGATTGGAGCCGAGGGCGTCGAGCGAGGAGATCGAGAGCTGATTGACCGCGGCATCATAGTAGTAGAGGTCAGAGCCCTTGGTATAGAACGCGAGGTCATCGGGGCTTTGGTTGTGCATCAAGAAGTGATCAGGGCGCAGCAAGAATAGCTCGCCTGAGCCTTCGCTCAACACATTCCCAGCGCTATCGGTGAGCTCTTGCTTAAAGCGCGCGCTAAAGCCGGTGAGCGCCTCAAGCCGCGCCTTGAGCGCGTCACGCGCCGCCCCGCGCGCCTGATCAGGGCTCAGGTTGGCCGCCATCTGCGCCTTCAAGTCAGGCACAGCAGCCGCTGCACTAGGCGCAGCATTAACTTCTTGAGCGAGAACTTCTTGGCTTAGTAGCACCACGCCGGTGACGATAGACACAAGGGACGCGGCAACAGCGAGGGCGCAGGTTAACTTACTCATCAGCACTCTCCAGAAAACAACGAGACATAGTGTAGCCTAGCAGCTGGCCCTTAGTGCGCCCTTAGCTCCAAAATCACCACGGCCTGCCGCGCCACCGGCCCAAAAAAGGCCCAGAGCCACGCCCTGAGCCTTTCTGAGATTTGGTCAGCACGACCGCGCTACATGCCCAGCTGCGCGCTACATGCCCAGCTGCATCTGCGCCATCTCTTGGGCCTGTTCCAAAGCCTCGTCAGTAGGCATGCCTTGCAGCACATTCTGTAGGGCTTCGCCCACGACGCTCTCAACTTCCTTGGTATGGATACCGTAGTTTACCGGTGGAATCTTAGTATTCCACTCCACGAAGTCCTTACCGACGCTCTGGCCGCCAAAGAACGGATCGCCGCCTTGGTAGTTAGGCAAGGTGTTGGCATCCTTCATGGTTGAGATGAGGCCAATGCGCTCGACCAAGTCATTGATCAGATCACGGTCGGAGGCGAAGGTCTCCTTGAGGAACTGGGTGGCAAGGTCAGCCTGTGCCGAGTAGTTGTTGACGTACCACTGCGAGCCGCCTGAGTTGGAGTAATGGGTCGCATGTGGCCCCTCAAGGCGCGGCATCGGGACTACGGCCCACTTGCCGGATTGCTCAGCCGCTTGCTTGATCGACGGCATGATCCAGCAGGCGTAGACCAAGGAGGCGACCTTGCCTTGTTGGAAAGCCGCTAAGAGCTGGTTCCAGCCGGTAATGGTGTAGCCTAAGCCCTCGGAGGTCACGCGCTGATAGAAATGAAAGGCCTGCTGCAGGGCCTGATTATCCTTGACCGTGACTTGGTTGACGTCATCGTTAGCCGTAAACCACTCGCCGTTGGACTGCAGCATTAGGCGCATCTCGATGAGATCGTTGGGGTCAAACGGCAGCAGCGCCACGCCGGTCTTATCCTTGATGATCTTGCCCAGATCCAAATACTGCTCGAAGGTGATGTCCTCAAAATCAGCAAGGCTCAGCCCGGCCTGCGCTATGATGTCGGTGCGCACAAACAAGGCGCTGGTGCCCGAGTCAAACGGCACGCCATAGTGCCGTCCGTCGTACGAGGAGGCGTAGACCTTGGAGTCAATGAAGTTGCTGACATCGATCTCATCGGTGAGGTCATGCAAGAAGTCGGGATAGCCCACCATGAAGTTCTTGACGCGGTAGTCTTCGATCAAGACTACGTCCGGCAGGCCGCGCACATTGTTGGCGCCCAGCGCCGCATTGAGCTTTTGCACGATGTTATCTTGCGCAATGCTCTGCACCGTGACCGTCACGTCCGGGTGGGCCGCCATGAACTTCTCTCCGGCCAGCTTAGCGGCAGGCACATTGAAGTTATCGTCCCAGCACCACACCAAGAGCTCTTGAGCGCTCACCGCCTCTACGCTCCACGCAAGACCTGCGGCCAGTCCCACCGCCTGCACCATCTTCAGCAGCTTCATCTCAACCTCCTTGAACCCTGCGCGCAGGCCTGACCTGAACCGCCCAGCACGCAAACGCTTACATCATAGAAAAGAACGCGCCTAGCGGCACAAATTTGCGCGCAAAGCGCGGCCCCATTCACGCTTTTGCCCGCCCCACCACTGTCGCTAAGCCGGTAAATAGTCTGCTTTGCGCTCGCTTGAGCTGGTTTAGCACCGCGCCGCACGTCCCGCGCGTGGAGCGCGGAGTGGCGCACAGGCGCCGCGCGGGCGCAAAAAGCCCTGCGCAAGGCAGGGCAAGGCAGGGCAGGGCAAGGCAAGGAGAGGGCGGTTAGTCGATGATGCCCTCGGTGGTGAGCTGCTTGTAGATCTTCTTAGCGCGTGGGTAGCCTACGCCCAGCTCGGTCTGCAAGTCGGTGACCGTCGGCGGCTTGTTGCGGCTGTCCATGTAGTCGCGCACCAGCTGTACCGCTTGGTCGAACTTCACGTCCAGCTCCTTAGGCTTGTCACCGCTCTCGCCTTCCTCACTAGGCTCCTCAGGCACTGCAATGACGTCCTCAAGGTACTCAGGGGCGCCTGCATAGTCACGCCAAGCATTGACCACCGCCATGACGTCCTCGTTGCTGGTAAAGGCGCCGTGGGCACGCGTTGCGGTGCTCGAGCCGGTGAACTTGTAGAGCATGTCGCCGTTGCCTAAAAGGCACTCGGCGCCCTTCTCATCGAGCACGATGGTCGAGTCAATGCGGTTTTGTACCGTAAAGGCGACGCGCGACGGGAAGTTAGCCTTGATCATACCGGTGACCACTTCCGAGCGCGGCGTCTGCGTGACTAAGACCAAGTGGATGCCCGCAGCACGCGACTTGGCCGAGAGGCGTGCAATCAAGCTCTCCGGCGTGTTCTCGCGATCCTTCTTGCGTCCACTTTGGGCCATCAGGTCAGCAAACTCTTCGACCACGACCACAATCCATGGCAGCGGCTCCAAGCTTTGCGGCTTAGGCCCCATCTCCAACGTCCAGAGCGGATCGGGGATCAGGGTGCCCTCAGAGCGCTTCTTTTTGATGAGCTCGTTGTACTCGGCGAGCTTGCGCACGCCTAAGAGCGCCATCAGCTTGAAGCGGCGCTCCATCTCATCGACACACCAGCGCAGGGCGATCGGCGTCTTGTCGGCCACATCGGTGATCACTGGGGTAATGAGGTGCGGCAAGTCCTTGTAAATCGAGAACTCCAGCTGCTTAGGGTCAACTAAGATCAAGCGCAGCTCCGCCGGGGAGCGCTTGAGCAAGAGCGAAATCAGCATGGTGTTGAGACCAGCCGACTTGCCCGAGCCGGTGGTACCGGCCACCAACAAGTGCGGGCTCTCGGCTAAGTCCTTGACCACCGGCTCACCGACCACCGAAGCGCCTAAGCACATCGGCAAGGCAGCCTTGCTGTGTTGGAACTCATTGCTGACAGCCATGTCACCGAGCGTGATGAACTGCCGCTGCGGATTAGGCACCTCTAAGCCTACGTAAGGGGAGCCCTCAATAATCGGCACGACGCGGACATTAGGCACTAGCAGGTTACGGCACAGCTCGGTCTCAATCGATGAGATCGCCGTGCTCTTCACGCCCGGCTCTAAGTCCAAGTCAAAGCGCGTGATGACCGGGCCGGTCATATAGTCCGCGACCTTGGCCTTGATACCGTAGGAGTGCAGGACGTTGTTGATACGCTCGGCGGTCTTGTCGAGCTCCTCATAGGAGATCTCAACCTTATGGTTCGAGCGCGCCAAAAGCTCTAGCCCCGGCCGCCAGTCATCGTAGTGATGGCGCGGTACCGTGCACAGCGCAAGGCTCGAGTGCACATCCGGGCTTAAGCTGTCACTTGCGATCCCGGCCATATAGCTCGGCAGATTGGTGCTCGAGCTATTGTGCGCTCCCATAAAGGCATTACCGGCCGTCGGCAGCCCCACGGCGCTTGGGCCATGTGCGCCCATGGTATGGGCATCGAGCGGAGCAGGCTCCTCAACCACAGCCGCTTCGTCCTCAGGCGCCGCCACCGGTTCAGACTGCGCTACCAGCTCAGGCGGCACAGCAGGCTCAACCTGACTTGGCGCACTGTCAGTGCCCATGGTTTGAGTTGGCGCCGGGATTTGCGCAGGCGTCTGCCCCGCCATCTGACCTTGCAGCGCCCCTTGCATTTGGCCCGGCAGCGCTCCTGGCATGGCCCCCGGCAGCTGACCTTGCATCGTCCCTTGCACCTGACCCGGCATCTGCCCTTGCATCTGAGCTGGGGCCAGCGGCGCATTCATTTGCCCCGGTATCGTGCCCGGCATTTGGGCCATGCCTGGGTACATCATGTTAGGCGCCATGTTCTGCCCCATAACAGGGACATACTGGCCGTTCGGCAGCTGCATGTACTGCGGCATCTGGCCCATGGCCATGTTAGGCATCATACCCATCATATTAGGGTTCATGCCCATCATATTGGCCCCGGCCATCACCGGGACAAATTGGCCGTTCGGCAGCTGCATATACTGCATCTGTTGGCCTTGGTACACGCCCCCTTGCAGGCCCATCATCTGACCTGCATAGGCCTCGTTGCCCGCCGCAGGCTCGGCGTCGTCGTAGTACTCGTCCGAATCATCACCGTCCCCGGTATCCTCAGCATCCTCGGTATCCTCAGCGTCCTCGGTATCCTCACCGTCCTCGGCCTCATTGTCCTCATAGTCGGAGTTGGCGTCAGGCTCGGTCTCCGGCTCCGGTGTCACAACCTCGGGGGCCGGGGTCTCCGGCGCGGCTGCAGGCGCTTCCTCTTCGACCACGGTGCTCAGATCGGCCCCGTCGATGGCGCCGTCGGCGCCATTGTCCTCAGCCGGGATAAAGGCCGAAGTGAGCTTGTCGACCTCGTAGCTCGGCTGTGGCGGGTCGAAGTGGGCAAAGTCAATGATGTTGTCGCTCGAGCTGCTCTCGTCAGGCGCGGTCGGCGCACGGCTGATTGCCTCGTGCGCGCTTAAACCTTGCTCTTGGGCCTTGGCCTTAGCAAGGTCGGCAAAATTAAAATTTTGGGTACGCACCGGCGGCGTCACACTATGGGTCGCTCCGGTGACAAAGTCCTCATCGTGCAACGAAGCCGCCCCCGTCCCGCTCAAGCGCTCGTCGATGGCGCCTGCCTGCTGGCCTTGTCCACCAAAATCGTAGGCATGCTCTGGGGTGTAGCCCGAGGTAAAGTCATCATCGGTGTTCAGCAAGTTGACCGCGACACTGTTTTTGGGGGCTTGGGGATCGTTGCTACGGGCGACCGCAAAGCGATAGAAGTCGTTGTCATCATCGCTATCGCTGCCCTGCGGCGTCGAGCGCATGATGTTAGTCCGGGTATCGGCCTCATGAGCATCAAAGCCCTGCTCAGGCGCACCTGAGCCCACCATGATATGAGTGCTACCGCTGCTCTGCGTCTCCTGAATCGTCGGCGCTGCCTGCTCTAAGGCCGTTTTGAGCGGCGGGACGCTGGCATTAGGCTCCATCGTCCCCGAGCTGAGCTCAGTTAAGGCCGAGCTTTCTTGATCGGAGCGAAAGGAGCTCAGCGAGCCTTCGGCTGCATCCTTAAACTCGGAGGCCAGCGACGAGAGCTCCTTGATGATGTCTTGCGACTTAGGAGCGGTATCCTGCCCTAAGATCGCAGCTCCGGTGCCACTGGGCATGCTCAGCTCCGCGCTCGCCGCAGGCTGCTCGGTCGATGACTCCGAAGCGACTTGCGGTGCAGGCTCAGCGACCGCCTCTGCTACCGGTTCAGCCACGGGCGCAGCGACCGGCTCCGAGCGCATGATGATCGTGCTCGGGCCTTGCGTCTCCGCGGGCTCGTCTACTTCCGTACTACTGACAGACTCTGCGCTTGCCTCGGTGGCTGCGGCAGCATCTACAGCAGTCGGAGCCGCTGCACTAGCAGCCGTGGTCGCGGCGGCACTGGCGGCCGCAGCCGCCGCAGCGGCAGCAGCGGCTTTAGCCGCTTGCGCTGCCTCAAACTCTTTGCGCGTATCGCGAATAATGGTGTGCGGGCGCAGCTCCTCGGGCAAACGCGCTCCAATCTCGTGGGCGTTGTGCTCGGCTAACTGGACGCTCTCATTTGACTTATTCTTACTGACGCTTTGAGGCTCAGAACCAGCAACACCCGGGGTGATGTACTTAGGGCCATCATCCTCCGCGCGCTCTTCGGCCTGCTGCGCAATCGGCTGGGGCTTATGTTGTTGCTGTTCGCGCTCTAATTGCGCCGCATAGGTACCGGCGTAAATGGGCGCATCTTCCTCGGCCGGAGCTGCTTGCGGCTCAGCTGGTGCGGTCTGCGCGGCTTGTGCCGTCTGCTCTTGCGCCTGACGCTCGGCCTCAGCAGCCTCAGCTTGCGCGCGCTGAGCCTCTTCTTGGGCCTGACGTGCCGCTTCCTCACGCTCACGGCGCCGAGCCTCTTGCTCGGCCGCAAACACTTGTGGATCGACCCGTTGCACAATGGTGTGCACAGCATCTGCGTCTGCCTCACCCTTTTGCTCCTCAGCGGTAGGCTCTTGAGAGAGCACTGCACTGACGTCTTGGGCTTGCTCGGCGGCATAGGTGCCATAGCCATAAGGGCTC
The DNA here is from genome assembly GCA_944389615.1 of uncultured Anaerobiospirillum sp. Taxonomy (GTDB): domain Bacteria; phylum Pseudomonadota; class Gammaproteobacteria; order Enterobacterales; family Succinivibrionaceae; genus Anaerobiospirillum. Next base: position 25,163 of record CALXNA010000009.1, on the reverse strand, counting down.
AGTTCAGCCCCGGGCCGTGGGGCCGGTGCCTGCTCCTCAGGCGACGCTGCACTAGGCTCTGCCGGAGCTACGTCCGGAGCGCTCTCCGCTCTGGTGTCCGGTGCGGTTTCTGGGACAGCCGCTTCGGCTTGCTCGCGCTGCAGCGCCACTGGATCCGGGCCGCGCACGATCTTGGTGTGCACCTCATTGGGGTCAGTTAAGCTGGACTCAAGCTCGTCAGGCGCATTGCGGGCATGAGACTGATTAAAGGCCGCTTCGGCGAGCGCGCCTTGGCCCTGCCAATAGTTCACATCACCTTGGCCATAGGCTGCGGCAGCGTTAAAGCTGCCTTTATCCGCGCTTGGCGCATGCTCCATAGTTGGCATTGGGGTCGAGGCCGCAGTTGGCTCAACCAGTTGCTCGGCAAACGGCTCGGCTACCGCCGCAGCGGCCGCAGGAGCCAACTCGCCCCATGCGCCGGAGGCGGCTAAGTCAGCGCTATTGGCGCCTGCAACCGGGCTGGCTTGCCCTTGGCTGGCTGCGCCGTAATCCGCGGCATTGAAGTCGGTGCTCTCACCTGAGAAGCTGCGCTGCAGCGATTGCTCAAGCTCTTGGGCCTCCACGGGGGTGGCATCCGCCCCGGAAGTCCATGCGCCACTGAGGTCAGTGCCCGCGGGCGCCGTCTCCGAAGGCAGCGGTTGCTGCAGGGCCTGCTCAAAGAACGAGTTCCCGGCTCCGGATAAGGCATTACCCCCGGCTAAGGCACTTACGTTCTCAGCCGCTAAGCTGCTCGCCTCAGCTGGGCGCTGCGCGGTAGCCTGATTTGGGTCATAGGCCGCCGCTTCTGGCTCAAGCTGGCCTTGCTTACGCAATTGCTCTTCAAACTGCGCTACCGTCAGATGGCCCTCAGCCATCTCAGGGATTGGCTGCTCGGGGGCAGCGGCAGGCGCGGTCGCCTGCGCGGCACCATCGGCAGCAGCCGCAGCGGCAGCTGGGGCGGTCGGCTCGGCCGCTGGCTCAGAGGCCTGAGTTTTAGCCTCAGGCTTGGCCTTGGCACTAGGAACGGCCTTAAAGAAGGTGGCGCCGAGGGAATCGAAGACAAAGAGTGGGCTCTTGCCAAACAAGAAGGCAAGGCCACTGAAGGCGACAAAGGCAAATAGAATGGCTGAGAGGAGGCTGGGCAAGAAGGTGGAGCTGAACATGATGAGCATGTCGCCGAGCAAGCCACCGGCTCCGGTGGCGCCTAAATCACCATAGATCGAGCCGAGGGCGCACAGGCCGATCAAGCTGAGATCAAAGCCGAGTACGCGCAGGCTGGCGCGATAGAAGTCAGCATGCCAGATATCGACTGGGCGCAAGAGGAGATAGTAGCCCAAGTACACGATCATCAGCGCCAAGAAGTAGGAGAGCGCCCCAAAGTACTCAAAGAGGAAGCTGATGATAGGTGAACCTTGGTGGTTGTAGGTGACCGAGTCGACCTGCCCTAAGATGAGTTCGCCTGAGAGCTTAGCTTGTGCTGAAGTTTGGAAGTCCAGCATGAAGTAAAAGCTCGCAAGGCATAAGCCAATGCTGAGCACAAAGAGCACTTGGCGTAAGGTACTGGTCTTGACCTGTTGCGAGGCCCCCTTAGTTACAGCCATAAGAAACTTCTCCTCTTGAGACTGAATCTGTCCTCTGACCTGCATCTCCAAAGTGCCAAAAAGCATGCCAAGGCATGCCTCTCCACCGGGCTCAACCGATCAAACAGCCCTAAATTATAGGTCAAAAAGCCCATGCAAGAAAGCAAAGCCATGGGCCGAAGCGGTAGCTTGCAAGCGCTGCTGCAAGTGCTACCGCAGGTGCTGTCGCGGGCGCCGCCAACGCCCTGAGCGCTGCGGCGGGGCGAACTGAGGCCTATGGCAAAGACTATGCCCTAGAACATGGATATCTGTTAGAATTGGAGCGATGAGTTTCGCTCCCGCACAAGGCTTCGGCGATTGAGCGCGGGCTCTAAGCACGGGCCCTAGTTTGCGCAGATAACATCGATCACGGCCTCTTGGGCGCAGGCTTGTTTTGTGGCCCTAAGGTAAGTTCAGCCGCATCGTGGCTGGTCACTTTAGCTTGAGGATCACCGGAGCAATTTGGATCTTGTCACCGCCTAGCGCGAAGGCGCAGGTAGGCGCCGCAAGGTTCGCTGATACCCCCTTGATCATTGTGCTTGCCCCTAGGTACGCCATGGCGCTAGCTTCCTTAAGGTAGGGATTGACTGTGCTAGATTTTCTAATCGGCTTCTTTACTGACTACGGCTACATTGCCGTCTTTGGCATCCTGATTCTATGTGGTTTTGGTCTGCCCGTGCCCGAAGACATCACCTTAGTCTCAGGCGGTGTCATCTCCGGCCTTGATCTGGCCAATCCCCACACCATGTGCCTCGTCGGTCTAGCCGGTGTCTTAATTGGCGATAGCACCATGTTCCTCGCCGGGCGCATCTTCGGCTATCGCATCCAGCGCATCAAGACCTTCCGCCGCATCCTCTCGCCCCGGCGCTTTTCGCACATTCAGCGCAAGTTCAAGCAGTACGGCCTCTCCTTGCTCTTTGTCGCCCGCTTCCTGCCGGGTCTGCGCTCCCCGATCTTCTTAGTGGCGGGCATGAGCCGCCGCATCTCCTATCTCACCTTCATCTTGATGGACGGCTTCGCCGCCCTCATCTCGGTGCCGATCTGGGTCTACTTAGGCTACTTCTTTGCCGACAACCTCGATCTCCTCATGGAGTACGTCAAGGACGTCCAAACCCTGATCTATATGATCTTAGGCGCCATCTTCCTCGTCATCTTGGTGGTCTACCTCAAAAAGCGCTTCCACAGCAAGCTCCACAAGTTCTCTGACGAAGGCCATACGGACGCTACCCCCGTCCCGACTGAAACCGCGACCAAAAACTCAGTCGCAGCCAACGCCGTCGTAGCCAACTCAGTCGCAGCCAACGCCGAGGAAGCTGCCGAGACTCCAACTGCAGACAGCCCGCCGCAGAGCAAAGCGTAGGAGCGAGCAGCGACTTCCACCGCGGGGCCCCCAGAGTACTGGCGGGCCCCGCGTCGTTATGGGGCAAACGCCCCCAACCCGAGCCAACATGGGGCACGCCCGCCTTATGATGGGGTACGCTCCGCGGGTCTTGCACCATAATAATACACAGGCATGGGCCCGTGCTAAAATGGCCGCACTTTTAGCGACGCAGGCGCATATTTGCGCCATTTGTGGCCACTCCCTGCGTGCTGCGTCAGGAATTTGAGGTTTGTATGTCTGCAATGGATCAACTGACCGAGGTCGTGCGAAACATCAACTCCATCCTCTGGGGGCCGTGGTGCTTAATCCCGATCTTGGTCGGCACTGGTATCTTCTTTACCTTTAGACTGCGTTTCGTCCAAGTGCGCCAGTTTGGCCGCGCCTTCAAGCATGTCTTCGGGCAGCTCTCCTTCAATGGCGAGAAAGCAGGTCAACATGGTATGACCTCGTTCCAGTCCTTAGCTACCGCCGTCGCCGCCCAAGTGGGTACCGGTAACTTAGCCGGTGTCGCCACCGCCATGGTCATGGGTGGCCCCGGTGCCATCTTCTGGATGTGGATGGCTGCCTTCTTTGGTATGGCCACGATCTTCGCCGAAGCGGTGTTAGCGCAGGTCTATCGTACTCACGACGGCCAAGGCAACGTCACCGGTGGCCCGGCCTACTACATCTCCAAGGGCTTAGGCTCCAAGACCTTAGCCACGATCTTCTCGGTACTCATCATCATTGCCTTAGGCTTCATCGGCAACATGGTGCAGGCCAACTCGATCACCACCTCCTTCCAAAGTGCCTTTAACATCCCTAACTGGGTCTCGGGCATCTTCATCATCTTAATCGCAGGCTTCATCTTCATCGGCGGCATCAAGCGCATTGCCTCCTTTGCCGAGAAGATGGTGCCTTTCATGGCGGCCGTCTACGTCTTAGGCTCCCTGTATATCATCGTGATCAACATTGATATGCTGTTCCCAGCCTTAAAGTCGATCGTGATCGGCGCCTTCGACCCAAGCGCCGCCACCGGCGGTGTCATTGGCGCTTCGATCAAGGAGGCGATCCGCTACGGTGTCGCCCGCGGCCTCTTCTCCAACGAAGCTGGTATGGGCTCGACCCCGCACGCTCACGCCGTCGCCCGCGTCCGTCACCCAGCCGAGCAAGGCTTAGCCGCCATCATTGGCCTCTTCATCGACACCTTCATCGTGTTGAATGCGACCGCCTTTGTCATCATGGTCACCGGTACCTTAGATGGCACCACCACCGGCATCGTGCTGACCCAAGCGGCCTTCATCAAGGGCATGGGTACCCCCGGCGCTGGCTTCGTCGCCATCTGCCTCTTCTTTGCGGCCTTTACCACCATCATCGGCTGGTACTTCTTTGCCTCGCAGAACTTCAAGTACCTCTTTGGCTACAAGAACGTCAACATGTTCGCCATCGTAGTCCTCTGCTTCCTGCTCATGGGCTCGTTCCTTGAGGTCAACTTGGTCTGGGAGTTAGCCGACCTCTTCAACGGCCTGATGGTAATCCCTAACATCATCGCCGTGATCGGCCTGTACAAATTAGTCACCCGGGCGGTCGCCGACTACGACCAGAAGTTCTTAACCGGCAAGAAGCCGCTCTTTGGCGCCTCAGAGCAGCTCACTGACCACTTTGCCAATCGCCAAGCGGCCGTCCGCCGCTCCATGGCCAAGGGCGTTGTCCACGAAAAGAACGCCCGCGATGACGAGTAACGCGCTGCGCGCTCACTCGCGTTAAAAAGGCCGCCCCTTGCGAGGCGGCCTTTTTGCACCCGCCGTCCGGCGGCAGGCGGCACTCCACCGCCACCGGCGGGCAGCACATCTGCCCACTCCGGACGGCCGCGCAAGTGGCGCGGCCCAGCCGCGCGCAGCGCTACGCCATGCTCGCGCTTGCGGCAATCTGGTAGCTGCCTGAACCTTCGTAGGTTAAGACCTGATCGTGCTTGGCGATCAAGGTCGAGCGGTGGCCGACCGAAATGATGATGGTCTGCCCTAACTCTTGCTTGAGCAGGTCGTAGACAAAGGCCTCATTGTGCTCGTCCATGGCCGAGGTCGCTTCGTCTAAGAACAAGATAGCCGGACGATTGAGCAAGGCGCGAACAATGGCCACGCGCTGCTGCTCACCGAGCGACAGGATGTGCGACCAGATGTCGGACTCATCCAAGTGCGCAATCAAGTGCTCAAGCCCCACCAACTTAAAGTAATGCTCGACGCTATGCTCAGACTGACCTGAAGCTTGCTCTGACTCCGCTGGAGCCACCGGTGCTGGGTAGTACGCGGCTTGGCGCAGGGTGCCTTGCGGCAGATATGGGCGCTGGCTTAAGAAGAGCGCGGAGCCTTCCTTTAAGTAATGAACTTCGCCTTGGACATAAGGCCAAATACCGGCGATGGCCTTAAGCAGCGTCGACTTACCACAGCCCGATGGGCCGCGGATGAGCAGGGACTGGCCTTGCTTTAAGTTCAGGGCCAAGTGCGAGAGCAAGGTCACCTGACGCGGGCTCTTAAGCTCGAGATGGTTGATGGCAATGCCTTCGGCATCGTCATGCTGCACTGGGATGCACTCAATGGCCTCGGCCTCTTCCATCGAGCGATAGAACAGCGCCAGACGGTCGACCACCGACTTCCACGAAGCCCACTCGGTGAAGTTAGTGACCAAGGTCGACAGACTATCTTGGACACGGCCAAAGGCCGAGCTGATCTGCATGATCGAGCCCATGGTGATGATCTTGGCAAAGTAGAGGGGAGCTGCGATCAAGATCGGGAATATCACCGCAGTTTGGGCATAGCCCAAAGTCAAAAAGCCCAAGCGCTTGGTGCAGACAATGAGCTTGATGTAGTTGCCCACCAGGCTTGCAAAGCTGGTGCGCAAGTACTTACCTTCTTGCGCCTCGCCGTGGTACAAGGCGATCGACTCGCCATTTTCACGCACGCGAATCAGCGAGAAACGGAAGTCAGCTTCGTAGCGCTGTTGGCGGAAGTTCAGGCGCACTAACGGCTTACCTAGGATGAAGGTCAAGGTCGTGCCTAAGATGGCATACAAGAGCGCCAAGTAGCACATATAGCCATCAGGCAGGTGCAGCTCATAGCCCATGACCGTGATGTCGACGGCGCCGGACAAGTTCCACAGCACCACGCCGAAGGTCACCATCATGGTCAGGTCAGTGGCCGTGCCCAAAATCAGGACGATGGTCGAGGAGACGAAGAGGTTTAAGTCTTCGGCGATACGTTGATCGGGGTTATCAGTGTTCTTGTCGGTCAGCTGGAGCTTGTAGTAGTTGTCGCGTGCAAGCCAGCGCTCCATCGTCTTGCCGGTAAGCCAGGTACGCCAATTGATGGCAAGGCATGACTTCAAATAAGCGTTATAGACCGACACCAATACATGCACGGAGGCAAGGCCCACGAAGACCAAGAGCTGGTACTTAAAGCCGTCCAAATCGTACTCTTGGATCGTATCCCAGAAGACCTTGTACCACGAGTTGATAGCGGTGGCGATGTAGACCGAGCCGCCGGTGAGGGCCACGATGAGGGCCAACAAGCCCCATGACTTCAGGCTATCCTTACAGCCCCAATAGCTCTTGAGCATCACCCAAAAGGCTTGGAGCGTCTCCTTCAGCGGCAAGCAGTCCACGGGACGGGCACCGCCCGCTGCGCCCTGCGCCGCCGTGCTAGCAGCGCCCGCCCCCGCGGTCGCTCCTGCGGACGCTCCTGCTCCCGCAGGCGTGTCCGCGCGCTCCTTAAGCTTAGGTTGTGGTGCCTGAGACATGGTTTCATCCTCTCCATTCCAAACAAGGCATGCTATTGTGCCATAACCTAAGTTAGGAATCGCTTAGCACCACGTCTGCGCGCCCTCGTCGGCGGCCCACCGACTTACTCTTCGCCTGCCTTGGCGCAGACTGCGCCAAACAGGCGCTGCAGGCACCGCGGTGAGCCCTTCTCTCCTGCCCGCGCGGCGCTGCTCGTTGCCCTTCCCGGCTGATGTACTCACCCCGAATGGGCTCATATACCTTCGTCGGAGGCGCAGCTCAAGCAGGCTTACTCTTACCCCTTGCTGCGCACTAGGTGCAGCGTCAGCTGCGCCGGGTCAATTTGCATCAACTCAAAGAGCTGCTGGAGTATATTGACCTTTGTCAGCACATTCTGATGGGTGCAGAAGAAGATCTGCTTGTCGATCTCGAACACACTATTAGGACGTTTCTGGGCAATCGGGAAGTCTAGGCGGGAGCTCTTGATAAACTGCTCAAGCACATTGAAGCGCCCCCATGGAGTCTGATGCCAAGAGCGCAGGCGCTCAGGATTGAGCTGATAGATCAGGGGGATCAAGTCGCGTTGCAGCTGCACCCAATTGCTAGCATCGTAGTGCTGCCCCATGAACTCATAGCCGCGGAGCTTAGTGCCGGTCAAATCCAGATCGCCCTCGGCTAAGCAGTAATCAAAGCTTTCAGGCTCATCCTTAACCTCAGGCACTGGAGTAGGCGCGGACACGGGCACATGAACAGATGCAGGCCCCGGATCAGGTGTAGACACATGCTCGGCGCACTTCTCAACACTATCCCCCGGATACGGCCAAAGCTTGAGGGCCTTGGCTACCAGCACTGCTGTGCGCTGCTCCATCTCCTGTCGCCCCCAGTGGTCATGCTCGGCAATGTCGCGATTGAGGCGCAGCGAGCTGTCGGCAAAGCCATGCTCCATTGTGCACTTCTGGGCGAAGGAGCTGTTGGAGTACTTGCTGTTATAGGCCGTCAGCGTCAGGTTGCCTAAGCGGTGGAGCCACTCTTTATGGATAGATACGGCATTGGCACCTAACTCAGCGCGCCACTCCGCGGTGAGCGTCTGCGGCATGATGTGCTCAATGCTGTAGGTGGAGTCGATAGGGATTGTCTCAAGACTATCAGCATTCTCGAGGCGCTCAAGCATGTACTTAAGAGGTGCACTGTTCTTGGAGTTGGACTTCTTGTAGAGGGCTCGATGCTGTAAGGCCTGCACAAACTCCGCATCTTGAGGCATAGAGCTTGCGCACTTACCCTCATCAGCTGAGCACAAGCTACGCTTAAGCAGTGGCATCACATCACAGCCGCCGTTAACATCAGGAACTAACTTGTAGGCTATCGATTGGAATTTGCGGTTAAGATCACGGCTCTGCCAGCCGCAGGCCCACCGACGGAACAAGAAGGTCTCCAGCAGCTTCATCGCCTCCAGCAGCTCGGTGCCACTGATCTGATTCTTGACGTGCAGCATCATGAGCTGCATCACTACCGGCGTCCGGACGTTGTAAGGCAACTGCTGTAAGTTAAACAGACTTTTGTTCAGCGCCTTTTGCAACTGCGAGCGCTCACCGAAGCTCAACTCGGTATCATGCTGCGCGCTCAACTTATAAGAGCAATCACGCATCTGCTTAAAGAGCACGGAGTAGGCAAGAAGCTCATCTAACACCGCGACTGTGACTTGGTTCTGAGAAGCCGGGGCGCTGCCACGCTGCAGTCCTTGCACATAGTATTTGAATTTCACATAGAGCGAGTCCTCGCTCGGTGCCCGCCCCTGTTTGAGGACAAGGAAGTGTTTGATGAACTATGAAAGGGCATGGGCACAGTTCAGCTCCATCGGACACCAGAGCTCACGATAGTGCCGGTTAACATCCTCGTAGTTAAAGCCCATCAAGAGGAAGTTACGTACTTTATCGCCATTCTCAAGAGTGACTCCCTTAGAGTTAAGCGACTCGAAGATGAGCTGCGCGTCGTCCTTGGCCTCAAGATCGATTTCGATGAAGATCAAGCTCTCCGGGATCCTGTAGAAAGCATGAAGCGACATGTCCTCTTGCGCGCTAATCCAATCCACGAACAAACGGTAGTTGCGGGTCAACAGTGAATCTGCAACAAACTCGTCCTCGTTGCCCGCGAAGAGCTTATCCAGCGCATGCTGATCAGCCTCCGATAACGTGAAGCGATGCTTGCTGTTCAAGTCTACCGAGCAACTTGGACTTTTCTCAAAAAGAATGTTGAGTTCTATAGTTCGAGCCCACTTAGAGCAGTCGATAGTGTAAGCCTTGTCTTCACTCCCTTTCCTAGCTGCTCGGTCAAACGCACGAGATAATGCTAGATAGAACAGGTACATGGTGGTGAGACGTTGCTGGCCATCGATCACCATGATCGAAGACGGCGCCTCAGGCAAACGCTGCATCACCACACTTCCAATGAAGTGGGTTGCCGAAGAATCGTGCTCACGCTGCTGATGGAGCCGTACCATGTCCTCGAAGAGAGCGCGACATTGCTCTTCATCCCAAGAGTAATGGCGCTGATAGCAAGGGATGAAGTAGCCGTCTACGCCCCACATAAAATGACTTACATTTTGCTCAGAGACATTCACGTCACCATCTCCCGTCCTACCACAGCAACAATCCAACCTGCCCTATGACCATGCAGGCACTTGCCATTATAGCGCGGGCTTGCAGCCTCACGCCCGCACCTGTTAGCGCATGCTGGGGCTTGGCCAAGCGCAGGGGCCTTGAAGGTCGTCATGGCGTTGGCCACGACGGCGCCGACTCCGGCCTCTTGCACCAGCTCAATGTCGTTTTCGCCATCGTCCACAGCAACAAGCTTGCTGTCCTACTCAGTCGGCTTGAGCTCAGAGGCGGTCGCAGGCTGATCCAAGACGCAAGTTACGCCTTAGCGCGGCGGCCTTGAAGGTCGGCATGGCGTTGGCCACGACGCCACCGCCTCCGGCTTCTTGCACCATCTCAAAGTCGTTTTCGCGATCGCAACAAGCTTGCAAGCCCAGTCAGCTGGCTTGAGCGCGGGCCTGCATCCTCACGCCCGCCGGGGCGGGCGCAGACTTGAGCGCAGCTGCGGGAGCAGGCTGGGCTCGGCTGAGCCAAGGCGCATTACTACTGCGCGCTTAGGCCGAAGAGGCGCTCTAAGTAGATGGCTACGCCGTCGTCTAAGTAGTTGTAAGTCTGGTAGCGCGCGGCGGCCTTTAAGGTCGGCATGGCGTTGGCCACGGCGACGCCGACTCCGGCCTCTTGCACCATCTCAATGTCGTTTTCGGCATCGCCAAAGGCCACCACGTTTTGGGTGCTGATGCCGAGCTTGGCGCAGAGCTGATGTAAGGTGGAGCCCTTCGAGCAGCCGTGGGCCATGAACTCAAGGAAGTTCGGGTGCGTCCGCGCAATATTAAAGCGCTGGGTAAATTCTGCAGGCAGCTCTGAGCGCATGGCATCGAGCTTGGGGGCATCACCTACCGCAATGAGCTTGTAGGCCTCCTCGCTCGGCTTGACCTCATCTGGGAACAGCAGCTTCTCAAACGGCTGCATCGAGGCGGCGATCTCCATCTCGGTGAACTTGATGTTGCTCTCGGTTAAGAGCACCCGGCGCGTGCTGTAAGCGTGGATCGCACAGCCGTGGAGGCGGGCCTGATGCTCGATATCGATAAGATCGGGCGCCTTTAAGGTGCTGACAAAGAGATCGTGCTTGATGTCCTTGAGGCTGATGAGGGCGCCGCCATTGAAGCAGATGCAGTAGCCGTGGCCGCCCTCAAGGCCCAAAATCTGAGCAAAGCCCTGCACGCTCTCTGGCGCCCGCCCCGAGCAAATGGCCACATAGACGCCACGGCGCTGCAGCTCGTGGATTACCGCAATCAGGCGCGGCGAGAAGGTCTTGTCCTCGCGCAGGGTGGTGCCATCTAAGTCCAAGGCGACAAGCTTGATCTCGGGCATGGCGGCAAGGTCAGGCAAGATCATCTGCGCGTGCTTGGCCGCATCATCGACCTCTACCGTCATGTATTGCGTTTGCCGCTCTTGTTGCTTGTCTTGGGCTAAATGCTCCAACGTCATATCCGTCACCTTCCACCGCTGTCAAAGTCGCGCCGAGGCCTTGCGCTAACGCGCACCAACCGTAGGCACACAAACCGCCTTATTGTGGGCAAAGCCTGTGCCCTTTGCAAGGGGCTGCTCGAATGGGGAAGGCTCGCTGCTGGAGCTGGGAAGGGCTCGCCGATGGAGCCGATAAGAGGCTGTACAGAGTAGCCGCACAGACGAGAGGAGGCCGCAAAGAAGGGGCCTGAAAGGAAAGGGCCAAAATGCCGGGCCCAGAAACGCAAAAAGCTGCATCCGCAGCTTCTTCGTTATCTCAATGGTGGAGGTTAACGGAATCGAACCGTTGACCCTCTGCTTGCGTGGCAGAAGCTCTACCAACTGAGCTAAACCCCCACTTGAGATGGCGCCTATTGTACACAGTTCACAAGGGCTTGGGTAGCCCCTGACCCAAAATATTTTGTCCGCTGCCGGTCAGTCGGCGGAGTCTAAGCCCTCTTGGCGCAAACAGCGCGTAATCACCGCCTGCACCATATCGACGGTGACCTCTTGGTCAAACTTTTTGACGCGGTTGATGCTCTGCGCGGCGGCCTCAGCCGAGCCTAAGATGCGATAGGCACAGCGGATGTCTTGCTGCAAATCCACCGGAATGTGCAGCGCCTGCCCCCACAGATCAAAGGTCTCTTCATCTTCGACCACCGGCGACGGCGGCTCAATGGGCTGCTCAGGTTGCTGCTCTTGCGGAGCCACAGTCTCAGGATTAACACTCTCGGCTACAGCGGACGCGGAGGCTTGCGGCGCAGCCTTCTTCTTGGACTCGCTCTTGACCTCATTGCTAGGCTGGAGCGGACGGGCAATCACGGCCTTCACCATTTCCGGCGTAATGGCCTCGGAGCCCTTGCGCACTTGCAGCTGGTTGATCATCTCCGCAGTCAAAGCTGGTGTTTTGTAGATCTGGTAGGCCATGCGGATATCGTGCTGCTGCATTGGCGAAATGAAGACCTCCTCGCCCCCAATCTCAAAGATCAATAGTGCCTTGATATCTTCCGGAAAAGTGTACGTCTTACCCATGGTGCCACCCTAAGCCTGCGCCCTAAACCTAGGTGCACTATAGCACCAAACGCCCGCGCTATCATGATGGTACGACCAGCCCTACGCCACCTACCGCGCAGGACGCTGCGGCGTAAGCAGCGCCAAGAGCCCATGCGTGAACACGGCAAAGCCGCCGATGATGACCAGATGCTCGGCATAAAAGCGCAGCGGCTCAAAGGCGATAGGCCGCACCGGCAGCATCAGGAGGTCGGAGAGCACTTGGTTGCGCTGCAGGCACCATACAGCGCCGAGCAAGACGCTGGCTTGTAGCAGCCTCAAGGCCCAAGCCTGAGCCTTGAGCCGACGCTCCCACTTGCTCAGCGTATTGTGCAGATGCAGCCCCAAGTGCAGAGCCATCAAGACAAAGCACCATGCGGTAGCGGCGACATGGAGATCGCGCCATGTGCCGCGCGGCGGCGGCAAGAACTCAAAAGGCAGGGCCATACTGGCGATATGCCACGAGCTAACCATGGTCACGATCATAGCGGCAAGCAGCAAGACGGCGCTGCCCGTCACCAAGCTGCGGCGCAGGCGGGACGCGGGCGGCGCAGGCGCCCGCTGACAGGCGCCCGCCTGCGGCGGCGGACACAAAAAAAGAGCAGGGCCGCTCGGCACTGCTCTCTTTTGCCCCTCAGGGGCGCTTCAGCGTAAGCGCGGGCGCTTACTTAGCTGGCTCAACGACAACCTTGATGGTGGTCTTAACGTCAGCGTGTAACTGAATAGCGATCTCGTACTCGCCGATCGAACGGATGACGCCGTCTGGCATACGAACTTCGCTCTTGTGTACCTCAACACCAGCGGCAGTTAAAGCCTCGGAGATGTCACGGGTACCGATCGAGCCGAAGAGCTTGCCTTCGTCACCGGCGTTGGAGGCGATCACGATCTGGCCTAACTCGGCGATGGCGTTAGCGCGCTGCTCAGCAGCCTCTAACTCAGCGGCGATCTTGGCAGCGTACATGACGCGCTCAGCCTCGAACTTCTTTAAGTTCTCTTCGGTAGCTAAGACAGCCTTCTTTTGTGGTAACAAGAAGTTACGGGCATAGCCGTTGCGAACCTTTACCTTGTCACCGAGACCGCCTAAGTGGGCGATCTTATCGAGCAGAATAATTTCCATGGAAAATCTTTCCTATAAATCTTGCCGCGTCAATGCTCACAAGGCGCAGGACTCTCCTGCGCAGGCCGTGGGCCTAACCCATGGCCTAACCTTGGGGGATTAGCGGTTGTGAAGATCGGTGTAAGGTAACAGAGCTAAGAAGCGGGCACGCTTGATAGCGGTAGCCAGCTGGCGCTGGTACTTAGCGCTCGTACCAGTGATGCGGCTTGGGACGATCTTACCAGACTCAGTAACGTAGTTACGTAACAGGCTGACATCCTTGTAATCGATCTCGGTTACACCTTCGGCGGTGAAACGGCAGAACTTACGACGGTGGAAATAGCGAGCCATTGTTTAGTCCTCTCAATTAAGCTTCGGCAGAATCGTTGTCTGCGGATTCTGGACGGGCACGACGACCATCCTCGTCGCGGCCACCGCGGCGATCCTGACGGTCTTGGCGCTCCTCACGGGCCTTCATCATTGGGGAAGGCTCGGTGACAGGGCCCGAAGTACGGATGACTAAGTTACGGATTACTGCGTCGTTGTAGCGGAAATTGTTCTCGATGCTGTCGATGGCCTCTTGCTCTGCCTCAACGTTCATTAAGACATAGTGAGCCTTGTGCAGCTTCATGATAGGGTAAGCCAGTTGACGACGGCCCCAGTCCTCAAGACGGTGAATCTTGCCGCCAGTCTTCTCGATCTCGCCCTTGTAACGCTCGATCATGCCTGGAACCTGATCGGACTGATCTGGGTGAACCAGGAAAATGATTTCGTAGTGACGCATGAAAAATGCCCCTTACGGTAAAAGTCTAAAATTTCAGTCGAATGATTTTAGACAAGGAAGCTTACGTGGCACCCCACCATGGGTATGGCACGCGACTGAAGTGCGCCTATTCTAGCCAAATTGCACAAGTTTGCAAGCTTTATCACACTTTGCGCCCCCTTTTCTCGCAGCCTCTGCGCTCCGCAGCCGCGGAGCGCCCGCCCTGCGCGGCGCGCAGCGCTGCCCACAAACCCGAGCGCCCCATCCCCGCTGCCCGCGCAGCCCGCGGGCCGACTGTACTTGTCAGACAAGTTTACCCTACTTGTCATACCGGTACGACAACCGTCGGCTCACTTGTCTGACAATAGGCTAAAGCGCGGCGGCGCCCTTAAGGCCGTGACGGCGCAGAACAGTGGGCGCGCTGAGTCGCGGGCGCGGCAGGCATTAGCTGCGCTGGCGCACGGCCTCGTAGAGGGCGATACCGGCGGCCACCGAGACGTTGAGCGACTCAACGCCCGAGGCCATCGGGATCTTGGTGATGTCGGTGCACTTCTCGCGGGTTAAGCGGCGCATGCCCGACTCCTCCGAGCCCATGACTAAGGCCAGCGGGCCGGTCAAGTCGGTCTCAAAGATCGAGTGCTCGGCGGCACCGTCCATACCGATGATCCGAATCTCGCGCTCGTTTAAGTCATCTAAGACGCGCGCAAGGTTGGTGACCGCAAAGAGCGGCACTTCGCTCGCGGCCCCGGCAGCGGCCTTACGGGCCGCAGGCGTTAAGGCGGCGGACTTGTCCTTAGGCACAATCACGGCCTGCGCCCCGGCCGCCCAGACCGAGCGCATGGCAGCACCTAAATTACGTGGGTCGGTGACGCCATCTAACACCAGTAAGAAGGGCACCTTGCCCTGCGCCTTGAGCTCATCTAAGAAATCTTGCAGGTCGTGCTCAGTCTTAGGCGGCGTGGCCTTCATCTCGATGACGATGCCTTGGTGCACCCCACCGTCGCACTTTTCGTCGACGAAGTGGCGCATCGCCGTCTGAGCGACAATGCCGTAGCGCTCCAGCTGCGCGACCAGCTTATTGATGCGCTTGTCATCATCGCGGCCCTTGACCACCCACGCCGACAAGATCTTGTCGGGGCTGGTCTCAATGGCCTGTTCCACGGCGTTGATGCCATACACGAGCTCACGATTACGGCTCTTCTTTTGGACTTGCATGTACAAACCTCAAACATGAAAAATGGGCCAAAGCTGCCTTCAGCCCATTTGCTTTAGTCAAATCTCAGCTGCGCCCGTAGGCGCGAGCGCGTTAGGCATCACTTGCCGTATTCTTCTTGGCCGCAGCTTTCTTCACGGCCGCCTTCTTGACCGGCTTCACCTCTGCCTCAGCTGCAGCCGCCTTCTTAGTGGCGGTCTTCTTAGCTGCGGTCTTAGCCTCAGCCGGAGCTTCAGGCTCAGCCTTGGTCGCCTTCTTGACGGCGGTCTTCTTAGCCGCAGGCTTGACCTCGACCGGAGCCTCAGCCTCAGCTGGGGCCTCGACCTTGGTCGCCTTCTTGGCGACGGTCTTCTTAGCCGCAGGCTTGACCTCGACCGGAGCTTCCGCCTCGACCTTGGTCGCCTTCTTGGAGACGCTCTTCTTAGCCGCTGGCTTAGCCAGAGCTTCAGTCTCAGCTGGGGCCTCAGCCTTAGCCGTCTTCTTGGCGGCAGGCTTCTTAGCGGCAGGCTTGGCCTCAACCGGAGCTTCAGCCTCAGCCTCAACTGGGGTCTCGGCCTTGGTCGCCTTCTTGGCGACGCTCTTCTTAGCCACAGGCTTAGCCAGAGCTTCAGCCTCAGCCTCAACTGGGGTCTCAGCCTTGGTGGCCTTATTGGCTACAGTCTTCTTTGCCGCGGGCTTAGCCTCAACCGGAGCTTCTGGCTCAGCTGGGGTCTCGGCCTTGGAGGCCTTCTTGGCGGCGGTCTTCTTAGCGGCAGGCTTAGCCTCAACCGGAGCTTCTGGCTCAGCTGGGGTCTCGGCCTTGGTGGCTTTCTTGGCAGCGGTCTTTTTAGCGGCAGGCTTAGCCTCAACCTGAGCTTCAGGCTCAGCTGGGGTCTCGGCCTTGGTGGCTTTCTTGGCGGCGGTCTTTTTAGCGGCAGGCTTAGCCTCAACCTGAGCTTCAGGCTCAGCTGGGGTCTCGGCCTTGGTCGCCTTCTTGGCAGCAGTCTTCTTTGCCGCGGGCTTAGCCTCGACTGGAGCCTCTGGCTCGGCCTTGGTCACCTTCTTGGCTACCGGCTTCTGAGCAGGCTTGGTCGCGGCTGGGGCCTCTGGCTCGGACGAGGCGGTCTGCGGTTTGGCGACCTTGACCTCCTTGACCGGCTTGGTGCTCTCGACCATAGCCTCGAGGCTGACCTCATCTTGCTTGGCCTTGGCGTTGGAGCGCTTGCTCTTAGCGGCGCTCTTGGCCTCTGGCTCAGCGGCCTTCTCAGCTCCGGCGGCCTTGCCCTTCTTGACGCTGGTGCGCTTGTTGTCAGCTCCGATGTCAGCATCGATGCGGGCAGCAGTATCAACCAAGAGGTGGTCGTCAGCAGCTGGGGCCTTGCTTGGCTGCGCGGCGCTTAGGGTGGCGCTGGTGGCCTTACTGCCCTTGCGCTTGACCGTGACCTTGAGCTCGGAGCTCGGCTCCGGAGCGCGGTCGGCCTCAAGAGGCACCTCGGTGGCCTTGGTCTTGGCCTTAGCTTTGGCCTTGAGTTTGGCGTTAGCGGCCTTGAGCGCAACTTGAGCTAAGACATCATCGTCGACCTCGGCACTGAGCACCCCGGCTTCAGCGGCCTCTGCGACCCGGGCCTTGAGCTCGTCGTGTGGGGTGGTGCTAAGCTTCGTGCTGTGCTTGGAGCTTGGCTTGGTGTCCAAGCTGAGCTTGGCTCCTAAGGAGAAGTCGCGTTGATCGCGCGTGATCTGATCCTTTTCCTCTGGGGCCTTGCCTTGGGAGATGTCGGCAATGCGCTCAAAGAACTCGTTCTTGACCGTATTGTCCGGACGGATCGTGCGGTCGGTTAAGTTCAAAAGCTGCTCTTTGCGCTGGTTTAAGTCAAAGAGCTTGTCGCTCTTCTTTAAGTTCTGGATCGGCAAGAGCGTGATGAAGCGGTTTAAGCTGTCGACTTCCTTGATGCGCACCTTGATCTGGTCACCGACGTAGATCGGGCTTGCTACGCCCGGGAGCATGAAGTTTTGCCCCTCAAGGTCGCGCTTGACGAAGTAGATGTTAGAGAGCAGGCCGTCGATGTAGAAATCGTTTAAGGTGATGAAGGCACCCATGTCGCTTAAGGTCGAGACCGTGCCGTCGACCACCTCGTCCTCAAAGTGCTTTAAGAACTCGCACTTGAGCGAGTTGTCGACATCAAACTCGGCATCGGCGGCGGCAATCTCCCGCTCCGAGCAGCGCGTGCCTAAGGCCACTAAGGCCTCGTGGGTGTACTGCTGGGCGCCAATCTTGCCCCACGAGCGCTTCTCTTGCTTTTCTAAGATAAACTTGATGACGCGGTGCAGCTGTAAGTCCGGGTAGCGGCGAATCGGCGAGGTGAAGTGCGCGTAGTTCTCTAAGGCGAGGCCAAAATGCCCGATGTTATCAGGGCTGTACTGGGCCTTGCTCATCGCGCGCAGCATCTGCAGCGAAATCACGCCTTGCACCGCTGGATCTAACTTCTTGAGCTCCTCGATCACCTGTCTGAAGTGCTGCGGGCTGGGCTTATAACCACCACCTAAGTCGATGCCGTAGCGCGACAAGATGGCGCGCAGCTTATCGAGCTTTTGCTCGTTGGGACGATCGTGGATGCGGTAGAGCGACTCGTACTGCATCGTCTTGACGAAGGTCGCGGCGCAGACGTTCGCGGCGATCATGCACTCCTCGATCAGCATGTGCGCTTCGTTGCGGGGATCTGGCTCCATGCCCGTGACATTGAACTTGTCGTCAAAGAGGAAGTGCACCTCGGTGCTCTCGATCTCAAAGACACCACGCTGGTCACGCGCCTTCTTTAACACCAAGTAGAGTTCGTGCAGGGTCTTAACCCATGGCACGCACTCTTGATGCTCCTCTTGGATCGCCTTGCCCGTGGTGATCATCTCATGGGCTTCGGTATAGGTCAGACGCGCATGCGAGTTCATCACTGCCGGGTAGAACTGATAGCTCTCAATGGCACCGCGCTGATCGATCATCATGTCGCAGACCATGCACAGGCGATCGACCTTCGGGTTTAAAGAGCAGATGCCGTTGGAGAGCTCCTCAGGCAGCATCGGGATCACGTAGTACGGGAAGTAGACGCTAGTGGTGCGCTCATGGGCCTCGGCATCGATGGCACTGCCGCTGCGCACATAATAGGAGACGTCAGCGATGGTGACATAGAGGTGGAACTTATCGCCCTGCTTTTCGCAGTACACGGCATCGTCAAAGTCCTTGGCATCCTCACCGTCGATGGTGACCAGCGGCAGCTCACGCAGATCCACGCGTCCGCGGCGCTCGGAGGCTAAGACCTTGTCGGGGATGCTCTTGACCGAGCGCTTGACCGCATCGGGCCAGACATTCGGCAGATCGTGATCTAACACGGCCTTGATAATAAAGGTGTTTAAGGCGCCCTTATCGTCAACCACCTCACGCACCCGCACGATTAAGATATTAGGCGACTTACGCGCGAGGATCTCAGCGACCACCAGATCGCCGATCTTGGTGGTGACGCCGCTCTTAGAGACGCGTACCTCAAAGGCCGAGAAGCCCTTCTCTCTGAAGAAGATCTGGCGGTTGGACGAAACCTCGCCCGTCAGCATGGTGCGCATCTTAGTGATCGCGGTGACATAGGCCACGCCTAAGAAGGTGTTGAGCACGACCTGCACGTCGTCACCCGGAATCACGACAAACTTGCTGTAGAGCGGATACTGACCGCTCTCATCGTTAAAGCGCAGCTCCGTGGTGCTGTGGGTAAAGACAAAGCTCTTGTTGGTCACGCAGCTGACATAGCCGTGGCGTACTGCCTTAAAGCCGGTAGCGACGAAACCACAGCCGGCGCCGATGTACTCTAAGGCGCCCTCATTGATCAACTCTTGCAGGGTGCGCTCATAGTCGGCGATGGTAAGGCCGGTAGTCGAGCCTTGAAAGCCTACCGAGGCAAGCATATAGCCTAAAACCGAGAGGCTACCCTTATCGACCATCTCCTCAAAGCTATAGTGCTTGGTAGCCGCGCA
Source organism: uncultured Anaerobiospirillum sp. (assembly GCA_944389615.1). Taxonomy (GTDB): domain Bacteria; phylum Pseudomonadota; class Gammaproteobacteria; order Enterobacterales; family Succinivibrionaceae; genus Anaerobiospirillum. Next base: position 6,185 of record CALXNA010000009.1, on the reverse strand, counting down.
GACATACAAGGCGGTCTTAAAGTCCTGCGCAAGGTCGCCTTGAGGGGCATGCGGCTGCTTGAGCAGCGGCGCGAAGACCTCCTTTACATCCGGGCGCGCATGCGCCTGCTCTGGGGCTACGGCACTCTCATCGTGCGCAGAGAGCTGCTCGAGGGTCGGCAGCTCCATCCCCGCGGCGCGAGCCACATCGAGCTCGACCTCACGATTGCGCGCACTAGGTGGGACGCTCGCCCCATGAGCGGAGCGCGAGCCACTTTTCTTCGTGCGATCTTTATTTGACATCTTTCAATCCTTATGGCGCTGGGCCCACCGGGCGCACGATACACGCCCACTAAGCGGTCACACGCAAAGCTGTCATCACAGCTTCCGGGGACGCTCCCGACCAACGGAGCGTACCGCCAAAACCAATTCAACCAGCTCAGGCAGGGAATCAGGTACTAAGGCACCTTGCCGGTAGAGCAGCACCAGCACAGAAAGATGACGCAGTGCCCAAACGCGACAAGGCGCGAGCTCAGCTCGCGCAGCACTGCTTGCTAGGTGCGGCCTTACGCCCTATCGGCAGCTTAACTGCCTCAACTCGCACAAAGCGAGGAGCACGTCTAGCGTAACAAAGCAAGGGTAGCGACCAAGACGCCTACCCGGTGTTTTTGCTACCAAATTGCATGATTAAGCCCACTTGGGGGCTTCTACCCGTTAGCATAGCACTAAAAAGCGGCAAAACCTCAGAGAAAATGCGCCAAGACATCATTGAGCATGAGGTTGCCCTGCTCCGTCAGCGCTACCACGGCGCCGCCATGCTCCCCGGCGCCGCCCTGCTCCCCGACGCCCCCCTGCTCCCCAGCGCCACTTGGCTCATAGTGCACCAGCCCCTGCGCTTGCAGCGCCCGCAGATCGTCTGCAAAATCCTGAAGATCTAAGCCCGTGCGCAGCTTAACCTCAGCCGTCGTCACGGGATCGCTGCGCAGGCGCAGGCGGTTTAACCAATACTCAAAGATGAGCTCACGCGCGTCCGTCACCTCATGGCACTGCGCGCCTAGCTGCAGCGGCGCCACCGCAGGCATCGTGAAGAGCATGTCGCGATACGCGGTCAGATCTTCGCTATTGCAGGCGCGCCAAATGGCGATGTCGCGGCCACTCTCTGCGGCGGCAGCGCTGGATAAAGCTGCGCCTGAGAGCGCGGCGGCATCAGACGGCTTTAAGCTCACCTTTTGGTGAGCGCCCGCCCCAAGGCTCAGATAGTCGCCATAGAGCCAATAGTTTTGGTTGTGATAGCAACGCGTGGTGCCTTGGCCGAAGGCGGAGACCTCGTAATGGCTAAAGCCTGCGGCCTCAAGGCGCGCAAAGCCTGCCACCTCGATGTCACAGAGTACGTCCTCATCAGGCAGCTTAGGCGGATGCTTGCCAAAATAGGTGCCCTCTTCGAGGGTGAGCTCATACCAAGACAGATGGCTCGGCTCTAAGGTAAGGGCCTGCTCAAGATCCGCTAAGGCCCCGGCCACATCCTGCTGGGGCAGGCCATGCATTAGATCAAGGTTGAAGTTGCTAAAGCCTGCGGCACGCGCCATCTGGGCCGCCGCAAGCGCCTCTTCTCTGCTATGAATGCGCCCTAAGCGCTTGAGCATGGCATCATCAAAGCTCTGCACCCCGATGCTGATGCGGTTAAAGCCCGCCGCGCGCAGGGCGGTGAGCTTAGCTTGATTGACCGTGCCGGGATTGGCCTCAAGCGAGATCTCAGCATCAGCGCTCAGATAGGGCGCAAGGCCCGCAAGTAGGCGCGCGAGCTCTTGAGGCTCACACAAACTTGGCGTGCCGCCGCCGAGGTAGACCGAGACGAGCTCCCGGCCTTGGAGCAGTGGCTTTTTGAGCTCAAACTCGCGCAGGAGCCATGACACATAGTCAGCATCGCGCGCGCTATCGGGGCGTGACGGCAGCGAGGCAAAGTCGCAGTACGGGCACTTGCGCACGCAAAAAGGGTAATGGATGTAGAGACTGAGCTCGTGGTTTAAGTAGGCACGGCGATAGCGTTGCCGGGCCGCTGTGACCTCAGGCGGTGCTGCCACCGCAAGCTCGGTCTCCGGGAGCGGAGCGAAGTAGGCCATTAGATTTCTTGGGCGCGCTTGAGCTCAGAGACTAAGAGTGCGAGCGCACGCGCACGGTGGGAAATGGTGTTTTTGATCTGCGCGGGGAGCTGCGCGGCGGTGCAATTGCGCCCGGTGACCAAGAAGAGCGGGTCATAGCCAAAGCCGCCGCTGCCGAGAGGGCGCGTGGCAATCGAGCCTGCCCACGAGCCGGTGACCACCAACGGTACCGGGTCGTGCTCAGAGCGCACATAGGCTAAGGCCACATAGTAGCGCGCGGTGCGCTTCTCGGCCGGTACGCCCTCTAAGGCCTTTAACAGCTTGGCGTTGTTTTCTTGATCCTTGCCCCATTGGCCGCAGTAGCGCGCCGAGAAGATGCCCGGAGCGCCGTGTAAGGCGTCCACGCACAGACCAGAGTCATCGGCCAAGGCAGGCATCTTAGCGTATTTGGCGGCATGGCGCGCCTTGATCAGCGCATTCTCCATGAAGCTCAAGCCGTCTTCGGCGACCTCTGGGACGTCAAATTCCTTTTGCAGGTGAATTTCAATGCCTAAGGGGGCCAAGATCGCGCTAAACTCCTGCGCCTTCCCCATATTGCCCGAAGCCAACACTATCTGCTTGGTCATAACTCACCTCCAAAAACATCGCAGGACGCATTACCGGGCCCGATCCTACAGGCCTAGGCCCTTTCGTGCAATATTCTTGAGCGCCTGCTCGGCCGCCGTCTTGATAATTTCCTCATACGAGGAGCTAAAGTACGGCATGGCGTAGATCTGCTCGACCGTGCGCTCGGAGGCGATGGCTTGTGCCAAGAAGTGCGCTAAGTGCCCGGCATCATGCAGGCACATCTCCGCGCCCAGCACCACATGGCTGACCTCATCGCAATACAGACGCAGAATGCCGCCTTCTTGGTGGGTGATGCGATAGCGCCCTTCGGTCGCGCGCACCTCACTTGAGACAAAAGGATAGCCATGACGCGCCCGCTCCTTGACCTCCTCATAGCTCAAGCCCACCATGGCAAGCTCAGGATCGGTGTGCAAAATATCGAGCTTAAAGTCCGGCAAGCGCTCCATAAACGCTGCCGGTACCTTATCCGGCACCGCAGCGGACGCAGGCGCACTAGCCGCAGGATCCGCCTGAGGCACAGGCGTACCAGCCTCACCCTTATGGGCCCACTTCTCAAGCGATGAGCGCTTGATTTCATAGGAGTCGTACGGCTCATAGTCTGAGCTGGGCGCACGTGCGGCCGCGGCATCAACCTCTTGCCCCGCACTATCGCGATAGTGATAGAGCGCCGAGCTCACGCCCGGCCCCACGGTACGGGCCGTGTTGGACTTATTTGCGCTCGGAGCAGCGGCGCTCGCTGGGGTAGCACTCCCCGCGGCAGCGCTTGACTGTACGGAGCTCTCAGGGTTGGCACTCGCAGGGGCGGAGTCCTCAGAGGCGGCACTCGCAGGGACGGAGTCCTCAGAGGCGGCACTCGCAGGGGCGGAGTCCTCAGAGGCGGCACTCGCAGGGGCGGAGTCCTCAGAGGTGGCACTCGCAGACGCTGCGCCTGAGTTGGTGGGCTGTGGCGCTTCGGCGGCTAAGTCTGCCGCTAACGAGGCGTCGGCGGCTGTCAATACGCGCTCAGGCGCCTCCTCGCTGCTATCCTCGGCCGCGCTCTGAGGCGGGGGCGCGACGGGCGTTGGCGCAGCTGGTGATTGCGCAACAGGCTCAGTGCGCGACACTGAGGTCAGGCCTAGGACTTGGGCGTAGGCATGGGCTGCGGTCGGTTGCGCGGTCGCAGGTCCCCGGCCCATATAGCGGCCCTCATGCTCGTCGGCCGGTGAGACTTGCTGCAACGGCGGCAGCTCGGGCATGCTCAGCGCTTGGCGCGCGGCATTGACGCCTGCGACCTTGCCATCATTGCGGCAGCTGACGATGGTCAGATCAAGGTCGGTGACCTCTCCTGCGGCAAAGATGTGGGGCGCGCTGGTTTGCATGGTCTTAGGATCGATCTTGATGCAGCCCGAGCGCTCAAACTCCACCCCTAAGGCGCGGACATTGAGGCCCTCGAGCTTGGGATAGCGCACATTGGCCGCGAGGATGCTATCCACGCTCAAGACGTTTTCGTAGTTGGTACCGTCCATATAGTAGATACCAAAGCCCTGCTCGAACTTCTCAATTGCAGTGGTGAAGCTCTCGAGCACCAAGTCAAAGCGGTCTTTAAAGGCGTCAATCGCGGCATCGATGACCGATTCATCGGTGAGCTTCCAGATGTGGTGCTGACCAAAGACCACGACCTTGACGCCTAAGTAGGCCAAGGCCTCACCGATTTGCAGCCCCTCACGATTGGAGCCGAAGATCGCCATGGAGTTGGGCAAATGGTCAAGCTCAAAGAGCTCTTGGGGGGTATAGACGCCCCCTGAGGTCACCTGCGAGTACGGGAGCTCAGAGCCCGTAGCTGCCGCTTGCTCTTGAGCGGCACGCGCCGCCTGCGCCGCGAGCGCTTGGGCTGAGTATTGGTTGAGCTCATAGGGGATGATCGAAGTGGCGCCGGTAGCCACCACCGCAGTCTTAAAGCGCACCAAATGGCTCTCGTTGACCATGAGGCTGTGCTCATCTAAGAAGCGCGCTTTGCCGATGAGGCGCTTTTCCTCGGCGATGCGGTAAATAAAGGACAAGACCTCGGAGGTGTCCTTAGCGCGCACCGCGCGCACATTGTTGAGCACTTGGTCAAGATCAAGGCCAAGGCCTAACTCATAGAGGCCCTTGATGCCGTGCTTTTCCAGCTCGACCAGCGCATGGCTGACGCGCCCTGCCGCCATCAAGGTCGAGATCGGGGTATCGCCTGAGCGCTTAGCCGAAGTGCCCAAGGGCCCGGACTCCACCAAGACGCAGTTGACGCCTTCGGCGCTTGCCGCCTTAAAGGCCTCGACTCCGGCCGTTCCGGCCCCGATGACCACGGTATCGCACGTTAAAACAATCTCACTCATGACAGGCGCCCCACGGCCAAGCCCAACAGATCCTAGGCCGCAAGGCCTCACGCTCTCAGTCTAGCACAGCTCCATCCTGCCACAGCGCCGCGCTCTTATCTGTAACATAGCGCCCAAAGCGCACGCCTGAGCACCAAGAGGTCGCGTGAGCTGTGATAGCATGACGCCAACGCGCAGCGCATCACGCGCTGACGGCGCACATGCGCCGGACGCGCGAGCGGCGCAGACGCATTCTGCGCACATGGCGCAGGGCGCGCCGCAGGACATGCGCCGCAGGCGCAGCACCAGTTCAACTATTGGGAGTAAAGAATGGCAGCACCGAGCACTGACCTTGAGGGATTGGATTTGACGCGCTATCGCGCCATGGTGTTTGACCTTGATGGTACCCTCATCGATTCCATGCCCTTCCACGTGCGCGCTTGGCAGCAAGTGGCCTTAGAGCATGACGGCTTTGTGCTGGAACCTGACTTTATCTACGAGCGCGGCGGCTACTCGTCGCCTAACATCGTGCGCGACCTGATCAAGGCCGGGTGCAAGGTGCCCTCGATTGATGCCTTCGTCAAGCGCAAGGTCGAGCTCTACCGCGCCCATATGGCCGAAGTCCCGGTCTTTGAGCGCGTCCTGACCATCTTAAAGGAAGCCCGCCAACGCGGGGCCAAGATCGCCATCGGCACTGGCACCCAGCGCATCAACGCCGTCGACATCTTAAAGCAGCACAACCTGCTCGACCTCGTCGACGTCATCGTCAGCGGTGACGATGTCACCAAGCACAAGCCCGAGCCCGACACCTTCCTCTACGCCTTAGAGCAAGTTAAGGTCGACCCAAAGGATGCCTTAGTGGTCGAAGACGGCCTTCCGGGCATCAAGGCCGCCGCCAATGGCCACCTCGACTGCCTCGTCGTCGACCGCGGCGCGCTCGCGCGCTTCATCCCAGCCTAACCGATAAAGTCGGCCTGCACCCGCAGGCCTGCGCCCAGTCCCACCCGGGGTTGGGCCCGTACTACACAATGGAGCACGATTCTGCGGAGACAAAAAAAACCAGCTAACGCTGGCATGGTGCCCAGACCTGGAATCGAACCAGGGACACAAGGATTTTCAATCCTTTGCTCTACCGACTGAGCTATCTGGG
>CALXNA010000008.1 GCA_944389615.1 uncultured Anaerobiospirillum sp. | reverse complement strand
TTCTTCTAGAAGCTTGTAAATAAGTGATTTATAATTGGGGTGATTGGACTTAGCAGTGTTTTGTAAAAACTCAGGTATAACCAAAAAGCTACATCGTAGCCAATCGTGGCCGTTTACGCATAGCCGCTGCCATCCCGTTACCTCCAATAGACGCAGCTTGCCCTCACCCCCGTCGGTGCTTAGCCTACAGCAGTCGGTAGGCGTCCCCGAGCACTGGAAAGCCTCAGCGGGTGTAACGAGGCACAATTGCTGATGCGATGAGAGCCAGTCAGCAGCCACGCGCGCTTGAGTGTGCGAGCACGTCGGCCCCATCGGCAGCGCCGCATTTGCGCGCAAAAAGATAGCAGGAATGCTTGTTTTGATTTATGCTGTAACAAAGCAAGTTTTCTGGGCTGTTGGCGTACGCCTGCCCCTGCACCAAGGAGGAGAGATGATTAAGTTCACTAACATTGGCACCGAAGCCTCCTTACCCCGCCTCTATCCTGAGATTGAGCAGTTCTACGAACAGAAGCTGAAGTTCCATCGCATCAATGTCAGCGATAACTTGGTGCTCAGCGCAGTCGAGCTCAAAGCTCCGCAGGGGGCGCCGGGCACTTCGCTGCAAGATAGCTCCAATACCTTGGTCATTGTGCCGGGACGGGCGGAGACTGAGCATAAGTATGCCGAGCTGCTCTATCACTTACAGGATACGGGCCTGCGCGTGCTCGTGTGCTTTGTACGCGGCCAAGGCCAGTCCTCGATGGTGCTCTATGACTCCAACAAGTGCCATGTGGAGCGCTTCTTACATTACCGCCACGATCTTGAGAACATCTTAAGCTACCTCGATGTCGGCCCAAACTTTAAGCTCCTCGGCTTCTCCTTAGGTGGCCTCATCTCCATGGAGTTCTGCTTTAACACCACCTACCCGTACAAGCCGCAGGCGGTGGCCTTGATCGCACCCTTCTTAGGCATCAACATGCCGTTCTCGCCCAAGGTGGTCTACCCGATCCTCAAGATCTTGTGCAACATCCGCGCATTTGCCTTGGCCTACACGCCTCATGGCAAGGAATACCAGCGCATTCCGTTTGAAGAGAACTTCCACTCCCATAGCCCTGTGCGCTACAACCTCTACCACGACTATTACGCCAGCCATCCACAGCTCGCGCTCGCAGGCCCGACCTACAAATTCGTCAAGTGCTGCATGCAAGCCCAAGGGCGCCTGCACAAGCGCAAGAGCCGCTTCACCTTCCCGATGCTGTGCCTGAGCGCCGGTGCCGACAACGTCGTCTCGACGCAGGCAGCGCAGGAGTTTTGCCGCGAGCACAGTCACGACCCGGTGCCTCCGATCTTCGAGCTCATTCCGCATGCCTATCACGACATCCTGAACGAGTCTGATAACTACCGCAACGAGCCGCTGCTCAAAGCCCTCAACTTCCTGTTCAACGGCACGACCGACCTGAGCTACTTAGCCGAGATGGCCGCCGAGCAAACCAGCGACCAAGCCAGCGCGCCGGAGGCCCCTGCGAGAGCGCCTAAGGAGCCAAAGCGCCCAGCTGAGGATGAAGACGAGCTCGTGCTATTAGGCGACGCGCCGCGTATCCCTAAGGACTAACGCGGCTGCACCCCGCCGCGCTCGGCCGCGCCCCGCGCTCTGCCGTGTCAACCGCTCGGCCGCGTCCCACGCTCTGCTGCGTGCGCCGCTCGCCCACGCCGGATGCGTGGCGGTGCTACAATAGCGCCATTCTTGGTAAGCGGCAGCTAACGCGCGTGGCTGCGGTGCCCGCACCTGCGGGCTGCTGCGCGCGCAGGCGCGCCCGACCTTTTTGCAATTTAGTGGGTGAGACCATGGCAGAAGTTGATAACAGAATCCCAGTTAATATCATCACGGGCTTTCTGGGCAGTGGTAAAACGACCCTGCTCAACCAATGGGTCAACACTGAGGAGTTCAAAGACACCTTAGTTCTGATCAACGAGTTTGGTGATGTCGGTCTTGACCACGAGCTGGTGCAGTCAGTGGACGATACTGTCGTGCTCTTGGGCTCAGGCTGCATCTGCTGCACCCTGCAAGGCGAGTTAGTGCAGTCCTTGGCGCAAAACTTAATTAAGGCCGAAGAAGGCACAATCCCGAAGTTCAAGCGCGTCTTAATCGAGACCACGGGCCTTGCTGACCCGGCCGGTGTCATCTCGACCTTAAACAACGATGAGTTCTGCTTTGCCAACTACCGCCACGATGGCACGGTCACGGTGCTCGACGGCCAGTTCGTACGCGAGCAGCTGCGCACCCAGTATGAGGCAGTCAAGCAGATTGCTCTTGCTGACATCATCTTGATCTCCAAGACCGACCTGATCGACGCCGAGGAGATCAAGGCCATCACCGAGATAGCCCGCACGATCAATCCATCAGCTCAGATTCACCCGATGGTACGCGGTCACATCACGCCAAAGATCTTAGATGAGATTGGCCCGTACAAGAACAGCGGTGAAACCAGCACCAAGGTCAACAATTGGCTCGAGATTAAGGCCCCGATTAAGGGTCAAGATGGCAAGACGCTGGCATCGCCCCTGCGCCCGGTTAATGCCACCATTGAGGCGGCGGTCGCTAAACCGAAGATCATCGCGCACACCAACATCGAGAGCTTCGCCTTGGTCTTCGATGAGCCGATCAAGAGCCTCGTGCTGCTCGCCGCCATCAACTTAGTGCAGCAGCAATACGGCGACTCGATCCTGCGCTTAAAGGGCATCTTGGACATTGAGGGCCAAGATAAGCCCGTCATCATCCACGGCGTCCAAGGCCAGCTCTATCCGCTGGGCCAATTAGATGCTTGGCCTGAGGAGCAGCATCAGTCCAAGCTCGTCTTCATCGTGCGCGCGACGGTGCTCGAGCAGATCAAGCACATGTTCACGCAGGCCTTAGAGCACCCAGACGAGTCGACTATCGACTACTATCGCCAAATCATCAGCGCCGCCGAAGCCGCCAGCGCCCAGATGGAAGATGGCGTCGAGGAAATCGATCTGAGCGACACCTACCAAAAGTAGCCCAGCAGGCTGCGCCTGCGCACGCCCGCAGGCGCTGCGAGCGGCCCGGCGGCCGCGCTGCGGGCGGCGCTCAGATATGAACAGGCCTCAGCAAGTTTCCTTGCTGAGGCCTTGTTTTAGCTCACGTGGGGCAGGCCCACGCGGTTAGCTCCTACTGCTCTTGCGTGGTAGTGGTCGAACCGGTGACGTTAACAACAACGCGACGGTCTGGAGCATAGCACTTGAGCTTCTCGTTACGCGATAAGCCATCGCAAGCGTTACCGACGGTCGAGTCAGTCGAGCCTAAGCCGCTAACTTGGATAGCACCAGCAGGAACGCCCTTGGCCTGTAACTCGTTAGCAACCGACTGAGCACGACGTAAGGATAATCCTTCGTTGTACTTGGCGTTGCCAATTGGGTCGGTGTAGCCCTTAACGTCGTAGGCGACGAAGTCTAACTTAGCGTTTTGTGCATCGATGACAACCTGATCAACGGCTAAACGGCCTTCATCGCTTAACTTGTCGCTGTCAAAGCCGAACAGAGCACTGGCGTCTAAGTTATAGGTGGTGGTAACGGTCTTAACGACTGGCTCTTGAGCAACTGGAGCGGCAGTACGGTTACCAAAGACATAGCCCAAGGTGATGTAGGCGTAGTCGATGTCCATATCGATATCGTCATCATCGACGTCGATAACGTCGAAGTAACGGTCATAGCCTAAGCGCAGGGCCCAGTTGTCGGTTAAGGCGAAGTTAACACCAGCACCAACGAATGGCGAGAAGGCGTCGGCATCGTCGACATCACCGCCGTACATGGCATAGAAACCACCGCCACGAACGAAGAGGTCAGTACCGGCATCGGTCAAAGGCAGCGATAAGCGTAAGCCTAACTCTGGGCCGTGGATGAAGAAGTCGGTGTTCTCTTCGTCAAACTCGGTGGTGCTGCCTTTCTTGTAGTAGCGATCGTTGACCTCGAAGCCGTCGAAGTAGTTGTAGCCTAACTCAACGCTGAAATATTGGTTAACGCTGTAGCCACCAAAGAGGCCGATACCAAAGCCGGCGTTGTCAAAGTGGTAGGTGCCTTCGCCGTTGGCATTGGTGGTGAAGTCATCGGAGTCGAGGTGGACATAGCCGCCACGAACACCGGCATACCAAGTGTTAGGGATTGCTGCGCTAGCAACAGTGGTAAAAGCTAAAGCTGCAGCAGCAACTGATAAAGCTAATAAATTCTTCTTCATAAGTAAAAACTTCCCCGCTCAATCAGAATCGGTCTGACGCTCGCGTGGTTCTTGGAACTTTAGCCCATGAGCCTAGTCCAAGTCTCAGCTTGAGCTGGCAGCGCCCGCAGGGCGTGCCCAGACCTCTTTGTCCACTAAAGATGGGCCAATCCCCTAGCTGATCGATTGGTAGCCGCAAAGGCCCACCAACCAAGCCTGCTAAGTGCCGTTAACCCATGGCCATCCTAGCCTCTGAACTTTGCAGCACAAAGCTAATCTCAGCCAAAGAGCATTGCCGCGAAGCTCCGCTGAGGCGGGCTCCTGAGGCAACTTTCCTCTTAGTGGCTCGACGCAGTAATCTAACTACGCCCTTAACTCCCCTTAGGTGGAGCTAAAACTCTCCCCAAGCAAGTTAAGCTTAGCACTATCTAACAGCAAGCTGGCACCAGCAAGCAGGCGCAAGCTGCGCGCCCACCGTTACATAGCAACATGTATCTCATAGTGTAACGCTAGCGCACGGTAATTGGTACTTTTTTACCCGGTAAAAGCACCAAATTGGCAGCCGTGCCGCAGGCAAAGCCTACTGACCTGCGCGCGCTGCGGGCCACTATCTAGTCCTTGTACTTGAGACCTGCCAGCATGGTGCATCCATTTGCCCCGTACTGACATACAAGATGCGCATTTTTGCACAATAAGCGAGCAACTCACCTCCGCTCAAGGAAAGATGGATACCAAGATTAGGCCGCGCTCCGCGCCTAAACACTACAAAGCCCCTCAACCGAGCTCACCGGGAGCATAAGCCAAGGGGCTTTAGTAATGGCCTTAAGGAAGCGCAATGCAGCGCAATGCAGCACGGCAAGGGCGGGCGGCCCAGCCGCAGCGCCGCCGCGCGCGCGTGGCTCCATGCGCAGGCGGCGAAACGCGCAGGCGCTACGAGTTGATTGGGCGGCGCAGCACGCGCATCTCAAATGGCTTTAAGGTGATGGAGCCACTGACTGGCAGCTTCTGACCGTGCTCGTCCTCGTTTAACATGTCCTCGTAGGCGAAGTTCAAGCCCAAGGACTGCTCGTAGCTGGCGAAGTTGCCAATGAAGACGTAGCGGTAGTCGTCGCCTAAACGAGCCGAAACGCTCAAGCCATCGGCTAAGCGATAGGCCTTTTGGCCACAACCATTGTGCAGCTCGAGATCAGCGATCAAGAGCTGGACTAAGTTGTCATAGAAGGCGCGATCCATGCGCGATGCGACATAGTAGGCCTTGCCCTGGCCATAGGCGTGGCGGGTCAGAACTGGCATCCCAGCATAGAAGATTGGGGTGTAGCTCTGCGGCTGATCGGTGTCGTAGCTGACTAAGACCTCGGTGTCGGCATCGGCGTGGACTAAACCACACAGCTCCTTGCCCTTAAAGGTATCGCTGGGCTCGACACTGTTAAAGCACAGCTCGGCACCCTTCGGCTCAAGCTTGGTGTAGACCTCAATACCGTCCTCTAAGGAGTCGATCTCCTCCTCCCAGATGCCCATGACCTCACGCAATGGGCCCGGGAAGCCGCCTAAGAAGCAGAGGTCGGTGTCATCGACAATGCCCGACCAGCAGGTGCTGACGTAGGTGCCGCCCTTGGCCACAAAGTCCTTGACGCGCTCGGCATAGTCGGCACGGAGCATATAGGTGAGCGGGGCGACGACCACCTTGTATTGATCTAAGGCGCAGGTCTCGTCAATGACGTCGACGGCGATGCCGCACTTGTAGAAGGCGCGGTAGTAATCAAGGCAATGCTCAAGGTAATGCATGCCCTTGTTGCGTGGGCCTTGGGCATCATCGATCGCCCAGCGGTTCTGGGTATCAAAGACCAAGGCGACTTCGGCCTTGACCGCACTGCCGCAAATCTCGCCTAACTTGCTGAGCTTGTTGCCCAAATCAATGGCCTCGCGCCCCACGCGCGTGTCCAAGTGGCCGACATGGTCGACGATGGCCCCGTGGAACTTCTCGCTTGAGCCCCGGCTCTTACGCCACTGGAAAAATTGCACCGAATCGGCGCCGTGAGCTACCGCTTGGAGCGAGGCTAAGGTGTTCATACCCGGGCGCTTTAAGGTGCTGAGCTCACGCCAGTTGGTGCAGCTTGGGGTCGACTCCATCAAGACCCACGGCTGACCGCCCTTTAACGAGCGCATCAGGTCATGGTTCATGGCGGTGTAGCAGGCGATGTAGTCGGGATCCTTGAAGACATGCCACTGCGGGTAGGCGTCCCACGAGATGAAATCTAACTCCTTGGCCCACTCGAAGTAGTCGTAGTCAAGGAAAAATTCCATGAAGTTCGCTGTAACCGGCAGGTCGGGGGTGATGGCCTTGACGCAATCGCGCTCCCACTTGCAAAAGTCGAGGGCGTTGGCGCTGGTAAAGCGCTTCCAATCGAGGTTGAGCGCATGCACGGCCTGCTCGCCTAAACGCGAAGGCGAGTGGATCTGGCTCCAGTCGGTGATGGTGTGCGACCAGAAGGTATTCCACCACTTGGTGTTCAAGTTATCTAAGGTTTGGTACTTGTCCTTGAGGTAGGTGCGGAACTTCTCTTGGCACAGTGGGCAGTGGCAGAAGCCACCGTATTCATTGGATAAGTGCCAAGCGATGACCGCTGGGTGCTTACCATAGCGCTCCGCGAGCTTTTGGTTGATGATCTTGACCTTCTCACGGTAGATCGGCGAGGTCATGCAATGGTTGTGACGCCCCCCAAAGAGCGCGCGTACCCCGTCCTCGTTCTCACGCAGCACCTCAGGATACTTTTGCGCCAGCCATGCTGGGCGCGCCCCGCTCGGGGTGGCCAAGAAGACCTTGATGCCATGGGCTTGGAGGCGATCTAAGGTCTCATCTAACCACGCAAAGTCAAAGACGCCCTCTTCTGGCTCCAGCTTGGCCCACGAAAAGATCCCCACCGACATGATGTTACAGTGCGCCTGCTGCATCATATTGACGTCAGCGTCCAAAACCTCGGGCATGTGCAGCCACTGCTCTGGATTGTAATCAGCGCCATAGAGCATTTGATGGCCAAATAACGGAGTAAAAGCCATAACTGGAAACCTTACAACATGAGGACAAGAAACAAACCACCCAAGGCCACCGAGCCCCCTGAACCTAGGCAGGAAGGGCGCGCGACGCCTCAGGTTTTGCCCGCTATGTTATACGGTCACATCACCTAAAAACAAGTGATCACCCCCGGCTCTGCGGGGCGAAAATGTTCATTTTTGACATGCCGTCACAGTTTTTGGCGCAATACTGACAAGCAAGGATCAAGGTGGGGCAAAGGCCGGGAGAGAAGAGGCAGGAAGGAGGCCAAAACGTAGGGCCCAGAGACGAAAAAAGCGCCTTAGGCGCCGTCAAGACCAGCACGAAGGTGCTAGTAAGGTGGTGCTGGTTGTAGGTCTCGAACCCACGACCCCCTGTTTACAAAACAGGTGCTCTACCAACTGAGCTAAACCAGCAAAACGCGCTTAGTATATCATGACTCGTGCCAATTCCAAAGACTTTGCGCGCAAGCGCGCGCTGCGCAGGTCAACCCCACCAGCGGCCAAGGCCGTGACCTGCCGCAGGCGCAAGGATGCGCCCGGCCGCAGCTGCGCCCCAAGGCCGCGCCTATAATGGAACGCATGTGCTCTCACTTAGGTGCTGCTATGTCCCAAGAAAACTCATCTGCCCCAGAGCTGACCGTCAGCTCCACCGTCAATGGCCTTGGCCTGTCATGCCCTGAGCCATTGATGCTCTTGCGCAAACGCGTGCGCGAAAGCAAGAGCGGTGACCTCATAGAGCTGCTCTCTGACGATCCGGTGTCCTTACGCGACGTGCCCGCCTTCTGCGAGTTTATGCACCATGCCTTAGTGAGCCTGCCAGATGCGGAGCATCCGCACCGCTTCTTAATCCGCAAGGGGTAGGCGCCGCATCGGCGCCACCGACGCCGCGTCAGCGCAGGCTGCGCGCAGGCTACGCTAAGTGCCGCACGCGCCGCGCCCAAGGCGCCCGCCAACGCGGGGCGCAAGGGGCACGGCGCCCACAAAATCAAGCTTTAGGCTCAGGCGATGCCGGTTCCTAACTGATATAATTAGGGCCGATTTTGTGACCCATAACGCAAGTTTCACTGTCCCCAGTCTTCGCGCGCGCGCCGTGCTGGCACTGCGGGGTAGCGCCCAGCGCGCTCGGCCTTGCCCCCTTGCTGAGCAAGCTGTAAGAGCAAGCGGTAAGGGCAAGTTTAGGCAAGCTTAGTGGGCACTGGACCTATTTCTCTTGTGGTTGGACTTTAACGATGTCTAATTCATATGATCTACAAACCTTCCAAGGTTTAATCTTCACTCTCCAAGATTACTGGATGCGACAAGGGTGCATGGTCGCGCAGCCCTTTGACATGGAAGTCGGCGCTGGTACCTCCCACCCGATGACCTTCTTACGTTCCTTGGGTCCTGAGCCAATCTCGTGCTGCTATGTACAGCCTTCCCGCCGTCCTACCGATGGCCGCTACGGCGAGAACCCAAACCGCCTGCAGCACTACTACCAGTTCCAAGTGATCTTGAAGCCATCTCCTGACAACATCCAAGACCTGTACTTGGGCTCGCTCAAGGAGCTGGGCTTTGACCCAACCGTCAACGACATCCGCTTCGTAGAAGACAACTGGGAAAATCCAACCCTTGGCGCCTGGGGCTTAGGCTGGGAAGTTTGGCTCAACGGCATGGAAGTATCGCAGTTCACCTACTTCCAGCAGGTCGGTGGCCTCGCCTGCTACCCGGTTACCGGCGAGCTGACCTACGGCTTAGAGCGTCTTGCCATGTACATCCAAGGCAAGAACTCGATCTACGACCTCATCTGGGCCCACACCGCCAACGGTGATGTCACCTACGGCGACGTATTCCACCAAAACGAGGTCGAGCAATCGGCTTACAACTTCGAGTACGCTGATACCGCCTTCTTGTTCAAGATGTTCGAGCAGATGGAGCAGGAGAGCAGCGCGCTGTTAGCCTTAGATAAGCCACTGCCCCTCCCAGCTTATGAGCGCATCTTAAAGGCTGCCCACTGCTTTAATCTGCTCGATGCCCGCCACGCCATTTCGGTCACGGAGCGTCAGCGTTACATCTTACGTATCCGCACCTTGTCCAAGGCCGTAGCTGAAGCCTACTACAAGTCCCGTGAAGACTTGGGCTTCCCTATGTGCAAACACTAAGGGTGATGCGCCCGCACGCCCACAGGTGCGGGCACGAAGTGCACCCCTAAAGTGCGAGCAATAAGCGCCGCACTCAGTGCACCACTCAGTGCAAGGTTTACTGCTCGCGGGCCTGTCCCCGAGCTTCCCCCATTCTGGCAGCGCGCATGCTGCCCCGCGTTGTGATTTTGCATCATGGACAAGCAAAACTTACTCTTAGAATTAGGCACAGAAGAGCTGCCCCCAAAGGCCTTGCGTAAGCTCGCCGAAGCCTTACGCGATAACTTCGTCAAGAACTTAACCCAAGAAGGCTTAAACTTCAGCTCCGCTCAGTGGTACGCCACCCCACGCCGTTTAGCTTTATACATCCGCGACCTCGACACCAAGCAGGCCGATCGCGAGGTTGAGGTCAAGGGCCCGGCCATCAAGGCCGCCTTTGACGCCGATGGCAACCCAACCAAGGCCGCCTTAGGCTGGGCCAGCGCCAATGGCATCAAGGTCGAAGAGGCCCAGCGCTTAAAGACCGATAAGGGCGAGTGGCTCTATATCAAGTCGGTCAAGCACGGCACTGAGACTGTCAGCTTAGTGCGCGACATGTTCGCCAAGGCTTTAGCCGGTTTACCAATCCCGAAGCTCATGCACTGGGGCGATAAGCACGATGAGTTCGTCCGTCCGGTACACACCCTGTGCATGCTCTTTGGTTCTGAGCTGATTGATGGCGAGATCTTGGGCGTCAAGTCCTCGCGCACGATCAAGGGCCACCGCTTCATGGGTCAGCAGGAGCTGACCTTAGAGCACGCCGACAACTACGTTGAGGCGCTGCGCACTCAAGGTGCGGTGATCGCTGACTTTGAAGAGCGCAAGGCTGCGATCAAGGCTCAAGTTGAACAGTTGGCCGCCTCGGTACAAGGCAAGGCCGACTTAGATGACGCCTTATTAGAGGAAGTCACCTCCTTAGTTGAGGAGCCGCACGTCTTCTTAGCATCCTTTGAAGAGCGCTTCTTACAAGTGCCGTCTGAGGCCTTGGTTTACACCATGAAGGGCGACCAAAAGTACTTCCCGCTCTACGACGCCCAAGGCAAGCTCTTGCCGAAGTTCGCCTTTGTCTCTAACATCAATCCAAGCGACACCACCGCTTTAATCTCCGGCAACGAGCGCGTCGTCCGCCCACGTCTATCGGATGCTGAATTCTTCTTTAACACCGATCGCAAGCAGAGCTTAGAATCCTTCTTCCCTCGCCTTGAGACCATTGTTTACCAGCAGGACTTAGGCACCATCGCTTGGCGTTCGGGCATCGTCGCTCAGATCGCCGCTACCATCGCCCCTATGATCGGCGCCGACGTCACCTTAGCGCAGCGTGCAGCGCACTTAGCTAAGTGCGACCTTGCCACCACCTTGGTCACCGAGTTTACCGACACCCAAGGCATCATGGGCATGCACTACGCCGAGTTAGATGGCGAAGACCAAGATGTCGCCACTGCGATCTTTGAGCAGTACTGCCCTCGCTTCTCGGGCGATTTGATCCCAACCAAGCCCGTACCAATGGCCGTATCCTTGGCCGAGAAGCTCGCCACCTTAGTCGGTATCATGGGCATCAATCTGATGCCAAAGGGCGATAAGGATCCATTTGGCCTGCGCCGTGCCGCCATCGGCGTCATCCGTATCGTGATCGAGAACCAGTTGGAGCTCAATTTAGTTGACTTGATTAAGCAGTGCTGCGCCTTCTTTGGCGACAAGATCAAGGCCGACAACTGCGCCCAGACGGTCGCTGACTACGTCTTTGGTCGTCTCAAGGCCTACTACCAAGATCAAGGCATTGGCGCCGAGATCTTCCAGGCCGTGCTCTCGACTCATCCGGTTTCGCTCTTAGACTTTGACCAACGCGTCAAGGCTGTGGTCAAGTTCAAGGAGTTAAAGGAGGCTGAGGACTTAGCTGCCGCCTACAAGCGCGTCAACAACATCCAAGCCAAGAGCGGCCGCGTCAACACGCCAATCAAGGCAGAGCTGTTACAAGACGAAGCCGAAAAGAAGCTGGTAGCCCACTTAAATCAGCTGCTGCCAACCATCAACGCGCTCTACCGCCAAGGTCACTACGATCAGGCTATGACCACCTTAGCCGAGCTGCGTGACGACGTCGATAACTTCTTTGAGCAGGTCATGGTCAACGACCAAAACGAGGCGATCAAGCAGAACCGCTTAGCCATCCTCAACGAGTTAAGCCAAGTCTTCTCCAAGACCGCCGACATCTCGGTGCTCTACTAAGCCCGCGCCCAGCCGCGCCCAGCCGCGCGCCTGCGCGCGTAAGCTCGCGCGCAGCGCTCGCGCATTGCGCTCACCGCGCGCCGCAGCCTCACTGGCCTTGACCAAAAGCCCTGTCCCCGCTGGAGCAGGGCTTTTTGCTACCTGCGGCGGCCGCTGCAATCCGCTCCTTATTGAGATAAATTATCACTAAGCAACCAAACGCTTATTAGTACTCTATACTATTAAGCAAGTAATTGCATTAAGGACTCACTATGAGAACTACAGTGCAAAAGCTCAAGATCTTGGACTACGTCAATCATCACTGCGGCCATATCACCGCCGCTGATGTGTACGAAGCCATTTGTCAGGACATACCCCATGTAAGCCGCGCCACGGTTTACCGCAACCTCAACAATCTGGCGGCCGACGGCAAAATCCGGCGCATCGAGGTACCAGGTGGTGCTGACGTCTATGAACGCCACTCCCCACCTCACTACCATGTGCGCTGCGTGCGCTGCGGCAGGCTGTTTGACTTGGATATGCCGTACTTTGAGCAGCTGCAAGCGCAGATCCGCGATCCCCATGGCTTCATCTTCTTAGGCCATGACGTGATCTTCAGTGGCATCTGCCCGGAGTGCCAAGCCAAAGAGACCAAGCAAGCCGCACCGCCTCTGCCCTAACGGCAGGCCCTGCAGGCCCACGCCCGCAGGCTCTGCGTACCGGCAAGCAGCTTACGCTACGAAAAGGAGCATCATATGCGCAGCATCACCACCTTAGACATCCAATACGCTCACCGCTTCTACGGCTTCCAAGGCGAAGCCCAGTACCTACACGGCCACACCGGTGTTTTAACCATTGAGGTTGAAGACACCATCGAGCCGGGCGTCAACATGGTATTCCCTTGTAACGAGATCAAGAAGACCGCATGGGAAGTGCTCAAGAACTTCGACCACGCCCTGATCCTGCGCCAAGATGACCCGCTCCTGCCTGCCATCCTCGACGTCTACGAAAAGCAAGGCATAAAGAACGGCGCCCCGTCGAACCAGATGAAGGGCGCAGCCTTCAAGACCGAGCTTGCCACCGCCTACCCAGACTGCCGCTTGGTGGTCACCAAGGAGACGATGACGGTCGAGGGCATGATCAAGATCGTCTACGACTTGCTCAAGGACAAACTCAACATCGTCAAGCTCACCTTCACCAGTGGCGTTAACGCCGCCTGCGCTGAGTTCCCAAGCCAAGGCGAGCGTGCCCGCTGCCCACTGTGCGGTGTCGCCTTAAACGAGCAGGGCGTCTGCCCTAAGTGCGGCTGGCGCAAGGCCTAAGAGCGCTCAGCGCCACGCACCACGCAGAGCGCCGCGCCACGCCCCGGTCACTCCTCATCTGACACAGACCAACCGGAGCCGCCTCCACGGCTCTAGGTAATTTCCTCAAGGCAAGCGCAAGCTTGCCTTTTTGCGCGCCCAGCCTGCACTGGCGCACTACGCCGCACCGCGCCCTATGCTTCGCAGGCCACGTTCACGGGGCAGATACGCCCGCTCCGCAGCGCACCGTGCTCTGATGAAGAGTGGCTCAGACTAAAGCGCTATCACCGCTGCATGCGGCGCTGCTAAGCGCTCTATACCGCGTGCCACGGGGCAGCTTCGCTCTATTCGCAGCTCCCAGCACTTATGCGCAGAGTGACTCCGAGCTTCGCCTACGCCCCCTGCGCTACGCACGGTGGATTGAGTAAACTTAACATAATATAAATAAAATATCATATAAAGCAGGCGTTATGCCAAATGTTCCACGTGGAACATTATCCCACTTAGATTCCACCACCAATCCCCAGCGCAATCCACCAGCGCGCGCAGGTCATATGCACGGCTGATTCGTGGTGGGATTGACGCTGCGGCGCAAAAGTTGGTGCGCTTTTCCCACGAGCACTGTTCCACGTGGAACCAAACGAAACGGCTTATCTATCGTCTTTTGAGCGCTACTGTGCTCATTTTCCCCAGAGCTGCTCTTACTTTTCCTGCAAGTAGCGCCGCAGGCTAAGAAAAGTTACAAGCTGGGTGAAAACGACCTGCGGGCAAACTGCGCGACACCGCGGTGGGCACTACTGCGCTCCTCTTGCCCATTTCTCGCAGCAGTTTGCACCACGATGCACCGCATTGCCCCCAGCCTGCCCCGACTGCGGTGGGAATAAGATTGTCGAGCGTGGGAAAAGTGCGCGCTGCCATGTTCCACGCGGAACATTAATCCACCATCAAAGGAAGCGGGCAGCTCTTGGGGGGCTCTTAGTTGGATGATGTGACTGAGTACCGCCTTTCCCACCTATCTTTGTTCCACATGGAACATGACACCAAACCGATATCTATCAGCGGCGATGCGCTTCTGGGCGCGATCTCCCACGAGTTAAACTGCAGCCAACCTGCGCGCTTTCCTACTAAGCGCGCAGTGGTGGGAACAGCTCTGATCACTTTTGCCCCCCAAGCTCTGTTCCACGTGGAACAGTGCGCGCAGCTGATAGATATCAGGTTTTTGCTGCGCAGATGTCTCTAAATCCCACCGTAGAGACAGCTCTGTTCGGTGCGCCTGCCAGTAGTTTTCTGATTGCGCGCAGAAGGATAAGCGCTGGTGGATTGCATTCGATTCAGTGGGGAAATGTTCCACGTGGAACATATGCGGCCTGCGCTTGGTGGAAAAGCCATCAGTTCCCACCAAGGCTATGATGCTCGGCTTCGCACTTTTCCCACCTACGATGTTCCATGTGGAACATTAAGCCGAGCGCGGCAGCGCCCACCCCATCGGCGCTTGTGAGACGGCCTGAGCGCGTGATGGATTTCCTCCCACCAATGTTCCATGTGGAACATTGACTTTAACCCACAGCGGCAGAGGTGCGCTCCGCATCTGCGGGGGTGGCGCGAGCCGTGGAGCAGCGTGCTGGCGGCACTTTCCCACCAGTGCTGCGAGGCGCGCAGGCCTGATGTAATCGAGCTTCGGAGTGTGTGGAACATTGTCGTGGTGCTTGTGGGATAATGTTCCGCGTGGAACATTTCCCCACAAGTTGGTGCCGATAGTTTCACACTTGGTACCAGCGCCCGCTCCTTTATCTTATGTTAAATTTATTGGACGTGAAAAAGGCAGCCACAGCTGCCTTCGGTATGCCTGCTGTGCCGCGCCTTGTGGTAGGCGCGGCAGGCGGGCGGATGCCCGCGGACGCGCTCTAGGGCGCAAGCCCCGGACGCAGGACGGAGCGCGGGCTGCCACGGGCGGGCCCGTGGGTTAGATGTCGAGCACGGCCTTTTCGGCGTTCTCGGCGATGAAGGTTCGACGCTCCTCGACCTCTTCGCCCATAAGCTTGGTCAAGAGGCTATCGGCCTCGATCGCGTCAGCAATACTGACCTTGAGCAAAGTACGCGAAGCTGGGTTCATGGTGGTGTCTGAGAGCTGCTCGGCACTCATCTCACCTAAGCCCTTGTAGCGCTGAATCTTGACGCCGCTGAAGCCCTCACGCATTAAGGTCTCGTAGGCCTCATGGAAGTCCTTGACCGGGAACTGCTTGGAGCCTGAGCGCACGAAGGCACCGTCCTCTAACAAGCCGTAGACCTTCTTGTTCATGTTCTTAAGCAAGGTGTAGTCACCTGAGTCTAAGAACGAGCGGTCGAGCTTATAGGTGTAGTCCATACCGTGGATGTGGTGGATGATGACCGGGTAGAACTCGTCGCGTGCCTCATCGTGCGCCACCTGCCCCTTAAAGTGTAGACCTTCCGATGGAATCGAAGGTAAGCCCGCCACAAAGCCATCCAACCATGCCTGCAACTTGGCCTCATCCTTTAAGTCCTCGGCCGCGAGCAGACGGTAGTACATCAGATGGAGCAGGATATCCTTTTGGATCTTGGTGCTCATCTTCGGTAAGGCCGACATGACCTTGTTGTAATCGGTAAAGAGCGCCTCTAAGGCTACGCCCGACAGCGGTACCGCGTCAGCGTTGACCGATAAGGTCGCATTGTCCAAGGCCAAAGAGGTGCGGTATTGCAGCGCTTCCTTATCGCTTTGGACGTAGACGGTCTGCTTGCCCTTTTGGTAGCGATAGAGCGGGGGCTGAGCGATATAGACGTAGCCGCGCTCGATCAACTCCGGCATCTGACGGTAGAAGAAGGTCAGGAGCAGAATACGGATGTGCGCGCCATCGACGTCAGCATCAGTCATGATGATCACGTTGTGATAGCGGAACTTGTCCGGATTGTACTCATCCTTACCAACGCCACAGCCTAAGGCCGTGATCAAGGTGCCGATTTGCTGCGACTGAATCATGCGGTCAAAGCGGGCTTTCTCCACGTTCAAGATCTTACCACGCAGCGGCAAAATGGCTTGGAACTTGGAGTCACGGCCGCCCTTGGCCGAGCCACCAGCGGAGTCACCCTCGACCAAGAAGAGCTCGCACAGAGCCGGATCCTTTTCGCGGCATGAGGCTAACTTATCTGGCAGCGAGTTGATCTCGAGCCCTCCCTTCTTGCGGCTTAAGTCGCGCGCCTTGCGCATCGCCTCGCGCACCCGGGCCGTCTCGATGATCTTCATACAGATGAGCTCGGCTTCGCTTGGATTCTCCTCGAGGAAGGCCATGAAGCTATCGCTCATCGAGTTATCTACGGCGTTGGCGGCCTCAGAGCTGACCAGCTTGTCCTTAGTCTGCGACGAGAACTTTGGATCAGGCATCTTTACCGAGATCACGGCGGTTAAGCCCTCGCGCGAGTCGTCACCCGAGGTATTGACCTTATGCTTCTTGAGCAAGCCCGACTGCTCTAAGTAGTTGTTGAGCGTGCGCGTTAAGCTGCGCTTAAAGCCCATCAAGTGGGTACCACCGTCCTTTTGCGGGACGTTGTTGGTAAAGCAGAAGATGCTCTCGGAGTAAGCATCCGTCCACTGCATCGCAATCTCAACTTGGATATTGTCCTTGTTGGTACCCTTGCAGTGGAAGATCTTCTTGTTTAAGACATTCTTGCCCTTGTTGAGGTAGTCGACAAACTCTAAGATGCCACCGTCATGGTGGAAGGTGTGCTGCTTGCCCTCACCGCGCTCGTCGATGAGGTGGATGCGAATACCGCTGTTTAAGAATGCCAACTCGCGCAGGCGCTTCTCTAAGATCTTGTACTCAAAGGTGGTATCCGAGAAGATCTGCGGGCTCGGCCAGAAACGGACGCAGGTACCGGTCTCCTCGGTCTCACCGATCGGGTGTAACGGTGCCTCCGGGGTACCGCCGTCTAGATAGGTCTGCTGCCAGATCTTGCCTTGGCGGCAAATGGTCAGCTCCAAGCGATCGGATAAGGCATTCACCACCGAGATGCCGACGCCATGTAAGCCACCTGAGACTTTATAAGAGTTGGCATCGAACTTACCACCGGCGTGCAGCACGGTCATCACGACTTCGGCAGCGGATACGCCTTCTTGTGGGTGGATATCGACCGGGATGCCGCGGCCATTGTCCTTAATCGAGACGGAGCCATCCTGATGGATGGTTACGAAAATCTCATTACAGTAACCGGCCAAGGCTTCATCAATCGAATTATCAACAGCCTCAAACACCATATGGTGTAAGCCCGAGCCATCATCGGTATCGCCGATGTACATACCAGGGCGCAATCTCACAGCCTCAAGGCCGCGTAACACCTTGATGCTATCGCCGCTGTAATTATCTTGCTGGTCTGTTTCAGACATCTTGACCTCGTCACTAAAGTTGGCGTGCAAAAGATCTGGCCCCATCAGGCGCGCAGAGCGCCCGGTTTGAGCATCGGTGGCCCCGCTCCCAAGGAAGTGGGCACCTTAGACCGCTGCAGGCTCCTGCGCCGCCGCGCCTTCTGCGCGGGCCGCAGCGCGGGCCACGGTCGCCTCCTCGGGCGCGCTCGCCGCGGCCTCGACGGAGGCCGCTGGTGCGGTCGGCGCGTTCGGTGTAGCCGACGCGTCCTGAGCGGGAGCGTCCGGCGCAGGCGCCGGGGCGTGTGGCACCAGCTTACCGCGATCTAAGGTAAAAACCTTGCACTTGGATTGGTCACTGGGGAAGTGCAGTTCTTGCTGGATGTTGCTGATAAAGACTTGGTGCTCACACTGCACCAGCGTGTCTAGCAAGATGCGCTGCGCCCGCTCATCGAGCTCGGAGTTGAGATCATCGATGAGGTAGATGCAGGTGCGATTGGTGAGTTGCCGCAGCAACATGCCCTGCGCTAAACGCATCGCATACACCAGCATTTTGAGTTGCCCTCGCGAGAGGGTCGCTCCTGCTGAAATGTTGTTGTTTTTGATCTTCAGATCAGCCCTATGACAACCGTATAAAGTATAGCCTAATCCCCGATCTTTTTCAAGGTTTTGCGCGAGCAAATGCCGGAGATCTTGGCCTTTATCCCAGCCTTGGTTCAGCTCAAACTTCAGGCGGAAATCAGGCAAAAACTGGCCCACAATCTCCTGCAAGATCACCTGTAGCCGCTCAAGGTAGGCAAGGCGCTTGTGCGTGATCTGCTCAGACAGGCGCGCCACAGCCTCATCCCAGACACTCAGTTCAGTAAAGCCGCCACCAAAGACGCTGCCGCCCTGCGCCCACGCATCATGGAGCGTCAGGAGCGCATCACCTTGTAGCGCGGTGAGAGCGCTTGAGGAGTAGTCTGAGGCACAGTCGGGGCGCCGTTTGGGGGTGAGGCGGCGCAGCAAGGAATTGCGCTGCTTGAGCGTCTTGCGATACTGCAGCCAGAGCTGCTTGAACTCCGGATCGGTGTAGTACACGCCCCAATCGATAAAGGCACGCCGCATCTCAGCTGACTTGGTGAGTAGGTCAACGCCTTGGGGATGGATGATTTGCACGTAGATGTGGTCGATCAGATCGACCATACGGGTAATGGGATCGGAGTTGATCTTGATGAGAGGCTCACCATTGCGCGGACGCAAAAGGCCAATGGAGGTATCGACCTCGGAGCCATCCTCTTGCACTTGGGCAAAGAGCGTGAAATGCGGCTGACCTTGCTTAATCAGATACTGGTAGGTACTGGTACGAAAGGAGCGCGCCAGCGACAGGTAGTGGATGGCCTCGATGATCGAGGTCTTGCCACTGCCGTTGGGGCCACAGATGAAGTTGAAGCCTGAACAGGGCTCCAGCTCCACGTACTCGAGATTGCGAAAATCAGTGATAAGCAGCCGCTTGATGTACATCAGCTTCCCACCGCATCCCAGAACTAAAGACAACAAAGCTCTTGCAAGGTCGCCCCGACCAAGCAAGAGCTCTGGGCAGGCTTAGCGCACTACTGCCTAAACCATGATGTGGCTTACGACATAGCGAATGCGTACGCCCATCTCATTGACCACGTCCTTAGGACGGATCTGCGTGTTGGTGTATGGCGGCGAGAAGCCGAAGACCACCTCATCGGTATCGGTGACGTTTAAGATCTCGCGCACGTAGTCGTAGTTGAGGTTGGACTCACGATGGCCGGTCTCATCTGGGTAGTCGATGTGGATGATGGCCTTGGCGGTCTCGTGCTCACTGTTCTGTGTGTTCAGGGTTAACAGGTTGTGAGTGAAGGTGAAGTTAACCAAGTTAAGGCGCTTGTTCGAGAACAAGGCAACGCGCTTAACATTGGTCTTTAACTCCTCAAGCGGGATGTGCAGCTCCGGGGCGCACTCCTTAGGCAGCACGCCGCGTACATTTGGGTACTTGCACTTGAGCAGGCGGTTGACGATGGTGTAGCAGTTGATCTGGGTATAGATGAAGTTCTCGGTGACGGCCAGCTTGACCAGCGAGTTTTGGGTGTTGGAGAGCAACTTCTGCAGCTCGGTGACACCGCGCAGCGTCATCAGGAACTTCACATCGCCCTCAGGAGGGTTTTGCAGCTGGGTTTGGATCGCCGCCATGCGGTGACCGTCCAAGGCGAAGATCGACAGCTCGCTGTTTTCGATCTCAAAGCGCACGCCCTTCAAGTAATCGCGATAATTATCGCGCGAGACGCAGAACACTGACTTCTCTAACATGTAGCGCAGCTTGTTCTCTTCGATCTCGATGAACTTAGGGGCCTCCGCCTCCTCTAAGGCAAACAGCGGGAAGGAGTTATCTTCCGGCACAGCGCGGACGCGCATCGAGTAATCGTTCTGGGCCGATGAGATCTTGAGCAGGTCTTCATCAGGGTCAAGAGTCAGCGCGACGTCGTCGTTGTTGCCCAGCGCCTTGAAGAATTCACTGGCACGATTGGCCATCATCAAGAACGAGCCTTCTGACTCACACGCACCTTCGGGCAAAGGGATCTCGGCTTTGAGCTGAACCGTGCCATCAGTACCGGTCATGGTGATGCCCGTCTTCTTGACATCAAGCATGAGGTATTGAGCCAAATCATCTGGGTTTGATGAATTGCTGACACAAATCGAGGCGACGCGCGTGATTGGGTCAATGATGGTTTGAACAGGAACAGTGAATTTCATCAATTTACGGCAAGGAGACCACCGCCTCTTCAGGCAGCGGAGGAATAGCCGCCTCCTCTTAGCTATGATTAATCTTCTGGCCGTCAGCGTGCTGTGCCTTCGACCTAAACTCGGTTAAATATGTAGGGCGTTGCTCACTGAGCTTAAGCTTCCGGCAGGGGCTGTCAAGCTGACGCAGAGCAAAATCACAGCGGCTGCGCCATCCGCTGCACAAGCACACCTCACCGCAGGCCCGTACCTCGTTACACCACCTCCCCCCTAGCACAGAGCAGGCGCCTAATTGAGCTTGCATCTGCCGACTGTAAGCAGCTGCCTTGGACGGCAGTACCGGCGGGCCGCAGCGGTCGAGCACATACACTGTTCTCTGCACCAAATTCTCCTTTAAACAACGGAACAGAACCACGAGGTCTGTCCGTACGCTGCCGGTGCCCGGCAGGTTGTCACCCTGCGCCAAACAATCTGGGGCAAATCCCCTTTATTATACACCTACGACCAAAACGGCATAAAAATCCCACGTCAACGCAGGCGCGGGGGAGAGCAAGAAAGGGAACGCCGCGGGTGCGGCAGGGCCAAGACAACGTACCAAGCGCCTAGGCACCGCGGCTGCGCCGCAGGCGCGCTACAACGCACTCAGGCACACTCAGGCGCACTATGGCTTGCGCGCCAGCTCGGATAAGGCCTTGATGATGTGATCGTACTTTTCTTTTAAGGCGCTGTCATGCTGGAGTCGATCACGGGTACGGACAATCGCTTCGTGCACTGAGGTGTGATCCTTCTTGAAGGCACGCCCCAGATCGTTGAGCGAGTTGTTGGCGATGACATCGCGGGCAATGGTCATGGCCAGCGAGCGCGCCTGCGAGATCGCCTTCTTCTTGCAGCTGGAGAGCAAGTCTTTGACCGACACACCAAACTCCTTGGCCACGGTCGACTGGATCTCACTTATGGTGAGCACATGGCCCGCCCCAGCGCTAATGAAGCCTGAGAGCGTACGCACAGCATCGTCATAGGTGAGTGAGCCATTGCTGTTTAAGAAGGAGTGCAGCGTCTTCAACGCACCCTCGATCTCACGCACGTTCGGATTGAGGTTCATCGAGATGTAGTCCACAATGTCCTCAGACATGGTGATCCCCATCTCTTGGCACTTGGCGTTGACGATGTCGCGGCGATTGGCCCAGTTCGGCTTGAGCAGCGGCATGCATAAACCTGAGCCCATGCGCGAGAGCAAGCTGGCATCAAAGCCCTTGTCCTTGAGCTCACGTGGCATCTGATTCGAAGCCACAATAAGCTGCGTGCCCGGACGATCAAGGAAGGCCGAGATCACTTCAAAGAAGACCTGACGGCTCTTGACGCCCTTAGCCAAGGCTTGGATGTCGTCGAAAATCAACACGTCATACTGCAAAAAGGCCTGCTGGAAGTAGATCTGACTGTCAGCAAAGCGATTCTTACCGCTCTCCGAGATCGAAGAGACATAGTTCTGCAAGAACTCTTCGGCGCGGATAAAGGCCACCTTGTACTCAGGGTGATAGTACGCAATCGCGTTGGCAATCGCATGCAGGATATGGGTCTTGCCCACGCCCGAGTCACCGTAGAGTAAGAATGGGTTGACTTGCGGCACGCCCACATACTGCGCCAACAGCGAAGCAGCATTCAAAATCTCGAAGTTGCGTGTATCCGAGACATAGGTGCTAAAGGTCTTGACCGGATTGACCTCAACCATCGGCACGGAGAGCGTCAGCTCCGGCTGCTCTGGCACTTGCGGGGCAAACGGACTGCCCGCAAGCGGCATCCCGCCTAAGGCATTAGGATGCAGCGGATCGAGCTGATTTTGCGGCAGCGGCTGGAAGGTCACCGGATCCATGCCCGGCAAGTAACCCTCAAAGCGCTCCAGCAGCTGTGGCTCGCCCTTACGCTTATGCGACATGGCGCGGTTTTTGGCCAACTCAGCTTGACGGGCCTTGTAGATCAAGCGCTGGGACGAGATCTGTTTAAACTGTTCGGCTAAGACCTGATTGAGCTTCTTGCTAGCGGCAATCTGCTCAGCGCTCAACTTGAAGTTATCTAAGTTGAGCTGATGGCGCGAGCCATCGTTCGGTAAGAATGGGGTGAGTCCACCCACGCCTTGCTCGACTTGGCGCAGCAACTCCGGAGCCGGTAGCACCGCTGGCTCATCAGGATTGAGCGTCGTGGTCTGCACCTTCTCTTGGCTTAACAGCGCATTAGGCTGCGGCAGCGACGAACAATTGCGCTTACGCTTGGCGGCCGCGGCATAGACGCTAGCCATCGGGCCTGATACCACCTTCGGTAAGGCCGCAATGCTGGCGCTGCGGGCGGCTTGCTCGCGCTGGGCCTTAACGTTTAAGGCTTCCCTCACCAAGGCCGAGGCATGCGTGGGCTGCAAGATTTCATCGGCCAGCTCTTCGCAGCGCGTAATATCCTGTACCGACTGCGGCACATCCGACAAAACGGTCGCTGCCACGGCAGCAGGCTGCACTACGGGCTGTGCTACCGGCTGAGCCTGCGGCACCTGCAGCGGCACCTGCGGCTGAGCAAGAGTCGCCCCTAGCTGGGCTTGAAGTCTAATCTCAGGCATCACCTTGGTCTGATGAGACACCAAAGCAGTCTCGACCTGAGACTGCGGGCGGGCTAACTCTGATGGCACCAAATCTTGCGGCGGCAAGTGAGACGTCACTTGCGGCGACACCTCAGCAGGAGGCAGCACCGCTTGCGGCCCCAGCGCAGGAATCTGCGCAGGCATCGGCTGCGCCTGCGGCACAACTTGTGGCACAGAGTGCGGCACAGCTACTTGCGAAGCTACTTGAGGAGCCTGGGACGGCATAGCCTGAGGGGCCACAGACGCGGTGTGAGGCGCCGACGGGGTAGACGGAGTGACTACCGCGATCTCAGGTTCATCAAAGTCGCGCTGGGGCGGCTGCAGATCTGGATCAAAAGGGAACAGCTCAAACTGCTCGCGCGGCGGCAGGGCCGAGGTTGCGGCTTGGTAGCCTGTTTGGGCATACCAGTCGTCGTACGAGGCCCCTTCTGGGTAATCAAACGGCGGCACCAACAAGGTGTTGTTGATGCGTGCGGCTAAAGCCTCAGCGTTTTGATTGAACTTGGCGGCCGTGCCCCCTGAAGGGCCCGGCTGCGCGCTCTGCAGCGCTCCGGCCGCGGTGAGCTCAACGCCTAAGCCGCTGGCGCCATGCATATCGGCCCCGGCTAAGACGAAGTCGTCTTCAGGCGGCAGATCGACCGGGGCGCAGCTAACCGGAGGCGCCATGAACTCATAGGCCTCAGGAGCTAATCCTTCCGCTGAAGGCTGAGCTAAATCGCTGTTGTTAAGGGACTGGCGATCATAAGTCTGGTTATGGACCGCATCATCCTGCGCTGGCTCGGAGAATTCGATGCCGGAAACGCAGTTGCTCGGTTGGGGAGCTGTAACCCATGACGAAGTTTTGAATTCCCGATGGTTTGTGTCATGTTCCTCACTAAACGAGGAGTTATCAGTTAACCGTAGCGATGCTAAATCGCCAGTTTTTACAACATCAGTCGCAGCTTCACCACCGTGGCCAAAGACCTGATCTGTCGTGACCGCAGCAGCTGACTGCTCCTGAATAGGGTAAGAGCCATACTGACGGCTTGCGGCCGCAGTAGGCGCAAAATCGGTAGAGGCGGAGGCACTCGTATCAGGCGCGCTTCCAGCCGCAGCAGGCGCGCTTGCTGCAGATGCGCTCGCATCCGCAGCGGCCTGCGCAGGTTGTTGTGCCGCAGGGGCGCTGACCGGCGTTACTTGTGGGAAAGTAGGCGCGACACTTGGGGCGATAGGAGCGCTCCAAGCCGCTGCGCATGCGCCTCCCAGAGGACTTAAGCCTTGTGGGAAAGTGCTAACGCCGACATTGATCGGATTAAAGCCCGCCGTCGGGCCTGAGGTGATGATGCAATCAACCTTAGGGAAGGTTGATGGCGCCTGAAGCTCGGACTCAGCGAGGCTAATCCCCGCTAAGAACTCAGATTGAGGCAGCTTACCTGAAGCGCACAGCACGGCCTGCTCCTTGGGCGATACGATCTCCAAAGAGTAGCCGAGATTTGGGTTACGCAGCAGCGCCTTGACCTCGGCAAAGCACCGCCAGCTATAAGGAGCAAAGCTCCTTAAGGCGTATTCCGAGGAGCAGACGAGACGAACCTTATCGAGCTCAAGGTCAAGGATGAAGCCCACCTCATAGAAGAAGAGCTTGATGACCTTCGCCTCTAAGGTCTCTGCTGTTGACGTAGCAACCCTTAAAATTGCCTGACGCCAGATTTGCCAAGAGTCCATATAGAACCATACCCTCAGCGTCGTATCACCCCCGCCACCATCTGCAAAAACGACCTAGCACCATTCAGCTATGGCGCTTTTGGAGATGAAGCGTGTATCGGGAATCTTTACGCGCTCTAAGAGCAGCCTCCGCATCCACGGTCTTCTAACACGAAGGGCCGCAACACGGTCAGCCAATGACTTCAACTGCGATCAAACGGCCCGCGCCCGCACAGACGCACTTAAGCAACCATTCAACCGATAATACGACTACGCTCTGGTGGAGTCGTGGCCCCATTACTCAAGCACTAGGGAGTACGCCTGAAACTCTCTACCATGGTAGGTGCCGAGCTCAATACCGCAGCAACATGATGCGTAAGCATGATGCAGAAGCATGGTGACTTCGACCTAGGCCTCCGTGGCAGCAATCACGCGCGAACTATCTCCTCTAACCAATAACACCCAGTCCCTCGATCCCAGCAATCGATCGCAGCCTCGATCTCACCAAAGAGACTAAGCTGATCTTAATCGATCTTATCGGATCAGATCCACGATCTTTTTAGCGCGCAAACCTGATCCAGATCGGGTTTTAGCCTCACGCCTTGGATCCTAAACGATCTCGGCGCAGCGATCAAAGATCAAGCTAAATTGCGCAGCCACGATCGCATCTTCCGGTTTACGTCTCCGCTAAACAAACTCCAACCGAAGGCCCCGTCTACCCCCTACGGTCAAACATAATCAGACCGGGGAAGCTTTGCCGTAACTGTACCAAGTACGCTGCCTCAAGCAGGTTGCTCGCAGCTGCTCGCAGCTGGTCGCTATGAGCTAGACGCTCGCAGCAGGCTGCACTTAGGCTAGCCGCAATGGGGTCATGATGTTGGCTCAGCCCCCAAGGCTGCCAGTACCACCAAAAACACTCGATTGTTTGTTGTTTGATTAGGATGATGCTGCACGAAGGTGCGAGTTACCACAACCCGCCTTCCTTTCCGCCAGCTCCGCATTGACGTGGATTTTGCATTGCACTTGCCTCATACCGATGAGACAAGCACTCCGAAAACCACCGGAAACCAGATCCATCATAAGGTGATCGCCGTCCAAGATCAAGGGCCAAACTGCGCTCAAATGAGATCGACAAGCCTTTCGTCGATCCTCACCGCCCAAGCGCGCGGGGACACTCTCAGCCCCAATTTGCGCAGGTTGCTGATCAAAATTAGCGCCATGGCGCATTCCTGTCGGCTTCGTGTTTCCTGCCCAGATCTCATGTAACGCCGCAGGCACTCCGCAACCTGCGCCAAACCCTGCGCAAAAAATTTTTTGCTCTGTATCTAGTTACCAACTTGCACCGCAGATTATGCGCACACTGATCGGATCGGGGATCCAAGCCAAGACTAAGTTAGCCTATGATCACTACCGCCCCCGCGCCCTACGCCTTACTTTGCACATCCCAGTACTGCCATCAGCGCTGGGCGCAGGTCTGCGCTCTGCCAAGGCCGTACAAGCCCACACGAAGGCTCCCTATCCCTGCAGCGCCCGCTGTTCTTGACGGCGGACGCGCCGTTGGGAGCGCACTTGATTGCGTGTCGGCGCGCGGAGCTGGAGCAGGGGCATGCCTACTTCTACCCAGCTGCGCTCAAGTCCATGCCTGCCGGGCACTTTCCACCGCTGATGGACGCCGCCGATAACGCGCTGTTCCTTGCCAACCGCGCGGCGACCAATAAGCCGCAGCACGAACTGTGGATTATGCCGCAGCTCATGACTAAACCGATGGAGCGCATCACCTGCGATGTCATCACGCCGCTCTACGCGACCTATCAGGCCCCGCAGTTCTATGCCTTGTCGTTAGACCGCCGTGATATGACTCAGGTCATCAGTGAGCTCTTCTGGGAGCTACATTTGGCGCAAGACTACGGCACTCAACCGAACTACGGCTCGGTCTCCTTGGTTCGGCCGTTCATCACCAACCACCTCGATGCCTCCTGCTGGTATGGCTGCCGGACATTTGGTCAGGACACCTACATCCGGGTTGAGGCGATTAGAAGCTTCGATTCTGAGGGCGTACCCCACGTCTTGGTCGCGGGCGCTAACAGCTACCACCTCGGTGCCAACGTGCTCTTAGAGCAGCTGCTGCCGCAGGCGGAGCGCGGGGCTGATTGGGCCGAACGGCAGGTCACCGCTGACGTCGGCGCGCGACTGCGTGTCGCCTTTGCCGCCGATTGGCGTGATACCAATCAGGGGCAGGGCTTTGCCGTCACCGCTGACTACCATAGCTCTGCTTACTTGGGCTGGGATGAGTACGGCTCGGTCTCTGAAGAGGCTAACGCCCACTTCAACCTCGGCTTAAGTGTTGCCCAGCTTTCGCAAGAGCACGAACGCGCGCAGCGCATGAGGCGCTTGCGTGGTTGCCACTGCTCAAGACACCGCTTGTTTGGGATCAGTTGCGGTTAGAGGACATCTATACGGCTGATCCGCGGGTTACACCAGAGCACCCGTACAGCGTCCTCGCGGGCATCGCCTTCCCGGACGTCAGCAACGCGCTGCACTTGGCCGAC
The DNA here is from genome assembly GCA_944389615.1 of uncultured Anaerobiospirillum sp. Lineage (GTDB taxonomy): Bacteria > Pseudomonadota > Gammaproteobacteria > Enterobacterales > Succinivibrionaceae > Anaerobiospirillum. The sequence goes on along the minus strand of CALXNA010000008.1, from coordinate 66,686 downwards.
ATCAAGCGCAACGAGCTCCTGCTGCCGGACGTCACCCGCGCGCGCATCACGGCGTTGGTCGGTGAGGTCGAAGCGCTGTTGCGTGAGGCCTGCACCTTGGCCCAATGGTACGCCGACCGCGTGCTTAACTTCCGCGCCAGCTGCCATCTGACTAATGGCACCTAGGTGGTCTTAGATCACCATCAGTGCCGTTGGGTGCAGAACAAGGCTCAGTACTGGTTCTTAATGGAAGCCCGCTGGGCTGACGTTGAGATCCTGCACCGCCTCGAGCTGATGCAGCAGTTGGTCGCGCGCCAAAACTTGCCTTGGCCGTCCGCTCATGAGGAGCGCCGCGCGAGGTCGGCCTGTGCTACGACTACGCCCGTCATCAGCAGGTGATGGCCGGAGCTACGGCCTTTGATCTGCGCAAGCTGCCGACTTGCCCGCAAGGCAAGCTGCCCCCGTACTTGAGCACAGAGGACGACGCCCGCTTCGTCGCCAACCGCTACCGCTACGAGGCAAAACAGCTTGGCGCAACTGAGCTCAGTGACACCACGGTACTGCGTACCTTGGCCGAGGCGGCCACCGCCCAAGACCAGCAGATCGCAGAGGCCCAAGCCAAAGCCCGCGGCGAGGACGTCGCGGAGGCAGAACTCTACCTGAGCAAGCCTAAGGCCGAGCCGGAGCTCAGCGACCTGATGCAGCGCGAGTTTGAGCGCAAGCTGCAGGAGACCGGAGCTCGGGTCAAGCAGCTGATCGCCACGGGCAAGGATGTTAAGGATGAGGTCAGCACTTAAGGTAAATAACGTGACCTAGGAGCTCAGCTCCAAGGTCTCGGGCCTTGTCGGTCGCTTCCTCAACAACCAACGCAAGTAACCGCGTTACCAACTCATCAACATCTTGGACTACTGTGGGCTCAGTCGGGCATCCCGACTGGGCCCTTTTAGTTTGGGGCGGACGCTTGATCTGCGCGGGCTAGCGTTGGAGCAGGCGGGAACAGCACCGCGGTTGCGCCCGTGGGCGCGGGCGCTTGATCTGCGCGTCAGCGCCACCGAAGCGTGTTTGCGCAGAGTCGGTGGGGCCGTGAGAGTGCTGAAGCGGCACGCGAGGGGCGCGGCGGGCGCAGTGCGCGGATTGGCTTTTAGATCAGCTTTTTAGCACACAAAAATCTGTGATGGTGGCTTGATCTTACGGCCCGATCGTTTGTAAAATAAGGTAATCAAACTTTTGCCCTAGGATTGGTGTGCCCATGCGGTGCGCAGTCCAGCGCGCTGAGAGTTGGCACCTTCGGGTGCGTGCTTTGAGTGCGTGGGTGAAGGTCAAGTTTCCTGTGACAAGGGATAAAGTAGCTAACAGTGCTGCGGTTCTCTAAGTTGAGTGAGCGGGATTGCCTTGAGCTCTCTTGACGTGAGGATTGATGCTCGGTGCTTAGCTTTGAGCTCTCCTAAAACTTGAGGTTGATCGACCTTGAGCTCTCTTAGGTGATAGCGCAGAGTTGATGCCTTGAGCTCTCTACCTGAGATTGAACTCGGTAGCGTGCAGCTCTCCCTCTGAGCGGATTGAGCTTGGTGCTCGCTTTGAGCTCTCCAAGTTGGAATCGATTGATGCTCGGTTGCTTTGAGTTCTCACCCTGCGGTGGCCTATCGCTGTGAGGTGATCGAGCTTGGTGACCTTGAGCTCTCTTCTAACAAGGATTGAGCTTGGTAAGTGCTTTGAGCTCTCCAATGAGTAGGGATTGAGCGCTGCGACCTTGAGATCTCTTGGGTATCGATTGATGCTCGGTGTGAACCCTGTTAAGTCATGTGGGATTGAGTTCGGTTGCGTCTGACTTCGTGGCGGGATTGAGCTTGGCGGTGCCTTGAGCTCTCCGAAGCGATGAGATTGAGTTCGGCCACCATGTTGCTCTCTTGCTCAGCGCGATTGAGTTTGGAAGCGGCTACGCGTCTGCTGGGCGTCTGCTTACAGATGCGAGGTTGCGACCTTGAGCTCTCGCCAGCGTGAGATTGAGCTCGGTGCTTTCGTTCATGGCGTTTAGGGACAGTACACTGCAAGTTGCTTATTACTTGGGCATGCGCAGCCTCAAGGGCTTCAACTCAAGCTCGTGTGGCAGCCTGCCATGACTTAAGGTGCTTTCTTGCGCCCCATCCTGAAGAGCCGACTTGAGCTCTTCGGTCGCTCAACCAAGTTATTGCGCGTGCGCTAGACTACTTGGCTAGCCGCGGTCGCAGCCTTGGCCGGGATAGACATGGGTCTTCTGACGTAAGTCAGCTGACACGGGTCTATTTTACGGCTGGCTGGACTACGGTGGGCTGTAGCGGCGCAGCCTTCTTGGCTTAAGCGATCGTGCCTCAAGCCTGATTCCTCCTTGGTTTTTTTGGCGCAAACAAGAGCCTCAGGGAAGTGCGGCCTCAAACAAACTCAGTGACTAGTTCAGTGAGCAAGGTCGAGGCGGTAGCCCGAAGGTCAGGCGGGTGGCTCAACTGTGGCGGTTGTGACTGCGAGGCTTTCGCCTGCTTTAACAGTTGCCGCGAAATTCCCCATGCGTGAGCGTGGGGATGAAAGCGGCTGGTGTCGCACATTTTGATCATGTATAATACCCTCTAAGAACTCAGGAACGAGCTTTTTGCTCCTACCTGATGGGGGCATTGTGGACATGCCCGTAAGTACCCAGTAATGGGTGCTTACTAAAAGTGAGGCACCGACCTCACGAAACCTCGCTCGTAAGTGCGTAGGTAGTTCATGAGCGACTCCAGCAAAGCATTTTGCGCTTGGCACCGTGCGTGCGCTTGCTCTTAATGTGACGCGTCGAGTGCTGACCTCCCCTTTTGGCACTAGTGCCAAGGAGAGTGCGGCACGATGTGGCTTGCTGGGCGGCGCCTTTATCCCCTGCAAGGAAGCTTACGAGGACGATTACGCCCTGATAGCGCTATAGGCAGCTCAACTTGGTAGGACGCGCCTGTTAGGCAGCACCTGCTCTGGGGCTGAGCCACCGCACGGTGGCGCCCTGCTCAAACCGGCTCAGCACGGCCCGAGGTATAGCCACAGGCGACCAAAGGCTGATGGTGACTTGGTACAGCCCTGTACTTTGCTTAATTAGGTGGAGCGAAGTTCGAGGACAGTACTCGGCACGCCTCAGGTGAGCCCAATGCCCTCTGTACGCGCAGAGCAAGCTCCACTTGACGGAGGCTGCTCTAGCTCAGAGAGCTGGGAGCTGGTGGGTAGAGCACGCGCTCTGACCTTAGGTCAGATAGCCTTGCCGCTCTGCGGCTTTAGGCTGCTAGGCCCTTTCCTTTTAGGCCTAAGACGCGTATGCTATGTGGCTCTCAAGCGGAGGCGTGATGATCCTTCAGGCTCAACCGGCCTCTCTTGGAGGTCACGCTGCCCCTGTCGTGGGGGTAGGGGGCTTTATGGCCGAAGCCTAGAGCTCCGGGCCACTCTGGCGTAGAGCCAAGGCGCAGAGCCTGCGGTTTAAGCCAGCCTTCTTAGCTGAATACGAGTGAGTATCCAGCATCAAGCATCGATGATTGAGGCACTGCCGCTGAGGCAATTGCCACCCCTTTGGAGAATTTGTAATGAAACGTACTTTTCAGCCTAACGTTTTAAAGCGTAAGCGTACCCACGGTTTCCGCAAGCGCATGAGCACCGCTGATGGTCGCAAGGTTTTATCCCGTCGTCGTGCAAAGGGCCGCAAGCGTTTAACTGTCTAGTAACGCCGTAGATGCCTAACAATGCCTTTCCTCGGGACAAGCGACTCTTAGCGCCCGAGGATTACGACCAGGTATTCAAGAAGCCCGTACGCGCAGGTGCCAATGGCATGCTCGTTCTTGCTCGCAAGAACGATCTGCCTCACCCACGCCTCGGGCTGATTGTGCCTAAGAAGGTGCTCAAACGAGCCGTATGGCGCAATCGCGTCAAGCGGCTGGTACGCGAGTCCTTTAGGCAACAGCAAGATTCCCTTCCTAATGTCGATCTGGTCTTTTTAGCGAAGTCCGGCATAGGTGACCTGAGCAATCGCGACTTAACTTCTGCTCTCAATCGGCTATGGGCTCAAATCTCTCGCCTGTCGGGCAAAGCGCGATCCTCCTGATCCGCACCTATCAGAAAGTTCTAAGTCCACTCTTAGGGCAGCGCTGTCGGTTCTACCCGAGCTGCTCGCAATACACCTTAGAAGCCATTCAAGAATGGGGTCTGATCAAAGGCACTTGGCTCGGCGCCAAGCGGCTGAGTCGTTGCCATCCGCTCAATCCGGGCGGCTTTGATCCCGTGCCCAAGAAGGGCGCGCCCGGCGACAGCACCAGCGCCACGAATACCCCGGTCGACCCAACTTCCCCCGCGCCAAGCAGCGCAAGCAGCACCCACGACGCAAGTAGCGCTAGTGCAAATAGCGTGAGCAGCGCCAGCTGCGTAAGTAGCGCAAGCTGCGCCGTGAGCTCCCAACTTCAGGCCGCGCCTGAGGTCTGCGCCCAGCCGCAGGCTCACATGGCCCCTGAAGGCGCCGCGGATAGCACGAGCGCAACGCGTAGCGCTGCAGCCACGGTGGCCGCAGCGGCGCCCAGCGCCGACTGGGTGGCCGCGCAGGCGGCAGACGCGCCCTGCGCCGCTCACAGCGCAGCTGACGCGACGGCAGGCAATGCGGCGCGCTAGGCACCTCCTCTCTCACCTTAGCTTCCTTGTAGCTTATAGGCACCACCCTCGCGTGGTGTGGGCGGCGGGGACGGGGCTGCTTTTGGGTATAATAGGCAAGTTTGTCTTGGCTTAACCCCGGGCGCAGGCCGTGTGACCGAGGTTGGGACAAGGAGCAGGCACTATCCAATGTGCTCGCCGCCGGGCTGTTAAGCCCAAGCTGGCTTATAGGCGTGAGCCTGCGGCCAAGGTGGGCAGGTTGGGACGCTCGATTGCGGTTTGGTTATTTGGTTGTGCCATGGAACAGCAAAGAAACATCCTCTTCATTCTTTTCTTAACTCTCTCCTTGTTTATTTTTTGGGCGTGGGAGAGCGACAAGGTCACGCTGCAGCAACAAGAAGAGTTGCAGGCGCAACGCATCGAAATGGCGGCTGCGGCGGAGAGCGCTAATGAGGCAGTAGGCAAGCTCATCACCTTGCAAAGCGACACCTTAAGCCTGACCTTATCCACGGTCGGTGGCGATGTCGTCGATGCTAAGCTGCTGCAGGTTAAGCAAGAGTTAGGTAAGGACGATCCTTTCCACCTCTTAATGCGCGATCCCCTCTTCGTCTATGAGGCTCAAAGCGGCTTAATTGGCGCCAATGGCCCAGATTCCAAGGCCCGCCCAACCTATAGCTCGAGCCAAAACAGCTATGTCTTAGCCGAAGGTGCCGACAGCGTCAGCGCCGTCTTAACCTTTAGCCAAGACGGGGTCGACTACACCAAGACCTACACCTTAAAGCGCGGCTCGTACGTGGTCGGCGTCAAGTATGACGTGGTCAACCATAACCAAAACGCGGTTTCCATGGCCTTCTACGGCCAGTTAAAGCAGACGGTTGATGCCTCCCTGCAGCAAAACTCTGGTCTGTTCATGGTCGCCGGTGCCTACCGCGGCACGGCCTACTCCACCGCTGAGACCCGCTACGAGAAGAATACCTTAGAGGACTTAGTCGATCGCGCCCGCGAGCGTGACTCCCTCAATGTCGCTACCTCGGGTGGCTGGGTCGCGATGATTCAGCACTACTTCGTTTCCGCTTGGATCGGCGATACCACCGAAGGCGTCACCAACGTCATCTTCTCGAATGCTGCCAATAACGGCGCTGAGGCTATCATCGGTATTCGCACCGAGCCGACCACCATTGAGGCCGGGCAAAGCCACGAGTTTAAGTCCACCATGTGGATTGGCCCTAAGAACCAAGACCAAATGGAGCAGGTCGCTCCTAACCTCGACCTGACCGTCGACTACGGCTGGTTATGGTTCTTGTCGATCCCACTGTTCAAGATTCTGGAGTTCATCCAAGGCTTCATCGGCAACTGGGGCTTCTCGATCATCATCTTGACCTTGGTGGTACGTTCGGTTCTGTTCCCACTGACCAAGGCCCAGTACACCTCGATGGCCAAGATGCGCCTGTTAACGCCGAAGATGCAGGAGTTACGTGAGCGCTATGGCGATGACCGCCAAAAGTTAGGCCAAGAAACCATGCGTCTTTATAAGACCGAGAAGGTCAACCCACTGGGTGGCTGCTTACCGCTCCTCATCCAGATGCCTATCTTCATCGCCTTGTACTGGACGCTGATGGAGTCGACCGAGCTGCGTCACGCTCCGTTCATCTTCTGGATTAAGGACTTGTCGGTACACGATCCATACTTCGTGACCCCAATCCTGTACGGCATCTCGATGTTCTTTATCCAAAAGATGTCGCCAACCCCAGTCAATGACCCAGTCCAGCGTAAGGTGCTGATGGCGATGCCAGTCGTCTTCACCTTCATGTTCTGCACCTTCCCAGCTGGTCTGACCGTCTACTGGTTAGTCTCCAACTGCTTCACCATTCTCCAGCAGGTCATCATCTACCGCTCCTTGGAGAAGAAGGGTCTGCACGTTAAGACGCCAAAATAAGGGCAGGTAACGCGGGGCTTAGAGTCCCGCAGGCCCTGCGCCGCCCCAAATCTTGCTGGCCTGAGGCAGGCTACCAGGATTTGGGGCGCTTTTTTACTCAAGAGCGCCAAATTTGTTTTAAGCTAAGCCTAATCCCAAATGTTTTAGTGAGGAGGGTTCATGCTCGACTTTAACGACTCGATTGCGGCCATTGCCACCCCGCCCGGACGCGGCGGTATTGCCATTGTGCGCATCTCAGGCCCAGATGCCCGCAAAGTCGCCACCCTCATAACAAAGGCCCATGACCCTAAGCTCAATGCCTTAAAAGAGCTTCCGGCGGAGTTGCCGCCTGAGCTCAGCGCCGCGCCGCTGAAGCCGCGCTATGTCTACCTGCGCAAGTTCTACGATGGCTTAGATGAGGTCGATGAAGGCGTCATCGTGTACTACGCCGCCCCGCACTCCTACACAGGCGAAGACGTGGTTGAGCTGCAAGGCCACGGCGGCAACGTGGTACCACAGCGCGTGCTCTCAGCCGTGCTCAAGATCGCAGGCGTGCGCCAAGCGGAACCCGGCGAGTTTACCCGGCGCGCCTTCTTAAACGGCAAGATGGATCTGACCGCGGCCGAAGCAGTCGAGGATTTGATCTCAGCCGGCTCCGAGAGCGCCGCCAAGGCCGCTTTAGCGTCGTTAAATGGCGCCTTTGCCGTGCGCCTGCAACAGTTAAGTGAGCAGCTGACGCAATTGCGCGTGCGCTTAGAGGCCTGCCTCGACTTCCCTGAGGAGCATGAAGACTTCTTTGACTCAGGCCGCGCCCAAAGCGAGTTAGCGCACCTCTGCGCCCTCACCCAAGAGGCGGTGACCATCGCCGGTCAAGGCGTGCGCTTAAATGAGGGCGCGCGCATCGTGCTCGCAGGCCAACCTAACGCCGGTAAGAGCTCCCTGCTCAATGCGCTCGCCGGTAGTGAACGCGCCATTGTCACCAACATCCCGGGCACCACCCGTGATGTCCTGACCATCAACATCGAAATCGGCGGCATTCCGGTCACCATCACCGATACGGCCGGCATCCGCGATCGCCCGAGCGATGAGATCGAAGCGATTGGCATCGCCCGCGCCTTAGATGAGCTCAAGCAAGCCGATTTGATCTTGCTCATGATCGACACCTCCAAGCCCGCCGCTGAGGCCTTGGAAGCGTTAAACCACATGCAAAAGCTCTTTGATCACCCGAAGCATCTTATGGTGCTCAAGTCCAAGAGCGACCTGCCGCCTAACGCGGAGACGGCCGCCTTGCTCACCCAAGAGCCTTGGGCTCAGATGGAGCAAATTGCCACTTCCACGAAGACCGAGCACGGCTTAGAGCAGTTACGCCGTAAGCTCCACGAAGTCTTAGGCATTATCCCCAGCGAAGGCGTCTTCTCGGCGCGCCGTCGGCACCTGACGGCCTTAAACGAGAGCGCTGAGGCCCTTAAGCGCGCCCAAGAAATGCTAGAGCTCGGTGACCTCGTACTCACCGCCCGCGAGCTCAGCATCGCCCAAGAGCACTTGGGCACGATCACGGGCAAGGTCACCTCCGATGATATCTTAGGTATCATCTTCTCTACGTTCTGTATCGGTAAGTAGTGCCCAGTGTCGTAGCGCCCAGCGTCGTAGCGCCCAGCGCAGTAGCAAGCTACGTCGTAGCGCTCACGGCGCTGTGGCGCCAAACGCTGTAGCGCCAAGCGGCAAAGCGCCGAGCGCCCCGCAGCGGCAGGCTGCGCCGCTGCGCCGCTGCGCCGCCCCGCACCACACAGGCACCGTGGTGCGAGGCACAGCTGCACTTCCTCTTAAGTTGCACAGGTTGAACTCACATGGATAGTAAATTCTTAAATCGCCAGCTTCTCTGCTGGCTCTCCTACGATCCGTACTTTAAAGACAGCATCGGCACCGGTAACCGCGTGTGCTATCTCTATCCACGCTACATCGTCAACCATGGCAAGTTTGAGTGGATCGACAGCCAACTCAACTTCCCGACCTACGGCCGTATCGCCGTGCGCCTCAATGGCCAAGAGACGGCCGAGCAGCTCTACCAACGCTTAGGCCCAGTGGTCTCCGCGCGCATCAACACCGACCCGCAGGCCAACTACAACACTAACAACTACTATCAGCTGCGCTATAACCCGGCCTATGGCCGAGATCGCTCGGAAATCTGGCTGGAAACTTTCGATAGCTCGACCTTCTACGAAATCAAGGAAAGCAACCAAGATCTCAACAGCATCTTGCGCTATCACGAGTGCGATAGCTTCAACGAAAGTGATTGCTTTAGCAACTACATCATCCTGCGCATCGGCAACATGCTCTACGGCCCGTTTGAGCCGGAGATGCGCGCCGGTGTGATGAAGTTAAACGGCCTTGAGCGCTACGACTTCATGATCGGCGGCTATCCTATCGCCAAGTTTGACCAAGACATCCTGACCATTCGCGACCAACGCGATCGCGATATGCTCTATGCCCTGCCGACCAACCTCTTGCCTAATCCGCAGGAGAGCAACCGTAGCTACGACATGATCGACCAACCGCGCTTGGTCGAAATGTTCTTAGATCGCGTCCGCGCCCAGCTCAACTTAAGCCGTCAGGACATCCGTCCGATCACTACCTTCTGCCAAGAGCTCTTCAAGGGCAATCAGTCGATCAACTTAAGCGAGCAGCGCCTGCAAACCGTCAAGCAGCTCTTACCTTTGATCTACCTTGACCGGAACCTCTATCAGAACATCATCGAGCTGACGCTCGACAACGATGAGTTCCGCGAGCACTTCATCTCCACGATCTTATCGGAAGATGGCGATGAGCTCTTACGCCAGCTGCCAAGCTCGTACGTCGATGACGTCAAGTCGGCGCTCTTAAACAAGACCCAAGATACGCTGCTTGAAGACCAGCAGCTAGCGCGCGCCGTCACCAAGGCCAAGGCCAGTGCCGCCGCCCCGGTCAGCTTCGACCTACTCCAAGATGGAGCTACCCTCACCAACATCAAGAATCTGATTGGCGAAGGCAACAATATCTTAGATAAGCTCAACGCGATCTACTCGAGCTTAGCTCTGGCGGCCGATCCTGACATCGATATGGATATGGCAGTCAGCACCACGGCCTTAAACCCAACCTTGATCGCCCACTTCATGGACGTCGGTGGCCTCATCGTCAAGCTCTGCGCCAATGTCCGCACCATGATGCACGCGGCCTTAGGCCACGATAAGAACTTGGCCAAGAACGCCGACCTGCAAGCCTTAAGCAGCGAGTTAGACGCCTTATACCTCAACCTCAACCAACGCCTCTCGGACTTGCAAGGCAGCAAGATCTTGGCGGAGTACACCAAGAACTATCATGGCGTCACCGATCTGAGCGTCAAGCTCGAAGAGATTTCGACCCTCGCCGGTACCGGCGCTGCCGCCACCCAAGAGGCGTGGACGGACGTTAAGAACGAGGCCGCCAACAAGGTCGCCCAGCAAGCCGCGCAAAAGCTGGCCCAATCCCGCAGTAAGGCCGCCACTCCGGCTGCTACTGACGCTCCAGCTGCCGCACCTGAGGAACTGCAGCAAGAGCTCACGCAGCTGCGCAAGGCCTTAGTGGCGCAGCAAGACCAAAACCGCATCTTGCAGAGCCAAAACAAGCAGCTGAGCGAGGAGCTCTCGCTCTACGATGAAGGGCGCGTCAGCCAGCTCATCTCAGGCAAGAAGAATACTAAAGCCAGCAAGAATGCTCCGGCTAACCCCGCCTTCGAGCAAACCACCAAGGCCTTGGATACGTTGAGCGCCGCAATCGAATCCAAGCAGCAAGAGGCCAAGGAGCTCAACTTAAAGATCATTGAGCAAAACAGCGCCATCAACGAGCGCCAACAGACCTTGGAGGCGCTCAATCAGCAAATCGAGCAAGCGAAGTCCCAACAAAAGGAGCAGCAGCAATTAGCCACGCAGCTTGAGGGCAAGCTCAAGACGGCTCTGAGTGCCTACCAAGACAAGGCCGCAGCTGCCGTCAAGCTCATCGACGCCAAGATCATCGGTTCGCTCTTAGGTGCCATCCCAATGGGGGTCAGCGCTCCGGTGGCCACCACCATCCCCCCAACCAGCGCCAAGAACAGCAAGCTGCGCAATAGCGAGGCCTCCTCGGAGGAGACCATGGCCCAGCTTGCGCCTGACTTCGATACCAAACTCTTAGCTGAGGTCAAGAGCGTTGATAACGCCAACAAGATCTTAGATCGCGTCACCAACTACTTAAACAAGGTTGGCCACCGCAACTTAGAACGCAACGATGTGGCCAACTACCTCATCTGCATCACCCAAGGCTTCATCACCACCTTTGCCGGTGAGCCGGGTACTGGCAAGACTTCCCTGTGCAACTTGCTGGCACGAGCCTTAGGCCTTGCCCGTTTGGACGGCGCCGATCGCTTCAGCGAAGTCTCGGTCGAGCGTGGCTGGACGTCGCTTAAGGACATGATCGGTTACTACAACCCGCTGACCAAGCGCATGGAGAAGAGCAACGCCGAGATCTTCGATGCCTTCATGGAGTTAAACCGTGAAGCCCAATGGGCCAGTGATGGCAGCGCCTACAACCCAGCCAAGATCGCCCCATACTTCATCCTGCTCGATGAGGCCAACTTAAGCCCGATTGAGCACTACTGGGCCGCATTCTTTAGAAACTGCGACTTTAGCCCACTAAGCGAGCGCACCATCAGCTTAGGCGGCAACGCCAACTGGCTCTTACCAGATCACCTGCGCTTCTTGGCCACGGTCAACTTTGACCACACCACCGAAGAGCTCTCGCCGCGCTTCTTAGACCGCAGCTGGGTCATCACCTTAGAACCGAGCGTCGTCGAGCTGGAGCCTGATAACAGCCCTGATCACGACGAGACCATGGTGCCTTTTGCCAGCTTAATGCAGGCCTTCAGCGCCCATGAAGGCGACAAGCTCGACGCGAGCTTAGAGCAAAGGTGGGAGGCCATTCAGGCCATCTTCGCCGACGAAAGCTGCGCCATGCCACTGCGCCCCCGTAACATCCGCATGGTTTACAACTACTGCGTGGTCGCCGCGCGCTGCATGAGCCGCAACAGCCCAACCACTAGGTTTGCACCGCTGGACTATGCCGTCGCCCAGAAGATCCTGCCGACCATCAATGGCAGCGGCGAACGCTATCGCATCCTCATCGAAAAGCTGATCGCAGAGTGCGGCGAACAAAACATGCCGCTGTGCGCCCGCCACTTAAAGCGCATCCAGCGCACCGGTGGCGCCGAGTTAGGCTTCTATCAGTTCTTTGCGCGCTAGCGTTCTGCCCCACGGCCCACCCCCAAGCTCGGGTCAGCGGCCGTTGGGCCTTAGCAAGGATAGTTTATGGCTGCCATTTTTGCCACTTTAATCAGTTCGCAAGGCCACATCCACTTGCCCTTGACGCTGCAAGAGCCCAAGCTCCGTGCCATTGACATCGCCACCTGCCCCAATGTCATTGAGGATGCGCGCTACGACTTAGATCTCACCATCGATTTCAATGAGCTCGAGCCGCTCTTAGCCGCAAGCAATGCCGAAGAGACAGAGCTGACCGACGCTGAGCCGCTGAGCCAAGGGGCGCGCCTTGCCCAGTATGACCTAGGGCTGATCGGGCCGGACGAGGACGAGCTGACGCGCAACTACGCGCGTACCTTGTTCACGCCCGCAGACCAGCCCAAAAGCATCAAGCGACTGACGCTGAAGATCAACGACCAAGACAAGGGCGAGCTCAGCTTGCTCCCGCCATCTCGGCGCAACTTAGTTCAGGCCAAGTTCGTTCCCGATGCCCGGCGCAATCATCCTCAGATCTTTTTAACCCAGTACGATACGGTGACCTTGGGCATCACGGTCGAGCTGAGCGACGGCACCGAGTTTACACTCTACGGCGAGAGCTTTTTGTTATGCGCCAGCCGCAATCAATCCGACAATCGCAACATCAGCCAGATCCTCATGGAGCTAACGTCGATCGAAGATGACACCATCTTGGATCTGATGTTTGCGCATGCCGCTGACAAGGAGAATCTGCAGAGCAACTTCTTTGGTGCCCATCGTTCCTACAAGTCGCTCAGTTCCTACGTCGAGCTGGTAGCGCAGGTCTTATCCTGCTATCAGAGCCACTACCACTACTTTCGTACCATGGCCAAGCACATGTTGGTCAAGGCGGACATCGTCACCTCCTTTGATAAGGTGCGTATGCTCACCCACAAGAGCCAAATGTGGCTGACGCAGAACCTGCATGTCCTCGCGCAAGTAGTGCCCGAGCAAGCTGCGCTCACCTACTTAGGGCAGAGCTATCTGCCGATGCAGCTGCAGAGCACGACCAACGTCAAGAGCTTTGACACCTACGAAAATCGCGTCGTTGTGGGCTTTTTGCAGATGGTGGTGCACAACGTCAGCAAGACGGCTCAAGAATACAAGAACTTCCTCGATGATAACGAGCACTCGCTGCAGGCGCTGCGCGCCAAGCTTAAGGAGCAAGGCACCAACTACGAGGCACCGATCATCACGGTGAAGTCCTTGCAGTACCAAAAGTGCCAGCAGGAGCTCGAGCAGTTAAAGCAGCATCTGACGGAGTTAAGCGAGCTCTATCGCCACTACGCCCAGCTCTTCAAGTTCAAGCACGTGCTGCTCCATCAGCTGCCGCGCCAAGCCAAGGCCTTCCAAGAGCTCAAGCCGTACGCTCAGATATTCCATACCATCCATCGCTGGTTCCGCTATGGCGAGTTCTCGCTGCAAAAGGACAAGCTCTTCTTGCAGAGCAAGACCTTGGACAAGCTCTTTGAGTACTACTGCCTCTACCGCCTCTTGGACATGCTCCTGACCGCAGGCTTTACCCCGATTCACGGCGAAGCCTCGTTTACCTTTGACTACGCGCGCAACGAGCCGTTCTTGCAGGCGCCATGGGGCGCGCAGCGCTCAAGCTATGCCGTATCGGGCCGCTACGCCGATCAAAGCCGCTACACTGAGCCCGCTCGCTACGCTGACCCAGTCGGCCTGCGCGCCGACCGTCGCCCAGCAGCAGCCTATGGGTGCGGCTACCACCAAGGCCAAAGCCTCAGCCCTATGCGCCCGACCGGCAGTATGGGCAGTATTTGCGTGCGCAACAACTACAGCTACGAAGATCCGATCGCCAACACCTATGTCTTAACCCGCGGCAAGCAAAAGGTAACGGTCTACTACCAGCCAGTGATTTCGACCACATCCTTTTACAACAAGATCTTCGCCTTCCGCACCAACTGCAAGACGGAGCGCGGGCGCAACAACCCCGACAACTTCTACTGCCCGGACTTCATCTTGAAGTTTTCAAGTGGTGACAGCATCCCCGGTGACGACGACTACATCGTGCTCGACGCTAAGTTCTCGCGCAGCGACAACGTCATCGATCTCTACCTTGAGGACTTGATCAAAAAATACAGCACCAATATGACCATTGCGGTGCTGCGCCGCACCCAAGTGGTCAAGGACGGGCATGCCGCAGACGACGAGCTCGCCCCTCAGACCAATGCCGAGGAAGTATTCCCCGGATATCAGCTGGTGGGCACCAAGTCACCGTGCATGATCATGGCGCTCAATGGCCGTGTTACGCGCGCGCAGCACAGCTCAGGCGCCAGCGGCGCCAGCCCTACGCCGCGCTATAGGGCGTATGATTACCATGACTCGCCGCTTGCGCGGCTGTTACGCCCTGCCACCACAATTGGCGTGCTCGAGCTCAGTGCTCAGACGCAAGAAGCCACCAAGTTCCTCTGGGATAAGATCACGCGCACCTTGCCGTACCTGCAGCAGGGCGCAATTCCCAGCGCTCCGCACAACGTAGAGCCCGACGCTCTGCCTGCGGTAGCCGCCAGCGCCTCCGCCTAAGAGCGCATCAGTACAAGACGTGTCCCATATAGGCCTACAACCGCCCGACCCAACACCCAAGGGCCGGGCGTAACCCTATCTCCAGCGCGTAGGCTCCCTCCCATCCGCGCAACGCGCCACTATCCGCACCGACCACCGTAGCCCCAGCGTACAGCGCGCAGGAGCGCACGCAGACATCACGCCCTACTCCCCCGCAACATACCACTCAAACGCGCGCTCTGGGCGCTCTCCGTGCGTCTTTTGCCCTCTCAGCCTCAACCGCCACAGACGCTGCGTACAGCGTGCAGGAGAGCACGCAGGCTTTGCGCCCTATTTTCCCTTGGTGCACTGCTCAAACATACGCTCTGGGCGCTCTCCGTGCGGCTCACACGCTGCAGCGTCTTCGCGCTTACAGGCCGCAGGTGGCGCAACCGGAATGCGCAAATCAGCCCCAAAAACGCACGCGCAGCTCCCGGCCCGCAATATGTTGACATTAAGCATATCAAGCGCGAGATCACACCGATCGATGCAGCCCTAGCGAAAAATACTGGAAGCGCTCCTACTCTTCGCCGTACTATGTGCCACACTTTATAGATTTTTCGTGTCAAAACATAATAATAGATAACACACCAAACTATAAGCTAAAAAGCTAATACAGTATAGTTTTGTTCACGAAGGTTCTAACGCACATCTTCAGTTGAGTCTGCTTGTGGGAAAATCACAAACTGCGCGTGATATTCTCCAAAGAATCCCACAAGCTATCTACACATAAAAGACGCTATTATATCAGCTTGATAGCAACTAGCAGGCGGTAGTTCCTTGAAATTTTCCCACAAGTAATAAGCCCCACACCAAGTCTCAAACATAGTCAAAACTAGATACTCCAATGCTATCTATACCGGCGCAACCAATGCGATGTTTATCGCTTTTCTGAGCGCAAACGCTATCGTCCCACTTCGGCCCCATAAACGCGCTTATTGGTTAAAATAGTGTATTTTTGGACATTGTCCCCAAAATTGGCACAGGGCGTAGTCAAGCCCATGAGCGCAAATACAGATCGGTTGCTGCGATCCCGTACTTTTATGGGCTAATGTCACAACTCCTCGGAGGAGGCGGTGAGGCACGGCAAAAGAGCCGCAAAGAGGACTTTCGGTGCGGAACCAGAAGGTGAGGCAGAGCGCGCCCGCCGCAGGCAATGCGGCATCAGCTGCGTTGAGGGCGTCAAAGAGAGAGGTATGCGCCTCTGGAGCGCTAGAAGAGGGACGCAGGGCTTGGCGGCAAGCACGGTGAGGGCCACCCAGAGCGGCCTATGCGTTCTCGAGAGTCGTCCATCCGCCGGAGCGAGTAACTGGGCCGACTCTAGAGCGGCTACGCTCGCCGCTTGCCGCCCCACCTGCGGGCAACTGCGTTGGGTCTCTAAGGGAAAGGCAGGTGCTGCGGCTGAACCCCAAGGCAGCGCCTTGGTTCTGGCCTTTAGGCGCTGCTGTCCAGCCTTGCTGCGGCATGGCGCACTAGAGGCGGGCTTTGAGGTCTTGCGCAAAGCTGTGCGCGGCAGCGCGGAAGTTGGCCTTTAAGGCCAGCACTAAGACGCTGTAGCCATCGGCGGTGAGAGTGCTGTTGTGCTCGTAGGTCTGAGCAAAGAGCTCTGGCGGTTGCGGCGGGGCCTTGCCCTGATTGATCGGCGTAAACGGCGTGATCGGATCGGGGCGCTTTCTGACCTTAAAGGCGACCGTGACGAGGGCTTGGCCCTCGGCCGTGCCTTGGAACTTGGCCACGTAGGCCTCATAGCTTAAGTTCTGCGGCGCCTTAGCCTTTAAGAGCTCATCGCTGAGCAGGAGACTGAGCTCATCGCTGAGGCTTGAGCTGTAGCGAAAGTTTTTGGCCGGGCGCAGCGTGACCTCAGACATCTGCATGACCACGCCGCCTTGGTCTAAGATCGGCGCTAAGTCCAGCTTGATGTCGTAGTTATGCAAATAGGCCTCAGGCTGGACGTCTTGGGTCAAGGTAAAGCGCTCGAAGTTAACCTCACCGGCGCTCATGCAGCCACTGAGCGCCAGCGCGCCCATAATGCCGAGCAGCAGCGCCCGCCCCGGGCGCAGATTGTTGTGATCCATGGTTGCCTCCTTATGCCCTTTGTGTGATGCCCTGCTTGGCCTCATATGGTTATTGCTGGCGCGGCGCGCGCGGGATCGGATCGTCCGGCGCTCCGAAGATCAGGCTGGTCGGGCTTTGGCCCACTTCGCTTGCGGCTGGGGCGATGTCTTGAAGTAGCTGCTCGATGTTCTTGAGATTTTGCATCAAGCCATCGTAGAGCGGCGTATTCGGGCCATAGCCTTTGACCGTATCGTTGAAGTTGTTGAAGGCCTCGGCAAGCTTGGCGATCACTTGGGTACGATCCATCATGGTGTTGCTAACCGCGAAGGCATTCATCGCTGCGGTGATCGATTGCAGGCTCTGCTGCAAGTCCGAGGTGAGTCTGGCTAAATCCAGCTCGTTGAGCTTGGCCAGAAAGGCGTCGATCTGCGTGGTCAGCGACTGCGTAGCAATGAGCGGGATCACGTTGAAATCGCGGTAGGCGATGAGGCCGTCAGGCCCGAGCACGCTGCCACTGTGAGCGACCAGCGCCTCAGGGAGCTGACATTGGCGCTGCGGGTCGTACTTGAGCTCAATGATGTTATTACTAAAGACCATGTTAGAGGAGCCCACCTGAGCGCACAGGGCGTGATCTTTGAGCATGCCATTGAGAATGGCTTCAATCTGCTCTTGGTTCTCGGTGGTGCGGTCAATGGCGATCAAGACCGGCAGGGCGTGGCTAGTAAAGACCGCGCTTTGCTCTTTTAACCACGGCGCTTTGACCACTTCGCCTACCTTGACGCCGCGGTACATGACGGCCGCGCCCGGAGCGATGGAGTAGATCGAATCCTCGAGCAGCACGACATAGAGTAAGGAGCCTTCGAGCGAAGCGAGACGTGCATCCTCACGCTTGGTGTAGAGGGTATAGGTCGCGCCATCCTCTATGACCTCCGGCGTGTTATCGGCATTGGCCGTAATGAAGTTATCAAAGGAGATGCCGCCGACAATGATGTTATCAAGCGACTCCGAGTAAAAGGAGAGGCCGGAAGTGCTGATGTTGAGCTCGACCCCTGAGCTAATCCAAAAGGCGGTGTTGCTGGTAATAAGCTGAGCGTAAGGCTCACGCACGAAGATCTGGTAGTTGATGAGCTGCGTCTCAACATCAAGATAGGTATCGGTGACCGCGCCAACCTCAAAGCCGCGGAAGGTCACGACATCGCCGTTGCCGAGCTTGCGCGAGTCTGAGGACACCAAGGTCAGCATCAGACCACGCTCGCCGCTTTGGCGCACCGGCGGCTCATCTAAGGCCACAAAATCCGTGCTGTAGGTGCTCTGCGAGCCCATATTAAGCTCGATGTACGAGCCGGAGAGCAGGGTATCAAGGCCCGAGACGCCCGTGTTCTCAATGCGCGGCTTGACCACCCAAAACTTGGTATCCGAGCGCAGCATGTCGTCCGTGCCCTGATCCATCTGTACTGTTAAGACAATGTTTTGGTAGTCCGAGGAGATGGTCACATCCTTCACCACGCCCACGGTCACCGAGCGCATCTTCACCAAGGTCTTGCCCTCTTCGATGCCTTGGGCGCTATTGGTGGTAATGGTGATGGTCGGGCCATTGTTGAGCTTGCTATTCCACAGCAGGATGCCCGAGATGATCAAAGCAATCAGCGGCACCACCCAAATGAGCGAGAAGCGCCCGGCCTTGCGCTCGAGCGCCCCGGTAGCGCCGCTTGCCGTGGCGGAGCGTGCCGCGACGCTGCGCTCCGGCGGCGTCGCGGCCTTCGATGCTTGATTATCACTGCTTGCCATGATCTTCTCTCACAAAATTAGCCTGCCTGCCCAACTTTCTGCGGGTGCAACTCTCCACAGACGCTCCAACTCGCGCGGTCACCATCACTCTCGCGCCGCCCTAACTCTCCGCGGGCGGGGTCGCCTTAGGATGCTTCCCCAGAGCCTGCAGACGCAGATAGGAAGTCAGCAGGGCGGCCTCAGGGGCGGGTGCTGCGGACGCGGCCTGCACTGGAGCGGATGCTGTCCGATCAGGTGCTGCTGTCTGCGGCACGGCGCTGGAGCCTGTTCCTTGGCGCTGCCGTAGATTATCCCAGATGAGGCGCTCATCGAACTCATCGGCGGCGAGCATGGTAATGAGCACCACTCCGCAAAAGAACAAGATGGCGATACCCGGCTCAATGGTGATAATACCGGTAATGCGTACCACCGTCGACATGATAATCACCACAAACACGTCGATCATCGACCAGCGGCCGATAAAGAGCACGAGGTGATAGAGCTTGTTGAGCTTGCTCGGGCGCTGCGCCGGGCGCAGGTAGGCAAAGACCAAGAGGACGATGAGGCATAAGATCTTGATCACCGGAATGCAGATCGAAGCCACCAAGATCACCAGAGCCACGAAGTACGAGCCCATGCCCCAGAGCGAAATGACACCATCGATGATGTTCGAGCCCAAGTTGCTGCCAAGGTAACTCGTGAACATGATGGGATAGACGTTGCTGGGCACATAGAGGATGAGTGCGGTCAAGAGCAGCGCGACCGTCTTTTGACCGCAGTGACGCGCCCGATTGTCATTGCTGCTGCCACAGCGCGGGCACGGCTGGGCACCCGTCGCAAGCTGCATTCCGGCAGCGAGCGACGCGCGCTGGATGCGGCGCTGCCGCTGATAGACCATGCCGCAATGGCGGCACATGATAAGTCCTTGCTCCATGCCGCGCACGCCGATGCGCGCCTGTTCAAGACCTGCGCTGGTGTGTGCTTGCACCAGCTCCCAGATGCGATAGGGGCTGCCGTGGCGATAGCACCAGATCATCAGCCCGGCAAAGACCATGGCACTAAAGAAGCCGACATGAAAGCTGACTTCGGCCAAGCCCACCAGCTTGACCAAGCTCACCAGTACGCCCAAGATAAAGACATCGACCATGGCAAAGCGGTAGCAAAAGCTGTAGAGGTTGGCGATGAGGGGCGTGATCTTCAGGCGCAAGAAGACGTGGGCGATTACGATGAGGTGCATGCCCAAGGGGAAGAGGAAGGTAAAAAGCAGGCAGATGTAGAGGAGTAAAGACCAGTTGTCGTGGAGTACGTAGAAGATCGACACCAGCGACATCGACTGGGAGATACCCAGCGCTGCAATGCTCAAAAAGGGCAGCGTCAGCGCGGTAAAGAGCATGATGACCGAGGCGATGGAAATGACCGCAAGGTCATAGAGCGAGACCTTATAGCCCGAGCGCTGCTGGGTATGGCAGCACGGGCAGACCGCCTTCACGCCCTTGCGATAGGGCGGCATAGCAAAGACTAAATCGCACGAGCGACACAGCTGCTTACTGGAGCGCGATAGCGCAGCGGTGCGCAGCGCAGCACGCGGCGTGTGCTGGGCGCTGGGCGCCTCAGGCGCAGCCTCGGGCGCGCTCTGAGATGCGGCCGCCGATGGCACCTTGGGCAACTCCTTGGGCAGCTCCTGCAGCTGCCGCTCTGTGTTGGTCATGACCCCTCTCTTTACCCCGGCGCAGTCTATTCTGCGCGTGGTGCCAGCCTACCGGGCTTAGGGCGCTGACGCAATGTGCGCACGCGCAGATCGTGGGAGCGCTCGCACAAAGTGTTATTTGAAGCCCTCGGCCAAGACCACTTTGTCTTGCTGCAACGACTTTTGTACGTCAATGATACGCTGGTTGGTCGAGCCGCGGAAATCGATGTCCATGCTGGCCTTGGCTTGGACAAAAGGCCCGTCTACGACCACGTCGAGCTCCTTGAGCAGCTCCATGCAAATGTCATCTTGCAGCAGCTTCTCAAAGACATAGCCGGTGTACGACCACAAAGAATAGCCCTCGGCTCGTAAGATACGCGCCATCACGGACAAAGCGCGGGCTTGGATAAAGGGCTCACCGCCAGAGAAGGTGACGCCGGTGACGAGCGGATTCTTCTTGAGCTCGTGGTACAGGGCAATAAGTTTGACTTCCATGCCCCCGGTTAACGGCTGGGATTGGGGATTGTGGCAGCCCTTGCAGCGGAAGGGGCAGCCTTGGGTAAAGATGGTGTAGCGAATACCCGGGCCATCGACGATCGACTCTTCAACGGCGCCCGCAATGCGTAGCGTGGTGTTCTCTAACAGCTTAAGCTCGGGACTCATCTCTAGCTCCTTAGGTAAAAATCTGTGGCCCTAATGATACCCAAAAGCATCCCGTCGCTTTGCCTGCCGTGACACAAACTTGAATTTTTCTCACTTGCTGCGGCGTACCGCCGCTCGGCGTGGGCGTGCAGCCTGCGCCACGCGCGGGCTGGGTGCGCCCAAAATACGTGAGGCCCCAAACGGGGCCTCAGGGGAAGTCAACTTTACGCTGACTGCCAAGCGCTACGCGTGCTTAGACATGCATGTGCTTGACGCGATCGTGCTCTTCGGCACGCTTGGCATTGTTGAAACGATCTAAGGTTCCGACGAGGTAGCCCGTGACGCGACGAATGCGCTCGAACTTAACACCCTCACCGACGATACCATTACGAGCATGTAATCTGGTTACCATTTGAAGTCTCCACTCTTGCAGCAGCTGAAGGCCGCTGCGCTTAGGTCAGCCCGCGCCACCTAATAACGCAGGCTCACCGTCACAAAGCAAGTGCACCTTGGGGTGCGTGCCACCTAAAGTGGCCCTTAATGGGTTAGCCGCGGCAGATGCAATCTACGCCTAACTTGCTTAAGCGCTCGATGCTGACGCCCTCGCCGTCCTTACGGCCGCACTTAGGGCAGACATCGTTGATCACACCGACGTAGCCGCAGACTGGGCAACGATCTACTGGGTGGTTGATCGAACCGTAGCCGATGCCGCAGTCGCGCATGTATAAGATGACCTTCTCAAAGGCATCGATGTTCTTGTTGAGGTCGCCATCCATCTCGACGTAGGAGATCGCGCCGGCATTGCACAGCTCGTGGAATGGGCCCTCTAAGCGGATCTTATCGGCCGCCGAGATGTTGTAGTAAACCGGAACGTGGAAGCTGTTGGTGTAGTAGGCGCGATCGGTGATGCCCGGGAGCTCGCCGTAGATCTTGCGGTCGATCTTGACGAAGCGACCTGATAAGCCCTCAGCTGGCGTCGAGAATAAGGAGAAGTTCAGGCCGGTCTTCTTGGTCTGCGCGTCAGTTAAAGCGCGCATGTGGCGGATGATCTCAAGGCCTAAGTTCCAAGCCTGCTCGCTCTCACCGTGGTGCTTGCCTACTAAGGCGACCAAGGCCTCAGCTAAGCCAATGAAGCCCACCGATAGGGAGCCGTTCTTGATCACATCGCGGATCTTATCGTCCCAGTGCAGGCGATAGGAGTCGATCCACACGCCTTGGCCCATCAAGAATGGGTAGTTATATACATGCTTCTCGGCGATGATCTCAAAGCGGTCTAACAGCTGCTCAAAGACCATGTTGACGACGCGATAGAGGCTGTCGTAGAACTTGCTGATCGAGCCATGGGCCTCGATGGCGAGGCGCGGCAGGTTGACCGTGGTGAACGATAAGTTACCACGCCCTGGGATAATCTGCTTGGTCTTGTCGTAGTCGTTGCCAAAGACACGGGTACGGCAGCCCATGACCGCCACCTCCGTCTCCGGACGGCCCGGGACGTAGTACTGCATGTTAAACGGCGCATCCAAGAACGAGAAGTTCGGGAAGAGGCGCTTGGCGCTGACTTGGCAAGCTAAACGGAACAGATCGTAGTTTGGATCGCCTTCCTTGGTGTTGATGCCATCCTTAACCTTGAAGACCTGTACCGGGAAAATTGGGGTCTCACCACCGCCTAAACCAGCATCGGTGGCCAGCAGCACATTCTTCATGATCATGCGCTGCTCTGGGGTGGTACCAGTACCGTAGTTGATCGACGAGAACGGCACCTGGGCACCGGCGCGGCTCTGCATCGAGTTGAGGTTGTGGATTACCGCCTCCATCGACTGATAAGTCTCACGATTGGTGAGCTTATAAGCCTCCGAGAGGGCGTAGCTGACGTTCTCTTCTAACTCTTGGCCCGAGAACTTGGTGGCTAAGAGCTCGCGTACTAATGGGGCGATCTCCGCTTGGGACTCGTCAGATAAGGCCGAGCCATTCTTCTTATAAATGGCCTCGATGGCTTCCTTTAAGTCCGAGAGGTCGACCTCATCGTCGCGCAGCACGATTTGGATTACCTTGCGCAGGTGCTTGCTGTAGGACTTGACCACATATGGAGCCAAGTCATACTCAAACATCGGGATGGACTGACCACCGTGCATGTCATTTTGGTTCGACTGAATGGCAATGCAGCATAAGGCACCGGCCGACTGAATCGACTGTGGCTCACGTAAGAAGCCGTGTCCGGTCGAGAAGCCACGCTGGAACAGATCGCGCAAGCTGATCTGGCAGCAGTTGATGGTCAGGAGGTAGAAGTCCAGATCGTGGATGTGGATCGTACCGTTGCTGTGAGCAATCGAGTGCTCAGGCTTTAAGACGTAGCGCTTGACGAAGTCCTTGGAGCCTTCCGAGCCAAAGCGCAGCATCAAGCCCATCGGGGCATTGGCATCGATGTTGGCGTTCTCACGCTTTAAGTCCATGTCATCGGTGGACTTCGAGGTGAGGTCGCGGTAGATCTTGGTCAGCTCGGCATTGTAGGTACGCACATTGGTACGTTGCTGCCGGTACAAGATGAAGTTCTTGGCCTCATCGGAGAGGTTGTGCTTGATCAGGACGCGCTCGATCAGATCTTGGATGCTCTCAACGGTAGGAGCAGTCTCATCGTGCTCGGTGATCTTAGCGACCACCTCCGACGTTAAGCTGTCGACCAACTTCAGGTCTTGTTCAGAAAGCTCATCATCCGGATGCACCGACATCAAAGCCTTCTTGATCGCATTAGCAATCTTAATGCGATTGAACGCTACCTTACGGCCGTCACGCTTAACGATATACCTGATCATCCACGATCCCCCAGTCATTAGCTACTTAGGTTGTGCATCAGTTCACGGCCCCCAAGGCGCAGGCCGTCACTGCTACACAAAACAAAGGCGTCAAGTGACGCCCAAAAACTTGTAACTGCGTTGTCGCTGTAACCCTCTGACGACGCTCCTGCCCCACCCTGCACGCACTGAGCCGCAGGCTCAGATGCAGAGGCTTTGAGCTTCTCCTTGGGAGCTGAGCTTTCTTTAGCGCAAACAAAAGCCGACTTGCTTTCATTACCTGCGAGCAAAACGCAGGTAACAACAGCTTTGAGTCAGCCTTATGTTGGTGAACTAAAGTTGTCTTCGTCAGGCGCCTGTCACAGCATGGGCTGTGCCGGGCTGGTCGTAACAGATACCACAACGCCCCTGTAGCGGCCGGTCGTAGGGAGCTGTCCTCACAGGGACTTTTCCCACAAGCTGCGATCGCGCGCCCCGGCATAAATACAGGCTTTCAGTCGCGGTTCTCGTGCACGCGAGAACTCGTGCCGACTCCTTTATTGTAGGCAAACGGTCAAAAGATGCTTGATAATTTTTCTAAATTTTTCGCTTGACAAAGAAGGTGAGCGACGACGATCGCCGCCAAATCGGGGCTAGGTCGAACTCGCCAAATTTCCACTTCCTAAATCCACTTCAATTAACCACAACTCCAAGCGCGATCACGTTTTACCCCCAGCTTCTACCAGCCACGGAGGCCGCAGGTGCTATCTAGGCTCAAGCGGCAGACCCCAGTTACAAGCCAGAAGCAGACCTGCCACCGCGATCGCAAATTTGTGCCAAGACCCGAGAGCCGTCCTGAGCCTGCGTGCTCCACTATCTTAAGAGTACCACTACAGAACCCGCCCCGCTTTGGTTAGCAGGTACAATGGGTGCAACCGAGGAACGAGAGGAGCCGTCATGGCCATCACTGTTGATATCTTCTGCCGCGTCATCGATAACTACGGCGACGCCGGAGTCTGCCTCCACCTTGGGCGCAACCTCAGCACGCAAGAGAGCGCTTGCACGCAGGAGAGCGCCTTTCAGGTGCGGCTGTTTTGCGACGACCTCACGGTCATGCACACCATTGCCAATGCCGCAGACTACACCAATCCCAATCTCAGCCTCTGTCCATGGAAGGCGCCGCTTGACCACTACGAGCCCAGTGATGTGGTGATCGGAGCCTTCGGCTGCCGCTTTGATACGACAACCCTAGCGGCCTTGCGGCGCAGCCAACAGCAAGGCGGGCGCCCACTCATCATCAATCTTGAGTACCTCAGCGCTGAAAGCTGGGTCGAAGACTGCCATCTCTTGCCCTCCTTAGCCGACGGCCTAACTTGCTACTTCCTCTTCCCGGGCTTCACCGCCCGCACCGGCGGCCTCAACCTCGATCGCGCCTTCCTCGCCCAATGCCAAGCACAGCTCGACCAAGTACAGCTTGACCAAGCGCAGCTCGACCAAGCGCACACTGTACCGCCCGCCGAACCTTATACCGTCAGTCTCTTTGGCTATGACAATCCGGCAGTGGCGCGCTTCATCAGCGCTTTAGAGCGCGATGGCCGCCGCTGGCAGGTTCAGGTCTTCTCAGGTCTTGCTCAAGACAACTTCAACCGGCTCTATCAGCAAAATCTCCAAATTGGAGAGAGCTGGACGCAGGGCTCAGTCACCTGCACCATCGTGCCCATGACGGATCATCAGGGTTATGACCAAGTGCTGCTTACCAGCACCATCAACCTCGTCCGGGGCGAAGACAGCATCGTGCGCGCGATGCACACAGGCCATCCGTTCTTATGGCAGATCTACCCCCAAGACGAGCAAGCTCATATCGTCAAGCTCAAGGCCTTCTTAGACTGCATGGAGCGCACACTCGAAGGCACCATCCCAGAGCTCACCGAGCGTATGGCCCTGCTGCGCGCCACCATGCTCTCCTACAACGAAGCGTGCAACGGCGCCGATCCGCTGCTTGAGCCCAACTTTATCGCCCTCTTACTCGAGCGCTGCGGCCCGCTCTTTACGGCGTGGGCACGCCACTTGTGTGCCCAGCCCACCTTATGTGAGAACCTAAGCCGCTTCATCGTCAGCAAGCTCTCCGAGCTCAAGGCTTAGACGCCCCAAGGGCCGCGGCGGCGGCCGCAGACGCCTGCGGCGGCGCCAAGCCCCACGGCGTGGCGTCTTCACAAATGGTTCCAAAAGGCGATATAATTGAGGGCTGTCACTACGTTGGGCTTATGCCCTGCGTTCACAGTTTTTGCGCGATCTAAGGGCGTCCACCTTACGCGGTGAGCCTCCTTAGGTGCCCGGCCGAAGCTTAGTTGGAAGTCTTAACGGAGCTAACTAGGCGCTTAGGCTTGTTTGCCCCCTCGCCTGAGGCGCAGTGCTGAAGCGAGCGTTCCGTTTCTCAATTACTGTAAGCGCGCTCAAGTGCCTCCCAAAGGGCCGATCCTGTAAC
Source organism: uncultured Anaerobiospirillum sp. (assembly GCA_944389615.1). Classification (GTDB taxonomy): domain Bacteria; phylum Pseudomonadota; class Gammaproteobacteria; order Enterobacterales; family Succinivibrionaceae; genus Anaerobiospirillum. The sequence goes on along the minus strand of CALXNA010000008.1, from coordinate 40,882 downwards.
CACTTAAGCAGCGCTCTGGAGTTATCGATGAAGTTAGCACAAGAGATTCGTGCTGGTAATGTAATCATGCTCAACGGCAACCCAATGGTTGTACAAAAGGCCGAGTACAACAAGTCCGGTCGTAACGCTGCCGTTGTTAAGATGAAGCTCAAGAACCTGCTGTCGGACGCCGGTACCGAGACCGTATTCCGCGCCGATGACCGCTTAGAGGATGTCATCTTAGAGCGCAAGGCTTGCACCTACTCCTACTACAACGATCCGCTCTACGTCTTCATGGACGAAGAGTACAACCAGTACGACATCGAAAAGGACAACTTAGGTGACGTCTTAAACTACCTCGTTGACGGTATGGAAGATGTTTGCCAAGTCACCTTCTACAATGGCAAGGCCATCTCGGTTGAGTTACCAATCTCGATCGTCCGTGAGGTTGAGTACACCGAGCCTGCTGTTCGTGGCGACACCTCCGGCAAGGTCACCAAGCCAGCTCGTTTAGCCGGTACCGGCTTTGAGTTAAGCGTTCCTGAGTTCGTTAACATCGGCGACAAGATCGAAATCGATACTCGCACCAACGAGTTCAAGAAGCGCGTCTAAGACGCAGGGCTAACGCCCGCAACACCAAGGCTTCGGCCGCAAAACTGCCCTACAGTCGTAGGGCATTTTTGTCCCCGCTCCCCAGCCCTCTCCCCAAGCATCCCACCGTCTCAAACGGCATTCCTATCAGCGTCCCCCACCGTCCCCACCAAGGCAGGCAGCTTCAGCCCCTACGGTGACGACCAGCCCCACGCTCACTCAAGAGCAGCGTAAGCCATCTCCCTCCATCCGGCCACGCCGCATCACGTTCCGAGCGAACTCTAAGGAACAGCAGACCACTTACGCCACACCTCAGGCTGCCCGCGAGGAACGTAACTCGGTGGCAGCTGCGCCGCATCCCGTTCTGGGCGGTCGAGCCCCTGATGCGGCACCTCAGCCGCGGGCAACAGCGTGACAAGCTGCGATCCTATGGGATCGGGCAATTGGAAAGCGGGCAGCCGCAAGGGGCGCTGGATGAGCGGAGAGCTGCGCGGCCTGCGCGGCAGGCTTGGGGGGAAGTATTCCCCAAGGAAAGGAAAGCGGACGCTTTTGTGTGTGATATGTGTCACATTTTTGGCATTTAGGGGCCGAGTTGTTGGATCTTGCGTGATCAAAATGTGAGCTGCGTTGGGGTAAAGACGTGGAAATGATGTGGGCAAGATGTGGGACTGGGGTGGGAGAAAACGCGGCTAAAAACTTGCCATTTGGATAGTGCCAAGTTGCCCAAAGTGATCCCACTAACAAACCACATGCGCCAAGGCCCGTGCCATCAAGGCTTGCGCCCTGATCCCACTAAAACGGCGCCCTAGAAGAAGAATAGATCAAAGATCATAAAGATCAGATCATGAATCCTTATATCTTCGTCTAGCTTCAAATTTGCCCCCTGCTTGTGAGGGAAGTCCTTGGGGAGAAAACGATCGTCTGAATAGCATAGCCTGAGAGTGCAGAGACGTGAGGGCAGTCTGCGACAAATGCTCAAGTAGCACCGGTAGCACCAGCGGTTGAGCCGACGACTCAAATGAGGTTCCATACGCAAGTGGGGCTGCTCTAAGGTACAATACGCGCGCCGTATTTCTGAGAGAATAGCCGTTTGTGCTTGAGCGCAGGGGCTTGAGGCTCAGTGGGCCGGTTCGTTTTAGTGGGAGCTTGGTATGTCCTTGAGAAAGTTTGATGTCATCGTGGTGGGCGCAGGTCACGCCGGGATTGAGGCAGCCGGTGCGGCGGCACGCATGGGCTGCAAGACTTTGCTTTTGACCCACAACTTGGAGACGGTGGGCGAGATGTCCTGCAATCCGGCCTTCGGTGGCATCGGTAAGGGCCATTTGCTGCGCGAGATCGACGCTATGGGTGGTATCTGCCCGCAGGCGATTGATCGGGCAGGCATCCAATTTCGTACCTTGAACTCCTCTAAGGGTCCAGCAGTGCGCGCCACGCGCGCCCAGACCGACCGTCACCTCTATAAAGAGGTGATGCGCACGACCTTGGCCTCGTACCCGAATCTCACCTTATTCCAACAACCGTGCACCAAGCTGCTCTTTGACGGTGACACGCTCTGTGGCGTCACCACGGCCGCCGATATCGAGTTTCATGCGCCTGCCGTCATCATCTGTGCTGGTACCTTCTTAAATGGCCTCATCCACATCGGTCTTAATCACTACCAAGGTGGCCGGGCCGGAGATCCGGCCTCGGTGGCTTTGGCTGAGAACTTAAAGGAGCTGGGCTTAAAGCAGGGGCGTCTTAAGACCGGCACCCCGGCCCGTTTGGTCGCTTCGTCGATCGACTACTCCAAGATGCAGCGCCAAGAACCTGAGAACCCATTGCCGGTGTTCTCGTTCTTAGACGATAACAGCGTGCTGCCACAGCAGGTGTGCTGCCACATCACCCATACCAACGAGCGCACCCACGACATCATTCGCTCAGGCCTTGACCGTAGCCCGCTCTACTCAGGCGTGATCAAGTCAACCGGCCCGCGCTATTGCCCGTCGATTGAAGACAAGATCGTGCGCTATCCGCAGCGTGAGGCCCACCAGATCTTCGTCGAGCCTGAGGGCCTGACCTCACCGTTGATTTACCCTAACGGTATCTCGACCTCGCTGCCTTACGACATCCAAGAGAAGTTTATCCACTCCATCAGCGGCTTTGAGAACGCGGTCATCGCCCGTCCGGGCTATGCCATTGAGTACGACTTCTACGACCCGCGTGAGCTCTCGGTCACGATGCAGTCCAAGAAGATCAAGGGCTTATTCCTCGCAGGCCAGATCAATGGCACCACCGGCTATGAGGAGGCGGCTGCGCAGGGCTTGCTTGCTGGTATCAACGCCGCGCTCTTTGTCCAAGGCCGTGAGGCTTGGTTCCCTTCGCGCAATACCGCCTACATCGGCGTCATGATGGACGATCTGTGCACCTTGGGCACGCGCGAGCCGTATCGTATGTTTACCTCGCGGGCCGAGTACCGCTTAATCCTGCGCGAGGACAATGCCGATCTGCGCTTAACCCCAGTCGCTCGCGACTTGGGCATCATCTCCGATGAGCGCATGCGCGCCTTTGAGGCCAAGGTACAGCAAATCGAGGGCGAGAAGGCCCGTCTGCAGGCTACCTTGGTCAAGCCAAGCTCCCAGATGGGTAAGGACGTCAGCGCGCTGCTACGTACCCCGCTGTCTAAGGAGCAAACGCTCGAGGAGATCCTGCGCCGTCCGGAGTCGCGCTTGAGTCCACTGCTGCAAGCGGCTGGCTTAGAGCCAATTGCCACGATTGAGCAGGCGCGTGAGCAGGTGGAAATCCAAGTGCGCTATCAGGGCTACCTTGAGCATGAGCTCGATGAAATCAAGAAGCGCGAGCTCAATGAAAAGACTATGCTGCCGCAAAACTTCGACTACAAGACCATCGCGGCCTTGTCCAACGAAGTGGCGCAAAAGCTCAATGAGTTCCAGCCTGAAACCTTGGGCATGGCCTCGCGCATTTCAGGTGTAACTCCGGCGGCCATCTCCATTCTCTTAGTGCACCTCAAGAAGATGGGCTTGTTAAATCGCGCCCCAAAGGGCCAGCGGGCCGATACCATCGCCGCGGCACAAGCGATTGAGGCGGCGGCGCAGGTTCAAGCGCAGGCCCAAGTTGCAGCAACGTCCGATGCGACGGCGCAGGCCCAAGCAGCGGCTCAAGTTGATGCTACTGCGCAGGCTGCGGAGGTGACCAATGGCTAAAGCGAGTGCTTTTGAGTGGGAGTCGTGTAAGGCGTATTTGGCTGAGCTTTTGGCGCAGACGGAGCTTATGGTCACGCCGGAGCAGCTGGAGCAGCTGACGACTTTGATTGAGCTGCTTAATACGTGGAATGCGGCCTTGAACCTCACGGCGATCAAGGACGTAAAGCAAATGGTGCTGCTGCATGTGGTCGATAGTGCGGTGCTCTTACCGGTGGTGCGGGCACAGCTGACGCAAGTGGGCGGTACGCTTGGCGTCGCCGATGTGGGCACGGGCGCGGGCTTTCCGGGTCTTGTGCTGGCGATCTTGGCCCCGGATGTGCACTTTACCTTGATCGATTCGGTGGGCAAGAAGCTCTCCTTTGTGCGGCAAGTCGTGGCCCGCTTAGGCCTTGCTAACGTCGAGCTGATCAACAAGCGCTGCGAGGAGATTGAGCATGAACCTTTTGCCGTGATCGTCAGTCGCGCCTTCGCGCCGCTTGAGCGCATGGTGACGTGGTGCCTGCCCCTCTTACGCGCCGACGGGCGCTTCGTGGCTATGAAGGCCCATCTCGAAGAGAGTGAAATTCAGGCCATTCCCGAAACTGTTACAATAGACGCGATGATTAAGTTAAACGTACCCACGCTTGAGGCAGTGCGTCAGGCGGTGGTCTTAAGGCGCGCCTAACACGCCGCAGCCGAGCTGAGCTTGGCCTTGGCGGCAGATCCTTGGGCGCATGGTGGCAGCTTCGTGGGCGGGCAGCTTTGAGTTGCTCAAGGATGGTTATGGCCAAGGTTATTGCGATCGCCAATCAAAAAGGTGGCGTGGGTAAAACTACCACTTGCGTGAATCTCGCGGCTTCGCTTGCGGCGATGCAAAAGCGGGTGCTGTTGATTGACTCCGACCCGCAGGGCAATGCCACTATGGCCTCGGGCGTCAACAAGTTCAACTTGCCCCATTCGATCACCCAAGTCTTGATCGATGGCATCGACATCCGCGAGTGCGTCATCGCCCAGACCTCCGGGGGATATCACATCATCCCTGCCAACGAAGACCTCACCGCGGCCGAGGTCAAGCTGCTTGATTTCTTAGTGCGCGAGTTCCGCCTCAAGAACGCCTTAACCGCTATTGTCGCCAACTACGACTACGTTTTAATCGATTGCCCGCCTTCGCTCAACCTGCTCACGGTCAACGCCATGTGCGCCGCCGACAGCATCTTAGTGCCGCTACAATGTGAGTACTTTGCCTTAGAGGGCTTAACGCTCCTCATCGACACGGTCGACCAGCTGGCACGCGCGGTTAATCCCAACCTCAAGATCGAAGGCATCTTGCGCACGATGTACGACAATCGTAACCGCTTGTCGGCCGACGTCTCGCAAGACTTAGAGCAGAGCTTTGGCGACTTGGTCTACAAGACCATCATCCCGCGCAATGTGCGCTTGGCTGAAGCGCCGAGCTACGCTAAGCCTGCCCTCTACTACGATAAGAACTCCACCGGCACCAAGGCCTACCTCGCCTTAGCCGCCGAGATTTTAGAAAAGGATTTGCTGGAGGCCAAGCGCCAAGAGGCTGTGGCTAAAGCGCGTGCTGCCAAGACCGTCCGCAAGGCTCCGGCCCAGCCTGCGGCTGCGCCTCACGCTGTGCCCGCTCCCCAAGCGCAGGTCAAGGCCGTGGCGAAGGTAGCGGCGGCCCCACGGGCGCAAACTACACCGCAAGCTGCGGCGCCCGCAGCGCGCCCAACTACGGCGCGGGCCAAGACAACGCGGACGTCCGCTTAGCTTTCCCTTCAGTTTTGGGTGCGTGACACCCCTCCCTTAGTTTTGCATGGAGTGAGATATGGCAGGTTTAGGCCGTGGTTTAGGCGCATTACTCAGTCAAAGCTCGTCTAAAAGTGCCAAGGTCAACGGCAGCCAAGGGGTGGTCGGGCAAGACCTGATTGTGCGCTCCCTGCAGTCTAAGGGCGTGGCCGACCAGCAAGAGATCGGGGCGCTGCAAGTTGAGGGCACAAGCGAAGAGGTTCTAACCCCAGAGATCACCCCTGCGCCTAAGCGCCGCAGCTCCAAGAAAACCAAGCCAAGCAAGACTGAAGCGCATGAGATAAGTGAGTCGAGTGCGGCACCGTGTGCGGTGCAAGGCAATTTGCTCGATGACGTCACCCCTGAGCAAGAAGCCAAGATGCAGCAGATCTTGGATGAGACGCGCAAGCGCACTAAGCCCAAGCGCCGTCGCAAGGCAGCGGAGGCTGCTACCGTGCCAGCGGCGCAGGCGGTTGATAGCAAGGCCGAGTCTGCTATGGACACGGCCTCGGAGGCCATTCAAGCGCATATGGCGCAGCATGCGGCAGCTGCGGGTGTGATGCTGACGGGCGAGGATGATAACCGCATCCACCAGATTGCGCTGTCGCAGTTGAATCCGTCGAGCTATCAGCCGCGCGATTACTTCGATGACGATTCGATCAAGGAGCTGGCTAGCTCGATCATGGAGCATGGCCTGCTTGAGCCTTTGATCGTCAAGCGCACGCCCGAGCAGGGCTATGAGATTATCTGCGGTGAGCGCCGCTACCGCGCGGCTAAGCTCGCAGGCTTGACTGAACTGCCGTGCTTAGTGCGTGATGTGGTCGATGAAAAGGCCTACGCCATCGCCCTGATTGAAAACATCCAGCGCGAGAGCTTAAACCCAATTGAGCTGGCAATTGCCTTTGAGCAGATGATGCAAGAGTGCGGCATGACCCAAGAGCAGGTTGCCGCCAGTGTCGGCAAATCGCGCTCGGCGGTGGCCAACTACCTGCGCCTGACCACCATGAACGAGCAGGTACAGGAGGCGCTGCGCCGCGGTGACATCAACTTCGGTCACGGCAAGCTCATTGTGGGCTTTGACGATGCCACCCAAGTGGAGCTGTGCGAGCTCATCATCAAAAAGCAGCTCTCGGTGCGCGCCACTGAGGAGTACATCAAAAAGCATCTCAGCGCCGAGCAGCGTAAAAAGCGCGCTCCTAAGCAAGGTCAGGCCGATAAGCAGCGCCTCAAAGAGCAGCTACGCTCGTACTTAGAGCAATGCGAGTCGACCCTCAATGCCCAGTTGGGCGGCGTGGTCGCCAAGTTTAGCTTGGCAGCCAGCGCTAAGAGCACCAAGGGCAAGCTCACCTTAAGCTACAACAACGAGCAAGAGTTAGAGCAGCTGCTCACGCGCTTAGGCTTAGCTCAGGATAAGGCGGCAGAGTAGACCGAAGTATGACCGATCCCAACAATCAGGCCCAGTCGGGCAAGGCCCATGAGCCGTTGAGCAAGGCCTCAGCTCAGTCGGGCAAGGCTTCCGGCAAGTACGGTGACCGCAATGCCTCCTACGATGACGACAATTGGGGTCAAGCCGTCTCCAAGGATCAGGCTGAAGCGTTAAACGCCGAACAGCGCCAAGTGGCAGGTCGCATGATCAATTGGGTGCGCCTGCTGCAATGGCTGGTCTTTGTGGTCATGGGCGGTGCCTTTGTCGGTTACTACCAAGCGCTCAAAGAGCAGGTCTTAGGCCCATGGTCAGGCCCATGCGGCGTCGTCGCGTGGTATGCCTTAGCCACCACGGCAGGCGCCTTGAGTTTGCTCATCCCGCTCATGGTCTATGCCGCGATTGCACGCCGTCATAGCACCAGTGCGCTGCACACCATGTTCGACTTGCTGCGCGCCGAGTTCCTAAAATATGGCCTGATGATCTTGTGCTTAGGCGTGATCTTCAAGTTAACCTCCTTGCCCCCAGCCCTCGTGATCTTGGGTTTTGTCGTCATGATGGTCGCGCAGCTCATCAATTCCATCTTGGCCGTGGTACACCGCTAAGCCCAAACGCGCCCAAGACGGGCGCGTATCGTCATGGAGAGCAAACTGCTCCATAGAGACCCAACAGACTGCCCGCAGCGTGAAGCGGCAAGCGGCGAGCGCAGCCGCCACTAGAGTGGCCTGAGGCGCATGGGCGGGTAGTGGCCCACTGCGCCTTAGAGACCTATGCCGGAGCTGACTTCGGTTGTGGGGCTGGTGCCTGAAATCGGGGCGGTGCCCTATGGTGGGGCGGGCGCGGGGTGGTGGCAAGAATCCTAAAGTTGCATGGTAATGGGGCAAAAAACGGGCGCTTTTTGTCGCATCTAGTGGCCTTTACTGAGGGGCGTGCAACTTAGGCATAGCTGTCAGACTGCGGGAAATTTGACAGTGGCGCGCTAAAGTTTTGATCACTTTTAGTGCAATGCTGGACGCCTGTGCCCAAAAGTTTGGCACTCAGTTAGGGGAAGGTCTGGGGCTTGGGGCCGCAGGGCTCAGGCAGGCTCCCCCATAAAGTCGGGGCTGCGCGGGAGCTGCCATAGGCAGCTTGGGTTAGGAGGCTGAAGGTGGGGGCTGAAGGGGCTTGTGAGTCGATGGAAATCCGCTTCCAATGTGGTTATATTAGGGTCGATATGTGGGCTTCTGTCCCACTGCCTAGGCACAAGATTGCGCAAGCTTGAGGCTTGCTCACCCCCTGAGCGCGCCTTTGGTGCGGCTTGAGCCTAAGCGGGGCAAAACTTGCATATTAGTCCATAATGTCTTTGCCCGCCATCAGGATCGGGTTAAAGTCATATGTTGCGTTGTTGCGGTGAAGGGCTTCGGCTGCTTGGCTGAGACAGCGCAGGGATTACTAGAGGGTAGCTTGGCTTTGCGGCTGGGGCTGCCTTTGCACTAGTGCTTTTACTATTTCCGGGATTCAGTGTGGTTTAGCGTGCCGTGGTGACAAGGCTCTAAGAGCGCGGTTCTGAGCTGTTGCAGCACTTGCTGGCAACTTGGCTTGGGCTGGGCTTGAGGTCTTGCGACACGTCGATGAACCCTCTGAGACTCAACGGAGAAGCTGCAGCTGCTTGATAGAGCTTGAGCTTGCTGAGGCGGGAGCTAAAAGCTGTAAAGTGCGTCTTTTCTCTTTTTGGTGGTGATGCCCCGAGCGCCTTGATAGCTCAGCATGATGTTGGGGTAGGTTGTGGTGCCTTGATAGTTGAGGTTTGCCCTCGATGGTCGGCGCTGCTACTTGCGCTCATTTCCGTGCTGGGTGGTCGGCGTAGGGAACTGCCAAGAACAGAGAAGCGGCGCTTTATCGCTTGCACCTATTAGCCCCTGACTTGGTTTGAGTTCGCTCGGTCGCGCTTAGGCTGCTCCTTGAAGTCACTCCCGCTTCCCAGTAGCAAGAGGATTAGGGTGGAACTAAGAGTAAGAGCGGCAATGCTGCTTGCGTCACAGGGCTGAGACCTTTGGCGTTAAGCTCGGTTGCGCCTGCGCCTGCGCTTGGTTGTCTAGTACTCCAGCAACTTAAGTCAGCACAAAAGAATGCTTAAGGCTCACGCGTTAGCCTGCACGGCCTTTACCTTGTAGGTCAGCGGCGTCAGCTGCGAGCCGTTCTTTGGTGTGTTCGTCTGGGAACCTAAAGAGACTATGTCTGGGACTTCATCATCTCAAGAATATATTGGACACCACCTTCATTTCTTGCAGGTTGATCTCCGTGACGGCAGTATCGTTGATAGTGTGATCCCTAAGGAACCAGCGGCCTATGAGCAGTGCCTTGCTGCAACCGGTTCGCAGACCGATTGCTTAACCATCACTGGTTATGAGCAGTGCTATCTGTCCGATTTGGGCTCTGGAACCTGCATCTCCTATCATGCTCCGTCCGAGCATGAGGCCTCCTTGTTCAATCCCTACACGGTTAACCTCGACTCTCTTGGTTTAACTGTCATCTTGGGCTGCCTGTTCTTACTTCTGTTTAGATACGGCGCCAAGAAGACCCGCTCTGGAGTTCCAACCAAACTTCAGTGCTTTGTAGAGATGATCTTCGAGTTCGTCCATGGCACCGTGGTCTCCATCTTCAAGCGGCAGAGCCCAATCATTGCGCCTCTGTCCTTGACCGTGTTCATGTGGGTATTCCTCATGAACTTGATGGACCTCTTGCCAATCGACCTTCTGCCTCACGCTGCAACCTCAATCGGTGTACCTTATTTCAGAGTAGTGCCTTCAGCTGACGTGAACATCACCTTGTCGATGGCATGTGGTGTTTTCTTCCTGATTTTCTACTTCTCGTTTACTAACATCGGTGTGAAGGGCTTTGTGCGGGCCTATACCCTCCATCCTTTCCATCACTGGGCATTTGCACCCATCAACCTGATCTTAGAAGGCGTTTCGCTCCTTGCTAAGCCAGTGTCCTTGGGTTTGCGACTGTTCGGCAATATGTACGCAGGCGAGATGATCTTCATCTTGATTGCGCTGCTGCCGCTGTGGTGGATCCAGTGGGTATTGAACGTACCGTGGGCCTTGTTCCACATCCTGATCGTCACCTTGCAGGCCTTCATCTTCATGGTGCTCACCATCGTCTATCTCTCGATGGCCAGCGAAGAAGACTAGGTCGGTTTCCGTGCGCGCTCAGCGCGCTCAAGCGCGCTGCAGCTTAAGCATAGGCACGTGTTAGTAACTGTTTTGTACTGTAGCAATCGTCTCCGTTGAGAGGCCCTTAGAACTTGGTCGGGCCACTTGATGGAGCCAGCTGTAAACGCGAACGGCCGGTGAGCTTGAGAAGGTTAGCACCTTCGGGCACGGACTTTGACCGCGCGGTTGCCGCTGATTGTGTAAGCTCAACGCTAAGAAATCTGAACAATTTAGGAGAATTCAAATGGATCTCAACATCCTTGCTGCTGGCATTATGATGGGCTTAGCTGCTATCGGTGCTGCTATCGGTATCGGTATCTTAGGTGGTAAGTTCTTAGAAGGCTCGGCCCGCCAGCCTGACCTCCTCCCATTACTGCGTACTCAGTTCTTTATCGTAATGGGTCTGGTTGACGCTATCCCTATGATCGGTGTCGGTCTGGGCATGTACCTCCTGTTTGCTGCTTAACAAAACAGCTGTTTCACCGCCAAGGCTGACTAAGCCTGAGCGCGGCTTGAGCGCGCGAAGTGCGGCTTAGCAGCTGAGCCTGCGCGGCCTTGGCACCAGTAAACACCTGTTTTAGCAAGGAGCTAACACCTTGGAAATTAATGCTACTTTCTTAGGACAAGCTGTTGCTTTCGTCATCTTCGTGGTCTTGTGCATGAAGTACGTCTGGCCACCTTTGATGAATGCCTTAGAGAAGAGGCAAAAAGAGATTGCCGACGGCCTTGCCAACGCCGAGAAGGCGAAAAAGAACCTTGAGTTAGCAAAGACCAACGCCGCTGAGGCCCTGCGCCAAGCTAAGGCCGAAGCGCAGCAGATCATCGATGATGCGAACAAGCAACGCTCGATGATCTTGGATCGTGCTGCTGAAGAAGCTACTAACGAAAAGAATCGGATCGTCCAAGCCGCTAAGGCTGAGATCGAGGCCGAGCGCAATAAGGCCCGCGAGGAGCTGCGCGCTGAGGTCATTGCCCTGGCTATCGCCGGCGCTGAGAAGATTCTTGATAAGAAGATGGATGCAAGCTCTGATCATCAATTGGTCAAGAAGATTGTCGATTCCTTGTAAAGTGAGGTGAAAGCATTGGCTGAGAACCTAACTATCGCAAGACCTTACGCTCAAGCTGTGTTTGAGATTGCTCAGGCAGATCAAACCTTCGACCAATGGTCTCAATCCCTTCAGGCCTTGGCCGTGGCTGCCCAAGATGAGCAAGTCCAAACGCTGCTGTCGCAGGCGCCTACCACGCAGGCGGCAGCTCAGCTGCTCATTGAGCTTTTAGGTGATCTCATCGACCAAAAGGGACAGAACTTTGTCTACGTCGTAGGCGAGAACAATCGCTTTGCGGTGCTCCCTGAAATCTTCGAAGAGTTCGTGCGTTTACGTGACGACTACTTGAAGGTTAAGCAGGTGGAAATCACTTCGGCCCGTCCTCTGACGGAGGCTGATCTTAAGGCCATCGTCGCGAAGCTGGAACAGAAGTATCAAGCCACCATCCGGGTTACACAGACGGTGGATCCGGAGATTCTGGGTGGCCTCATCATCCGTATGGGCGATGAGGTGATTGATGCCAGCGTCAAGACTAACCTGAACCGACTGTCTTCAACCCTCAAGTAACGCAGGGGATACTTAAATGCAATTAAATTCAACTGAAATTGCCGATCTCATTAAAAAGCGCATCGAGCAATTTAAGGTTGTCACAGAAGCTCGTGATGAGGGCACCATCGTTTCGGTCAACGATGGTATCGTCCGTATTCACGGCTTGTCTAACGTCATGCAAGGCGAGATGCTGGACTTCGGCGATGGCCTGTATGGCTTGGCCTTGAACTTAGAGCGTGACTCGGTGGGCGCCATTGTGATGGGCCCATACTCCCACTTGTCTGAGGGCATGAAGGTTCGTGGTACCGGCCGTATTCTCGAAGTTCCAGTCGGTGACGCCTTACTTGGCCGTGTCGTCAACACCTTAGGTGAGCCAATCGACGGTAAGGGCCCAATCGATAAGGCGGCCTTCTACCCAGTCGAGAAGATTGCCCCAGGCGTTATTGCCCGTCAAGGCGTATCTCAGCCAATCCAAACTGGCTACAAGTCGGTGGACGCGATGGTGCCAATCGGCCGTGGTCAGCGTGAGCTCATCATTGGCGACCGTCAGGTCGGCAAGACGGCTTTGGCGATTGATACCATCATCAATCAGAAGAATTACGGCGTGCGCTGTATCTACGTTGCCATCGGCCAGAAGGCTTCGACCATTGCCTCGGTCGTACGCAAGTTAGAAGAGCACGGTGCCTTAAGCAACACCATCGTGGTTGCCGCTTCGGCCTCCGATACCGCCGCTTTACAATACATTGCCCCATACGCCGGCTGCGCTATGGGTGAGTACTTCATGGATCAAGGCGAAGACGCTTTAATTATCTATGATGACCTCTCCAAGCACGCCGTCGCTTACCGTCAGATCTCCTTGTTACTGCGCCGTCCACCAGGGCGTGAAGCCTATCCGGGCGACGTGTTCTACCTGCACTCACGTCTTTTGGAGCGTGCCTCGCGCGTCAATGCCGAGTACTTAGAGGAGCTCTCGGGGGGCAAGATCAAGGGCAAGACTGGTTCCTTGACCGCTCTGCCAATCATTGAGACCCAAGCCGGTGACGTTTCGGCCTTCATTCCGACCAACGTCATCTCGATTACTGACGGTCAGATCTTCTTGACCAGCTCGCTCTTTAACTCGGGCGTGCGTCCGGCGGTCGATCCTGGTATCTCGGTATCGCGTGTTGGTGGTGCCGCCCAGACCAAGATCATGAAGAAGCTCTCCGGTGGTATTCGTACCGCCTTGGCTCAGTATCGTGAGCTGGCTGCGTTCGCTCAGTTCTCGTCTGACCTCGATGAAGCTACTCGTAAGCAGCTTGATCACGGCCAGAAGGTCACTGAGTTGATGAAGCAAAACCAGTACGCGCCACTGACAGTCGCTGAGGAAGCCTTGGTAATCTTCGCTGCCGAGCGTGGTTACTTAGAGGATGTTGCCTTAGAGAAGATTCTGCCTTTTGAAGCGGCCCTGTTAGACTTCGCTCGCCAGAAGTATGCCGACTTGCTCAAGAACGTCGAAGAGCACCCTGACTACAACGATGAGGTTGTAAAGCAGTTTGCTGACGTGGTAACTGAGTTCAAGTCAACGCAGACCTACTAGGAGCTCTAACATGGCTGGCGCAAAAGAAATCCGCACGAAGATCGCAAGTGTGAAGAGCACTCAGAAGATCACTAGTGCGATGCAAATGGTAGCTGCATCAAAGATGCGGCGTGCCCAAGAGAAGATGACCTCTTCGCGTCCTTACTCGCAGGCCTTGGGTCGCATCATTGGTCACATTGCTGCCGGTCACACCGAGTACCATCACCCTTACATGGTGCAGCGCGAGGTCAAGAACGTTGGTTACATCATCGTCTCGACCGATCGTGGCCTGTGCGGTGGTCTTAACATCAACCTGTTCCGCAAGGTCTTGGCCGACATCAAGACCAAGTTAGATCAGGGTCTGGGCGTTAAGGTCGCCTTATTGGGCGGCAAGGCCAACGCTTTCTTTGCGCGGGCCGGAGTCGACGTCATTGCCCAACATGCGGGCTTTGGTGACGATCCGGCACCGGAGAAGCTGGTCGGTGCGATCAAGGTCATGACCCAAGAGTTCTTGAACGGTGGGGTCGATGAGCTCCACCTGTGCTTTAACGGCTTCAAGAACACCATGGTGCAGATCCCGATGGTAGTGCAGTTACTGCCCCTGCCGAAGACTGATGACGAGAAGATCGTCAAGCAGCACTGGGACTACATCTACGAGCCTGACCCAGCTATCATTTTGAACGTTGTTTTAGATCGTTATATTCAGCAGATGGTTTATCAAGCGGTGCTTGAGAACCTCGCCAGTGAGCAGGCGGCCCGTATGGTGGCCATGAAGGCTGCCACCGACAATGCTGAGTCCTTAGTCAGTGACCTGCAGCTGGAATATAACAAGGCACGTCAAGCCGGTATCACGATGGAACTCAACGACATCGTCTCCGGTGCCTCTGCGGTCTAACTTTTTGAGGATTAAAAATGGCAGAAGCTAGAAAGCGTGCTGGTGATAAGGGCACGATCGTGCAGATCATCGGCGCTGTTGTGGACGTTGAGTTTGCTGAGAACTCTATCCCTGAGCTGTACGATGCACTCGAGGTTAAGGGCGACGGCAAGCAACGTCCTGATATCGTGCTTGAGGTGCAGCAGCAAATCGGTGGCGGCGTCGTCCGCTGCATCGCCATGGGCTCGTCCGATGGTTTAAGCCGTGGTTTAGAGGCGGTCAACACTGGTGACGGCATCAAGGTACCAGTGGGTACTGCCACCTTAGGCCGCATCATGAACGTCTTAGGCCAGCCGGTAGACGAGCGTGGCCCAATCGGCGAAGAGGAGCGCTGGGTAATCCACCGCGCCGCTCCAACCTACGCAGAGCAGTCGGCGACCACCGAGATCTTAGAGACCGGCATTAAGGTTATCGACCTGATCTGCCCTTTTGCCAAGGGCGGTAAGGTTGGCCTGTTCGGCGGTGCTGGTGTGGGCAAGACCGTTAACATGATGGAGCTCATCAACAACATCGCTAAGGCTCACTCGGGTCTGTCGGTGTTCACTGGTGTGGGCGAGCGTACCCGTGAGGGTAACGACTTCTATCATGAGATGGAAGAGTCCAAGGTCTTGGACAAGGTCTCGATGATCTACGGCCAGATGAACGAGCCTCCAGGGAACCGTTTACGTGTCGCCTTAACCGGCCTGACGGTCGCTGAGAAGTTCCGTGACGAGGGCAAGGACGTGCTCTTGTTCATCGACAACATCTACCGTTACACCTTAGCCGGTACCGAGGTTTCGGCCCTGCTCGGCCGTATGCCTTCGGCGGTAGGTTATCAGCCAACCTTAGCTGAGGAAATGGGTGCGCTCCAAGAGCGTATTGCCTCGACCAAGAAGGGCTCGATCACCTCGATTCAGGCGGTATACGTCCCAGCTGACGACTTGACTGACCCAAGCCCAGCGACGACCTTCGCCCACTTGGACGCTACCATCGTGCTCTCGCGTCAGATCGCTTCCTTAGGTATTTACCCAGCGGTAGATCCTCTGGACTCGACTTCGCGTCAGCTCGACCCATTTGTGGTCGGCCAAGAGCACTATGAGGTAGCTCGTGGCGTGCAGACCATCCTGCAGCGCTATAAGGAGTTAAAGGACATCATCGCCATCTTAGGTATGGACGAGTTAAGCGAAGATGACAAGCTGACCGTTGCCCGTGCCCGTAAGATCGAGCGTTTCCTGTCGCAGCCGTTTAGCGTCGCTGAGGTCTTCACGGGCTCGCCGGGTAAGTATGTCCCACTCAAGGAGACCATCCGTGGCTTCAAGGGCATCATCAACGGCGAGTATGACAGCCTGCCAGAGCAAGCTTTCTACATGGTCGGCTCCATTGACGAGGCTGTAGAGAAGGCCCAAAGCTTATAACGGAGGCTGACTCATGGAAGATATTACTTTCCATCTGAATGTGGTCAGTGGTGTCAGCAGCCTGTATTCAGGGCGGGTGCGCGCGATGTCGATCACCGGCTCTGAGGGTGAGCTGGGCATTCGCCACGGACACACGCCTTTGATTACCACCATCAAGTCGGGCATGGTCTCCTTGGTCGATGCCGAGGGCAAACCAGACCAGATCTACCTTGCCGGTGGCATCTTAGAGGTACAGCCTGAAGAGGTCACGGTACTGGCCGATACGGCCTTACGTGCCGACGACATCGACGAGGCCAAGGCCCAAGAGGCGATGCGTGCTGCCCGCGAAGCGATTGCCCGCACCAATGCTGGTGACAAGGACTACACTCAGGCCTTCATCAAGCTCTCCGAGGCGATGGCTCAGCTCAAGGTGGTCGAGCTGGCGCGCTCCCGCGCTCGCTAGTCCGCCTCGCGCTTAGCGCTCTGCGTTCCGCGCTGTGCGCTGTGCGCAGGCCGCCGCGCCCGCCCAGCGGGCGTTTGCGGCGCAGCCCCCACGTCATATTTGACGTGGGGCGCGCTTCAGGCGCGAAGGAGAGCCTGCCGTGTAGGCCCATAAAAGGGATCGGTGATCCCTTTTATCAGCGCCGCACAACGATTTAACATAACGCTAAAAGAAGCTGCGCTCGTAGAGGGCAAAGTGGCACTGGCCGATGGTATTGGCGCGGAGCTGCGACAGGCCCAGCAAGACCTTATGCTGCGCCGCCCCCATCTCCACGTAGACGCGGCCTCCGTCAGCGAGCAGATCTTTTGAGACGATCAGCTCCACGGCCGGTTCGAGCAGGTCGCTCTTAAAAGGCGGATCTAAGAAGATCAGGTCAAAACGTGGCCCCTGAGGCAGCTGCTTGAGATACTCCAAGGCATCACCGCTTTGCAGTGTGGCCGTGCCGCTTACAGAGGCAGGCAGGCTCTGCAGGGTTTGGCGCAACAAGGCCGCATTGTCGCGGTCTTTTTCGACTAAGGTCACCTCAGCCGCCCCGCGCGAGAGCGCCTCAAGGCCCAAAGCTCCTGAGCCGGCAAACAAGTCGAGGACGCGCGCGCCCACGACCTGCGCTCCCAGCCAATTGAATACCGTCTCGCGCACCCGCTCGGTGGTCGGGCGCAGCCCCTCTAAATCCATCACCTCAAGACGGCGTCCCTTCAAGCTTCCGGCGATGATCCGCACCTTGTTATCGTAGGCCATGCTTTCTTTTCCTTGTGAACTCAAACCAAGCAGGGGCTCAGCTCTTAGTAACCCCGACCCTAGCAGCTCTGGCCCAACCGGACGGGGCAGTGGACTTAGCACAGATACTGGGCTAGGTAATACTCTTGATAGAGCTGCTCGACTGCCTCAGGGGCTTGGTCAGTTTACGGCGGCGCGCTGCTATGCTGCTCTACTATCTGTGACTTTAGCGCACATTGTACCAGCGTCTGCGCTCGCCTTCGGTCGCCTGCTGGCCAGCGCAAGCCCAGTTTGGAGTAAGCGTGGGGCAAGCGCAGGCCAAGCGCCGACCCCGCGGCCCAGCAAGCCCGGCAAGCATAACGCGCGCGCCCGCGATTTGCCGTGCTGCGCCTAAAGCGCCGTGCTTTTTGGCTATAATAAGAAAGTTATGCTATTGCGTGGGCTAAAGCGGGTGATTTGGCAGGGACGTCATCTTATCTTGCCCGTGACTCGGCAGCGCTGCCGCTGCCGCCAAGACTCAAGCTCCTTCCCCCTTATGACCGTAAACTTTGGTTATGTTTAGTAGGGGTAAGCGCAGGCTTGAGGCCCGCAAGAGCACAGTGAGCGCGCCGTCTGGCGGGCTTATCCGAGCTAAACTCTCACGGTTTGAGCCTGCGCGCTCAAACGTATCTAGTGGAATGTCGCAGCATGGGATTTTTTTCGAAGTTATTTGGCTTTGGCAAGCGCAAGGATGAAGCTGCCAAGGCTCAGGATGATCAACCGATAGTTGACGCCTTAGAGAATGAGCAAGGCCAGCACGAAGCGCCTGCGGACAATGATGCGGTCTTCATCAATCCCGAGAATCAAGACAGCAATGACTCCATTGCCGATCAGGTGGAGGAAGCCGAAAAAAAAGAGCCAACTTGCGACAGCTCCAATCTGGATCAGACTCAGAAGTCTAACGAGTCGGAGGTTGCGACCTCTCCTGCTGTTGCAAATGACGCTGAACCGGTAGACACCATCGAGGCTCCAGCCTCCGCTCAAGCCGCCGCCGCGGCCGAAGCTGCGGCCGAAGCTGCGGCCAAGGCCGAGCAAGAAGCCCGCGAGCGCGCTGAGGCCGAAGCTAAGGCAAAAGCCGAGCAAGAAGCCCGCGAGCGCGCTGAGGCCGAAGCTAAGGCAAAAGCCGAGCAAGAGGCCAGTGAGCGCGCTGAGGCTGAGGCTAAGGCTGAGCAAGAAGCTCGTGAGCGCGCTGAGGCTAAGGCAAAAGCCGAGCAAGAAGCCCGCGAGCGCGCTGAGGCCGAAGCTAAGGCCAAGGCCGAGCAAGAAGCTCGTGAGCGCGCTGAGGCTGAGGCTAAGGCAAAAGCCGAGCAAGAAGCCCGTGAGCGCGCTGAGGCTGAAGCCAAGGCTAAGGCTGAGCAAGAGGCTCGTGAGCGCGCTGAGGCCGAAGCTAAGGCTAAAGCCGAGCAAGAAGCCCGCGAGCGCGCTGAGGCCGAGGCTAAGGCCAAGGCCGAGCAAGAAGCTCGTGAGCGCGCTGAGGCTGAGGCTAAGGCTAAAGCCGAGCAAGAAGCCCGTGAGCGCGCTGAGGCTGAGGCCAAGGCTGAGCAAGAGGCCCGTGAGCGGGCTGAGGCTGAAGCCAAGGCCGAGCAAGAAGCTCGTGAGCGGGCTGAGGCTGAAGCCAAGACCGAGCAAGAAGCCCGTGAGCGTGCTGAGGCTGAGGCCAAGGCTAAGGCCGAGCAAGAGGCTGCTGCGGCAGCAGCAGTGCTAGCAGCGGAAGCTCCGGCCAAACCAAAGCGTAAGCGCAAGACTAAGGCGGAAAAGGAAGCTGAGGCTGCCGTAGCAGTTGCTGAGGAAACGGCTGAGGCTCCGGCCGCTGCAGAGCCAGTTGAGCCTGCTAAGCCGAAGCGTAAGCGCAAGACTAAGGCTGAAAAGGGAGCGGCTGCAGAAGCTGCTGAGCCTGTCGCTGAGCTTGCGGCTGAGAGTGAGCCTAGTGCGGTAGAGGAAGTTCCGGTAGAAGAGGCTAGCGCGCTGGTTGAGGCAGAGCAGCCGAGCGTGGCGGATAAGCAAGAGCGCGAATCGTTCTTTGCGCGCCTGCGCAAGACCCGCGACAATCTCGCTAGCGGTGTTGGTGCCTTGATCTTTGGTCGCAAGATCGACGATGAGCTCTATGAGGAGCTTGAGACGGCCCTCATCATGGCCGACTTGGGCAATGAGACCACCCAGATGGTGATCGAGCGCTTGCGTGATGAGTCCCGTCTGCGCGACCTGCGCGATGCGGGTGCTTTGCGCAAGAACTTAAAGGCCATCTTAAGCGAGATCTTGACGCCGTGCGCCGTACCGCTCGATGTCACCACTAAGAAGCCGTATGTCATCTTGATGGTCGGCGTTAACGGTGCGGGCAAGACGACCACAATCGGCAAGCTCGCGCGCAAGTTCCAAGAGCAAGGCCTCTCGGTGATGCTGGCGGCAGGCGATACCTTCCGCGCGGCGGCAGTGGAGCAGCTCAAGGAGTGGGGCGAGCGTTCGCAGGTGCCGGTCATTGCGCAAGCGACGGGTTCAGATAGCGCCTCGGTGCTCTATGACGCCGTCACGGCTGCTAAGGCCCGCGGGGTTGACGTCTTACTGTGCGATACCGCCGGTCGTCTACAAAACAAAGACAACCTGATGGAGGAGCTGCGTAAGATTGTGCGCGTCATGAAGAAGATCGACCCAGAGATCCCTCATGAGACGCTCTTAGTCTTAGATGCCGCGACCGGTCAAAACGCCGTATCCCAGACCAAGATCTTCAAGGAAGCAGTCGAGGTCTCCGGCTTGGTCTTAACCAAGCTCGATGGCTCAGCCAAGGGCGGCGTCGTGATCAACTTAGCGCACAACTACCATATCCCAATCCGTTATGTCGGCATTGGCGAGAAGGTCGAAGACCTGCGCGAGTTTAAGGTCGAGCCTTTTGTCGACGCCTTGATCGACAGCGAGTAGCGCCGCGCGCGTTGTGCTCACGCTGTGAGCGCGCGGCGTGAGCGCTGCGCCATAAGGCGCGCCGTGGTCCCACAGGGCCTGCGGGCCAAGAAAAGGGGATAGCTGTACGGCTATCCCTTTTTTATCGTGGGCGGGCGCTGAGGATGCGCTAATTTTACGCAGTGGCCGCCCAAATCCCGGAATTTTCCTTAGAATTAGACTTTTGTGGGCCGCAAGGCTCAGGGCCAAAGCTCTCATGGTGGTGCCTGCCCCGTGGAGTGGGGCCAGTAGTTCCACATGGTAGAAAGCGCTTAACTATGCAACGAAATTCTTTGAACTTAGCGTTATTGCTGGCCGTAAGCACGATGGGGACGGCGTGGGCCGCAGAGACGGCTGCGGTGTCGGCTGCTGAGCCTGAAATGGCTGCAGGCGCCAGCGGCGCGGGACTGACCCAAGTCCAAGGCGAGACAGTGGTGGTGACCGCGTCGCGTATGGCGCAGCCCTTACTGGACGTCGATGCCTCGATGGCAGTGGTGTCAGCTGAGCAGGCGCGCACCATGGGCGTGGACAATGTCCCGGAGATGCTGCGCGAGGAGCCGGGCGTGACCTTGATGTCAGACGGCACGCCGGGCGTTAAGCGCGTGGCGCTGCGCGGTGAAAACCCATCGCGTACCTTGCTCATGGTCGATGGCCAACGCATCGATGACCAAAAGAACAAGTCGGGCGCACCGCTGCTCATCAACCCGTACTTCATTGAGCGCATTGAGGTGGTCAAGGGCCCTTCGTCGGTGCTCTATGGCTCCGATGCCTTAGGCGGTATCGTCAATGTCATCACCAAGCAGGCCGCAGAGGTGCCTTTTGAGTTTGAGGCGGGCCTGAACTTCAACAGCGCCTACCGCAGCTTCACCGAGTACGCCAATGCCTCGGGCACCTTGGATCGTTTCAAGTACGCCTTGGGCGCCTTCAACACCAACGCCGGTGATATGCGCTTGAGCGATAACGAGCGCCTTGATAACACCTCCTACGACGCCACCGGCTTTAACGGTGATCTCAGCTATGACCTGACTGATCAACTGACGGTAGGCTATAGCGGCGAATACTTCGACACCAATGCCGAAACGAGCACCACGGTCGATGATCCGACCTACGGCAACTTCTCGGGTGATATCCCGAAGTGGCAACGCCAAAAGCACAAGCTCTACGCCCATGCCTATGACCTCACCGACTACTTGGCCGCCGTCGACGTCTCGCTCTATTACCAAAAGAACACCAAGGACTTCAATTCCATCCCGCAGGCGGGCTTAGACGTCGCGGTCTATAACGAGCAAGAAAGCATCGGTGGTAATCTCCAAATGGAGTGGAGCTTAGGCGAGCGCTTCTACCTCATCACCGGCTATGACGGGCGCCAAGAGTCCTTAGATAGCTCAAGCTCGGTGGGCATTGCCATGGGCCCGGTCTTCAACGCCCAATTTGACATCGACGATGACAACTACAAGCAGCAAAGCCATGCGCTGTATGCCCTGCTTTCGACCTACTTGACCGATGAGCTGACCTTAAACACCGGCATCCGCTATAACTACATCAAGACGAAGGCCGGTAGCACCACGCTCACCGGCTCGCTGATGGGGGAGCCGCTGGTGAGAAGCTTTGATTACGACGATGTCTCGCAGGTTAAGACCTTAGGCTCGGTGGGCTTGGTCTATCGGCCATGGGATCATGGCGCCTTCCGCCTAAACTGGTCGCAGGGCTTCCGCGTTCCGAACATCCAAGAGCTCTATCTCTTGACCTCGACCGGTACTCTGCAGACTGGCAATCCAGACTTGAAGCCTGAGGAGTCCGATAACTTTGAGTTAGGCTTTCGCTGGGAGGATCCGCAGGGCGGCTTAATGGCCGACGCCTCCTTGTTCTATACCAAGTCGGACAATTACATCGAGACGGCGCGCAACGGTCAGTTCTATACCTACCACAACATCGCGCAGGCCCATAGTTACGGCTTTGAGGCAGCTCTGTCGTACCTGACTCAGTGGAGCGTCGAGCCGTACCTCAACATCACCCTCATGGAGCGAAAATACGAGACCCAAGCGGGCTCCTCGACCAATACCGGTACGCCGAAGTTCTTTGGCAACAGCGGTGTTAAGTACTATGGCCGTTACTTTGACTTAGATGGCTTTGCCAACTTCGCCACCGCCACCAAGAACGATAACTTAGACGGCTGGTCGTACTTTGGGCCGCAGGAGTACGGTGGCTACGTCACCTTGAACCTGCGCATCTCCACGCGCTTTGGTAGCAACGACCAGTTCACGGTCTATGGCAGTGTCGAGAACATCTTAGACAAGAACTACCAGACCAACGAGATCATCCACGAGCCAGGCCGTTTCTTTACCGTGGGCATCTCCGGCAAGTTCTAACGCCCGCCCCTTTAGGCCTTGCAGTCCTCACGCAGCCCCTGACCATCCGGTCAGGGGCTGCGCTTATTAGAGCAGCTCATACTTGATAGGAATCAAGATCCGGTGATTGAGCAGGCGATTGCCGGTGTTAAATTGCATCATCGACTGCGCAAGCTTCTGCGCAGCGGCATCTAAGATCTTATGCCCCGAGCTTTGCTCTAAACGGTAGCCCACGACGATGCCGTCTTGCACTACAAACTCCATCATGACCGTGCCTTCGAGCTTGCGCCGTACCGCATTGCGCGGATAGCGCGTCTTGCTCTTGATCTCATTGACCAACAGCGAGGTCACTTGCGCCTGCATCTGGGCAGTGACTGTTGCTGGGGCAGGCTTAGGGCTGACCGGCTCAGCTGCAGGCGGCACGGTTGTGGTCTGCGGCTGCACTTGCGACTCTACCTTTTTGGGGGCAGGTTGCGGTTTCGGCTGAGGCTTCGACTCGACCTTAGGCTTCGACTCGACCTTAGGTTCGGGTTTTGGCTCAGGTTTAGGCTCGACCTTAGGTTCGGGCTTCGGCTCAGGCTTAGGCTCCACCTTCGGTTCGGGCTTCGGCTCGACCTTAGGGGGCTCAGAATTGATGGTGAGGTCAGGCTCGGGGCTAGCATCAGGTAGCGGTTCGGGCGCAGGCTCAGGTTCTGGCTCGGGTTCGGGAAGGGGCTCAGGGGTTACCTCGGTGGTGTCCTCAGGTTGGGGCTCAGGCTGGGTAATGAGCTCTTGGGTGGGCGGCTCCTCAGGGAGCGGGGCGACCTGTAAGGTCAGCTCGACGGCGGCGAAGTTTTGCTGCGGCGTAATCACAAACTCAGGTTGATCCCAGATGCCAATGGCAATGAGCGTGGCAAAGACACCGGCAAAGCCTGCAGTGCGCGCGATGAGATCGGGGTGCTGAGTTGAGAAGAGAGCCATAGCTTATGAGGCATCCGGGGCGGGCGCTGGCGCAGGTGCGCGGTCTTGTTCTGCGGCATCGACTGGGGTCGAGACCACGACGAGACGGCCTTGGGTGTAGGTGCGTGCAAGGTCAGCAACGTAGATGAGCTCTTGGCTCGGGGCAGCCGCATCGATGACCAGCTCCAAGGTCAGCTCTTCTTTGACGGCGGCACTTTGCTGCAGCTTGGCAGCAATGAGCTCAGGGAGGGCGGCCTTGGTGGTCGGGGTGTTGGCGTCCACGCTATAGCCGCCGTGCGCATCGACGCTGATGCGCAGCGTCAGAGTGCGCTCCTCGCTTTTGGCGGTACTCGATTGCGGCAGATTGAAGTCGATCACCGGCAAAGTAAAGCTCATGGTCATGATAAAGAAGATGACCAGCATGAAGGTGACGTCGATGAGGGAGGTCAGGTCGACGGCAAGATCGTCGTTTTCTAAATCGTTCATGGCCTACTTCTTCGTGAGCTCAGGCACCAGCTCGCTGTGATGGCATAAGATCAAGGTGATCTTGTTGCGGAAGCTGCGCAAGTTGATGAGCAGGTAAAAGTGGATGATGAGCGCCGGAATGGCCAAGGTCAGCCCCATCACTGTGGTGAGTAAGGCCTCCCAGATGCCCCCGGCGAGCATATTGGCATCAGGCATAGCGCGCTGCGAGAGGTTGGAGAAGACGTCGATCATGCCAAGAACGGTGCCAAGGAGGCCAAGGAGCGGGCCAATGGCGGCGCAGAGCTTGAGAAAGTATAGCGAGCTGTAGATGCCCTTGAGCTGTACCTGCATTAAGGTGTTGATGACGAGCTCGCGCTCGCTTGCGTCTTGGGCATTCTGCTCTTGAGCGGTGATCTTCGCGATAATACCGCTTAACACCGAGTGCGGGGCAAAGCCTTGCTTGGCGACCAGATAGGCGAGGACAATGCCGCGAATGGCCATAAAGATCGCGATCAGGGCCAATAAGATGATAGCTAAGCCGGAGTAGCCGACTTGGTAGAAGAGATTAACCATGGGGCAAATGAGAGCTGACCTAAGGGCTACGGCGCAATGCCGCAGATGTACGCTCAGCGCGCGCCTCATTGTACCCGGATGGGGGAATTTTGGCGCAGGATGCATCCAACCATGAGGGAAATTGAGCTCAGACCTCAGGCGCAGCCTGATGGCATAAGTGATCACACGGAGGCCCTCCAGAGCACTCTTGACCGCGCCGCGCAGCTGGGGGCGCCTGAGTGCCAAGCCGTAGTGGTACTCGCGCCTGGACACTGGCGCTCGGGGCCTTTGCAGCTTGCAAGCTACGTTACCCTGCGCTTGTGTGGCGGTGCCACCTTACAGGCGCTGCCGCAGCGCCCCTTTGCCCCAGCCTATATCGGAGCGCTCGCCCAGCACGGCGAGGCCTTACTTTTCGCTCAAAACGCCACGCGCTGTGCGGTGGAAGGGCCGGGCCTTGTGCCGCGCTCGGCGCCGAATGCGGTGCCGCCAGCTTCTTGGGCGGTGATCGATGGGGCGGGCGCCGCATGGTGGCCTCAGGCGCAGGCGGTGCGCGCAGCGCTCAAGCGCGGAGACTATACGCGCTTTGCAGCTGACTATCCGGGGATTGCGCCGACCTATGGGCTGCCACGGCCGTGGCTCATGGAGTTTTGCGACTGCACGCAGGTGCATGTGGCCGGGCTTAAGCTTACGCAGGCTCCAATGTGGACTTTGGTGGTACGGCAGTGCTCTGAGGTGTTGTTAGAGCAGCTGTGGATTGACAATCCGGCGCACGCGCCCAATACCGACGGCATCGATGTGGTCTCGAGCCGACGCGTGCTGATCTGCGACTGCGTGATCGCTACCGGTGATGACAACATCGCGCTCAAGTCGGGGCTGATGCCCGACAGCGCGCCGCCGACCCAAGAGGTCGTGATTAGACGCTGTCAGATGGGTACAGGCCACGGCATCTCCGTGGGCTCGGAGACGGCCAATGGCATCAAAGATGTTGTGCTGACTGAGCTTGAGTTTGTCGGGACGGGCTCAGGACTGCGCATCAAAAGCGCGCGTGACCGTGGCCATGAGATTGGCCCGGTGTTCGCGCGTAAGTTGGATATGCGCGGCGTAGCCGCACCGCTGGTGATCACCTGCTCCTATACCGGCTTGCCTCGGGACGGAGCGTTTAAATCATTGTCTGAGCCGCTGATGGCGGCGGCGCCTTGCGCGACCACGCCCTATGTGCACGACATCACCATTGAGCAGCTGACCGCGCACGCTGCGCAGTGGGGCCCCATTTTAAGCGGCCTGCCTGAGGCGCCGCTGCAGCACATTACCTTGCGTCAGTTGCAGGTGGAGAGCCGCTCGGGCTTGGTCGCGCGCTACCTGAGTGGGAAGCTTGAGCATTGCACGCTGTGCGCGGAAGGTGCGTTGGGGCCTGATTGTCAGTTAGTTATCGCTCAGTAAGCAGGCGGCGCCGATGATACCGGCATCATTCCCCAAGGAGGCCGGAACTACGCGGGCGACGGTGCGGTGGGCGGCGCCAGTGGTTTGAGCATGGTGCTGGTGCCCAGAGCGCTTACGGTGGTGCGCCCCGCGCTCCGCGTCCGGGACGCGGAGCGCGGTAACGCGGCAGCGCGGGGCGCTGCGCCGGAAGCGGTCATCTTACGCCCAATGATGGGCATGGGACGAAATTGCGCAATTAAGTCGCAATGGGGGCCCTTAGGGCACCGCACAGTGTGCCTTAAGTGACCCCCAAAGTCGGATAGGTGATACCCCGAGGTTACCGCTTAGCGGTACTGCTCGACGTTGTCCTTGGTGATGATCGAAACGCCGGTGTCGATGTACTCTTCACCTAAGTCCTCGCCCTTCATGGCCTTCTCGGCAGCCTTGACGCCCTCATAGCCCATGACGTCTGGGTTTTGGGCCATAACGGCGATGAGCTGGCCGTTCTTGACTAAGGAGAGCACCATGTCGGACTTGTCAAAGCCGATGCCGACCATGTCGCCACCGCTCTCACGGACAGCGTTACCAGCACCGACGGTCGAACCCTCGTTGGTGCCGAAGACGGCGATGCAGATGGCGGCGCAGTGCCTAGTCGAGAAGGGTCATAAGGACATCATCGTGCTCTTAGGAGACAGCACCGTGATTTCCTCGTTCCGTGAGCGCCTCAATGCCCTGTCCTTTTGTCCTGACAAGGCCCGCTACCACACCAAGGAGCTTGACGATGTCACCGCCTTGGGCCTGCGCCGCGGCGCCTTTGAGTATATGGACGTGCTTTTGAGCGCAGGCAAGCCCACCAGTACCGCCATCTTGGCGTGCAATAGCGCCATCGCCTTAGGCGCCTTGATAGCCCTCAACAAGCACAAGGTCACGGTGGGGCAGGATATGGCGCTGTTTTCACTGGACGATGCCGACTGAATTTCGGCGGTGCCTAATCCCATCCTCTCCTTGCAGCACCCGCTGCCGCAGGTCGGCGTCGAGGCGGTGCGGCGCTTGGTGCACCGCATCGAGCACACCTACGAGGGCGATCCTGAGGTGCGCTTACTCGTGCCGCGCCTGATGGTGTAGCCGCCCGTACCCCAGCCGCTGACGGCCGCCTGCCCCAGCCTTGCTGCCTGCGCCTGCTGGCGCCTCCTGCGCCGCGGCGTTGGGGCTCACTGCGCTCACTTGTGGGGCAGCCGGGAGCGGCAAATGAGATATTTTTGCAGCTTACGACCCAATTTTGCTTGATCTTAGGGCATCGGCCTATGGGGCGATAGTGCCGGGCGGCGCGCAGATAGTGACGGCGTTTGCATATAATGGCGCACTAACTTAACAAGACAGGTACCATAAGATACGATGGTGCTATCTGCGCGCTTGCTTTGCAGTCAGGTCAGTCTTGGTGCTGATGCAAACTTTGTCTTAGGAGCAAAGCTTCGGGTGAGCGCTAGGCTTTAGGGTCTGTGCGGGCACGAAGTGCTTGGTCGATAGGGGAAAGCTTGGATCAAAGTCAGGGTGAACCCAGCTGCAAGTTGGGGCGAAGCTCGACTTGGGTGCAGCTGTGCTGGGCTGAAGATAGACTGAGCTGGGCCTTCCGACTTGCGGGCGGTCGCGCGATAGTATTCGTTTTGGGTACTCAATAGGGGTCGTAAATGGTAAACGAACTAATGGTGGAGTTGTCACGTCTGCAGTTTGCAGCCACGTCAATGTACCACTTTATATTCGTACCGCTTACTCTTGGTATCTCGTGGCTCGTCTTCATCATGGAGCTGTGCTACGTTGCTACCGGCCGCGTGATCTATCGCGATATGGCCAAGTTCTGGGGTAAGCTGTTCGGTATTAACTTCGCGATTGGTGTCGCCACCGGTATCACGCTTGAGTTCGAGTTTGGTACCAACTGGTCGAACTACTCGCACTACGTCGGTGATATCTTCGGCGCTCCATTGGCCTTAGAAGGCTTAATGGCATTCTTCTTAGAGTCCACCTTCATCGGCTTGATGTTCA
Organism: uncultured Anaerobiospirillum sp.; assembly: GCA_944389615.1. Classification (GTDB taxonomy): domain Bacteria; phylum Pseudomonadota; class Gammaproteobacteria; order Enterobacterales; family Succinivibrionaceae; genus Anaerobiospirillum. The sequence goes on along the minus strand of CALXNA010000008.1, from coordinate 13,313 downwards.
CGGGCTGGAAGCGCTTTGGTAAGAAGACCCACCTGCTCATCACTTTCTTAACTGCCTTAGGTTCTAACCTCTCGGCCATGTGGATCTTGATCGCCAATGGCTGGATGCAGTACCCAGAGTTTGCGCAGTTCTCGCCTGAGCGCATGCGTATGGAGATGATCGACTTCTGGGGCTTAGTCTTCTCCGAGGTAGCTCAGACTAAGTTCTTACACACGGTCATTGCCGGTTACACCACCGCAGGCTTCTTTGTAATCGCCGTCAGCGCCATCTTGATGTTGCGGCGCAAGTCACTGCAATTTGCCAAGCGCTCGATGACCATCGGTATCGTCTTCTCGCTGTGTGCTATGGGCGGCTCGGGCTTAACCGGTGATATGTCGGCGCTGCAAGTCACCGAGCATCAACCGGCCAAGCTGGCTGCGATGGAAGCTGAGTACGAGACGCAGACGCCTCCGGCTTCGTGGTCGATTGTGGCCCTCCCGAACGAGGATGAGATGGAGAATTACTTCTCCATTCGCGTCCCAGCCCTGTTAGGTCTGATCGCGACCCACTCCTTAGATCAAGAAGTCCAAGGCCTGCGTGATATCGTGGCCCAAAACGAGATTCGCATCAGAAGTGGTCTCTTAGCCAACCGCGCCTTAACCCAGATGCGCTCAGGTGACACCTCTGAAGATCTCATGGTCACCTTCAAGCAGCACCAAGACGACTTAGGCTATGGTCTGCTCTTGGTGGAGCATGCCCAAGATCCATTGAACCCAACGGAAGATGAGATTAAGGCCGCTGCCCGCAACAGCGTTCCATCGGTCTTCATCAACTACTACAGCTTCCGCATCATGATCGGCATTGTCGGTCTGCTCGGTCTCTTGTGCGTTGGTGCCGCCTTCTTCTTATGGTACAAGCGCGATCTGCACACGCGTCAGAACCTGCTCAAGATCTTGGCCTTCGCCTTACCGCTGCCATTTATCGCCTGCGAAGCGGGCTGGATTGTGGCCGAGTTTGGCCGTCAACCATGGGCCATCCATGAGATTCTGCCAACCTTCCTTGCGACCTCGACCTTGTCGCCATGGGATGTTGGTCTGTCGCTCCTGTGCTTTGTCGGCATTTACACCATCTTCCTCTTCATCGAAGTCAAGCTCATGATCAAGGCCATCAAGAAAGGCCCGGATCTGACTGACCCAGAGCCAGAGGGCAAGGGCTATCCGCCACTGCCACCTACCCCGCCAAAGGCTGAGGCTAAGGCCGAAGATCAGGCCGAGAGCAAGGCTGAGGCTAAGAGCGAAGAGCAGCCAGCGGCTGCCGCCGCCGAGGCCAAGCCAGAGGCTACCGAGGCTAAGCCTGAGGCTGCCGCTGTAGCTGCCGAGCCAGCTCCTGCTGAGCCAAGTGTTGAGGCCAAGACGGTCGAAGTGCCAAGCGCTGAGACGGTCGCCGCGGTCACTGAGCCTGCCCCTGAGGCTAAGGCTGAGCCTGCTGCTGAGGCTAAGCCTGATGCTAAGGCTGCTGCTGAGACCGGGTCGGCTCAGTCCGAGGACAAGAAGTCTGAGGTTAAGGATGGAGGTGTCTTAAATGCTGTTTGATTATGATACCCTCCAAGTTATTTGGTGGATTTTGGTCGGCGTGCTGCTCATTGGCTTTGCCCTGACCAATGGTATGGATATGGCCGTCTCCACCCTCCTGTTTAAGGTGGGGCAAAACTCCAAGGAGCGCGGCGCCATTATTAGCACCATCGCCCCGCACTGGGACGGCAACCAAGTTTGGCTCATCACCGCCGGTGGCGCGATCTTCGCCGCTTGGCCGGAGGTTTATGCTGCATCCTTCTCGGGCCTGTACTGGGGCATGCTCTTAGTCTTGTTTGCTATTTGGTTGCGTCCATTGGCCTTTGACTATCGCAGCCACAACAGCGACGAGACTTGGCTCAAGCGCTGGGACATCGCCTTGACGGTGGGCTCCTTAGTGCCAATCCTCATCTTCGGTGTCGCTTTTGGCAATCTGCTGCAGGGCTTGCCATTCTGGGCCGACGAGAATGTCCGCTGGCACTATGACAGCGTCTTCTTAACCGCCTTACTGCCACTGTTAGATCCATTCTCGCTCTTATGCGGCTTAGTTAGCGTCAGCATGCTGTTAACCCAGGGCTGCCTGTGGATTCAGCTGCGTACCGTCGATGAGATCGGCAGCCGTGTCCGTGGCCTGACCTTGAAGCTCGCCCTGCTCACGGTTGTGCTCTACGGCATCGCCGGTATCTGGGCTTATGCCTTTGACGGTTACCAGTTAACCGCGTTAGCTCCGGAAGGCTCGTTCCATGCGATTACCTCGAAGAGCGTAGAGGTGGTACCACACGGCCTCTTTGCTAACTACCAGAAGGTTTGGATCTTATGGCTCGTCCCAGTCATCTCGATCTTCTGCTTTATCAAGGCCGGTATCGCTGGTGTTAAGGGCAATGCGGTCAAGGGCATTATCTACAACAGCGTAGCTATTGCTTTTGTCATCATCACCGCCGCCTGCGCCATGTTCCCATTCGTCATGCCATCGAGCATCGATCCTGAGTCGTCGCTGACCATTTGGGATGCTTCGTCCTCGCACTTCACCTTACAGGTCATGCTCTATGCTGTGATCATCTTCGTCCCAATCGCCTTGGCTTACACCATCTGGGCTTATCGCCGCATGTGGAACAAGGTATCGGCCGAAGACGGCGAGGTCTCTGGGCACTAGTGCTAACGTCTCATTGTAAGGAGCAATCATGCTGTATTTAGTTTGGATTGTTGGTTTATTGGGCGTTTGCGCTTTCTGCTTGGCGGTCTGCTACTTGTTCGATCTGTGGGACTGGTTCTAGTTCCATCGCAGGGCGCAGCTTAGCCAGCTTCGCTTCGTTGCGCTCAAGCCGCGCGGGCTGCCCGCCCGCCCCATAAATCATGAGCCCCTAAGTTCGGGGCTCCTCTCGGCCCCGCTTGCGGGGCCATTCTTTTCCCTCCGCTTTGCTTGTGAGGTACCTCAAATCGCTACTTCCAGTCAAAACGCTGTGCAATTGCAGGTCGCCAAGGCCCAGCTCAAAAGCTGGAGTCGGCGAGCGCGGTTTTCGTTGCATCTGCTGATGTTGCTGACATTGGTCGATGCAATTTTTTTGTGTGCCTTCTATGGACTCATCAGTGCGGCCTTTGCCCCATTTGTCCTCACCCATGATAGCGCCACCTTGGATCTGGCCCCTTATGCCTTAGGCCCGATCATCGGCCGTCTCTTGACGCGCCTTGCCATCGCCCGGGTCATTGCCCATATATCCTATGTGGTCGAAGGCACGATTCGCTCCGAGCTGATGACCAAGCTCATCGCGGTGGGCCCGCTCTCCTTGAGCGTGAAGTCCTCGCTTAACACCTTGCTGGTGGATGCCTTAGATGACATCATGCCGTACTTCACCTCCTTCCTGACGACGCTGCGCTACGCCATGATCATCCCGGTCGTCTGCCTTGTGGCGGTGGCCTTAGTCAGCCCTTGGTCGGCGTTGATCTTGTTGTGCATGGCGCCGCTCATCCCCTTCTTTATGATCATGATTGGCAAGGGCGCCGAGCGCTTAAACCAGCGTCAGTGGCGTCAGATCACGCGCCTGGCGCTGCGTTTTCACGAAGCCCTGTCCAAGCTCACCTTGGTCAAGCTCTTTAACTTAGAGCACGCTGAGATCGTGACCATTGCGCGCCTGACCAAGCGCTGGCGCGTCGAGACAATGCAGGTGCTGCGCATTGCCTTCCTCTCGGCCTTGGTCTTGGAGTTCTTTGCCACCTGCGGCATTGCCCTGTGTGCCATCACCTTAGGCTTTGCCGTCTACGAGCGCGGCTTTGACTACAGCTACGCCCTGTTCGTGCTCTTGCTCGCCCCCGAATTTTTCTTGCCCTTACGCCAGATGGGCCTGACCTACCATGCGCGGATGCGCGCCTTGGGCGCCCTGACGGGCCTGACCGACCTCTTGCATGAGCCCGAGCACTTCCCGCGTACCGCCCCGCAGGCGGCGCCTGCGGCAGCGCCTAACTCTGCGCCGCAGGCAGCGGCAGCGGCAGCGCCCGCCCCATGGCTGCATGCCCCGTACACCATTGAACTGATTGATCTCACTGCGCGCTACCCCAATGGCCGTGTCGGCGTTACCGGATTTTCGGGTGTCTTTGCCCCGGGCACGATGACGGCATTGGTTGGCCCTTCGGGGGCCGGTAAGAGCACCATCTTGCAGACGATCGCGGGCTTTACTGACATCACTCAAGGCGTGGTGTGGGTCAATGGCCATGACTGCAGCCCGGCGGACTTGCGCGTCCTGATGGCGCAGATCGCCTATATCCCGCAGTTGCCCAACCTCTTTTATGGCACTTTGCGCGATAACTTAAAGCTCGGCGCTCCTGAGGCGAGCGATGCGGAGCTGGTGGCGGCCTTAGAGCAGGTCGGAGCTGGGGCGCTGCTTACGCGCTTTGCCGACGGTCTTGACCATCACATCGGTGAAAACAACCGCGGCATCTCCGGCGGTGAGACGCGCTTGATTGCCCTTGCGCGCGCCTTAGTGCGCCAGTGCCCGATCGTGCTGTTAGATGAGCCGACCGCGTCCTTAGATCGCGACAGCGAGAACGCCTTCTTGCAAGGCCTGAGCACCTTAAGCCACGACAAGACCGTGGTCATGGTGGCGCACCGCGCCGAGCTCATTGCCTTTGCTGGGCACATCATTGAGGTGGCACCTGCGGCTGAGGCGGCGCCTGCGGGCGTCGCAGTAGATGACACGGCAACGGAGGTGGCCCATGCGTGATTATCTGCGCTTTATGAGCCTGATGAAGCGAGAGCTGTATGGCGTGGTGCTGGGTATCCTCATATCCTTTATCGCCTCGTTCTCGTCGGTGGCCTTGATGGGCACAGCCACGTGGTTTTTGAGCGCCATGGCGGTGGCGGGATTTTATGACTATGCCCTCAATATCTTCATCCCTTCGGCCTTGATTCGCCTCTTGGCCTTGGCGCGTACCTTATTACGCTACGGCGAGCGCTACTACACCCATGATGCGACCTTCCGCCTGCTCGCCTACTTGCGCGTCTACCTCTTTGAGCGGGCCTTGGCCTTAGAAGTGACCCAAGCGGTTAACCTCAAGAGCGCCGATCTGCAGCGACGCCTGCAGGCGGACTTAGAGCGCCTTGAGATGCTCTATATCCGCCAATTGGTGCCCTTTGCCTGCGCCCTCTTGATGGGGGTCGTCTTAGGCGGAGTGCTGATTAGCTTCTCGTGGCACCTTATGGTCACCACCATAGTGCTCATGGTGATTGCCGCGGTGGTGGCACCGCTCCTTGCGGCCTACCACGGACGGCGCTACTCGACCTTGCAGAGCACCTTGGCCATCAAGCTCAACGATGAGGTCAGCGAACTCATCGCCGGTTTCTTTGATCTGATGCTGCTGGGTAAGCAATATGAGCGCGCCGCTGAGTTCTTGCGTCAGGCGCAGTTCTTGGCGTGGGCGCGCAGCCGCGTCATCTTCTATGACCAAGTGGCACAGGTGGTGCTTTTGACCTGCTCGGAGCTGACCTTATTGCTGCTCTTAATTGAGTGCGTGCCGCTCGTCACCGCCGGGGCTATGTCCTCGCCGCAGATGATGATGTTAGGCGTAGTTGCGATGGCGAGCTATGAGCTGGTGCAGCCGCTTAGTGCCGCCTGCCTCAACCTGCCGTATGTGCTGCACTCAGCGCAGCGCGTCGCCGAGCTATTTCATATTGGCACCTCCGAGCTCAGTAACGCTGCGCTGACGACGCTCAAATCCGATGAAGCCGCTTATGCGGCCTCGGGCGGGCAGCTGGCCGCTGTCAGCAGCTTTGCCCAGCAGCAGCTGCGCAAAGAGCAGGCGGGGGCGGTCTCAGATCAGCCCTGTGAGGTGCGCCTTGAGCATATCGCCTTTAGCTATGAGCTCGAAGGGGGCGCGACCTTGCCGCTTTACCATGATCTCAACTTGGTCTTTAGCTCTGACCAAAACTATGTGATTAAGGCGCCGTCGGGGCGCGGTAAGAGCACCTTGGTGCTACTTCTGACCAAGCTTTTGCTGCCGCAGGCGGGTACCTTGTACCTCAACGGCACCGACTACCGTGAACTGTCCGGCGCCACGGTGCGGGCGCACTTTGCGGTAGCGCTGCAAGACATCACCTTATTCTCCGGGACGATCTGGGATATCTTCCGTCAGGTCAAGCCGGAGGTCACGGAGACCGAGGTGCGGGCGGTGCTCGACTTAGTTGAGCTTACCGAGCTCATCGCGCAGCTGCCGCAGGGCCTCGATGAGTGGCTCGGCAGCACGGGCCTTACCATCTCAGGGGGCCAAGCGCGCCGCTTGTGCCTTGCGCGCGCCTTGGTCAAGGCCGGGACGGCCGCGTCCAACTTCTTGGTGCTCGATGAGCCGGGTGAAGGCCTTGATGCGGCACAAGAAGAGCGCATCATCGAGCGCATTCAGGCGCGGCGTAAGGGCGTTATCATCATTACCCACAAAAAGGCAGGGCAGCGCCTTGCCGATCACTTGGTGTCGCTCTAAGGTGCGGTGCCCAGGCGCTACCACGCGCTGTGTTATGATGCTCAACCATGCAAGACTCAACTAATTTAGGTGCGCACGACGCGGCCGTCTCGGCCGTGAGCGCGTCGCAGGCCCCCGCTGGGGGCGCTTCAGCTGTCAGCCAGATTCACGCCGGTGAGGCTGCACCCGCGTCTACCTCCGTCTCGACTCCCACGGTGCCCGTGGAGGTCGTGGCTCCGGTCGTCGCGCCTGCGGTGGTTGCGCCCCCGGTGATTGCGCCCCAAGTGACTGCGCCTTCGGTGGGCGCTACCGCGTCCAAAAAGCGCGCCGCGCGTAAGGGCTCTGCTGCCGCAGGCGCAGCCGCCATGGACGCGGCAAACGCGGACAATGGGGCGGCGCGCCCGGCAAGCGTGGGCGCAGCAACCGCCGGGGCGGCGGCCGAAGAGGTGATCCCCGAGGTCGTGACCCCGGAGGTGGTGACGCTGGCGCCCAAGCATAGCGCCGCGTCCCAATCCTCGGTCGAGCCGGTGACGGTGGAGCCGATCACGGAAATCAGCGCCGATGAGGCCGATGCGGCGCGCATCCGCTATGGCCTTGAGCATTCCTTTGCCCAGCATTTTGGGGCGTCTGAGGCGCTGGCGCGGCGCGTGGTGCCGCAAGGGGCCGAGGTTGAGGTGCTGCCGAGCACCGAACTGACGCCCGTGGTGCCCGCAGACTACGACGAGAGCCCGGATGCGGTCGAATATGAAGACGAGGCGTTAGGCGAATTTGATGATGCCGACTCAGATGCGGCCGCGCATTTGCCGGTGCCGCATCAAGGCAGTAGGGCGCTGGTGCGCGTCAATCGTGGCAGCTCTTTAGGTGCCTTTATGCAGGCGGCCAAGCGTGAACCGCTCTTGAGTCCTGAAGAAGAGCATCAGCTAGCGCTGCGCCTGCGCGATTTGGGCGACTTAGAGGCGGCCCGTAAGCTCGTGACCTCGCACTTACGCTTGGTCATCAGCGTAGCGCGTAGCTACGCAGGTTACGGCCTGCCCCTGCCTGACCTGATCCAAGAGGGCAATATCGGCCTGATGAAGGCGGTGCGCCACTTCAATCCGGACGTGGGCGTCCGCTTGGCGGCCTTTGCCGTGCATTGGATTAAGGCGGAGATCTTAGATTACGTCCTGCGCAATTGGCGCATGGTCAAGGTCGCGACCACTAAGGCCCAGCGCAAGCTCTTCTTTACCTTGCGTGAGCTCAAGCTCCGTCTTGGCTGGTTTACCAACGATGAGCGCCAAGAGGTGGCCCATGTCCTAGGCGTCAGCCCACACGAAGTGGCGGAGATGGAGACGCGCCTTGCCGGCTCTGATATGAGCTTTGATGCCGAGAGCAATGATGATTCCGGCGCCACCGCCGCCCTGCCTGCGCCTGCTTCGTATCTTGAAGATGAGAGCTCGAACTTTGCCCAAGTCCTTGAGAACAATGACTACACCAATTGGCAGGTGACCAAGCTCAAGGAGGCCTTGGCTTCACTCGATGAGCGCTCGCGCCACATCATCAAGCGCCGCTGGTTAGACGATAACGATAAGGCGACGTTACAGGAGCTGGCCCATGAGCTCGGTGTCTCGATCGAGCGCGTGCGCCAGATTGAGAATAATGCCCTAGGCAAGATCAAAAACATCCTGCTGCAAGCAGGTGTCGCCCCCGAGGGCGCTCCGGCCAAGCTGGCGTTAAACCCGGCCAAGAAGAAGACGCGCAAGAGCGCCAAGAGTGCTAAGAGCACTAGCGGCCGCACCCTCTCGGTGGTGCAGCGCACTAAGACCAAGAGTGCTGCGACCAAGTCCGGGGCCACCAAGGGCCTCAAGGCCAAGACCCGCGCCGGGCATAAGGCCGATCTGCACAGTGCCCACGTGGTGGTGGCGCCGCAAGACGATGCCTCCGATGTGCCCAATGTCAGCTTAAAGCAAGTGGCCACGACCGTGACCAAGGCGCAGACCACCAAGGTCAACCAAGCGACCAAGCTCAGCAAGGTCATAAAACCCGCGGAGCCCGAATAGGCCCGGCCATTGGGCCGGGCGAGGTCGGCCGGGATGTCCACGCAGAGTGGGCAGCCCGCGCGGAAATGCCCGCGCGGGGCGCGGCTTACAGCGTGAGCTGGGCGCGCTGGGCCAAGTGCACCTCAAAGCCTTGGGTAAAGGCGAAGTGGCCGCCAAAAGGCAGCGCGGAGAGGTGGGTGATGAGGTGGATGTCAACTTGCGGTACCACCGCGAAGCTAACCGCCATAAACTCGCTGCCGTCCGCTGCCTGCAGCGCAGCTACGGCAAGCTCGTCAAAGCGCGCAATGGTCGGATGCTGGGCGTTGATGGCGCGCATGCGGCCCGGCTCAATTGAGATGGCGTAAGGCAGCATCTTGCCTTGGCTGTCGAAGATGGTGATGGCCGGGCTTTGATGGCTTAAGGCGCACAGGACTTGGCCGCGGGCGCACCAGAAATCAAGCTGGTTGAGAGTGAGCGTGCTTTGGTTCTTAATCGCCTCTAAGGTGGCCGCGACGAGCGGATCGTTGGGGCCGTAGATGAGCAGCTCGCGCTCGTCTGGGTAGTCCGAGTTGAACGGCTGCTCGGCTTGAGCGTTGCGCGCTAAGCGCTCTAAGTCAGCGACAAAGTTGAGGATCTCGCTCGACTGGTGCTTGGCGCGGTTGGGGATGAGCAGCTGGTGCTGATGCAAGCAGCTGTCACTGACGCGTAAGCTCTGTGGGAGCAGCTTCCAGCCGAGGGCGGCGGTGGCTGGGTTTAAGCCCTCCTCACCGACAACCTGAAGCTGCGCCGTCGGAATAGTCTTGAGCGGCTCAGCGATAAACTCTGGGCTGACTCCATGCTCGCGCAGATAAGCAACGAGCGCACTGCCTTGTGGTAGCGGGGTCGGGTTTAAGGCGGCCTTGACATAGAGCTGCAGCGCTAAGCTCTGCTGCGGTACACATAGGTCGACCATGCTGTCTGAGCTCATCGGGCCATAGCTGTGCTCGGCCAACAACAGGCGCTCGCTGCGCGTGAGCGGCAGGCCCAAGGCGTGCTGGGCGAGCACTTGCTCGATGGCGCCGCGGACACGGTATGGGCGCGAGCTCATACCGGTGGAGAGGCAATGCAGCAGCGGGTTGACCTCGCTTAAGCTTTGCTCTTTAAGGTAACGCTTGCCGTCAAAGAGGACACTTGGCTGGCACTCTTTGAAGCCATAGTTGGCGTAGTGGTAGGCTGGATCGGGGTTGCCATCGCTATGGTAGGCGATCTCCGGGTATTGGGCGCGATACCAAGCCTCATCGAATAAGGCGCTCTGACGGACAAGCTCGGCACGTTGGTTGGCATCAAGTGCGGCGAGGTTCAAAATTGGCTGGTACATGCTAAACCCCCTCTGCCCCAGTGGTGATGATAAGTTGTGGTTGGCATGGCCAAGCAGGCTCATACTGCCAATTCAGATGCAGCGCTAAGTGCTTGCTGCTGGCCTTGAGCGCCTCGGCGTAGAGCTTGAGGAGCGCGACGATCAGGGCGCAGTCGCCCATGATGGTATCCAAGCGCGCGTAGGCCGGGGCTGCGGTAAGCGTCAGCTCCGGGCCCGTGGTGACGGCCAAGGCCGTGCCGTGGCGGTAGAGCTTGCCCATCTGGGCACTCCCTAAGAGCTTGAGGTTGGCCTCAGTTAAGTTGAGCTTAACCACATCGGCTTTTTGGTTGGTGATGAGGTCAGGGAGCGTGACGGTGGTAAAGAAGTCCTGCGGCGAGACCCCGGCTGGGACTTTGCCTACATATTGGCGCCCTTGGGCGTCAAAGAAGATCTTCTGGTAGGAGACTTGGGCCAAGATGCTCTTGACGATGTTGGCCTCGATCGGGCGTGGCACCGCTTTATGCTCAAAGGCTAACTTGAGGGCGCGCCCTAACCATTGGTTTTGCGCCAGCTCGGTGACGTAGCTTGGGGTGGAAGCTAAGAACTTGAGGTGCTTTAAGCTGCCGCCATTTAAGATGTCCAAGAGCGAGACGAGGTCACAGTTCAAGTCCAAAACACGCTCGCCGGGCAGCTGATAGGCTGTGTGCAGCTGCGCTGCCAAGAGCTGGATTAACAGGCGCGTGAGCTGCTCGAGCTCAAAGGCATGGCCGCGCTCGTCCGCAAAGCAGCCTAAGTCCTGATAACCGGCCAAGATCTGCTGGCGCTGCCCATAGAGCTTTAAGATCGCGCTGCTGTCCCACGTATCCAGCATGGTCGCAGCCAAAGGCCGGGCGAGGTAGGCGCCAAAGAAGCGCACCAAATAGCAGTGGATGGCTTGGGCTAAGGTCTTATAGGAGGCCTCGGCGCCGGTGGCACCTTCTTGCTGCAGCTGTTCGATGTGGGCGATGAGCGCATCAAAGCCGTGGTGGGCGGCCCTAAGTAAGGCCACCAGTTTAGCATCGTGCGCATAGCGTTCCAAAAATGCGGTCAGGGCCGCCTCTTCCTTGATCTGTGCCGCGGTTATGTCAGCAAAATAGGGCCTTAAGACTTGGTTGAATTGATCTGCAAGCGCAGTGCTCATCACAAACCGGCGCACCAGCCCTCTCAAGAGGACGCACACGCCGCCTCCACTAAAAACGAAAGATTATCCCCGGCCGTCGCCGCGCCGGAGTGTCCGTCGCCGCGTCCCAAAGATGCCTGCAAGATGCTGCAGTGCCGCGTCCTGCGGCCCCTGCGCGGGCTTAGTTTAGCATCTTTGGCTTAGTCTAAAGTAAGGCGTGCTAAGCTGTAGCAGCAGGGCCGCCCCCTACAAGGTAGCCCAGCAGGCAGCGCTTGGGGCGCCCTCTGCGGACACGCTCGGGGGAGCGCCCGGCGCTCAGGGAGTGCCTAAGGCGTGCCTTGGGGGGCGCTACGGTTGCGAGGAAGGTCATGGCGCAATTTAAAATCTTGCCGAACACGTACATCTTGTCGCCGCTCATTTGCTTTAGTCGCAAGCGGCTGTTTGAGGAGATCAGTGGCCTTGCCGCCGCGGTCTCGGGGATCTCGGAGCATACTTTGCTCACGGCGCTCAATGAGCGTGAGGCCATGGGCTCGACCGCCTGCGCCAAGGGCATCAGCATTCCCCATGCGCTTATCCCCGAGCTCAAGCAATCGATGGCGGTGCTTGCGCTCTTGCAAGCGGAGATTCCCTTCAACTCGGTGGACAGCGACTACCAAGGCGTGGACTTTGCGCTCGCCTTTTTCCTCTCGCCTAAGGACAAGTACGAGGACTGCGCGCAGATGCTGCGCCTCGTCAGCCGCGAGCTCAACAATCCAGACCTTGCCAACTCCTTTCGCCGCGTGTGGCAAGACAACAACAAGTTGATGCTGCTGATGCTCAAGCTTGATAACCTGCTCTTTGCCAACTTCAAGCCGACCACGCCGTCCAAGGAGAGTAGCTCCACCAACCCGATTGTCCAATTCATCACTGAGGCCATCGGCGGCTAAGTGGCGCCGCCTGCGGCTGCGGCCGCCCGCATGTGGCAACCGCGAACGCGCCGCAGCGCGGCGGAGTGCAGCGGAGCGCGGCATCGCGCCGGTGCACGGCGCGGCCATAATAGGTTTTTAGCAAGCGCGGGGGCAAAGCGCGGTAAGATCTGGGGTGCAATGCAAGGAGGTGGGGCTATGACTTACGATCAGGCTCAGGACTTAACAAAGGTGCAGGCGGCATGCCCCAGCGGTGCGACGCCGAGCGAGAGCTTAGTGCAGCTGGTGATTATCTCCGGGCGCTCAGGCTCAGGTAAGACGGTGGCGCTGCGCGCGCTTGAGGATTTGGGCTACTACTGCATCGACAACCTGCCGGTGAACTTCTTACTGGAGCTTACTGCGATTGCCGCGGAGCGCTACCCCAAGCTCGCCGTCTCGATTGATATCCGCAACCTGCCTGAGAACGATAGTTTCCTTGCGACCTTGCTCAACGATATCAAGGCTAACCCGCAGATTCACTCCACCCTCATCTTCTGCGATGCTGACGACCAAGTCTTAATCAAGCGCTACTCTGAGACGCGGCGCTTGCACCCGCTCTCGCGTGGCAATCTGTCCTTGAGCGAGGCCATCGTGCTCGAGCGCACCAAGCTTGAGAATATGGCTGGGTGGGCTGATCTGCGCATCGACACCTCCGACTTGTCCATCCATGACCTCTCCAACGAAGTGACGCAGGCCATTATGGGCCGTCCTGAGCGGCGCCTTGTCATGGTCTTTGAGTCCTTTGGCTTTAAGAACGGCATTGCCAAGGACGCCGACTTCGTCTTTGATGCGCGCTTCTTACCTAACCCCTTCTGGGAAAAGGAGCTGCGCTCATACACTGGTCTTGACCAGCCGGTCATCGCCTTTTTCCAGCGTCACCCCGAGGTCGACGTCTACATCAAGCAGATCGACAACATGCTGATGTATTGGCTGCGCGACATCGAGTCGAGCAATCGCAGCTACCTCACGGTCTCGGTGGGCTGCACCGGGGGCTGCCACCGCTCGGTCTACATCGCCCAGTCGCTTGCCAACCTCTACCACAGCCGTGGCTTCATCGTGCAAGTACGTCACCGCTCCCTCAACATCATGTCCCATGGCCAGACGCCGCTGACTTAGCGCGCCGCCCGGCGCAGGGCCGCTCCGCCCTGCGTTTATCAGGCCTGCGGCCGAGTTTGAGGTCATGGCGCGGCAATATTGCGCAAAAAGTTGTTGACAGGGGCGCAGGCGGCCATTACAATGTGCATCGCTTTCAAACGCTAGCGTTTGGTGGCACTTTTTGTTTGTGGTATTCCTCCTTAGTTCAGTCGGTAGAACGGCGGACTGTTAATCCGTATGTCGCTGGTTCAAGTCCAGTAGGAGGAGCCA
>CALXNA010000007.1 GCA_944389615.1 uncultured Anaerobiospirillum sp. | reverse complement strand
AGCTGATTGCGGAGCATTACTAAAAGCAGTTGCGACGCTGCGAAACCGCTGACGTAAGTCAGTCGGTAGTTCATTCGTGGCGGGCTTTATACGCCAGAGTATGCTAAGGCATCACTTGACCAGCTAAGCAGCCTTGACCCGGATGTGCTACTTAAGCACTTTCGAGATCTATTTAGCGGTGAGCCTTACCAGAAGTTCGCCTTTACGAGTGAGAGTGTAGTGGCGGCCTTCATCAACGCTCACCTGAACACCTTGGGTCTCAGGGTTAACCGTGAGGTTGCCAACAACCAAGGGTTGGCCGATTGTATGTTCGACCTGCCTCACAAAGACGTGACGGTTGTCTTTGAGTACAAGTACACGGATAGCGACAACCCTGAGGTCTGGGCTAAAGAGCTTGAGGCAGCCCTTAAGCAGATCAAAGACCGCGACTACGGCAACAACGCCTCCAGTCGGCGCACCGTGGCACGATTTGGACTGGTCTTTAGCTCAAACAAGAGTCAGCGCAACATTGTGCTGGTCGGTAAAGAAAGCATCTTTAACCGCTACTAAGCGCAGGATGCCCCGCCGCGCTGGGACAGCGTAAGGGGCACGGGCGCCCGCCTCCGCAGAGGCGAGCGCCCGTGCTTGAGAGCCAGACGTTTGCTCTGAGGCTTAGCCCATCAGGCTCATATCGGCATAGCGGTGCAGGCGCGAGACCTGCTTTTGCTGGACGCCATCGTCGGTGGCAAACAGCACCACATCAGCACCGCGGTGCGCAAAGAGGCCGACCGTGACTACGCCCGGAATGGCGTTGATCTTAGTCTCGAGCTCCTTAGGATTGGTGATCTGCAGGCCGTGCACATCCAAGATCTCGCAGCCATTGTCGGTGATGCAGTCCTTACGCAGCACCGGATCGCCGCCTAAGGCGCGTAAGCTGCGCGCTACCTGCTCGCGGGCCATAGGGATTACCTCAACCGGCAGCGGGAATGCACCTAAGGTGTTGACCAACTTGGACTGATCGACGATGCAGACAAAGGTCTTAGCCATCGAAGCTAAGATCTTCTCGCGGGTTAAGCACGCGCCACCGCCCTTGATCATCTCAAAGTTGTCGTTGACCTCGTCGGCGCCGTCGATATAGACCTCATAAGGCTCGCAGCAATTTGGGTCTAAGACCGGGACGCCAATCTCGCGGAGCAGCTCAGTCGTAGCATTGGAGCTGCTGACAGCCCCTTCGACCTTGATGCCCTGCGCCTTAATGGCCTTGATAAACTTGACCACGGTCGAGCCCGAGCCGACGCCCAAAATCCCGTGCTCAGGGATGAACTCTAAGGCCTTGAGGGCCACCATCTCTTTTAATTCGTCTTGCGTCTTCGCCATAACAACCTCCATCAGCGGCCCCGGCAGGTCGCCCCTGCCTGTGACCGCTCAAACCTGTGACCTAGCGCGCCGCAGGCGCCTGCCCAAGGCGCGCCTTGAAGCGCCTGACTATGCCTTAACGCCATCCCGGGCGTCTGTCTTGTCGCCTGTCTGGGCGCTTGCCTGAGCGCAGAGTTGCGCCTTAGTCGACGGTGATGCGCGCAAAGCGGCGCTTGCCGACCTGATAAACCTTGGTGCCGGTTGGGACGGCGGCCTTAGGATCGGTGATCACGGTGCCATCGCACTTGACGGCATTTTGCTTGATCATGCGTAAGGCTTCCGAGGTCGAGGATACTAAACCGGCATCCTTTAACATGTTGGCTAAGGACTGAACGTTGGAGAAGGTGAACTCAGGCATGTCCTCAGGTAAGGCGCCCTTGGCAAACTGGTTGATAAAGCCCTCAACCGCCTCGCGGCCTGCATCCTCGCCGTGGTAGCGGGCGACAATCTCACGGCCCAGCTCAAGCTTGGCATCGCGTGGGTTCATCTCGCCGGAGGCGCACTTGCGCTTTAATTCTTCGATCTCGCTCAGTGGACGGAACGATAAGAGGTCGTAGTACGACCACATGAGCTCATCGCTCAACGACATAATCTTACCGAACATGTCCGCGACGCTGTCGTGCACGCCAATGTAGTTGTTGGC
This sequence comes from uncultured Anaerobiospirillum sp., assembly GCA_944389615.1. GTDB lineage: Bacteria > Pseudomonadota > Gammaproteobacteria > Enterobacterales > Succinivibrionaceae > Anaerobiospirillum. The sequence goes on along the minus strand of CALXNA010000007.1, from coordinate 95,140 downwards.
CGACTTGGACATCTTCTTGACGCCATCTAAGCCCACCAAGAGCGGCATCATGAGCACGACCTGCGGCTCGAGGCCTGCGTCCTTTTGCAGCTCGCGGCCCATCAGCAGGTTGAACTTCTGGTCAGTACCACCTAACTCGACGTCGCACTTTAAGGCCACGCTGTCGTAGCCTTGGAACAGAGGGTATAAGAACTCGTGAATGGCGATCGGCTGTCCGGATTGATAGCGCTTGGTGAAGTCCTCGCGCTCTAACATGCGTGCCACCGTCAGCTTCGAGGCCAGACGGATCACGCCCTCAGCGCCTAAGGCCGAGAGCCACTCTGAGTTATAGCGGATCTCAGTCTTCTCCTTATCGAGGACTTTGAAGGCCTGCTCGGCATAGGTTTGGGCATTGGCCATGATCTGCTCGCGCGACAGCTGCGGGCGCGTAGCGTTCTTGCCCGAAGGATCGCCCACCGAGGCGGTGAAGTCGCCGATGATAAGGATGACCTTGTGGCCCAAATTCTGGAAGGTGCGCAGCTTGTTTAAGATCACGGTGTGGCCCAAGTGGATGTCAGGGGCCGTCGGATCCATACCCAGCTTAATCGTCAGTTGGCGGCCGCTCTCAAGCTTCTGCTTGAGCTCATCCAACGGGATGATCTCTTGTGCGCCGCGCGCAATCTCGCGCAGAGCCTCTTCCACTGCAACCATGGTACAAAACTCCTAAAACACTATCACGAACAGCACACCGGCGCAGCTGCGGGTGCTCACGGCCTCAGGACCTGCGCTCCGCGCCAAACAGCCACTCCCAATCTTGGGGGCATGCTCCAAGAAAATATCGAGAGTATAGCACCCATGGTGATAGGGCAAAAGCCCCACAATTTTCCCGCCCCACGGCCGCCCAGCTCTGCCGCTACAGCTCCACCTGCCGCAGTGCGGCGACAGGACGGAGCGTTCACCGTACCGCGGCCGAAGTGACCGCGGCCAAGTTGACCGCGGCTGGGCCTGAGGCTGGCTGAGGCTACATCATGCCTTGGAGCTGCTCTAAGGTTGCGTTGAGCTCGTCAATCTGCTTTTGCTTCTTGGCGATCATCGCTTGCGTTTGGCTTGAGCCATTGGACTTCTTAATGGCGTCGATTTGCGCCTTGGCTTGCGCGATTTGATCTTGCAAGTCCGCGTCTAAGGCCTTCTTCTGGGCTAAGGTGCGCTCCACCTCGTAGAGCTCGCTCTTGGCGTGGTCGAGCATGCGATTTTGCTCAGAGACCTGCGCCTTGACTAAGGCGTCCTGAGCAAACAAGTCGCGCGCCAGCTGATTTAAGCGCTGGTTCTCGGCCTTTAAGGTCTCCACGCGCTGTTCGCGCTGCTCGACGCGCTCATCGTAGGAGCCTGAGACCACGCAGCCAATCTTGCCAAAGAAGCCTTGGTCTTGGCTGGGGTCGCACTCTTCGGGGGTTGAGGCGCAACCTGCCAGCAGCAGGGCGCACAAACTCAGGCTGGCTAAATAACCTTTTTGCATCACCGCTCGGCGCGACCTGACGCGCCGCCTCCATCGTTGGTTAACTCAGCGCTTAAGCGCGGGCCTTGATTTGATCGTAGTTCTCTAAGCTCAGGTTGAGGACGTTGCGATCTTCGGTGTAGCTGAGCATCGCGCCGCGGATCTCCTCAATGGCCTTCTCCAGCTGCGCAATCTGGCGATCGCACTCCTTGAGCTTAGCGCGCTCGGCGTCGGTCGTGCCGCCATTGGCGATGCCCTGACGGGCCTCTTGGTACGAGGCTAAGGCCTTCTCGTGGTACTCGAGGTTGCCTTGCAGCACTTCGATGTTGGCATCGTAGTAGGCGATGCGCTGCTCAATCTCGGACTTTTGGGCCTGATGCTTCTTGATATCGGCCGTCAAGGTCTTAAGCTTGGCCTTATCCTCTGCATAGACTTGGTTAGCGGTAGCCGCCATATAGACCGCCTTTTGCCGATCCTCCTCGAGCTTGGCAATCATGGCATTAAGCTGCTGCTCCTTGGTGTGGTAGTTACTACGCAGGTAGTCAAGCAAGCCATTGGAGGCCGCACCAATGGCGCAACCGGCGGCTGCGGCAGCAATACAGGCGGCACGTTGATCGTTATTGGCAATCAACAAGCAGATGCCACCGGTGGCCAGCGCGCCGACGGCGCAGGCCGTCACATACGAGCTCCACGAGACCGAGAAGTCATCATTCTCCAAGCGCGGATCTGGCTCGGCACCGCCAAATGAAGTGGACTTACAGCCCGAGAGCGCCATCACCCCAACGAGCGCACTAGTAAGTAAGGTTACGTGCCAACGCATCGTATCTCTCCCAAAAGCACAAATCTAACAAAGCTGTTCCCAAGGCTGCCCCGCATGCCTGTGCGACATAGCGTGCTCACGCCTGCCGCCTCCGCACGCCGACGCATTCGGCGTGCTCAGCGCACGCAGGCGCAGCCTGACGCTCCCACCCTATTGGGCGTAGAACTGAATCGGGAAGTTATAAGAGCCATAGTGGCCCGAACAGCGCACTTGACCATTGTTCTGCGCGGCGCACTTGACCTCAGGCAGCTGATAGGACTGCCCGTCTGGACACTGCGCGCGCCCGGCGGTAGCGATATTGAGCTCGCTCCCGGCGACCGCGGCCGAGGTCTTGGCGGTGCACTTGACGCCGTCAGGACGGGTCACCGTGACTTGGCCTTGATCGCCCTTAAAGTCATAACCCAGCTGCAGCGGCGTGCCGGTGGCGCGATCCATCAGGCCCGAGCGCGTATTCCACGAGCCGTTGAGCACCGAGGCACCTTGCTGCGCAAGGTCTTGGCTGCTAAAGGACAAGCTTTGCTCATTGAGCGCGAGCTCCGGTGGCACCATGCTGGTGCCCGGCGTACCCGTCGCCGCCTCTTCGGCCCGGCGTGCCGCTTCAATCGCCAGCTCCTGCTCCGTCATGCCCGCTAAAGGTTGACCCTCAGGCGGCATCAGGTTCGGGTCAGGTGGTACCATGCCCTCAGGTGGCACCATACCCTCAGGAGGTATCATGCCCTCAGGAGGCATACCTTCCGACTGCACCTCGGGCGCTGCCTCCTCTGCAGGCACACCCGCATCGGGCGCCAGCTCAGGCGGCACCATACCATTATCCGGCGGCATCATGCCGGAATCTGGCGGTAATTCTCCGTTCGGCAGCGCCTCAGCCGGTGGTACCTCGCCGGGGTCCGAAGCCAGCTCCATGGTGCCATCGGCTCCGCCTAACTCAACTTGCAGGTTGTTGCCTGCGCCCTCGACCTGCAAGTTCGGCCCCGAACCATCAAACTGCAGGTTAGGCCCTGTGCCATCTAAGTTGACCGTCGGGCCCTCTGGGTCGAAGTTAATCGTATCCGTGCTTGGATCGACCGTGGCCTCTTCCTCGAGCGCTGGCGCATCTAAGCCGATGTCGCCGCCGCCCCCGCCGATCCCTAAGGACGGCAAGCTCAAATTAAACAGGCCCAAGAGCCACGGGAGCAGCCACCAGAGTAAGCCCAGCAATAAGAGCAAGAGTGGCAGCAGTAAGAGCCAGCGCAGTGAGAAAAGGCAGCCCTTATTGCGCGAGCGGTCTTCTTGCTGAGGCTGATTTTGCGGGGCGGCTTGCGCTGTCCCAGCCATGCCCGCGCCCACTGCGGCGGCCCCGGCGCCGAGCGGCGGCACGGTCGCGCCGCCCTTTAAGCTCGCAAACGGGCTTTGGGTCATCGGGGCGCCATTCTCGGTGAAGCCCCAGAAGGTGATCACCGGGACGCCATCAACGATGAAGACGTAGTCGTTATTAGGGAAGTGAATAGCTGGAAGCTGCTGCACCGAACTTTGGCCGGTCAGGTAATGGGCAAAGAGCGTGCTCGCCCCGGCCTTTTGGTGCTTGGAGAGCTCAGTGCCCACCTGCTTTAAGATGAGCTCGAGCTGGCGCAGTTGAGTGCGCGCCGCGGCCTGCTCCTCAGGCGTGGCCGCCTGCCATGTCACGATGCGGTACTGGCCGTCCGGATTCTTGGGGTTAAAGGGGATGTACCAGTCGATGGTATCGCCATCGGCTGCGATCTTAGGCTTGGCCAAATGGCAGGTAAACTTCGGTCCGACCTTGGGGTGGAGGTTTAAGGCCGAGATGAAGGCGTCGGCGTTACGATACACCGGCTGACCGTCTTGGCCGATCGGCACAAAATCAGAGATCTTGCCGCTTTTTAAATGGGCGTTTTGCATAAGGGCACCTCCGCCGTGCCTACTCACAAACCTTAACTAAACTCTGCGTCGCTTGCTTAAGCGAGGTGACCACGTCACGGGCATTGTCCGGGCGATAGACCTTACCCCCGGTAATCTGCGCTACGCATTGGGCGCTCGCGGCCTCATTGCCGATCAAGACCACGTTGATCTTAAGCTTAGGCTTGGCCGCATGAATCTGGCGCGCAAGGCCGCACAAATCGGTGTGCTTGGTATTGTTGCAGGTGTCCAAGCCATCGGAGATCAAGATGCCCACCGAGTCATTGTCCTTACCTGCGACATTGGCCATGCCCTGCAGCGCCGACACGAGCGGCGTGAGCACCTGCAACGGGCGCGGGCTCATCAGCGGATTGGTCTGCGTGATAGCGCGCTTTAAGGCGGCACGATTACTGCCCGAGAAGGTACCGTAGTCGCGCGCCAGCGGGCAGCCTTGCATGCCGAAGAGGCGAATTGGCACATTCTGATCGATCGCATCGACCACCGCATGGCCCGCCCCAATCGCCGCGGCGATGCGCAGCGAGCCGTCCGGCAGCGGCGCGAGCATCGAGCCTGAGCCATCAGTGATCATGATGAGCTGCGGCATCTGCCCCTGCTGCTTGATGGTCGTGCACTTCGGCAGCTTGGTCTTAGCAGGCGCCACCGCCACCCCGCTATCCTCCGGCGGCTGGGTCGCAGGCGCTGTCGGCTCCTCAGGCTCTGGCTCCGGTTGCCCTGCCGCTTCCTTAGACTCGACTTGGTCGAGCAGCGCGTAGATGTCGACTAAGTTGGTGCGCCGCTCCTCAAGCTCGCGATAGAGCGCGGTCAGATCCTTTTGGCGCTGATGCTCTAAGGCGGTATCAATGCCGGTATTGACCCGGCCGAGCATACGATTGATGTCGTGAAGCTGATATTGGCGCTGCACTAACTCTTGCTTAAGCGCCGTAAGCTCATCGGCGCGCGTACTCGCGTCTTGGCGCTCTTGCCACCAATCACGGCCCCAGAGCCACCATGCCGCCGCAAGGCCCAGCAAGAGCGCGAGCAGCAGCAACAGCCACGGCCACAGCGGGCGCTTATGAGGAACAGGTGCAACCGGCGCGGGCGTCTCCGCTTGAAAGCTTTGATCCCAAAAGGGCACGATAATAGGCTCATTGCCTTCCAGCACCGTCAGGTACTGGGGCTTTTGCACTAAGGCCTTAAGCAGCAAGGCCGCGCGCGCCTCGGGAGCGAGGCTCTGGTCGTTAAAGGAGGCGTTAGGATCAGCCGGTAGATGCGGCTGCAGCGCCGCAAGCCAGCGCTCCTTGCGCTCGGCGAAGTTGAGCGCGGCCACGCTCTGGTTTTTAAAGAAGAGCGGCTGTCCGTTGGGGCAAGGCACTTCGCTGATGGTGCCGCTTAAAGGCGTCCCGAAGTTTAAATAGGCCCCATCCTCTTCGCAGTCTGCGACCAAGCTTTTATCCTCAGCGCTGAGGTGTAAAGAGCCCATCAGGCTCTGCACCGCCGGACGCAACTGAGTCCACACGGGTGCGGCCGACGCGGCCGCCAGACGCTTGATGCGCAGCATGTTCCCTCCTCAACACCAAGAACCTGAGCCTATAGTTTAGCCTAAGCGCGGTGGCGCTAGGGCAAAATGCCCTGTTAAGCCCGCCGGGCTGCGCCCACAGACCGCGTCCTGCCGTGGCGGCGCGGGGCGCGCTGGGCGCGGCGCCGCGCGGCGCACCCTACTGCTTTAAGGCGCGGCAGCGCTTGATCCAGCGCGCCTTGTTCTCGCTCAAGTTGCGGCTGCCGGTCTGATAGTCGTGGACGTCGACCAAGAACTGCTTGATGTACTGGCCTAAGCTGCCCGCGTTTTGCCCTAAGGACTGCTCGGCATTGTGTTCTTGGGCCACCACGAACTTGTAGTCAAAAGTCTCGGTGGTATCGGTGATGTGGTCGGCATAGTAGCTGACGTAGAAGTCAAGCATGTACTCAGCGAGCTCGCGATTGTGCTTGAGCTTCTCATCTTGCGCGGCACTGGCCTTTTTACAGGCCTCGGACTCAGGATCGGTGCGGCAGGCCGGGAGCGGAATGGAGCGCAGCACTTCCTCGCTCTTGATGGTGCGCTCGTAGGTGATTTGCTCTTGGGCAATCGACGAGCACAGATAGCCGCCTAAGCGCAGGTTAGAAACGATGGCGCGGTCACGCATTTCATCGCGCTTGGCATTGGCCTCGACCATGCGCGCACGCAGCTCGGTGAGGTTATGGCGCAGCTCATCGTTGGCCTGCGTCCACTCGGCCTTATCTTGCTGGTAGCGCTGCTGCGACTTCTTTTGCTCGGCGATGATCTTATCGAGGTCGGCGATGGTATTGAGGTTACCGCCGCCCTTGACGTCTCCGGCGTCACTGTCTTGGCCGAGCTGCGCTGCCTCCTCATTGAGCGCGCGTACCTCAGCAATCGAGGTGGTAAAAGGCAGGGCCAGCACCACGCGCATACCTAAGTCGCGGCCCGTAGTCTCCTTTTGGCGCGTGAAGTAGGCACGCTCGGAGCGATAGGCGGTGACCATATCACTTGAGGCATTGAGCACGCTGCCACCGCGCACGATAAAGCCGCCACTTTGGCCGTGGAGGCGCCCGGTACGGGTGGCGTAGAACGGGTCGAGCATGATCTCGCCGACATTGCCTAGGATGTCATAGAGCCCCAAGGGATTAGGCTCCTTGAGGCCAATGACGCGCACTTTACCATCGGGCGCGCTGCCTTGACCCTTATACCAAGCGTAGTCGGCGATGCTCTTGCCTTCGGCCAGCGGGAAGGTCTCGGCGCTAAATTGCGACGAGGTCACGGCGTTACCGCCGCGCGCAGCAAATTCCCACTCGCTATCGGTGGGCAGGCGCGCAAAGGCCACTGTCTTGCTCGTGCTCTGCGGCAAGGTCAAACGGCCGCCTGAGGCAGCAACCGCCTGTTTGGCCTCAGGCGAGGCCAAGAAGGCCGAGAGCTGACGCGTCAGCTCGACCGCGCTAAACCACGAGAGATTGCCCTGTGCCATCCGGTCTTTAACCGAGAGCTTCTTGGCCGCCGGGCACTTACCCTTACCCAGCTGATAGTCGTTTAAGAGCTGGTATTGGTAACTCGTGAGCTCATACTTGCCCAGCAAGTAGTAGTAGCCGCCTTCCTCGTCGTGGAAGGCGCCTTGGATATAGCGGTGATTGGGCGCCTGCGCGATCAAGGCCTCGCCTTGGGTGCTACCGGCCATAAAGCTCTTATCTTGGAGCTTATCGGAGTTGGCGGTGTAGATCTTACGAAAGGCCATCTCGCCGCCGCAGGGCAACGGAATGAGCACATCATCGGGCGCAGGCTTGGGGTTGAAGGTCTCAGCCACTTCATCGGCCTGTACCGATGCAGCGAGCGGAGCGGCAAGCGGAGCGGCGAGCGCCACGATAGCGCTCATAAGCAGCGATGGTAATAGGCGCATTTAGGCCTCCCGTAAGATATCGGCGATCTGGGCCTTTAAGAACACGAAGTGAGCGCAGCCCAAGGCGATCACCAGCATCAAAAGCAAGGTCAGAGCATAGAACAAGACAAAGTGCAGCGCGCTCAGGGTCGAAATCATGGAGCCGCCGAGGGCTGCGCTAAAGTAGTAGTTGAAGATGTTGGCGCCGAGGTTGTAGAGCACCAGCGCTAAGGCAAAGCCGACCGTGGCGATGAGCCCGGCCTCGAGCATCACCACGCCGTAAATGCCGCGCTTGCCCTGTCCCATTAAACGCAAGAGCACGAAGTTACGCTTGCTTGCGCGCAGGGCGGCGAGCACCAAGCCGCTCAAGGCTAAGGCACCGCCGAGCACGGAAACTAGGGCAATGACGCCGAAGATAAAGTTTAAGACATGGGCCACCGCAGTGACGTTTTCGATCTCGCGCACCTTGGAGCTGACGTTTAGATGCTGGTCGACCAAGTAGTAGTAAAGCGGGATCACGCTTTCAAGGTCATGGGCATAGAGGCGAAACTTCGCGTAAAGGCGCGGCCGGTGGTTGATATTGCTGCCATCGGAGAGCAGCACCGGGTTAAAGCCATTACGATAGTCATCGATGGCATTGATGAGGTCGAGATTGACTAAGAGGCAGTCATCTGAGACAAAGCGCTCAGCGATGAGGCCGCGGATCGTCAGCTCCGTACGCACGCTCTCGCGCTGGCCCTTCTGGGTACGCGCCACCACCATGGTGACCCTATCCCCGACGGCAAGTCCGCGCGCCTGCGCCAAATCATAGGAGATAAAGGCCTCGGCAGGGCTGAGCTCCTCTTCATAGGCAAGGCCCGAGCTTACCACCACCGGATCGCCCACCTTGGTCGGCAGCACTGAAACGCGCACTACCGTGCCCGGAAACTTCAGGTCGATCAGCGCGTTTAAGGCGGTGATCTGCGGCACGACAAAGCCGACCTCCGGGCGCTGCTCTAAGGTCTCAAAGAAGGTGCGATCGAGGCGATAGGACGTATCCAAGGTTAAAGACAAGACCTTAGGATCGTTCATAAGCTTGCTTTGCAGCTCCGACAAGATACCAAAGCGCAGCGAGAACAAGAGCAACAGCGGCGCTAAGATGCACGCGACCGCCGCAATCTGGCAGATAGTCATCATGCGCTCAAATAACAGGTGGCGTAAGGCCAGCTTAAGAAGCATGGTGCACCTCCGACTCACGCGCCGCCCCCGCCGCCCCCGCGTCAGACGAAGCCGCCCCTGCGTCAGACGAAGCAGCCCTCGCCGCCTCAGCCGCCCCCTGTTCTGCCTCCGGCGTCGCCTGCGCCGCTGCTTGGGCGGCCGCTTGGGCGGCCTCCTGCGCGGCGTGGAGCTGGCGCAATTTGTCTGGGGCGGAGGTGTAATAGCTAAAGCCAAAAGGCAAGAGCGCTTCGGCTCGCTCGAGTGCTTGCTGCGCCGCGATTTCATCGGCGCTCCATGGGGCGCCTGAACCGTGCTGGAGCCACGCTAAGGCGCTGGAACCGGCAGCCTTGCGCGTGCTGGTCTTAACATAGGTTTCATCCATAATGTGGCTCGCCGCCGGCATATCCACCAAGATCTCACCTAAGACCTCAATCTCGCCCCAGCGTGCGACGGTGCTGGTATCGGTGCCACTGTCCTCAGCGGCAAAGGCCGCGACCACCGCCTGCGCCGAGAGCTCAGGGCTTGAGGCCACGAGCTGCGTGAGCGCAGGATTGCTCACCATGTCATGCTGCTTGAGTTCCACCGCGTCGCGCGCCGAGGTGAGCTGGCCTAACGGCGCCGGCATAGACGGCTTAATTGGGGTCGCCAAGACGTGCTTGGTCAGGCGCGCCGAAGTCGGCTTGACGTGGGCCGAGAGGTCTGCACTCTCGACTTGGTCGACCGCAGGCTCGGGGATAAAGACTGAGTACTCACTATGCGACTGGGAGGCATCGTAGAGATAACGTCGGTAGCGCTCGGAGGCGCGCAAGTCGTGCGTGACCACCAAGACCGAGATGCGCGAGACCTGCGCGATTTCATCGATGAGCTCAAATAAGGCCCGGGCGTTATCAGGATCTAAGGCCGAGGTTGGCTCATCGATGAGGAGGAGGCGCGGCTTGTGGGCTAAGGCGCGCAAGAAGAGCGCGCGCTGGCGCTGGCCGATCGAGAGCTCATGGGGATACTTATCGAGCAAGCCCTCTAGTTGCAGCTTCTCGCAATAGGGCACGAGGGCCTTAAGATAGCTCTGCTCCATCTCCGCGGAGGCCTCATTGTGGATGGTGAGGCGCCGCGCAAGGCGCTCGCCGTTGAGGCGGTGCAGCAGGTGCGAAGGCAAGAGCGGGTTTTGGGTCGAGCCATAGTAGATGCCGCCGCGGTAACCGCCGGGGCTGTCGCAATTGTCGCACGGCAGCGTGATGTCGCTCACTTGGTTGACCCACGTCAAGAGGCGCTGCGAGAGCGGATCGCTTTTGAGCTGGTCTTGAATGGAGGGGCTTTGAGCGCGCACCTGCTGCTTGAGCGCAAGCTGAATCTGCAGGCGCCAATTCTCAGCGACGGTGAGATAAGGAACAAGTCCGCCCACTTGGGGCATGATGCCCAAGGCACTGACGCGCAGGGCCTGCGCCTCACGCTGCGAGAGCTCATCGACTTCGATGTTGTCGAGGACAAAGCGCTGCACCTCAAAGGCAGGCGTCAGCAGCCCTAAGGCCTCCAGCAAGGTCGACTTGCCCGAGCCTGAGACGCCGCACAAGGCCACGCACTCACCATCGTCGATGTAAAAGTCATTAAGCGCCACCTTAAAGCTGCCGCGTATGACCTTAAGTCCCTTCACCACCAACATAAGTCATCACACCTCGGCGCGCCCTTAGGGCCGACCGCTGACGCGGTACGCCGCCTCCTCTCAAAACAAAGCAAGATTATGGCACAGCCTGAGGTCACCCCCGGCTGCTAGGTTGTACGCAGGCGCTCCACCTGCGCCCCGGGCCTCATAGATGTAAAGCCCAGCCCTATTGTACCGCTTCCGGCGCCATCCGGGGCGCCGCCCCGAGCAAGGTGCGCGCTCGCGCCCGTTCCGAGGCGACCAGCGCCGTCTGGCGCTGCCCGCGGCCTGCGCGGACGCGGCGTCAGCCCGCAACGTTTTGCGGGCTTGCGCGTTATGGCAGCGCGTCAAGCGGAATCGGGTAGACCTCCTCGGAGGCGTCGGCATCGACGTTGAGCTTGATAAAGCGGTCATTGTCCGAGCTGCAGTGCTGCAGGTAATGCAAGGAGTTCTCAAGACCGCGCACGATGTTATCTTGCTCTTGTGAGCCTAAGTTATACCAATCCTCAGGAGAGTACGAGGCGATGCGCGACTTATAAGGCAGATCATCGAGCAGCTCGCCCATGATACCCATGTCAGCAATCGACTCACTCTTGCTCAGCTGGTTCGGGTCGCGCCCCATTTGCGCCGCAAGCGCCTGCAGCTGCGCGAACATGGCGTCTGAGCTCAATTGCCCCGCGATGCCCGACTCGAGCACGCCGTGCACCAAGGTATAGAGGTCGCTCAGCTGATTGCGGTTGACCAAGACAATCGGGGTGCAGACCACCTTATTGTGGTCGACCACGTCGCGCTCGGCCATCCAGCCTTGCAAGAAGTCTGGGCTCTTGGTGCCATTGACGCGGCCTAAGTAAGCAAGTTGCATCGCAAGGCCCAAGGCATTGGCATCCTCTTCGAGCTTGGCCTCTTGGGTCTTAGGGCCGGTGGCACTCAGGCTCGAGCCTGCGGCCATTTTGCCGGAGCTCGCCAGCTGCACCTGCGCCGTCAAGGAACGCGCTAAGGTATCGACCATCGAGCCGAAGGCATCGACCGAACCGGCATTGACCGGATAGTAGAGCGCCTTACCCAAGATCGAATTGTAGCTTAAGAGCTCGTACTGCTCCTTGGCATGCTCATGGTTGTGATTGCGCTTACCTGAGTCGGTGAGCAAGTGCAAGGTATAGATGGCCGCGCCATAGTGCTCGGCCTCAAGACGCAAGGCATTGGCATCAAGGCCGGTGGTGCTTTGGGCATCGGAGCCATCGATCGCACCGGCATCGGTAATGAGGACGATGTAGCGTCCGCCATACTGATTCCAATTGATGTCCTGCAGCGCCAAATTGATACCGGCGTAGGCGTCTTCGTCAAACTGGGCGCTTGAGACCGCGGCCTGCTCTAAGGACGCCACCTTTTGGTTAAAGGAGGCCGCGTCGGTGGCATCGCCCGGGCGCAGGTACATCTTGGCGGTGTACTCAAGGCCCGGCACCTTACGCACGTCCGCGCGGAAGGAGACGATGCCAAAGTTGACGCTATCGCCAAGATGCGAGTCCTCAATTGAGCGATAGATCGAGTTGATCGCTTGCTTGGTGCGGTCGATATACGGCTGCATCGAAATCGAGGAGTCGATGACAAAGACCACCGCCGACTTAAAGCCCACCAGCGCCGCCTCCGGGCTCTGCGCAGGCCCAGGCGCAGCAGGCTGCGCCACCGCCTGCGTTGGCGCGCTCTGCGCCGTCGTCACATTCTGGGCGTCCGGTGCCGTGATCGAGGCGATCTCATGCTTGTAGACGTAGGAACCGTCGGGGTACATGCTCTCGACGCTGTTTAAGATCGGCAGCAAGTAGAAGTTTTGCTGATAGTCGACGTACTCCTCAGGCTCAATCGAGATGACATGCTCCGCCGGTTGCCCAGCGAGCACCTGATCGTAGAGCGCCTGATATTGGGTGGCGCCGTCAGGGCTGTCGATGATGGCGTCTAAGGCCGTCTCCTCATCGAAGATCAAGGCCCGGGAACGCTGGGCCGAGTTGGTAAACAGGAGCGCCAGCTGCTGCTTCCACGGCACAGTGCACTTGCCGTCCAATTGCCCCGAGATGGTACCGGTGGCGTTGGAGCCCACAGTTAAGATCTGAGTGCCATTGCCCTGCTCGGCAACGTCATAGACATAGTACTGCGAAAAGGCCGGGAGCTTTTGCCCCTCACCTACGCCGTAGGCTTTGGGATAAAGCAAGCAGCTTGGCGTCGTCAAGACACGCTGATAGAGCGTGGTCTTGCCTTCCATCAAAAGCGGCGTGCGCGTGCCCTCGTTCGGCACCGTATCCGCCAGCGCCGTCCCGGCCATCAGGCCTAGTAAGCCTAGGAGCGCGACGCGCCCCCTCATTTGCCCTGCCATCACGCCCTCCCCTTACTGTTTGCTCTCAGCCGTGAGCTGCTGTAACAGCGCCATGCCGTCGGCTGGGTTGAAGTTATGATCGTTCTTGACGCGCGTGGCCCAATACTGGGCGTCGGAGTCACGCTTGACGATGCACTTGGTCTGAGCCACATTGTTCGGATCGGCAAAGGTCGCATAGACAAAGGCAAAGGCGGTACCATCCGGGGCGCGCCCTAAGGTGCGCAGGATGCGCTGGGCAATCTCGCAGCGCTCAAGGCGTAAGGCCTCGGCCAGCATGCCGGTCAAGTCCTCTTTGCTCGGCTTGGTCGCAAGGCACATATTGAGAATGTCACGCTCATCGCCCTTAACCCCAGCGATGCGGCAAGCGGCATTGTCGCTGACCATGCCCGTATCTGCAGCCAAACTCTCTTGGGGCGCAGGCTCCTCAACTGGCTCCTCGACCGCAGTCTCTTCCTCAGCAGCTTCCTCTTCCGTCGGCTCTTCGGCCTGCTCTTCAGTTTGCTCCGCCTCCGGCGCGGCGCTGCCGCCTAAGCTTCCGGCGAACATCTGCCACAGGAAGTAGCCACCGACGCCCAAGATGATGAGCAACAGCAGTAAGCCCAAGAGCTTAAAGAGGCCATTCCCCCCGCTCTTGGCCGGAGCGGCGGCCGGAGCGCTCGGCGGTACCGCCGGGCCGCCTGCGCTGAAGTTAGCTTGCGGCGTTGGCTGCGCGGTCGGCTGTGGAGTCGGCTGCGCCGTGGCCGTACGCGTCAAGTTGGCCTCAAGGCCGCGGCCGTTTTTGCGCTGGACGTCGACGTTTAAGGTGCGGATCACGTCTTGGCCTGAGGCATCGACCGTGTGCAGCTTGAGCAAGAAGTTGTCGGTGTTGTCGTAGGCCAAGGCATCGACGATGGCGCCGTCGATGGTGAACTTGAAGTCAAGGCCCTTTTGCTCCGGCGCAATCGGCTTGATCGTGACAAAGCCCATCGGATCGGCCCCTTGGGTCGGCCAGTCGCCGAGGTGCTCTTCGCTGCCGCGCCGGACGAAGAGGAGCTTGAGCTCTTGGCGGTAATTGGGAATGTGTTTGAGGGCGTTAAAGCCGATCAAATAAACCTGCGCCCGGCCACGGCCTTCCGGGGTCAAGCGTGCTGATAAATTGTCCATTACCGCCATTACTTCAGCTCCTCCATGGCCTGTAAGAGCGCGCACAGCAAGAAGTTTTCGTCACTGCTGAACTGGTACTTGCTCTGCACTGCGATGTTGACTTGGCACATCATATACCCTAAGGTCGCCGCAAAGTCACTTAAGAATTTGAACTCGTAGTCGGCACTGACCGCATCAAGATGCGGCAAGAGGCCCGTCTCATCTAAGGTGCAGGTACGGCTGAAGACCGAGTAGTCGGTGACCTTCGGGTCATAGCTTACCTGGCCTGACTTCTTAACAAAGGAATTGACCGGGCCCTCCGGCGTACCTAAGACCGACTGCCCCACGCCCAGCTCAAAGCCCGTACCGGCGCTTGCCGCCACGGCCGCGACCGCCGCGGCCGCGGGGGCTGGGCGCGTTGGCGCTGCCGGAGTCGGCGCCGCCGCAATGCCAAAGTCGTTGTCATCGTCCATGCCCATGAGGTCGGAGAAGTCGTCCTCGTCGGCCGGGGCGGCCGCAGGAGCCGGAGGCGGCGCTGGGATGCTGACGGCGGCGGCTTGGGTTTGGTTTTTGGCCTGCTGCAGGGCTTCCTTATTCGGCAGCAAGTTGGCGCCTAAATAGAGGTTGAACTCACTTAGCATCTGGGCCATGAGCTCTACCTGCACGCGCAGGATGTCGCCTAAGCCCTCAGTGGTGTTTTCGCGCGCGAGCAGCACGCGCATCAAGTGGCCCTTAAGGCCGACCTGCGGCGAGCGAAAGGACTTGCCGATCTCATCGAAGATACGGTTGAAGAGCGCAACCACATCGCCCTTTAACTCCTCGGCGCTCTTAAAGCGGCCTTCGGCGGCGTTATAGCACAGTGAGTAGGCCTCCGGGCCCTTCGGATCAGCCTCAAGATTCGGGCGCACGCGCTCGAAGTTGGCGACCACCAAGTCAGCGATCTGGTTGAGCGCGATATGGTCTTTGCGCCCTAAGGCCTCAAGACGGTCTTCGTACTCTTCACAGACCGCGGTGACAAAGCGCGCGACGTTCGAGCCCGTGGCAAAGCCCTCTTGGTAGAGCTCTTCAAGCCGCCCCTCGTCGATCTCAAGCAGACGGCGCAGCAAGTCAAAGCACGGGGCCAAGCGATTGCATTGCAAGAAGCCCAAGGTCAGCTCGCGGCTGACGCTCTGCGCCTCTTGCAGCCGCTGGGCGCTATCGCGCGTGGCAAACGGGCTTAACGCCTCGATGCACTTTTGCACCGCGTGCTGGGCCTTGTTGGTGCGTACCGCGCGGCGCAGCTCCGGGCTTTGGGCGCCGGACTTGATAAGCTCAGTGATGGCGCTGACGCCACCGTCGTTAAGCGCCAATAAGGCCTCTAAGGCTGCAGGCAAATGAGCGATATGTTGCTGAAACTCTGGCACTTGGCACAAGGCTGCCTTGATCTGCTCGATCCCGGCCGCCGCGCTCTCCTTGATGCCAAGCTCATTGTTCGCGGCATCACACTCAAGCCACGGATTGAGCTCGCCGAGCTTCGGCTTACGCGCCAGCAGCACGCGGTCAAAAGGCTGGCCGCGCGTCCACTCATTGAACCAGTTGAGCTTTTGAATGCGGTTTAAGGCGATGTTGAGCTCTTGGTTCATATCAAGGGGCAGGCCCGAGTTCAAATTGCGCAGCTGGCGGTTGAAGACCTCATCGTAGCGCGTCAAGATGATGGTGAGCGGGTTGTAGACCCCGGCGCGCTTGTCCGGGGTATTGCCGACGTTGCGGTCGACCCAATCTGAGAGGATGGTCAAAACCGAGGTGACGTCCTGCTGGGCGTTGACGCCGATGCAGAAGAGCAATTGGTCGATCTCATTACGCCGCGCATAGCGCTCAAAGAGATAGGCGACCTTGCCGCGGCGGAAAAATTCGCTGCCGCGCATCTGAAAGGCCTCGCTTAACGCCTCAGGCGCCTGCCCCGGAGTGAAGATTGCGCCATCGTCCTTGACATCCTGCAACAAGACGACATCACGCGAGCGCGCGCCCGGCAGATCGAGCACGTCGAAGTCATCGAGCGGCCCCGACTGCTGCAAGAAGAAGCTCAGCTCCAAGGATAGAGCCGCCAGACGCGAGACATTGAGTGCGACCGTATCTCCACCATCGAGCGCGCAGTCCAAGGTGGTGCGGTCGCTGAACATGGTGCTGAGCTTGGTGATGTGCATGATGGTGCCAGACGGATTCTGCTGCAGGCTGCCATCAGGCAAGGTCGTGACAAAGGCCTCCTTAGGGGCATAGACCCATTGGTGGCCTTTGAGCTTGAGCAGCTCTTGGGCTAAGACGCGATAGGTCTCAGAGAAGATCGGCAACTCCTGCCAGAAGATCGAGAGCGCCTTGATGCGGCCCTCTAAGGTCATAAAAGGCAGCATATTGCGCAGCTGATACCACAGACGCGGCATCTCCTCGCACCCGGCAAGCTTGCCGTTGGAGTTTTGCTTGACGTAGTCGGCAAGCTCCACTACCTGCGCCGGGGTGAGATAGTTGACCTCAGTGACGCCCCCGACTGTCACACTACGTCCCGGATAGCAGGTGGCAAGCGGCGTGTTAGCTGCGAGCTCTTTGACCTGCTCTGCGTCATATTGCAAGAAGGCCGCGCGCGCCTGCTGGTCGACTAAGGCCTCCAGCGGCGCAAGCTTCTTTAAGTACTCCTCTTCGGCCGAGGGCACCTTCACATCGCTTTGGTTGATGTCGTAGAAGAAGGCGTTGATCAAGATCATGGCGAGCTCCAGCTCGTGCAAGACCTTAAGCGCGATCGGGAAGCCGACGGGACTCTTACTTTCGCAGTGGGTAAAGCGTGTGGCAAAGCCGGTGGCCTCGGAGTTATTGCCCGAAGGGTTGACGTGGCGGATGAAGTCGACCGCCGTCCCATCCCATGTGGTGGACAGCGTGCCGCTGGTGCCTGCGGCGAGGGTTGAGACTAAGTAGCTCTTACCGGCCTGCGAGGCGCCGAACAGGCCGATGGTCGGCCGGGCGCTGACATTGTGCTCGCTGTAGTTTAACCAATTGGCCGCGCGCTCAAGGCGTACCGTGAGATCCGCGCATTGCTCCCCTAACTCTGGGGCGACGCTGTGATTGCGCTCCACCCAAGTGCTGCCCCATGCCGCAGCCTTGGTGGCATTGACTAATTTTGCATGCATAACAAGTCGATCCTAGTAAGGGAACTAAAGAATTTGCCGTGGGTTGAGGCCGCTTAAGTTGATGGCGCCCGAGTCCATAAAGTACTTGATGTGCGCGCCCGAGATGGTCTTGAGGTACATCTTAAAGTAGGCGGTGTAGTCGCGATCAGCTTCGACCGATTGCAGCTCGAAGGTCTCCACCTGCTTTAAGCGCGGCAGGTTGCGCTTGATGAAGGCGAGCGGATACGGCGAGTTGCGGTGCACCGTCTTTAAGGTCACAGTAAACTGGGTGCGCTCGACATTGAGCTTGTGCAGCAATTGCTCAAAGCCCTTGCGGTAGCGTGACCGCACCGCGTCGATATTGCGGCTTAAGGCCTCGGTTAAGTAGTTGGTGAGGGCATCCTCAAGCTCTTGGTGGCGCGTCTCCACCATCTGGGCAAAGACCGTCCCCACCTCGGCGTTATAGCGCTCGCCATAGAGGGCGGTCACCTGCGCTTGGCGCTCGGCCTCAAGCTTCTCCTTATTGGCAAAGAGGCCCTTGAGGCCGGAAGGCTGCGGGTTAGCTGCCTCGACAGCTGCCGTCACGCTCGCGAGCAGCTGCTGCTCGAGCTCATTCTTCTGCGGCTGCAGCTCGGCCTCGACATTGACAAGCTGCGACAAAAGCAAGTCGGTCTGCTCCTTGACCTCGCCTTGCAGCTCAAAGTCCATGTCGGCAATCAGCGCGGCAATGGCCTTAGGATCAAGCGAGCTGAAGGTCAGAGCCAAAGCCTTACGCACGGCGTTGATCTCATCGACATTGTCCAAGGCCTCGATCTTAAAGAGCGGGGTGGCCTCAACCGTCGGGTCATCGAGCAGGCGATAGCCGAGCTCAACTGAGAGCTGGGTCTTAAAGGCTTCGTCCTCGCGCCCCACCGCGACAAAGTTTGAGTCCTCATCGTCCTCGGCGCTTTGGTTTTGCCGTGCCACCATGCGCGCCGACTCATAGCGGTAGAGCACCGCCTCGGGGCTGATGATATTGCTGTTGTCGATGATGCCCACGTAGTGCGCACTATTGCTGACTTCGGCCGGGTAGGAGTAGAAGCGGAAGTTCGGGAACTTGTCGTGTGACAGACGCAGATAGCACAACAAAGCCCCGACCGCGGCAGTGGTCTTCGGGTCGCCGATAAACTCGCCGTCATGCTGGAACGGGTACCACGACTCGCAGCGATAGCGATTCATCGGGATGATGCGTGAGCTCGGCAAATTCAAGCGCTGCAAGAAGAAGGAGTGGATGCCCGGCAGCTTCGAGCAGCGGCCGGTGAGCAGCACCAGATCGCATTGATAGACCGTGAGCACCTCGGCCATCTTGGTCAAGATGCGGCAGATGTTAAAGCGGCTGCCCTCGACCAAGGCGCGGTTGATCTTAGCGATATCGAAGCTGAGCTTATAGTCCATGATCGAGAAGTTCGGGACATACGGCTTGATCAGCTTGTCGACATAGCCGATGGCATCGGCGCTTGGCAGGTCGCACGGGCCCGGGCGTTTGATGGTGGAGGTCAGCTGCGGATTGACCTCGTGGTCTAAGATGAAGTCGCGCACCGTGCCCTTGACGATGCAGGTCGGGGCATACGGGTCTAAGTGCTCAAGGTGGAATAAGATCTTGTATGCGAGCTGCACCAAGATCTGCTGGGTGAACTGCGCACGCAGCATCTCGGTGCGCACATTGCCCGAGGTGCCATCGCCCACCAGCTGCTGCAAAATCGGCTTGAAGTTGACGCCGACGCGCGCCAAGGAGAAGGAGAGGCGCGTCATGATACACTCGCGGATGATATCGTGCACGAGGTCATCACCGGCGATCTTAAAACCGTCCTTGTACACTTCGTTCGGCCGCATATCGTCCTCATAGGAGGCAACATCGCGCCGGAAGGTGTAGTCCTTGATCACCAAGTCGGTGGTACCACCGCCGATGTCCAAGGAGGCGATGCGCGCACTATGGAGCGCCATGCCCTCGCCATCGACCAAGCGCTCGCCGATGCGCGTGCCGATGCCACTACGGCGCAGGCCCGCGATAAAGGACTTGCAGTCACCATGATAGGTCTTTTGGCTTTCGTTGTAGAGATAGACCACCTGCCCGGCCTCAGCCTCGTTCCAATCGAGGTAGACCTCCGGAATCGGCAGCGCCAAGAGGTTATTGTCCGCGGCTCCGGCACCAAAGGCAAAGACATTGGCCGGGCTCAAATCAAGGCCCAAACTCTTCCAGAGGATGCCCAAGGCCTCATAGACGCAGGCGCGATAGAGCTCGCGCTCTTCGGCGGGCATAGCCGGCGGGGTGGTCAAGATGATGGCCTTCAAGCGCCGTGGGGTGTTCTTGGAGGTGCACTGAGAGCGCTGACTTAAGGAGTTCATCTGCACCATGGCCTGCAAGAAGATCTCAATCAGCATAAAAGTCATGGTGGAGCGATTGGAGTAGCACGACTCCAGATTATCGTAGACAGTATCGTCCGGCCCCAGCGCAAAGTAGGCCTTACCTTCGGTGTTGAAGTAGCTGCCGACGCTGTTTAAGTAAGCGCGCTCGGTCTGGCCCTTCAGCGCCGCCTGCAACTTCGGACTGTTGATCTGATAAGAGTAGTTGTTAAAGACCCAGCGGTCGTTGGTCAGCGGCGCCACATTCCACAGGTAGCGCTTAGGCGAGGTCAAGCCCGAAGTGCCCTCATTGCCTTGGCGGTGCGAGGCCAAATTGCTTGCCTCGGTGCCGACGCGCACCATCGACGGCCAACTAAAGGCGTCCGAGCGGCCCGAGCGCGCCGAGCGGTTGTCGTAATCGAAGTTAGGGCGGGCAAACTCAATGCGGCTGACAAAGGACTGCGAATAGACGCGCTCGGGGGCATTGAGGTCACGCAGCACCAAGCCATAGGTGTCCTTGAAGTCATCATCGCCGCGCGTGGCGTTGGGGTGGTCTTCGACCATGATGCCGCAGGAGCGGGCATTGCCGATGTCCAAGATGAGCGAGACATTGACCATCTTGGCCGACAGCACATCAGCTGAGGAGAAGGCCGAGTCTTCGGCGGTGTGATTGGCGATAAAGTGCACCGCCTGCGGCTTGACCATAAAGCCCAAGAAGGCCAGCACATTGAGGTAATGCGCCTCATGGGCATGGTCGCGGATCACGGCCTCGGTGACCTCCTCATCGAGCATGCGCGGCGCAACGCGCTCTTGGTAGAGGTCACGGAATACTGACTCGGCCCACTCGCGCACCCACGGCAGCGCGCCCGGGCGGTTCTTTAAGAACTGCTGGCAGCGGTCGGCGGTATAGGCGAGCTTAAAGCGCACGCCCGACTCAACGTCGCGCGCGGTTGGCGCGAGATAGCCGTTGACATCGTCTGGACTTAAGGTCGGCTGCGTCTTGGTGTCAAAGGCCACCACTACGCGATAGTAGGCCTTGCTCGGCTTGCGCTTGACCGGCGCCGCGCCCGGCACCGCCGCGGCGACCTCGCCGCCTTGGCAGTCGCGCAGCACGTCGCGGGCGTTGAGGCCATGGGCGAGGCAATACTTGGAGATCACTTGAGGATCTTCGACCTTGACGATGCGCGCGCGGGCCCAGTTGAGCGGGCCATACTGTTGCGCGCTGATGTGATCGGGCAGATACGGCAGTGGGAACCAGACGCCGTCGTAGAGATCGAGCGACTGCTTTAAGGGAATGGCGTAGGTGGCCGCATGGGGCTCGACTTGGCGCTCATTGATGGGGTCGATATAGAGCACCTCGGAGGTAATCTTCGGCACGAGGCGCACCAAGGGCTCATCTTGGCTGGCGGCGAAGCGCACAAAGTAGCCCGTCTCAATGGCCTTATCGACGCTCAGCTCATCCTTGCACTTGAAGTCCAGCAGCACATCGTAGTCGATGAACTGGACTCCCGAGTTTTGTACCAACTCAATATTGCCGTCTAGCGGCACCACTTCAGGATACATCACCCCACTCCCTATAGCCGTGATCAAGATGGCCCGCGCCCCAGCCAGCACCGGCCAGCACCAGCCAAGCGGTAGCGCTCAACAAATCCCGCGGCCTGCGCCGCCCGGCGCTTACGCGCCTTGCGCCGCGCGCTGACGCGCTCACGCACGCCCCGCTTCTGCGGGGCGCGGCGCGCCTGCGCGCAGTCAGGCCAGCATAGCGACCATATTAACAAATAAATTAGGCCCGCTGCACGCTAAGTATCTTGTTTTGATGGGAAGGCACACAAACTGCCGCGGCGCGGCAACGCCCCACCAGCGAGCGCCCCGGCCAAGAGCGCGCAAAAGCTGAGCCAAGGCGGCAGCGTAAAGGAAGTCAGGAGAGGAGATGGGGGAGAGGCAGGCCAGAGCGATGGGCCTACGGCGCGAGCTCAGGACGCTCGCTAGATACAACATAGAGGCAAAATAAAAAGCGCAAGGCGCTTCGTATTTCGTGGTGCCAAAGATGGGACTCGAACCCATACACTATCGCTAGCGGCGGATTTTGAATCCGCTGCGTCTACCAATTCCGCCACTTTGGCTCACGGGTGCGCATTATAGCGGGCCAAAAGGTCCTTGTCTAGCTTTGCCCTATAAAAAATCACGAAGACATAGCCCCACCATACCTAACCCCATAAACAAGCCATGCAGCCCGAGCTGCGCCGCGCGCGCCCGACGCCGCAGGCCCAGCACACCACCACAAAACCACGGGAACTGGCACCCCCAGCGCTCCGATGAGGCCACTCTGGCGCGCGGCAGCGCGCGCCGCTTCAGGCAGGTCGGCAGAGGTCTCTAAGGCGCAGCGGCCGGGCTATCTGTCCCCACAACGGAGCTGGGCCAAGCCGAGTGAAGACCGTGAGGCGGCACACCACCGTAGGGCCTGCCACAAGCCACACGGCCAAGTCTGCCCCCACGTGCCCAGTTGGGCCACTCTTGTGGCGGCTTCGCTCGCTGCGCGCCGCTTCAGGCTGCGGGCAGATCGGTGGTGGTCTCTAAGGAGCAGAGACTGGGCCGCCTGTCCCCACCCACCAACTGCAACAGAGCTGGGCCAACCACCGGTTAGAATGCCGCAACATCCCCTACCCCCTCAGAGACCAATGCTGCCTTACCGAGGCAAGACACGGCAAGCGGCGAGCGCAGCCGCTGCAGCAGTAGGGGCTGACTACACCTTGGGGCGGCACCAGCTTGGGCGCGGCAGTTGAGTGCCGGACGGCCGCAACATGGCTGGGGTTGGGCGGGCGGGCCGCCTCAGTGGCCCAAACGGTACCATGGGGCAGCACGCAACCTGAATCGCACCGCAATTCCCCTACGCCCTCAGAGACCAAGGAACGGCCTGCACGTGACCCGGCAAGCAGCAAGCGCAGCCACTGCGGCAGTGGGCACGGGCGAGACCTTGGGGGCAGCACATGCTTGCGACTGGGCGCGGCAGTGGAGTGCCGGTCGGCCGCAACGTGGCTGGGGTTGGGCGGGCGGGCCGCCAAAGTAGCCCAAACGGTACCATGGGACAGCACGCAGCCTGAGTCGCACCGCAATTCCCCTACGCCCTCAGAGACCAAGGAACGGCCTGCACCCGGCAAGCGGCGAGCGCAGCCACTGCGGCAGTAGGCGCAGGTGAAACCTTGGGGCAGCACATGATTGCGACAGGGCACGGCAGCGGAGCTGCCGGACGGCCGCAACGTGGCTGGGGTTGGGCGGGCGGGCCGCCAAAGTAGCCAAAACGGTACCATGGGACAGCACGCAGCCTGAGTCGCACCGCAATTCCCCTACGCCCTCAGAGACCAAGGAACGGCCTGCACCCGGCAAGCGGCGAGCGCAGCCACTGCGGCAGTAGGCGCAGGTGAAACCTTGGGGCAGCACATGATTGCGACAGGGCGCGGCAGCGAAGCGCCGGTCGGCCGCAATGTGGCTGGGGTTGGGCGGGCGGGCCGCCTTAGTGGCCCAAACGGTACCATGGGGCAGCACGCAGCCTGAGTCGCACCGCAATTCCCCTACCACCTCAGAGACCAAGGAACGGCCTGCACGTGACCCGGCAAGCGGCGAGCGCAGCCACTGCGGCAGTGGGCACGGGCTAGACCTTGGGGCAGCACATGCTTGCGACTGGGCGCGGCAGTGAAGTGCAGAACGGCCGCAACGTGGCTGGGTTTGGGCGGGCGGGCCGCCAAAGTGGCCCAAACGGTTCCATGGGGCGGCAGGCCACCGGAGGGCATAAGGCCATACGCCTCCCGCAAGGTCAATTGGTGACCTCAAGGGAGGCCAGACTGCGTGATGCAGACGTTGCTGTAAGCTTCGCAAGTGAGTGCTCATAGCAATTTGGTGAGCAGAGCCACCACTTGTTGCTCTAAGTAATCACGGTCACAAGCTTTGGCCTGAGTGGTGGCGGTGCTCTGCGCCAGATCAAGATAGAATTCGACTAAGCTCTTGATATCATCGCTGGTATACTGCTCCTTTTGAGCCTGTATTTTGGCTGCCAAAGCTTTGATGGTAGCACTGAGCGCAGATAGGTCGAACATGACTTGATGTTCAGAATCAGTGGCACGACTTTGAGCCACCTCAATCGTGATATCGATGAGAGTAGCAATAGTGGCAGTTTGCCGTTTGGATTTGTGCTTGGTTAAGACCTGCGGACGGTTACCACCCGCAGAACTGGAGGCTGAACCTGTTTCAGCAGATGCACCACGCTCACTCACTTGAGCAGCGCCTGCCTCTTTTTCACCCTTACGCGGAGTGCCCTCGCCTGAGGAAGCAGCTAGCCCCTCATCACGTGCAACGACCTGCTGAGCAGCCTTCTTCGGCTTCTTACCAGCCTCATCGGAGGGAGTAGCCTTGCTCTCTACGCTCTCTTCAAGCGGCAGTGGCTCCACCCAACCTTCACCCAGCAGCGGTTCTTGCTTGAGCTTAACCTTATCTAAGGAGAGCAAGCGCCAGTAGACGATTTGGCGATCCTTATCTGAAATCACCAAAACTAAAGCATTGCGCTCTTTGTATGGCCGCTGCTGCAGCGCATCTAAGTTATGGCTATACCCATGAGAAACGATTTGCTTTTGGGCTTTTTGGGCTAAGGACAAGCAGGCCTTCTGGCCTGCGCCTGCTTCTAAGCGCTTGAGCTCAATGACAAGAAGCTTGCCCTTACACTCAAGTTCGATATCAGAACGCCCATGACTGTTATAGGTCTCCTCACGGACGGCAGAAGCAGATTCGGTCGCGACCAAGCTCCAACTAATAAAGGAGCGATAATCACTTTCGATAAAAATAGACCGAGCATCGTATGCAACGCAGACTAACAGCGCGTTGAGCGCACGAGCCATGGCGGCCATGTCCAACGCTACCACTGAGTTACGAAGCTCAACTGCAATCCGATCAAACTCCCTTTGCCCCATATGAGCAACCATAGATATATTATAGGCTACTCGGACGAAGGCTGTTTTGATCTCTAAATTAGGGACGCCACAAGCATATACAACGCTCGAGTCATCGGCTTCGGATGCAATACGCTTAAGCGTCAGGTAGCCCGATTGCACCATGATCGAAGGCAGAGTCAGCTGATCGAAATCTGATGGATCATTGAAATCACCCGCTGAGACTTGAATCTCTGAGCTCAAAACTTGGTCTAAAAAATTAAAATCAACGCGCCGCGCCTGCAGAAACGAGCGCAGAGCCTTCGAAGCTCCGGAACTATTCATCCAAAAATCAGCAAACTTGGGCACAGAGTACGGGTCTGTAGCAATCTGATGGAAAAAGTTGTTGATTGACCAAGGGCAGTAAAGAGATACCGAAGTGTCAGAGTCAAAGCAGAAACCGTCGTACTGGAGCTTCAACTTCGCTAAGAAGTCCTCGCGGCTCAGCCCCAACATCTCGGCCGCACGCGCAATGTAAGGCGCGAAGTTGGTTTCCACCTCGGCTTGGGTATACCCGACCAAGTCCGCAAACAGAGGTTTCATGCTGATATTAACGATATCCTGCCCAGAGAAAAGGCTGATGTTCTGGTAACGTAGAATACCAGTTACCAGCATGAAACGCACACTGCGAAACTTGCGAAGTTGGGCAAAGAACTTCCGTAATACTTTGGCATTAGCGTCGAAGGCCGGGCGATTGTCGAGATTGGCAGACAGAGGATAATCAACCTCATCGATCAACCAAACAGTTCTGCGGGAAATTAAATCGCCTCTTATTTTGCTAAAAAAATCATCAATATCGACAATACCCTGCGCACGCTCCTTAAGCTCAGGCAGACCGGCATCACTGAGAGCGTCACCAAAACTCTTACAGAGTTGAGCCTCGAAGATCTTAGGGTCGGAGAAGTCATAGAGCGATATGCTAATAACAGGGTAGCATTGCTTTTCGGGCCATGTATCGTACACCGCTAAGCCCTTGAACATCTCTGGTCCATGCATGAACAGCTCGAAGAGCATGGAGACGAGCGTGGTTTTGCCAAAGCGGCGTGGGCGAGAAAAGAAGACCTTCTTGAACTTAAGCAGCAACGGAATCTTTTCTGTTTTATCAACAAACAAAGTGCCGTCTCGACAAACCTCAGGGAAGTCGGAGTTACCAAGAGTAATCTCGGGCAAATTACTTGTTGCAGCAAACACCTGCTTGGTAAAGGACGAAATCTCTGCCATGATGCTCTCCTTGCCCCATTGGGCCTAAAGCAGATACTATGCATCATAGCACAGTTGTGAGCTCACAACGAGCTCTTTATGTCCCAAAAAGGCTTAAACAAGCCAATCTTGACCTATATCGCAACTGCTGCTACGACCTCTCCGTCAGTGCTAACGCTCGCTTCCCCTTCTACACCCAAGGCTTAGAGCGCGCAGCGCGGGGCCCAGAAGCGCACGCGCGTGGCGCCGCGGCTCCCAACAGTGCGCCCTTAACCCCAGGCGTCAGCCTCCAGCCGGGCGTCAGCTTCCAGCCGGAGACTGGCCTATTATGGAGCGACACCAGCTTGGGCACGACAGCGAAGCGCCGGTCAGCCGCAACGTGGCTGGGGTTGGGCGGGCGGGCCGCCAAAGTGGCCCAAACGGTTCCATGGGGCGGCATAAGCCGGTGGTCAGGCACGAGCTGCGCAGCAGCGCGGGGCCGCACGACAGTGCGGCGGCGCGCGTCGGCGCATGGCTACACCTTGCGATTGAGTACCAGCACCGCAAGGAGGGTGAAGACGACCGAAGGGATGAAGACACCGATGATCGGCGGCAGGCCGATGATGTAGGTGAAGTTCGGCAGCACCTCGTTTAACAGGTAGAAGGCAAAGCCGACCGCAAGGCCGATCAGCACGCGTGTAGCCATCGGCACCGAGCGCAGCGAGCCAAAGACGGTGCTCGCGCCCAAAAGCAGCATCACCACCATGGCAAAAGGCATGACAAACTTCTTGTAGAGGTTGGTCTTGTAGCGATTGGCGTCGATGTTGTTGCTCTCAAGGTAGTTGATGTAGTCGATGAGCTCGCTGATGGTAAAGTCGCGGTTGTAGAGGTTGAACACCTCCATGCGCTCAGGGTTCAAGTAGAGGTTCCACTGCTGCAGCGGCATGCGCTCCTTGGTGATCTGATGCTCGCCAAAGCGCGTGGTCTTGACATCAAACATGTCCCACATATGGCTCTCTTGGTTGTAGATGCCAATGTTGGCCTGATCGGTCTTAAGCAGCGTGGTACCATTGAAGGTGTAGCGATTGATGTTGTGGATGGTCTGGTCGGTGTTGATGTGGCCGATGTTGATGAAGTGACTGCCATCGCGCAGCCACAAGCCCCAGCTGATACGCGAGACGCGGCCCCCGGAACTGGCGAAGCTATATTCACTCTGGGCGTATTGTTGCAAGAGCGGCACTAAGGTCTGCCCCATCACCGCCACCAAGAGCACCACCGGCACCACCATCTTGCAGGCGCTTAAGATGAGCTGCAGCTTCGACAAACCGGAGCTTTGCATCACCACGAGCTCGGAGTTTTTGCTCAGGATGCCTAAACCAATCACGCAGCCGAGCAGTACCGCCACCGGAAACAGCTGGACAAAGAGGCCCGGCGTGAGCAACGCGACGTACCAGAGCAAGAACATGAAGTCGATATCGCCGTCGCCTAAATGACGCGACTGGTCGATAAAGGTGATGATGTCCGAGATGACGGTGAGGCCACCTGCCGCAATCATGGTGATGACGAGCACGGTCGAGCCGATGTAGCGGTCTAATACCCCGAAGATCATGGCTTAACCTCCTCGGCTGAACCTGCGATTGGCTCGGCGGCGCCTTGGTTGCCTGAGCCGCCGCGCGGCGGGCGGCGCATCTTCTTGAGGTAGGACTTCGGCAGATTGAGCGGAATGGCAACAAAGAGCAAGAAGAAGATCGGCACCACGACAAGGCCCGGCCACAGCGGAATGGTGTTGGTGAGCATCAGATTGCGTAGCGAGAGCAGAAACATGTAGTAGGCCGCGTAAATCAAGATCGCAGGCATCAAGCGGGTGAAACGGCCTTGGCGCGGGTTGACCATCGACAGCGGCACCGCCACCATCGATAAGATCAAGGTCGCGAGAATCGGGCTGATACGCCATTGCGCCTCGACCTGCGCCTCAAGCTCGGCGCTTTGGAATAGCTCCGGCGTGGTCATACGCTCGATCACGCCCTTTTTGCGCGTCTCCTCAGTGATGTTGCCCGACAGCGGCGCACGGAAGGTGTCAAAGTGCGCTCTACGGTAGCTACCATCTAAGCTCATCTCATAGCGGCGGCCATCGCTTAAGGTCAGCCAGCGCACGCCATCGGGGTCGAGCATTATATGGCCTTCGTTCGCGGCCGTGATCGAAGCGGCGGGGCGATCGCCGACCTCGGTGTTTTCAATGACGTAGATCTGGTGGATGTCCTTGTTTTGGCTTTGGGTGTCGACCTCTTCGACGTAGATGTTGTAAGGGCCAAAGTTAACAAAGCGGCCGCTGTCGATGGGCAAGAACTCAGGGTCGGAGCTCGCCTGCTGCTGCAGGGTATAGCGTGCCTCGGCGGCGCGATAGGTCAGCTCAATGCTGATCACTCCCACGAGCAAGGCCGCGCCGCAGCCTAAGATCAAGGAGACGAACATCACGCGCACCGGTGAGTAGCCAATGGCGCGCATCACCACCATCTCTGAGTCCGAGCAGATGCGGCCAATGGTGATGATGATGGAGACGTACAAGGTCAGCGGGAAGAGATAGGTAAGGAACTCCGGCAGCGAGTAGAGCAAGAAGAGCAGAATCAGCCGCGGCGGCAGCTGTCCTAAGGCAGCCTCCGTCATCAAGCGGACGATGCTTTGGCCCACAAAAATCGCCACCAAGACCAATAAGACCATCAGCTGCGACTTCAGCAGTTCCTTAAAGATGTATTTATCTAAGATCACAGCACATCACCATAAACTGCGGCCCCCGACTGAGTACCGCCCTATTATACGGGCATTGGCACCATGTTTCCGGCAAATTGCGGCAAGTTGTCCTTACCGCGGCAAATTGTCTGAGCCTCAGGCTTGTTCGGCGCTTAAGTCGCGCAGCCACGTGCGCACCAAGGCCTGCGGCGCGCGCGCTGGAATGAGCGGCGGTCGGTCTTCGAGGTAGCGCAGCTGCTCGTAGGCGGCAAACAGGTGGTCGCATTGCAGGTGCATGAAGATCTGCCCGGCCTCTTCGGGCGCGCGCCCGGCGTACTTGAGCAGCGGCAACTGCTCGACGGCGACAAAGGCCTTATACTTTAAGATCTCCAAGATGAGCTCAGATAAGAGGCGACCCTGCAAAGGCTTCGGCAGCTCCATTAAGACCTTGATCACACCTGAGCCTAAGCGATCACCCCCGGCGACCGCATTGAGCAGCGCGCGCACCGCCTCGATAGCTTTGAGGTCAGAGCCCTCGAGCAGCATCTTCATCGCCGCGAGCGGCGCATAAGAGTTGAGCGCCAGCGCTACTTCCGCGCGCGGCCCGGTGATGGGCTGAGCAAGCCCCGGACACTTCGGCGCTGGCGGGGCATAGCCCTCGTCGTCATCGACGCGCTTGATCACCACCGGATGCTGGTTGCTCGGATCCATGAGGTAGGACAGGGCCTGAGCGATCGGCACATCGCGCAGCACCACCTTGGAGGCGCGCGATAGGATAGTCGGCAAGAGCGCCTCGAGGCTCTTGGTCAGCATCAAAATCAGGTTATGGGGGCTCGGCTCCTCAAAGGTCTTTAAGATAGCGTTAGCCGCGCCTTCGGACATGGCCTCAGCTCCGGCGATGATCACGACCTTACCGCGGCCACCGAGCACCGGCGACTCGTTTAAGAACTCGGAGATCTTGCGCATGGTATCGATGCGCATGGTGCGCCGCGCCGTGCCGCTCGGATCAGGCCGCACAATCAGTCCCGAGCAGTCATAGGTAAAGTCAAGCTCGTTGGAGGCTTCATCGGCAGTGGAGGTATAGGCGACCTTGAGGTCTTGATGGGTCAGGCGCTTAAAAGCGGCGCACGAGCGGCACGTACCGCAGGGGCCGTTAGCCTGCGGGTCATGGCACAGATAGTATTGAGCCATGGCTAAGGCGAGCTCATTGCCGCCTAGGCCTTCGACGCCTGAGATGATAACGGAGCTCGGCTGCCGCCCTTGCTGGACGGCCGCGATGAATTGCTGGAGATAGGGCTCAAGCCAAGGGTGCAGCATATCCTTACTCCTTGCTCAGGCAGCGCGCCGTGATCACCTGCTCCACCGCCGCACTGACCGTGGCGATATCGGGCGTAGCGTCGATCAGGGCCACCGTCTCAGGATGGCTTAAGGCGTAGTCGCGAAAGCAAGTGCGGATGCGCTCAAAAAACGCAGCACCGGCTTGTTCAATGCGATCAGCCTTTCCACGGGATCGCATGCGCGCCATGCCCACCGCGACCGGCACATCAAAGACTAAGGTTAAGTCCGGCGCGAATTCACCGATAGCTACTTGGCGCAGCGCGGCAATGGTCTCTAAGGCGATGCCGCGCCCGGCACCTTGATAGGCGATGGTGGAGAGATCGAAGCGATCGGAGAGCACAACCTTGCCCTGCGCAAGGCTCGGCTTGATCAAGGTCTCGACTAACTGGGCGCGCGCAGCGTACATCAAGAGCAATTCGCTGGTATCGCACAGGTCTTCGTCGGGATCGCGCGTTAAGAGCACGGAGCGGATCTGCTCGGCGAGCTTGGTGCCACCCGGCTCGCGCGTGCACACCACCTCAAAGCCGCGCTGGCGCAAAAAGTCCGCGATCACCGGAACTTGGGTGCTTTTACCCGAGCCCTCACCTCCTTCCAAGGTGATAAAGAAGCCACGCTGTGCCATCAAGCCCTCTCCAACCAAAAAAAAAAACCGAATCTGGCTAATGTAACAAAGCGCTACGTGCTAAGCAATAGCCCCATCTTGGATCCAGCGCGCAGCGACTGCGCGGCTTCTGCTCCGCGCTCCTGCGCCGCAGCTAATGCTCAGCGGCGACACTTTGCTTGTAGGCGCGTACCGCGCGACGGTACTCACGCACCGCCTTGTTGTGCTGCGCTAAGGTCTCCGAGAAGACATGGCCTTCATCGGGGTCGGGGCCCTTGGCCACAAAGTACAGGGCCTTGGTGTCCGCAGGATGCAGTACCGCTAAGATGGCCTCCTCCGACGGCATCGCAATCGGAGTCGGCGGTAAACCGGCACGGGTATAGGTGTTATAAGGGGTGTCGCGATTGAGCTGCGAGCGGCGCAGCGGGCCGCGGAAGTCCGGCGAGACGCCGTACATAACTGCCGGGTCGGTCTGCAGTTTGATGCCCTTGCGTAGACGGTTTAAGAAGACTCCCGCGATCAAGGCGCGCTCGGACTCAAGGGAGCTCTCACGCTCGACTAAGGACGCCATAATCAGCACTTGATACGGAGTGGAGATGACGCCATCGATGCGCTGGTCGCGCTCCAAGTACTGCTCGCGCATGAAGTAAGCCATCTTGGTCAGAGCTTGGGCCAGCATCCAGCTGGCCTTCGTCTTGCCCGGCTCATACTCATAGGTGGCAGGCATGAGCAGGCCCTCAAAGCTATCGTGCGGGCCGCCTAAGGCGCGCAGCAAGCTGTCATCGCCGCTTTCCTTGGTCAGCACCGCCTGCATGAAGTCGCGTGGCTGAGCAAAGACCGCGGCTAAGGCCTCGTCTTGGACTAAGTCCTCACGCGCGAGCAGGCGCCGCTCCACCATGGTTACGGTCATGCCTTCGATCAAGGCCAAGGTCGGCAGCTTGACCTTGAGGATATTGCCCTCGCGCATGTCGGCCAAGATCTGCGGCACGGTCTTAGTGCCATCGATGAGGTAAGGGCCCTTTTGGATTACCGGATACTCGAGGTGATGGAGCTTGACCCACAAACTGAGTACGCGCTGGAGGTACGCCCCGCCGGTGAGGTCGCGCACCACCGACGATAAAGTCGCGCCTTCCTTGAGCTCGTAGGGCTCACTTTGGGCGGGCACCACGAAGGTGTCAATGCTCTGCAGGTCACGGTAGACCTTAAAGGCGACGCCACCGGCGATCAGCAGGCCCAAGAGCACCAAGAGCCCCAGATAAAACCACAGGCTGTGCCGCTTCTTAGGTTTAGGGGCAGGCGGAATATGCGGCTTAAGCATCTTAGTTGCGCTCTGACTCATCCCTACCTCCTAACGTCCAACTCCGGCGCAGAAAGCCCCAAGTTAATCGCGCGCCCGGCTAATGTCAAACATTATCGGCGATAACTGTGAGCTCTTCGCACCCTGTCCCTAGGCGCCCCACTATGTGCCCACCGCGTAAATTAGCCCATGTCCCCAGAGAGTTTTGCGGTAAAATCAGGGGCTACTTGCGCACAGCCTGACCGTACCGGTGCCCTCTTCGGTCACGCTATGCCCAATTAAGTCGGAGGCGCTGCCGCCGCCCGGCGCAGCAGCCCGCATAGCCCGCGGCTCGCCGCGCCGTCCTGCGCGGCAGCCATGGCTGCCAGAGCGCGCCCTTGCTTAATTGGGCATAGCAGCACCGCAGGGTGCCTGAGCTTGCCGTGCGTTTCACCCATCTTAGTGCATGAGTTCTTTGGAATGGATAAGACCTACCAACCGGAAAATTTTGAGAGCAAAATTTACCAAAATTGGGAAGAGAAAGGCTTCTTTAAGCCTAATGGCGACACCAGCAAGCAGGCATTCTCCATTGCCCTGCCGCCACCTAATGTGACCGGCTCGCTGCATATGGGCCATGCCTTCCAGCAGACCATTATGGACAGCTTGATCCGCTACCACCGCATGAAGGGTGATAACACCTTATGGCAATGTGGTACCGACCACGCTGGTATCGCCACCCAAATGGTGGTCGAGCGTAAGTTAGCGGCCGAAGAAGGCTTAACCCGCCATGACTTAGGGCGCGAAGAGTTCATCCAGCGCATTTGGCAATGGAAGGAGCAGTCCGGCGGCACCATTACGCGCCAGATGCGCCGCTTAGGCGACTCGGTTGACTGGTCGCGCGAGCGCTTCACCATGGACGAGGGCTTATCGCGCGCCGTGCTCGAGGTCTTTGTCCGCCTCTACGACGAGGACTTAATCTACCGCGGCAAGCGCTTGGTCAACTGGGATCCGAAGCTGCGCACCGCCATCTCCGACCTCGAGGTTGAAAACCGCGAAGTTAAGGGCTCGATGTGGTACATCCGCTACCCATTGGCCGACGGCTTAAAGACCAAGGAAGGCAAGGACTACCTCTTGGTCGCCACCACCCGTCCTGAGACCTTATTAGGTGATACCGCGGTCGCGGTCAACCCTGAGGACACGCGCTTTAACGACTTGGTGGGCAAGTTCTTAGTGCTGCCATTAGTGGGCCGTCGCATCCCGATCGTCGCCGACGAGCACGCCAATATGGAGACGGGTACTGGCTGCGTGAAGATCACCCCAGCCCACGACTTCAACGACTACGCGGTCGGCAAGCGCCACAGCCTGCCGATGGTCAACATCTTCACCGAAGATGCCGCGGTGCGCGACTCAGCTGAGGTTTGCAACACTAATGGCGAGCCATCGACTGAGACCACCGACTTCATCCCGGAGGCCTATCGCGGCTTAGATCGCTTCAAGGCCCGTGAGGTCATCTTACAGGACTTAGAGAGCCAAGGTCTGCTCGATCACATCGAAGATCACACCTTAGCCCAGCCATTTGGCGATCGCGGCGGCGTCCCGATTGAGCCAATGCTGACCGACCAGTGGTATGTTCGCGCCCAAGTCTTAGGCAAGGAGGCCTTAGAGGCGGTCGAGCAAGGGCGCATCAAGTTCGTCCCAGCCCAGTACACCAATATGTACTACTCGTGGATGCGTGACCTGCAAGATTGGTGTATCTCGCGCCAGCTGTGGTGGGGTCACCGCATTCCGGCTTGGTATGACGAGCAAGGTAAGGTCTACGTTGCCCGCAACGAAGACGAAGTCCGCAGCAAGTATGGCCTCAGCGCCGACGTGGTCTTAACTCAAGACCCAGACGTCTTAGACACGTGGTTTAGCTCGGCCTTATGGACGTTCTCGACCTTAGGTTGGCCTGACAATACCGAAGCCCTCAAGATGTACCACCCAACTTCGGTCTTGGTCACAGGCTTTGACATCATCTTCTTCTGGGTTGCCCGCATGATCATGATGACCATGCACTTCATGAAGCATGAAGACGGCACCAGCCAAGTTCCATTCCACACCGTCTACGTCACGGGCCTGATCCGCGACGAAGAAGGCCAGAAGATGTCGAAGTCCAAGGGCAACGTCTTAGACCCAATCGACATGATCGACGGCATCAGCTTAGAGGACTTGGTGGCCAAGCGCACCTCGAACATGATGCAGCCGCAGATTGCCGAGAAGATCGCCAAGCGTACCCGCAAGCAATTCAAGGACGGCATCGCCCCGCACGGCACCGACGCCTTACGCTTCACCTTATGCGCTCTGGCCTCCAACGGCCGCGACATCAACTGGGACATGAAGCGTCTTGAGGGCTACCGCAACTTCTGCAACAAGCTCTGGAACGCCTCGCGCTTCGTGCTGATGAATGTCCAAGGTGAGGTACAGGAGCCAAAGCCTGAGGACTTAAGCCTCGCCGACCGCTTCATCTTATCGAAGCTGAGCAAGGCCATCGAGAGCGTTGAGCACTACATGGGTGCTTACCGCTTCGACCAAGTCGCCGTCGCCCTCTACGAGTTCATCTGGAACGAGTACTGCGACTGGTACCTTGAGTTCACCAAGGCCACCTTAAAGGATGAGAAGGCCACGGCCGCCCAAAAGAACGCCACCGCCTACACCCTGCTCAATGTCTTAGAGACGGTACTGCGTCTGGCCCACCCGGTAATTCCGTTCATCACCGAGACCATTTGGCAGCAGACCGCTCCGCTCTTAGGCCGCATGAACGCCGAGCAAACCATTATGCTCGCACCTTATCCGCAAGCTGCTGCCTACCCACAAGATGAGGCCGCCGAAGAGGCCATCGCTTGGATCAAGGACTTCATCACCTGCGTACGTAACTTACGCGCCGAGATGAAGGCCTCCCCAGCCCTGACCTTAAAGGCCATGCTGCGTGGCGCCGGTGACTTAGAGCGCAAGTGCGTTACCCACTACGCCAACTACCTGCAGCTCCTTGCCAACTGCGAGGTACCGGAGTTTGTCGAGGCAGGCCAAGAGCTGCCACCGTGCGTCTCCAAGCCGCTTAACAGCGCTGAGGTCTTAATCCCGATGAAGGATCTCATCAACAAGGAAGATGAGCTCAAGCGCTTAAACGACATGGCCACCAAGCTTGAGGGCTTAATCAAGGGTGGTGAGGCCAAGCTCAATAACGAAGCCTTCGTCGCCAAGGCTCCGGCCAAGATCATCGAGGGCGCCAAGGCCCAAGTCGCGCTCAACAAGGAGCAGCTGGCGAAGATCAAGGCCCAAATCGACGAGTTAGCCCGCCTCTAAGGCGGCTTCCGCCGCCTGCGCCTGACGGCGCCTTGCCCGCCCTGCGGGCTGCCCGCCTAAGCGGCGGGCCCCTCACGCGCGCTTAACGCGCCCCTCCGCCCCGCATCTGCGGGGCTTTTCATATCCGAAGGAGAGCTCCATGAAGATCCGCCTCACACAAGAGCGCGACCTGCCCGCGATCGCCGCGATCTTTGCCCAAGGCATTGAACGCCAGCACCAAGAGGGCAACTATGCCCAATGGCGTGAAGATTATCCGACCGTCGCGGTTGTGGCCGACGATATCAAGCAGCAACGCGGTTTCGTGTGCGTCGCTGACGACGATACCACGGTGCTCGGCACCTTGGCCTTAAGCCCCTACGAGGCCGTCTACGACCACCTCGTGCGCGGTGCGTGGAGCGCCGAGCGCCCCTACCAAGTAATTCACCGCATGGGAACGATCCCCGGGCACGGCGCGGGGATGTTTATCATGATCTATCTGCAGGCGCATTACGACTACCTACGCGTGGACACCTACGAGCGCAACCGCTCGATGATCCACTTGCTTAAAAAGGCAGGCTTCAAGCAATGCGGTGTGGCCTTCTACGAAGGCTTTGGCGAGATGCTGACCTTTGACTACCTCCGTCCGGAGTAAGCCCCTGCGCGGCAACGCAAGCAAATCTAAAGGGCAGGCTCCCGCTGCCGCAAGGAGTAAAATCCTGACGGAGTACCATCAGGTGAAGCCACAATATCAGCACAGTTTATATCCTCATGAACTACCGACTGACTTACGTCAGCGGTTTCGCAGCGTCGCAACTGCTTTTAGTAATGCTCCGCAATCAGCTTTTTGATGCAGGTTACGGATCACTACGGGCATGTCCACAATGCCCCCATCAGGTAGGAGCAAAAAGCTCGTTCCTGAGTTCTTAGAGGGTATTATACATGATCAAAATGTGCGACACCAGCCGCTTTCATCCCCACGCTCACGCATGGGGAATTACGCGGCATTAGTTAAAACGATGGCGTAGATAGAGAGGGGCAGTGCGCGTCTTGTTTGAGCCGAAAGGCGGCCTTAAATCTGTAGAGACAAGATAACGCTTTTTTCTTTGGCGTTGGCGCCGAAATTGATAGCAGCACGCATTGTTATGGCGCCCAGCCTGTTACTGGAAGTGCCTGCGCATCCCAAGCGCAGCACTGGGTCTGGCACCGGCATAACGCAGCTTAATTTCGGTACCAAGCTGTACTCTCAGGCCAAATGCGGACGTTACGTTACCAAAGGAAACCAACGCGGACGCCTTCCACGTCTGCGTGCGCTCTTCAGCTCTGGCCTTCGCTCAGAGCTAAGCCCGGGCCCCGCCAGCGCTCTGCTGGCCGCGCGCCCTGAGGGCCCAGCACTTGAGGGCTTAATCAACCCTAAGGCTCTGTAGCTCCCCCAGCCCATGCTGGAGGCGCAGCTGCTGCTGGCGCCCGCCCCATCATGTACCCGCAAGGCTACTCAGGTAGCACCGTCATCTCTCCCCCACCCAGCAACACGTGGTTACCACCATGTGCGAACGGCTCTGTGCGGTTATGACCGCAGCGCCCGCCCCGGGTAGGTCTCAGGCCCGAAACAGGCCAAGGGAGGCGCACTAAGACGAAGTGCGCATGACGGTTCGGATTGACCAATGACTCGCGCTTTGGGCGCACGGCAACCTGCTTCCACGGAGCAGGCGGCTTACTGCGCCCGTTGGCGGTACACGGCCCGCCCGTGAGCACTACGCCCTTGAGCGTTCCACCCACGCGAGCCACACGCGCAATCTGGCGCGCTCCGCGCCCGGCATGGATGCCACTTGACCGCAAGGTCTGCGACTGCGCGCAGGTCACTATCTCTTAACATAAGCATAATTAAGCTGCATCTACCCAATCTACCAAAGGAATCTCCACCAAAGTGAAACAGACTTCCTCTGCCCTCACTTTCTTACTGGCCCAATACCGTGCCATCTTCAAGCACGCCTATATCAAGGGCCTCGCTCCAGCCGTCCTGCTGACGGCGGGCCTTGCGGCCGCAGGCTCGGCGCAAGCAAATAGCAAAGACTTGACCGATCCGACCAATCTGCCAGGTTCGGGCGAAACCATCACCATTACCGGCAACAGTAACAATCCGGGAAGCGACGAATACACCAATCTGAGAATCTCCTCCGGCAGCACCCCCAGCTGGGATGGCGAACTCATCATCACCAGCGGTGAAGCAGTTCCGGCTCCAAGCGGCAACTTCATCACAGCCAACGACGCTAATAACACCACCCTAACGGGCAAAGGTAAGTTAACGATCAACATCAGCGACGAAACCAAATACTCAAGCTATGGCGTAAAGATCGCGGGCAACACCCAGACCACAGGCTCGGGCACCGTCACGATTGATCTCGCCGCCATCGATGTACAAAATGGCTCCTTAATCATTGCTGATGAGGCCACCACCGGCAACAGCGGCACTGTGGCTGTTAAGGCCGACAACATCACCGTTGGCTCCGATACTGACGAACTCACCGCATTCCTGACTTTAATCAGCACCAAAGACAAGGGTGTAACCTTAGGCCGTGATGCGACCGACGGCCAAACCGCCTCAAAGATTACCGTCAACAACGGCGGCAAGCTCTTGATGCAGGGCTCGGGCTCGAGCGGTGCCACGATTCTTGGTGAGGCTCTGACTCTGAAAGCGGGCGCCGTAATGCTGACCGATACCGGCGCGAACAATAAGGTTCAGACCGATGACTTCACCATCGGGAGCGGGTCCTTTAAGGTCATCTCGGGCTCTAATACGGTCTCCGAGACCTTTTTGGGCAAGACCGGCACGGTGCAGGGCAACGTCTTAGTCGGCAATAGCGGAACTTGGGTCATCGGCCAAGGCAAGGACGCCTCGAGCCAAGCCATCGGCACGGCGGTTACCTTTGAAAGTGGCGCCAACATCCAGCTCTCGGGCACCCTCACGGTCTCCGGTGGCAAACTCACCGTAGCTGACGGCGCTAACCTCGTGGCTCTTGCTGAAAAGGGCACCGGTGAAGAGGGCACGATTAAGGTCACCGCCAGCTCCGACCCAAGCTCATCGGGCACTTTAGTCATTGGGGTTGATACCTTACAGGACTTCCTGAGCAGCGGCAACGAGTACACCGCGATCGTTGATGACAACGGCAAGTACAAGCTCGACACGGAGGCGGATCCTCCTGTCACCTCCAAGCAGGGCGCGCTCTTAGTCTCAGGCGGCGGTATCTTAAAGCTACAGAGCGATAAGCAGTTTGACCTTGCTGATACCAAGACCTTCGACATCTCCGGCGGCACCGCTGCCAGCGCCGGTAAGATCGTCATCTCCGGCTCGACTATCGTCGCCGACGACGTCTTAGTCTCTAAGAAGATTGGGAATCTGGCTTCTGGCACCCATAATGTACTGCTCGAGGTTAACAACCTGACCTTAGGCGACGATTCATCTTCGACCGTGGTCAGCGATTTTGGCTTCTCGGGCGCCACGACCCACAACCTGACGCTCCTGACCAAGGGCGATACCTTTACCCTGCAAAATGACGTCACCTTGCACGCGACCACGCGCGACGTCATGCTCGACGACCAAGAGATCGAGGCGGCCGCCGACGGCAACATTACCGGCAATCTGACGGTCTCAGGCTCGACGTTAAAGGTCGACGCCGGTCACTACACCACCAATTACGACCTGAAGCTGGCTGATGGTAACCTCACTGTTACCAGCACGGCCGGTACCAAAACCGGTGGCTCGAGCTACTACACCGGAGGCATCGCGTCCTCGCTGACCATTAAAGGCGACTTCGCTCTGACCAAGAACACTACTGCACCTGAGATCGAGGTTACCGGCACCAGTGGCGCCGACGCAGTCTTAGACCTGCGCCAAGCTCGCTCGGTCGATTGGGGCAAGAGCTCCTCTGGCACGATCACCCTGTCGGGTGCGGTTGCCGACATCAGCGCTACTGAGAAGGCCGGTCAGGGTATCCTCTACCTTAAGGGCGACCAATTAGAGGACTACTTCGACTCTGGCAGCTCCTCGGCTAAGATGGAAATCAAGTCAGGTGGCTTACTGAGCGTCGAGCGCACCACCACGAGCCTCGAATACGACGTCAGCAAATTCGCCAGCGGTACTGCGGGCTCGCCTACCGCCAATAAGATTAACTTCGCTGGGGCTGGTACCTTTGAGACCGACACGGCCTTGACCTTAAATGTCGCCAAGGATGCCGCAGCAGGCTCGGACGTCTTAGCCATCGGTGCCGGTACCATTAAGGCGCCAAGCATTGTCCTTAACAACAATAAGGCCACGGAGTTCACCATCTCTGGCGGTACCTTACAGGTCGCCAGCGGCTTAACCTCCAATGTAGGCTCGGTGGTCTTTAAGGACGACGGCAACAGCAGCGGCGGCAAGTTAGTGCTCGACGGCGCAGGCTCGGTCACTGTCAAGAATCTCACCTTTAGCGGCACCAACAGCACCCTGAATGTCGAGTCGGGCAAGTGGACGGCGCAGAATGCGGCCTTTGATGGGGCCGATTTCACAGTCGGCACGGCTGACTCCTATGCGTCCCTTGAGCTGAGCAACCTCAACCTCTCAGGCACTGGCGTCTCGGGCTCGGTCTACGGCGAGCTGACGGTAGCCACGATGCAGAGTGATAAGGCCACTACGCCGACCATCACCATCAATGATGGGGCCAATATGACCATCACCGGTCGGGCCTACACCGGCAGCGAAGACCTCAAGGACGATCCATCCAAGAACTACTCCAAGACCGCCGGTATCAACCTGAAGGGCACCACCTTTAACGTCAAGGGCGCTGAGGCGCAGTTAAAGCTGGGCAATACCGCCGTTTCGGCCTTGATTACGGGCGCCGGTACCGGCACCGAGGACAAGTCGAACCTGAAGGTTGACGACGCCCTGAAAGCAGCCTCCTACACGTTAGATGGCTTCTCGACCTTGTACCTCGACTTTGCCAAGGACACCCAGCTCAACGCTGCCGATGCTAAGGCCTTAAAGGAGCAGCTCTTCAAGGGCGACAACGTAGGTGATGGCATCATCAACGTCGGCGCTGCGTCCTTAGCCATCAAGTGGACGGATGAGAGCAAGCGCGTCACCACTTGGGATAATGTCAAGGAATTTGCCGAGATCGAGTCGGTCACGAGCGATACCCTCAAGCAGGCCTTAATCACCGATGTGAAGGGCACGGTCGCCGGTCACTATGGCGCGATGCAAGTCGCTGCCAGCACCGACTTAACCGTCGATGGCAACTTGGGCTTACATGCCGCCCGTGATGGCTACTTTGTCTTCTCGCAGAGCGGTGAGAGCAAGACGGCCGAGGGCGTCGTCATCTCCGACGGCAGCCTGCTCTTAGCCGGTGCCGGTAAGATCGGCGATATCAGTGCAGGTGGCAACAACGTCACCATCGCCGCCAGCACCCTTGAGAATGCGGTCGCTGGGGTCACCGAGGTACAAGGCGCGCTCACCAATGCCGGTATCTTGAAGGTCAGCAACGAGACCACGGTTTCGGGTAATGTCTCGGCTGATAGCTTAGAGTTAAGCACGGCCCTGAGCAACAGCACCTACGATATGACCTTTGGTAGCGTTGACTTGGCTGAGGGCTCGACCCTGAGCACCACCAACCTAACCTTAAACCACGCAGGCACAGGGTTAAGTGGCTCGTGGATTGAGGGCGCAGTTGAAGTCGCCAAGGGCTTCAATGTTAATGCCGGTGAGGTCACCATCGCCAATGGTACCCTCAGTGCGCAGGACACCAAGTTAGCCTCGGGCGTCAGCTTGTACGTCGGTCTTGATGGCACGGAGCAGGATGATCCGTCCACCCCAGACTTCGACGAAAGCGAATCGTTTACGGGTACCTTTGAGACCGCGACCTTAGAGCTGAACGGCGGCACCTTGATCGTCGACCCAGAGTACGGCCAAGCTACGGCCTTAGCCTCGATTGGGCGCTTTGCTGATGCCTCGGATGCCGATTTCACCGATAAGACTCAGGTCGGCACCATCGACGGCTCGATCTTCGTCGGCCAGAACTCGGCCTTAGGTATTGGCACCGAGAACAAGGAGGCCTTAGCCCAGCTCATCGCTCGCTATCAGAGCAATGGCAGCTTGTCGAATGCGGCTGACCGCTTAGGCGCTATCGTGTACTTAGGTGGCATCAGCACGCTGGAGGATGGCCAAGGCCTCGTCTTGACCAACAAGTCTTTAGCGGACTTCGTCACCTACTACAACGATGCTGATGGCGTCACGACCCCAGCCATTACTGCCGCAAACTTCGCCTCGAAGTTCAAGAACGCGATCTTCTTTGGTGATGGTACCGCCCTGATGGCTGATGCTGATGCTATCAAGGCCGCTCGGGATCAAGGCACGGCCTTAGTCACCATGGCAAGCTCCAACGGCAAATTAATCGCCGATGGCGGTGAGATCTTAATCACCGGCGATCTGCGCGGGGCCACGGACTACACCTTGTTTGCCGACCACGGTGGCACTGGTGACGCCAACGGCACAAAGGTCAGCGTCCATGACATCAAGGGACAAGCCGTAACCTCCGGTAATGGCATTACCGTTACCACCGAGAATGGCTTCTTAGTCGGTGAAATCAACGACGAGAATGGCGGTGTAATCCAGCTGAAGGTCGCTGATAACGCCCGCAGCCTGATGTCCGGCGCCTCGGATCCGGTCTATCAGACCTTAGTGGCCTACTTCAACGGCTACAACAGCAAGTGGACTGAAGACGGCCAAGAGCACTACGACTACCTCTACGACGGCTACGAGCTGGACGATAACGGCGAAGTCATGATGGGCCCTGATGACCAACCAATCGAGAACCGCGACTACAGCAATTACTTCTTAGCTGCGGCCGTAGGTCAAGGTAATGGTGCTGCCGCCGAGGCTGCCGCCCGCTTAGGCGTCTACGGTGGCGCTCCGCAGGCTGCTCTCTCCGCCGGTAAGAGCTCGACTGATGCTATCGCCAGCCGCTTTGGCATTGGTTCGGCCTTCTCGAACCTGACCTTAGCCGGTAACACCCAAGGCGCCACCTTGTGGCTCGCCCCGGTCTACAAGAGCGCCGACTCCGACGGCTTTGAGGCTCAGGGCGTTGACTACGGCGTCGATGTCGACCTCTACGGTGTGGCCTTAGGTGCCGACTATACGCTGAGCAACGGCATCACCTTCGGTGCCATGTTCAACGTCGGCTCAGGTGATATCGATGGCGAAGGCGCTGCTGCCGCGGTCTCCAACGACTTCGACTACTACGGCTTCGGTATCTACGGCGGCTACTCGGTCGGCCCATTCTCGGTCATCGGCGATATCTCCTACACCGTCGCTGATAACGAGATCGAGGCTAACACCTCGGTCGACCGCATCGGCGCCAAGATGGACAGCTCGAACCTGTCGCTCGGCGTCACCGGCAAGTACGCCTTGGAGTTCAACGGCGTCGCCATTACGCCACATGCCGGTCTGCGCTTTAGCAACATCGATCTCGATGACTACACCATCGACGGCGAGGACGTCGTCGCCTCAGTTGACTCCGACAGTCTCAACCTCTTTGCTATTCCGGTCGGCGTCACCATCGCCAAGGAGTTCAAGGGTGAGAGCTGGACGGTCGCTCCAAGCTTCGACCTGACCTTAACCGGCCAGTTCGGCGATGACGAGCTCGACGGCGATGTCTCGTGGGCCGGGGTCTCGAACCTCACCACCCACACCACCACCGAGGTGCTCGACAACTTCACCTACGGTGCGACCTTGGGCGTTGAGGCTCAGAGTGTAGGCGGTATCGCCCTTGGCTTGAGCGTCGGCTACACCGGCAGCTCCAACACCGACGAGTTCGGCGTCAATGCCAACGCCCGCTTCACTTTCTAAGGAAGTAGGTACTCAAGCCCTAACGGGCTAATGCTTAAGCTTAGGCCTTAAAGCAAGGACGCTTCCGGGCCTAAGCTTCCCCAGACGCACTGCGGTGCGTCTGTTTTTACCTGCGCGCTCACGCGCGCAGCTCCAAGGAGTCCTTATGGCTGATGATATAACCCGAATCATGCTAAGCCATATTAGTGGCACAAAGCTGCTTACCCACTTTCCTCTAGCCAATGAAGCTGAACTTACAGCGGACAAGCTACAGCATCTATCTCAAGGCGGTCTCTACCAAGCCCAAAACATTGTCGTACCATGCCCAATGCCCCAAAGCTTGCCTTCTGCACTCTCAACAGCAAGTGACAAAGTAGAAAAGGCGTTAGAAGACGAGCTTACTGACTGCATTCCTCTCCTTGAAAAGCATGGCTGCAAAGTAGAAGCCTCAAACAATGAAACTTGGTCAGATAAATCACAACATTCAGATAAGATTTTCCACGACCTAACATTGCTTTGGGAAAAGCTGAGTGCCCAAATGGCCGCGAATATTAATAACAGCAGCCGAATCACGTTGGTAGTACCTGTCACACATATCCCATTTTTACAAGCTAAAACTGGCTCAGAAGAGCCCGCCCTTACAATGTTCAAGGTCATCTTGCCTCAAGTTGAGCTCATCGC
Organism: uncultured Anaerobiospirillum sp.; assembly: GCA_944389615.1. Lineage (GTDB taxonomy): Bacteria > Pseudomonadota > Gammaproteobacteria > Enterobacterales > Succinivibrionaceae > Anaerobiospirillum. The sequence continues at coordinate 51,744 of CALXNA010000007.1, read as the reverse complement.
TGTACCTCAGCTTAATGACACCAATGGCTCACCTTGCGCGCTACTTCTTTGCACCAGCAATGCTTTGAGCCCGGTTGGCTATATGGCTGTAGAAGGTGTGTTTTACGTCCGCCCTAACAACGATAGCGACAATAACAGCTATACGCTACACATCCCAAGCCACAAGTTGGCAATAGTCAACCCGACACAAATGGCGGTCTTGACCGGCATTTAGCCGCCGCAGGTTCAACAGGCTGCCCTGCCGCCTGCGCGCGGAGCTCGTATCAGCTACCACGATACCGACGAAGCTCAGCAGCTCCATCAAGTCTGACGCCTGACGAGTCCGTTGCAATATCTCGCCGCTGCTAGGAAGGCGACTGACGGCACAAGTCTGTGCCCGACCCTCTAGAGCAAGCGCAGCTTGCTCGCCTCAGGTCGGCTGCAGGCGCCACTGCGCCGCGGCCGTACCTGAGAGCTATGCTGGGGCGCTCTTGAGCCCGCTCAGCCTACGGGCTGGACTGGGTACGGGAGCGCCTTTTTAGCTTTAAGCGCCTTGGGATGCGCCCAGAGCGCCGGTGCTATTTGACCTGCACCGAGCGGCTGGCTTTGAGGCCATCGGCGCTGACCTCAAAGTACCCAGCATCGATCTTCAGGGGCTTTAAGTCATAGAGCGCATACTCGCCGACCGCCTCGCGCCCACATACGATCTGCTGGCTATCCAGCTTCTTGATCACCATGCCATTGACGGTGGCCCGTACCTGCTTGGGCAGCCCTAAGATCCGCACGCCCACCACGCCTTGGCTTACGCCCACGATATCCACCGCCACGACGTCGTAGCTTGTGCCTTGTTGCCGTGCGTAAAAGGTCGCGCAGTCATTGCGCGGCAGGCCGCCCCGGGGCGCCGCCCCCGCACTAAAGCCAATCAAGAGCAAGGCCCAAACCCAGAACTTCATAACCACCTCCGATCTCGACGGCGCTATCACAGCGCCCGCCCCTGCTGCTCAGTATAGCGGTAGCCTGCCGCTTTGCGCCGCTTCCGCTGCCACACATACTCGGGGGCGAGCCGACGGCGCGACCTCGGCGCATAGGCCGGTGGGGCGAGCCTTGGGCGGTAGGCTACGGCTGGGCCTGCGGAGCAGGCGGACGGCGGGGCGCGGCCATTTTAGTGCACAGTTGCACAATTCCGCCCCCAAAACGCAAAGCGGCGGGCCTTTTGCTCAGAGGGGCGTTCCTCACTCTGTTGGTGTAAACGCTTACACGTGAGGGGAGCGCAGTGGGGACTGGGCTGCGGCGCTCCGTGTGGTTTAGTTGCCTAGGAAATGGATATCTTCATGGAATTTGCCTCCAAATGCCTCCACAGCGGCTATGAGCCGCAAAACGGTGAGCCTGGTGCCTTGCCGATCATCCAAAGCACCACCTTTAAGTACGACAGCACCGCCGATGTTGCCGCCCTGTTCGATTTGCAGGCATCCGGATTCTTCTACTCGCGCCTTGCTAACCCGACCGTCGACTACGTCGAGCAAAAGCTCGCCGCTCTAGAAGGCGGCGTCGGCGCTATCTGCACCAGCTCCGGCCATGCCGCCAACTTCATTGCGCTGATGAATTTATGCCGCGCCGGTGACCATATCGTCGCCTGCTCCAAGCTCTATGGCGGCACGATCAACCTCTTGGCGGTGACCTTAAAGCGCTTTGGCATCGAGGTCACCTTCATCGACCAAGACTTGCCCAACGAGGATCTGACCCAATACTTCCGCCCTAACACCAAAGCGCTGGTAGGCGAAACCATCGCCAATCCGTCCACCGATGTCTTGGACATTGAGCGCATGGCCGCGCTGGCCCACAGCCAAGGCGTGCCGCTCATCATCGATAACACCTTCGCCACGCCGTACCTGTGCCGTCCGATCGAGTTTGGCGCTGACATCGTGGTGCACTCCACCACCAAGTACTTGGATGGCCATGCCGTAGGCGTCGGCGGCTGCGTGATCGACGCCGGCAAGTTTGACTGGGCGGCCCACCAAGACAAGTTTCCAGAGTTTAGCTCGCCCGATGAGTCCTACCACGGCTGCGTCTACACCGAAGCCTTCGGCAACGCCGCCTATATCGTCAAAGCCCGCGTCCAGCTCATCCGCGACTTAGGCTGTCTGCAAAGCCCGCAGAATGCCTTCTACCTCAACTTAGGCCTTGAGACGCTGCCGCTGCGCATGCAGCAGTACTGCCAAAATGCCCAAGTCATCGCCGAGTTCTTAGCCCAGCACGCTAAGGTCGAGCGCATCTCCTACCCGGGCCTAGCCTATAGCCCTGACCATGAGCGCGCTCAGAAGTATCTGCCGCTGGGCTGCTCGGGCGTCATGACCTTTGTCTTAAAGGGCGGTCGTGACGCGGGCGTACGCTTCATCGACAGCCTCAAGCTGATCCGCCTTGAGGTGCACGTCTCCGACATCAAGTCGAGCGTCTTGCATCCGGCCAGCTCAAGCCACCGCCAACTCACTGACGAGCAGCTTAAGGCCTCCGGGATCGAAGCTGGCTCCGTCCGCCTCTCGGTGGGTCTTGAGGACATCTCCGATCTCATCGCCGATCTCGAACAGGCCTTAGCGCAGGTCTAAGCGCAAGCCTAAGGCTCACTGCGCCTTCGTGGGTTCAGACCGAGCCGAAGATTCGACCTTGCGTGAGCGCCCGCCCCGAAGGTCGAGCCTTGCGAACGCGCCCGCCCCGAAGGTCGAGCCTTGCGAGCGCGCTTGAACCCTCAGTGCCTGCGGCACTGGGGGTTATGGCGTTTTTTGGTGCAAAAAGTGGCACAGCTGCCCATTCGCGGGCGTGATGCGCACTTTTGGGGTGGAGTGACCTATGATGGTTAGTTTAAGCGGCTGCGGCCGCTCTTTGCCTTAGGGTGGGGAGCGCTAAGTTTTGTGGCACTGGGGCCTGTTAGCGTCACCTCGGATCGGTTTAGTTGCCCAGTATTGAGAGAAAGGGATATCTTCGATGGAATTCGCCTCAAAATGCCTGCACGGTGGTTACGAGCCTAAAAATGGTGAGCCCGGTGCCCTGCCTATTATCCAAAGCACCACCTTTAAGTATGACAGCACCGCAGACGTCGCCGCCCTGTTCGATTTGAAGGCCGCCGGATTCTTCTACTCGCGCCTTGCTAACCCAACCGTGGACTACGTCGAAAAGAAGATCGCAGCCTTAGAAGGCGGCGTCGGCGCTATCTGCACTAGCTCAGGTCAAGCCGCTTGCTTTATCTCGATTATGAACCTGTGCCGCGCCGGTGACCATGTCGTCGCTTGCTCGAACCTCTATGGCGGCACCATCAATCTCTTGGCCGTTACCATGAAGCGCTTTGGCGTTGAGATCACCTTCGTCGATCAACGCCTGCCGAACGAAGAGCTGGTCAAATACTTCCGCCCTAACACCAAGGCTGTCTTCGGCGAGACGATCGCCAACCCATCGACCGATGTCTTAGACATTGCGCGTATCGCTGACCTCGCCCACAGCCAAGGCGTACCGCTCATCATCGACAATACCTTTGCTACCCCATACCTGTGCCGCCCGATCGAGTTTGGCGCTGATATCGTCATGCACTCGACCACCAAGTACTTAGATGGCCACGCCTTAGGCGTCGGTGGTGTCGTGGTCGACTCGGGTAAGTTTGACTGGACGGCCCATAAGGACAAGTTCCCAGAGTTCAGTGAGCCTGATGAGTCCTACCACGGCTGCGTCTACACCGAAGCCTTCGGCAACGCCGCTTACATCGTTAAGGCCCGCGCCCAGCTCATCCGTGACTTAGGCTGCCTGCAAAGCCCACAAAACGCCTTCTACATCAACTTAGGCCTTGAGACCTTGCCACTGCGCATGCAGCAGTACTGCAAGAACGCTCAAGTCGTCGCCGAGTTCTTAGCCCAGCACGAGAAGGTCGCCCAAGTATCTTATCCTGGCTTAGTTGACAGCCCAGATCACGAGCGCGCCCAGAAGTATCTGCCTCTAGGCTGCTCAGGCGTCATCTCCTTCGTCTTAAAGGGCGGCCGTGACGCTGGGGTACGCTTCATCGACAGCCTCAAGATGATCAGCCTTGAGGTACACGTCGCCGACATCAAGTCCTGCGTGCTGCACCCGGCCAGCTCGACCCACCGTCAGCTCACCGATGAGCAATTAGCTGCCGCCGGTATCGACGCCGGTTCGGTACGCCTCTCGGTCGGCCTTGAGGATGTCAAGGACACCTTAGCAGACTTAGAGCAAGCCTTAGCTCAGGCCTAAGCTCAACGCTTTGGCTGCTGCCCGCACCCCCAGTTGCTGCTCTGGTAACTGGCGGTGTGTCGTTTGGGGCCTCTGTGCCGTTAGCGGGCCGTGAGCGCCTCAACTAAGCGGCCTTTGACGTTCTCGAAGCCGCCATTGCTCATCACCACGATCGTGGTGTGCTCATCAGTGGCCTTGACCACCGCATCGATCAAGTCTTGGGTATTGGTCATGACGATGTGCAGGGGCTTAGGGCAGTCGCGCTCTAAGATCGACATATCCCAGTGCACCGCTTCGTTGTGATAGACAAAGACCTCGTCGGCGGCGGCAAAGGAGGCGCCGAGGAACTCGCGGTTGGCACCCATCTTCATGGAGTTCGAGCGCGGCTCAAAGACGCAGACGATGCGGCGCTCAGGGCCCACACTCTTGCGCAGGCCTTCGAGCGTGGTAGCGATGGCGGTCGGATGGTGGGCAAAATCGTCGTAGACCTTGATATCCCCAATGGTGCCGACCAGCTCCATCCGACGCTTGGGCATCTTAAAGGTGGCAAGGGCTGCCGCGCCATCCTTAAATTCGATGCCAATGGCATGGGCCGCAAGGAGCGCCATAAAGGCGTTATGGGCATTGTGCACGCCGGTGGCGGCGAGAGTGACGGCGCAGAGCTCAGTGTCGTGCTCTAAGACCTTAAAGGCCGAGCCATCTTCGTGGGTCAGTTCCATGCGATATGGGCAGTCGGCGCCGCCGACGGCGATGCTATGCGACCACAGGCCCTTCTTGATGGTGTCGACCGCGTTAGCATCAGTCGCCGGGTAGATCACGGTACCAGAACTTGGGATGATACGCACCATCTGGTGGAACTGCTTTTTGATGTCTTCGATGCTGTTGAAGATATCGGCGTGGTCAAACTCGATGTTGTTGATGATGGCGATGTTCGGGTGGTAGTGGACGAATTTGGAGCGCTTGTCAAAGAAGGCGCTGTCGTACTCGTCGGCCTCGATCACAAAGTACTCGCTGGCGGTGGCGCGCGCCGAGTAGCCGAAGTTCTCGGGGATGCCGCCGACAAGGAAGCTCGGGTTACGACCATTGGCCTCTAAGATCCACGTCAGCATCGCGGTGGTAGTGGTTTTGCCATGGGTACCGGAGACCGCCAGCACCGTTTTAGAGCGCAGGTAGAGGTCTTCTAAAAACTCAGGGCCTGAAACATAGTTGAGGCGCTCTTCGAGCATGCGCTCGACCACCGGCATGCCGCGCTTCATCACATTGCCGACCACAATGAGGTCAGGCTTGCTCTCAAGCTGCTCGGCGCCATAGCCTTGGTAAATCTCAATGCCCGCTGCGCGCAGCTCATCGCTCATCGGCGGATAGACATTTTGGTCTGAGCCCGTGACCTTGTGCCCAGCCTGCTGAGCAATCAGAGCGATACCGCCCATAAAGGTGCCGCAAATACCAAGAATATGAATATGCATGACAAAACTCGCAAGACAGAAAAGCCAAGACTTCGGCACCAATGCGCAGGTGTCGGAGGTCTTGGCTATTGTAGCTGATAGCGCGCTGGACGCGCGCGGCGCGGCACCCTTGCTGCGCAGGGCGCGCTGGCTATGAGCTATTCGAGCGGGGCGGTCTGGGTCAGGTTCTGGTGCACCTTGCACTTGAGGTAGATGTCGAAGGCACGCGAGTGCGTCTCCTTGGCTTGGCCCTTGTCATCAATCTCAATGGCGTAGACCGCGACATCGTTCTTATTACCCCAATCCACCGCCTTCTGTGCGCCCCAGACCAGCAGACCGGTATCTAAGGCATCGGTCACTAAGGCGGCACGGTCGACCACCGAGACCGAAACGGTACGGTGGGCAATCGGACGGCCCGTTTCGGGGTCAATCACGTGCGAGTAGAACTGATTGGTCTCGTCATCGACAAAGAAGTTGCGGTAGGAACCGGCCGTTGAGATAGCCATGCCTTGCGGGCAAACCGCGGCAAAGACCTTTTGCCCATGGCTTAACGGGTCTTCGATGCCGACGCGCCAGAGCTTGCCCTCAGGGTTGGCGCCCTTAGAGCGAATAGCGCCGGCAATGGCGATCATGTAGTTGGCAATGCCTTTGCGATCCATCAAGGCCGCAAGCTCATCGGCCGCAAGGCCTTCGCCAATGGTGGAGAGATCAAGCTCGACGCGCGGATCGCTCTTGACAAGGAAGGCGGTGCCACCGGCGCGGCGCAGCGAGAACTTATCAAGCCCGACATATTCCTTGGTCTCGGCGACCTGCTCATCGGTCGGGGAGTGCTCAATTTGCCCCTTAGGGCCAAACCCCCAGAGGTTGACCAGCGGCCCGACCGTCGGATCCATCGCCATACCGATGCGGCGCGATTGGCGCTGTACTTCCTCAATCACATTGGCAAGGTAGCTTGAGATCGGGAAGTCACCGGTGCTGTGATGCTCATTGAAGCGCGCAATCTCCGCGGACGGATCGAAGGTGGAGATGGCGTTGCCGACCTTGGTGAAGACAAATTGCGCGTCCGAGCGCAGCGTGTCCTCGCCGCCGGGGTAGCCGCCCGGCACCGTGATGTAATAGAAGGTACCAAAGATCTGACCATTGATCTTGGTGACCTCAGCAAAAGGCTGCGCCACCACATCGCCTGTGGCTCCGCCGACGGGCTCAGGCTTTTGCCCACAGCCGCTGAACGTGAGCAGCGCTAAGCTCAGCGCCGACGCCGTCAGTACTTTTGTTACCGTTCTCATTCAAACTCTCCACCCATGGGTTAGGCGCTATGCGCTGCGCGCAGCCACTACACCTCTTTGAACTCAATGGACTCGTGCATGCAGTGCTTGGTCGGCTTGTGCTCTTTGTGCCCATTGAAACCGCAGGAGGTGTTGGCGCAGGCGGCGCAGTTGATGCCCTCTAAAATGGCGTGCGCTTCGCTCTCGCTCTTGAGACCACCGCGCTTGCAAATCAGGCTAATAGCAAGGCACAGCACAAAGACACAGAAGATGCCAAAGGATACTAAGAAAATCATCACACCCTCGCTTGCGCGCGTGCCGAGTGACTGAGGTTCAACCAGCGCGCCTATTGTAAGCTGACGTTACTAAGACTATAGCGCAAAAGGCCGCAATCTGTATGGGCTTGGGCAAATTTATCAGCTGCGCGCCGTTGATTGTGCCCAACGCGCCCACTAAAATAGGGCGTTTGACACAGCAGCCCCGCTCTGCGCCGCAGGCGGCTGCGCGGCAGCGCAGGCCACGGCCGTGGCCGCGGGCCCGGCGTGTCAGGTTTTGGGTGCCTTAACTTACGAAGGTGATATTTTGCCATGCGCACAAGTCGTTACTTGCTCTCAACGTTAAAAGAGAATCCAGTTGAGGCGGTGGTCGATAGCCACCGTCTGATGTTACGAGCGGGCCTGATTCGTCAGGTTGCCTCCGGTATCTACAACTGGTTGCCCACCGGCCTTCGAGTGCTGCACAAGGTCGAGGCCATTGTGCGCGAGGAGATGAACAAGAAGGGCGCCATCGAGATCGCCATGCCGGTCGTGCAACCGGCTGAGCTCTGGCGTGAGTCCGGCCGCTACGTCAAGTACGGCCCGGAGCTGTGCCGCTTCAAGGATCGCAAGGAGAATGAGTTCGTCTTAGGTCCAACCCACGAAGAGGTGATCACCGCCTTATGCCGCAATGAGATCAAGTCGCCGCGCCAGCTGCCACTCAATCTCTATCAGATCCAGACCAAGTTCCGCGACGAGATGCGTCCGCGCTTTGGTGTGATGCGCGGCCGTGAGTTCATCATGAAGGATGGCTACTCCTTCCATATCGATCACGCCAGCTTAGAGCAGACCTATCAGGACATGTATGACGCCTACAGCGCCATCTTCACCCGCTTAGGCCTGACCTTCCGCGCCGTCGAGGCCGACACCGGCAGCATCGGTGGTAACCACTCCCACGAGTTCCAAGTCTTAGCTGAGGCCGGTGAAGACACCATCGCCTACTCCGATGAGTCGAACTACGCTGCCAACATCGAAATGGCCGAAGCCTTAGCCCCAACCGAAGAGCGCGGCGCGCCAGGTGAGCCTTATAGCAAGGCCGCGACCCCGGGCTGCCACACCGTCGATGAGGCCGCCGCGGCCCTGCATCTCCCAGCTGATCAAGTGTTAAAGAGCTTGGTAGTACGCGGCGAGCCCAAAGAAGATGGCAGCTACGAGCTCATCATGCTGTGCCTGCGCGGCAACCAAGAGTTAAACGAGATCAAGGCCGGTAAGATTGACGGCATCGCCAATCCGGTGGAGTTTGCCAGCGACGAGGAGATCGCCACCCTGATGGGCGCCCACCCGGGCTCGCTTGGACCTGTCGGCTTCAAAGGCCGCATCATCTTCGATCGCAACGCCAACGTCATGAGCAACTTTGCCTGCGGCGCCAACGAAGATGGCTACCACTTGATCAACGTCAACTTAGACCGCGACATCCCAAGCTACGAAGTAGCTGACCTACGTAACGTCGAGGAAGGTGACCCCAGCCCAGATGGCAAGGGCCACATCAAGCTGCGCAAGGGCATTGAGGTGGGCCAAGTCTTCATGCTAGGCACCAAGTACTCTGAGGCCATGGGCGCCACCATCACCGACAGTACCGGCAAGAACATCCCAATGGAGATGGGCTGCTACGGCATCGGCGTCACCCGCGTCATCGCCGCTGCGATCGAGCAGCACCACGACGATAAGGGTATCGTGTGGCCGGACTCGATGGCCCCATTCATGGTCGGCATCGTCGCCATTGGCTTAGGCAAGAGCGAGGAAGTTAAGGCCGAGGCCGAGAAGCTCTACGCTGAGCTTGAGGCCTTAGGAGTTGAGGTGCTCTACGATGACCGCGACGAGCGCGCCGGTGTCATGTTCTCGGACATGGAGCTCATCGGCATTCCGCACGTCATCACCGTCGGTGCCAAGGCCTTAGCCAACGGCCAGCTTGAGTACAAGAACCGCAAGACGGGCGAGCGCGAGTTCATCGCCAAGGATCAAGTCGTCGCCACCTTAAAGCAGAAGTTAGGGCTCTAACGCAGGCTCCGGCTTCGTCCTCATCCCCAGTCCTCGGCCCCAAAGCCGGGGGCTGGCTGTTTTTGGGGCAGCCACTGTGCGCACACCTGCCTCAATACCTGCAAGCTCCGGCTCCGAGTCACTATCATGTGACGGTTCACAGCGGAGCCCGCTCGCACTTTCGATGTAACAAAGTAACACGCCTCCAAGGCGATATTTATCGCAGGGAGCGCGCGCAGAGCACCCCTAATACGTCCCTTGGAAGCGGTTACTGAAACGGCCAAACGACCCCCGATCTTGTTACACGGTCAACGTCACATTCGCAGCGTCCCGTAGCGCCGTGCGTTACCACCGTGCTTTTACCGCAAAAGCACACACCTTTTCCCGCATACCGTGCTGCAAGTCACCTTCTGCTCAGCGCCAGCACCAGAAACTCGCACTTTTACGCCCTCATGACTTTTAGTAGCAGGCCGCAGCGCCACGCTCCCCGTTTCGGCACTGCGCCCGCTCCGGAGGCAAAGCGCACGCAGTCACGTCCATTTTGGGGCATAGTGTGAATCAGCTCACAAAGTCAGCACAAAGTTCGGTGTAAACGTTATCACGCGGACTCATGAAAATTTATAACATTGGCTCACACATGCACCCTAGCGCCGCATTGTGACCAGAAAATAGACGCGTTTTGCAGCGCTTGCGACTACTTTTCTCTAGGCCAAAACTTGATGCATTTCTCAGTTTTTGCCCCGACTTATCTCTATTATGGGCGCTAACTTATGGCGGCGGCCTCGGAGCGCCTGCGCGCAGCTCCGGCAAGTGAGTCCTTGCGGCCGATGCTGTAAGTCTATGTTCACTGTAGAGGGTTACGTTTCTATGAAGAAGTCACTGATTGCTGTTGCTGCTGCCGCTTTATTTGCAACCGCCGCTGCGGGCACCGCACAAGCTAGCGATGTGCTCATCGGCTCGTGCATTTACAAGTTTGATGATACCTTCATGACCGGCGTGCGCAACAACATGCAGAAGGCCGCTGAGAGCTTAGGCGCGGAGATCGAGCTGGTAGACTCGCAAAACCGTCAGCCAATGCAAAACGACCAAGTTGATACCTTCATCACCAAGGGTGTTAACGCCTTAATCATCAACCCAGTAGACCGCTCCGCTGCCGGCCCATTAGCCGACAAGGCCAAGGCTGCTGACTTACCAATCATCTTCATCAACCGTGAGCCAGACAAGACCGTGTTAGATGGCTGGGATAAGGCTTACTACGTTGGTGCTAAGGCCGAAGAGTCGGGCACCATCGGTGGTCAGCTCATCGCCGAATACTTCAAGGCCCACCCAGAGGCTGACAAGAACAAGGACGGCAAGCTCCAGTACATCTTAATCAAGGGCGAGCAAGGCCACCAGGACGCGACCTTACGTTCTGAGTACTGCGTCAAGGCCATGAAGGATGCCGGTCTCGACATCGTCGAAGTTGGTGCTGACAACGCCAACTGGGATAAGGTCCAAGGCCACGACAAGATGAAGAATTTCATCACTTCGCTCGGTATCGATGGCATTGAGGCCGTCTTAGCCAACAACGACGACATGGCCTTAGGTGCTGTTGAGGCCTTAAAGTCTGAGGGCTACAACTTAGGTACTGACGGCAAGGATCCATCGAAGTTCATCCCTGTCGTTGGCGTTGACGCTACCGCTCCTGCGCTGCAAGCCATCTCCAAGGGCCAGATGTTAGGCACCTCCTTAAACGACGCTGTTAACCAAGGTACTGCTGCGGTCCGCATTGCCAACCAAGTTGCTAGCGGCGGCGAGGTCACCGAGGAGTCCATCGGCTACAAGATCACCGATGGCAAGTATGTATGGATTCCATACGTTCGCGTAACCCAAGAGAACTACAAGGACTTCATGTAACAGTTCTCTGTTCAGCTGAAAACCGCGCCTAGCTTGCGCTAGGCCTTCTTAGCAGGCGAGACTGCTAGGATCCGCCCAGAAGACGCCCGTCAGCATCATCCCTGTTAGGCTGTTTTGCCTAGGCGGCCTTCTGGGCGGTTTTTTTCGGCGCTCAGCTCCGCGGCGGCTAAGGCTAAGGCCCTGGCCCCACCGCGGTGGGGACTGAGCCTTGAGATGCGCTGCAGCAAGCAGCCTTAAGCTGGCTGCAACTCATCTCAGGGCTCAGTCTACGTCCAAAGCGTAAAGCACCTCAGGCGCCCGGCGGCAAGCACAGGCGCCTGAGGTGGCCCGAGCCCTCGAAGGGCAGGCTAAGTCCTAGCCTTGTCCTCACTAGCTCTTACAGTGGAAACTTAGTGCCGCCTGAGGCCTTTTAGGGCGCAGGCGGCACTATCAGAGCATGCCAGCACCACAAGAGTGCAGAGCAAACTCGCAGAGCTGGCCCGCGGCGCTTTACGCAGCAACGAGGATCAAATTCATGAGTCAGTACATCCTTGAGATGAACGATATCGTGAAGCGCTTCCCTGGTGTATTGGCACTGGACCATGCCAATCTAAAGGTAAGACCAGGTACCGTGCACGCCCTGATGGGCGAGAACGGCGCCGGTAAATCAACGCTCATGAAATGTCTGTTTGGTCTGTATCACCCAGACGAGGGTGAGATCTTGTTCAATGGCAAGTCCATTAACGACATTCCAAACACCAAGACGGCTCTTGCCATGGGTATCTCCATGATTCACCAAGAGCTGCACCCAATCCGCTTCCGCTCGGTCATGGAGAATGTCTGGATTGGGCGCTTCCCGAAGAAGTATGGCTTCGTCGACCATCAGGCCATGTACGATAAGACCGTCGCTCTGTTCAAGAGCATCGGCCTTGATGTCGACCCTAAGGAGCTCGCCGGCAAGGTCTCAGCCTCGAAGCTCCAGCTGGTGGAAATCGCGCGCGCCATCTCCTATGACGCCAAGATCATCATCATGGACGAGCCAACCTCCTCTCTGACTGAGAACGAGGTTGAGTACCTATTCAAGATCATCAACAAGCTGCGCGATGAAGGCCGCTCCATCATCTACATCTCCCACAAGATGGAGGAGATCTTAAAGATCTCCGATGATGTGACCATCATGCGTGACGGCAAGTACATCGGCACCTATGCCGCCAAGGACATCGATCAGGACTTCATCATCAAGAAGATGGTGGGCCGTGATATGTCCAACCGCTTCCCACCACGCACTGACGCCCCAGCCCCTAAGGACGAGGTGGTACTGGAGGTCAAAGACTTCACCGCAGCCGACCCGCGCTCGTTTAAGAATGTCAACTTCCAGTTACACCGCGGCGAGATCTTGGGTATCGGCGGTCTGGTCGGTGCCCAGCGTACTGAGCTGGTTGAGACCATCTTCGGTTTACGTGCCTTAGACCATGGCACCATCTACAAGGATGGCAAGGAGATCAAGATCAACTCCGTGCGCGATGCCAAGCGCAACGGTATTGCTCTGCTCACCGAAGAGCGCCGCCAAAACGGTATCTTCGGCATTCTGTCGATCCTTGATAACACGGTGATTGCCGCGCAGAAGTCCTTTGCTCACATGGGCATTCTGGACACGACCAAGCGCGCTCCGGCGGCCGAGCAGGCCTGTAAGGAGCTCAACGTCAAGACGCCAAACCTGCAGGTTCCGATCAAGAACCTCTCAGGCGGTAACCAACAGAAGGTGCTGATCGCCCGTTGGCTTCTGACCAACTCGGACATCATCATCTTCGACGAGCCAACCCGTGGTATCGACGTTGGTGCCAAGTACGAAATCTATACCTTAATGCTTGATCAACTCAAACAAGGCAAGTCCATCATCATGATCTCCTCGGAGATGCCTGAACTCATGGGCATGTCCGATCGCATCATGGTAATGTGCGAAGGTCACGTCACCGGCTTTGTTGACAAGCAGAACTTTGACCAGGTCGAGATCATGCGCCTGGCTTCGAGCTTTAAGAAGTAGAGGTCTGTATGGCTAACACTATTTCCCAACAATCCTACTACAAGGCTCTGACGGGCTTAGGAGTCGGCGTTATCGTCTTAGGCGCCATCCTATACTTCGCCGCCATCAAGACCTTGTACGACCTGCCTATCATCATGATGCTGGTAGGCTTATGGATGGCCATCCAAAACGGCTATCGTTTCACCCACCCACGTCCGGGTGCCCACGACATCGTCTTAAACAGCAAGACGCTCAACAACGTCCTCACCAACTACGCGATCATCATCGCGATGGTGGTCTTAGTCCTGATCATCTGTATCCTGCAGCCGCGCTTTATGCAGATCCGCGTGGTCTTGGATATCATGACGCAGTCCTCAACTAAGCTCATCATTGCCTTGGGTATCTGCTTTACCCTGATCATCGCAGGCTGCGACCTATCGGCAGGTCGTATCGTGGGCTTAGCCGCCGTTATCTCCACCTCGATGTTGCAAACGGCTGACTACGCTAACCGTTTCTACCCAGACTTAGCCCAGCTGCCGCTGTTTGTACCAATCATCATCGCAATTGCCATCTGCATGCTCTTTGGTGCGTTGAACGGCTTCTTGGTCGCGCAGTACGAGATGCACCCGTTCATTGCAACGCTGGCCACCTCGGTTATCGTCTACGGTTCGTGCTCGCTGTACTTTGACTTACCACCTAACAACTCACAGCCAATCGGTGGTGTCCGTCCAGACTTCGCAGCCTTAGGCCAGACCAAATTTTTCCAAGGCGGCGGCTTCCCAGGCATTTCGATTCTGATCCCGATTGCCGCAATCGTCACCGTAGTCATCTGGTTTGTGCTCAACAAGACCGTCTTCGGCAAGAACGTCTATGCCTTAGGTGGTAACCGCGAAGCTGCGGTCGTTGCTGGTGTTAACGTCTACGCTACCAACCTCTTCATCTTCGTCTTAGCCGCAGGCCTCTACGGCTTAGCCGGTGTGCTCGAGGCAGCACGTACCGCTGGTGCGACTAACCAATACGGTATGGGCTATGAGCTGGATGCGATCGCCGCGTGCGTGGTCGGTGGCGTCTCGCTGATGGGTGGTATTGCGACGGTCTCGGGCATCATCGCCGGTGTCTTCGTCTTCACCATCATCACCTACGGCTTACAGTTCATCTCGGTCTCGCCAATGTGGCAGCAGGTCATCAAGGGCATCATCATTGCCACCGCGGTTGCGATCGACATGGGCAAGTACCGCAAGAAGAATTAACAAACACAAACGAGCGCAAGCTCGCCAAGGAGAGCCCGCAGCTGCGGGCTACCCCAAGGGCGCACCCGGCACTCCAATTTTGGCGTTCCGGGTGCTGTTTTTGCTAAGATCCCAAAAAACCTTGTCTCAAGGCACCACACCATGCATGTGATGCCACAAGGGCGTACCCTCGCGGGCACGCCCTTTTTAATGCCCGCACCCAACCACCCAACCGGCACAGGCCCGACCGGCCCCACCGCGACGCCCCCGCAGCCACCGACTACAGTCAGCCCCAAGGATGGCGCTTGGTCTCAAAGAGCAAGGCAGCTGCGGCGCAACCACCGGAGCCGAGCTACTTCACGCGCCCCTGTTGGGCCACTTGGGCTGCCCACCCGCTCAACCCTAACAGCGTCCGGGCCATGGCGCACGCCGCTGCCGCGCAAGCCCATACGCTCCGGCCACTGCCAGCTCCGCTGCCACGATAAGCTGCGCTCAAGCCACTGCCAAAGCTCCGCTCTCACGCTGAAGCCACCGGCTGCGGGAGGCCCCATGGATTGGGCCTTGGTCTCTATGGGAGAGGAAGATGCGGCGCAACCACCGGAGCCGAGCTACTTCACGCGCTCCTGTGGGCCACTTGGGCTGCCCACCCGCCCAACCCTAACAGCGTCCGAGCCATTGCGCACGCCGCTGCCGCGCAAGCCCATACGCTCCGGCCACTGCTCAGCTCTGCAGCCACGATAAGCCGCGCTCAAGCCACTGCCAAAGCTCCGCTATCACAATGAAGCCACCGGCTGCGGGAGGCCCCATGGATTGGGCCTTGATCTCTATGGGAGAGGAAGATGCGGCGCAACCACCGGAGCCAAGCTACTTCACGCGCTCATGTGGGCCACTTGGGCTGCCTACCCGCCAACCCTAACAGCGTCCGGGCCATTGCGCACGCCGCTGCCGCGCAAGCCCATACGCTCCGGCCACTGCTCAGCTCTGCAGCCACGATAAGCCACGCTCAAGCCACTGCCAAAGCTCCGCTCTCACGCTGAAGCCACCGGCTGCGGGAGGCCCCATGGATTGGGCCTTGATCTCTATGGGAGAGGAAGATGCGGCGCAACCACCGGAGCCGAGCTACCTCACGCGCTCCTGTGGGCCACTTGGGCTGCCCACCCGCCCAACCCGAGCCACGGCCGGGCTATTGCGCACGCCGCTGCCGCGCAAGCCCATACGCTCCGGCCACTGCCCAGCTCTGCAGCCACGATAAGCCGCGCTCCGGCCACTGCCCAGCTCCGCTGCCGCGCTTAGGTCACAGGCTGCGGAGGTCATCATGGTTGGGGCCTTGTTCTCTAAGGGAGTGGAAGGTACGGCGCAACCACCGGAGCTGAGCCACTCCACGCACCCCTATTGGGCCACTTGGGCAGGCGCTACTTTCACCAAAACAATGCAAGCGCCCCAGTACGGCACTCTGAGCGCACCATAAGCATCCAAGCGCGCAGCGCTGCCCCACCGCGGTGCTACAATCGGCCTATTTCTTGATAGGAATGGGGCAAGCCCCCTTCTCTTTGTGAAGCGCGTTACGCGCCTGCTAGAACGGATTTGTGTTTGTATGAAGAAGTTGCTGTCTGCCTTAGTCTTAGGCGCAGGTTTATGCGCTACCCTGAGCTCGACCACGCTGGCCCAAACCTTACGCGTGGGCACGCACCCGACCTTCGCTCCTTTTGAGTTCGTCGATAGCGAAGGCAAGCCGATTGGCTTTGATCTCGACGTCATCAACGCCATTGCCAAGGTCAACGGCGATGAGGTGCAAATCGAGTCGATGCCGTTCGATGGCTTAATCCCATCGATCTTAACTGGCAACCTCGACCTCATCATCTCGGGCATGACCATCACCGACGAGCGCAAAAAGCGCGTTGACTTCTCCAAGGGCTACTACAACTCCAAGCTCTCGATCATCATCAAGAAAGATAAGGCTGCTGAGTACACCAGCGCCGATGCCTTAAAGGGCAAAGCCATCTGCGTTCAGATCGGCACCACCGGCCACGCCTTTGCCGACAAGTTAAGCCCAGATAACGTCAAGGCCTTAAACAACGAGCCTGATGCTATCACCGAACTGCGCAACGGTGGCTGCGAGGCAGTCATCAACGACCGTCCGGTCAACCTCTACTACCTGCAAAAGGCCAACTTAGACACCTTGGTTGACTTCGTCGATCCGCAGTTTGAGCAGCAGACCGATGTCTACGGTATTGCTATGCGTAAGGGCAACGAGGAGCTCTTAAACAAGATCAACTCCGGCTTAGACCAAATCACCGCCTCCGGTGAGCTCGATGCCATCCACTTAAAGTGGTTTGGCCAAGACACTAAGGGCCGCACCGCTGAGCAAATCGCAGCGGAGCAGAACGCTGCCGCGGAGAGCACCGAGGCCGCCCAGTAAGGCGTCCCCTCTTCGCTTCCCAAGGGCCAGCCTGACGGCTGGCCTTTTCATTGGCAACTCACGAGATTATGTTAAGTATACTTGACGCAGCTACCAGTTGAAGCCAGTGGTCGCGCCTCTGCGCTTAGAGGTCTACGACATCAGTACATCAAGTTGGATTGACCGATCATTGCAAGGAACAGCACGAAGAGCTTGCCTTGCTCAACGTGCTCACTGTGCACGACCAGACGCTCGCCCCAAACCTCGGTCTTAAGCTGCGTCACCATCTGTGCATAGCACCATGAGTCGTGATAGCGCTCACGACATGCCCACGGATTAGGCTTGGCTGCGGTGGTAAAGAGAGCAATGCCCACTCCATCATTCTGATACCGTAACAAGGTACCAAAGATCTTCCCGAGATTATATGGGCCATAGGCACAAGTAAAGGGTATAAGGTGGCTCTTCTCTCTCAAATGCACCCAAGACACGTCCTGTGGCGGCAGCACGACCAAGACTTCATAGCCCTGCTGATCCCAAGCTGCGGCCTGATAGCTGCGCCCACCATGGTAATGCGCCCCGTTAAGCCCAAGGCGCGGGCCTGAGCTACCACGTGCGGGACATCAGCGTCCAAGGCGTAGTACAGCGGCAGTGCCCTCTGAGCGCTGACGAGCAAGCTTAAGTTGAGTGGTTCCACGCCGTACCAAGCCAATTCGGGCCCACTCTCCGCAGTGCGGGCTGGAACGCGATAAAGGAGCAAGTCGCCGCCGACGTGTCGCTGCGCCCATTGAGCGCAAAAGGCCGTTTGTTGCGCTGGAGTGAGCGCCGCCAAGGCGTCGCAGGCAACTTGAGGGCTCAAACTCTCGCCGAGCTGCGTCCGCGCAAAATACTCCAGCCGCGTCAAGTCACTGTTACCGTGGAAGGCGTAAAAGGCGGCCAAATTCAGCAGGATAGCCGCATGCTCAACGCCCAAGATCTGTGCCATGAGCTCCGGGAGCCCTAGCCTCTTTAAGGCACATTGCCAATTGGCACTAAAGTCTGTCAGCAGCACGACTGCAGGTTGCGGCTGAGTCGGCAACTCCAGCGGATAGTCGTAGTAGAGCATGCTCCGCCTCCTGCGCAGGCTGGCCTGAGAACAAAACAGGAGGCGCTGGGCCTCCTGCTATTGGTCTATTGTTGTCGTATTAGATGATGACTAAGCGGCCATCGATGGCTCCGGCTTGGTCTAAAGCCTCTAAGACCGACATCAGGTCGCCCGGAGCTAGGCCGACTTCGTTAATGGCACGTACCAAGTCATCTAAGGTCGTGCCCGGGTCAAACTTGAACATGCGGCCCTGCTTCTCCTCGACGTTGACGTTGGAGTTCGGCACTACCGCGGTACGGCCTTGGCTAAATGGGGCCGGTTGCGAGACCTGTGGATTCTCATCGACCGTCACCGTCAGGCCACCGTGCGTGACCGCGACCGGCTTTAAGCGCACATTGTTGCCGACCACAATGGTGCCGGTACGGGAGTTGACCACGATACGCGCTTCCTCGCGGCCTTCGGTGATATCGAGGTTTTCAAGCGAGGACATGAACTCAACGCGCTTGCTCGGGTCACGCGGGGCGCTGACGCGGATCGAGACTGCGTCTTGGGCGACAGCCGAACCTTGGCCGAAGATGCTGTTGATGGTATCGGCAACGTTCTTGGCGGTGGTGAAGTCAGGACGATCTAAGTTCCACGTGATGCTGTCGGTGAGGTTGAAATCAGTCGGCACTTCGCGCTCGACGATGGCACCGTTGACGATACGGCCAACCGTTGGGGTGTTGACCACAACACGCGAACCATCGGCGCCGGAGACGCCTAAACCACCGACGACTAAGGAGCCTTGAGCGACGGCGTAGACATTGCCGTCAATACCGCGCAGCATGGTCTGCAGCAGCGAGCCACCGCGCAGCGACTCGGCCTCGCCAATGGCTGAGACCGTGACATCGATGTTCTGGCCGGGCTTAGCAAAAGGCGGCAGGTCGGCATGGACGACGACCGGGGCGACGTCGGAGATCTTCAAGGTGACGTTGTCTGGTACCTTGATGCCGAAGTTGTTGAGCATCGAGCGGAAGGTCTGCTCGGTGAAGTCGGAGTTACTCTCACCAGTGCCGCTTAAACCGGCGACCAAGCCGTAACCGATCAACTGGTTGTTGCGCACACCTTGCACCGAGGCCATGTCCTTAAGACGCGTGGCTTGGGCGGTGGACAAGGTCGCACCTAGCGTGAGCACGCAGCAGACTAAAGCAAAGAGATAATGGAACATGCGCATAGCTACTACCCGACTATCGGCCTAGAAGAAGATGTTGAAGGCGCTGTTAAAGAAGCGGCTGATGAAGCCTCGCTCTTGGGTATCAGCAAAATCGCCGGTGCCGCCGTATTGGATGCGGGCATTGGCGATGCGCTGCGAGGAGACCGTGTTGTCGGAGCTGACATCCTCCGAGCGCACAATGCCGGTCACGCGGATGTACTCGTTGCCGTTGTTGAGCATCAACCACTTCTCGCCGCGTACGACTAAGTTGCCGTTAGCTAAGACCTTGACCACGCTCACCGAGATGTTGCCCGATAAGCTATTGGATTGGCTGGCATCCGAGCTACCCTCGAAGTCTGAGTTGTTGCTCAGGCTCGCGGAGGTATCGTAGCCGTTGATCGTAACCGGGCGGCCGCCGACGGCTAAGGCGCCAAAGCCGATGCTATTGGACTTACCCAAGGTCGTACCGGCATTCTTCGAGGCGCTGGTGCGCTCGTCAAGTTGCACCGAGATCAAGTCGCCGACCTTGTGGGCGCGCGTATCGGTGTACAGGCCGTTGTTAGAGGAATAAGGATTGAACAAGGAGCCGGTCGGCACGGCCGTGGTGTAGTCCTCTTCAGGCAAGGCCGGAGCAAAATCAGGATCATCAGGCTGCGGGCCTAAGGCATCCAGCGCACATCCCGTGAACAAGAAAGGCATCAGCGCTAACACTAGCACCTGTGATAACTTGGTCATGTCCGTCCTCTCTAACTTAACCCCGCAGCCTGCGGCGCTCCTCTCCTTATCCCGCAAAGACGCTAGTTAAGCGCTAGCGCCTAGGGCGCTTAGGTCGATTGGATCAAGGTACCCATCATCGAGTCGACGGTGGTCAGCACCTTGGAGTTCATCTCGTAGACGCGCTGGGCCTGAATCAAGTTGACCAGCTCTTCGGTGACCTTAACGTTGGAGGTCTCAAGTTGACCTTGGCGGATGGTACCTAAGCCATTCTCACCACCCACGCCCTGCTGTGGATCGCCCGAAGCGGCCGTCTGCAGGTACAGGTTTTGGCCAATCGGCTCAAGACCTGCCGGGTTGATGAAGTTGGTTACCGTAATTTGGCCTAAGTCCTGAGCTTCGGCCTGACCTGCGATCTGAACGGAGACTTGGCCATCGATCGAAACGGAGATACCAGTAGCATCCTCTGGGATGGTGATCTCAGGCAACAGAGTATAGCCCTCGGCGGTGACGATCACACCTTCTTCGTTGGTGGTGAACTGACCGTTGCGGGTATAGGCCGTGGTGCCGTCCGGCATTTCGATCTCAAAGAAACCGGCGCCGTTGATCATGAGATCTAAGGAGTTGTCGGTCGACTCGACATCACCTTGGGTGAAGTTCTTTTGGGTCGCGACGACACGTGCACCTGCGCCGACCATCAAGCCCTCAGGCAAGAAGGCATCAGCCGTGGAGCGGCCGCCAGGCTGATTGACCTTTTGGTAGAGCAGGTCTTCAAAGATGGCGCGGCTCTTCTTATAGCCGACGGTCGAGGCGTTGGCTAAGTTGTTGGACGTGACCGAGATGTTGGTCTGCTGGCTGTCCAAACCAGTCTTGCAAATCCATAAAGCAGGGATCATGTTAGCCTCTGTTAATCGTAAGCGAGTAAACGGTTCTGCTGATCGTCCATTTCACCGGCCGACTGCATCATCTTGATCTGCGCCTCATACTGGCGCTGGACGCGAATTAAGCTCGTCAATTCTTCGACAGGATTGACGTTGGAAGCCTCGAGCATACCGCTTTGCAGCTGGGCGGTCTCATCCATGTCTAAGGTGCCACCGTCGCGTGGTCTAAACAGACCATCATAGCCCTTCTCGATGGTGCGCACGTCAGGCTTGACCATCTTGATGCGCTGATAGGTCTCCACGACATCGGAGTCAGCGCCGAGCGGCTTACCGGTGATAAAGCCATCGGCATTGATGTTGATTTCAGCCAAAGGCATCGGCAGCACGATCTCGTTACCGGCCTCATCTAACACATTGAGGCCATTGGAAGTGTGCAGCACGCCATCAGGGCCTAAAGCGAAATTACCGTAGCGGGTGTAAGCTTCGTTGCCTTGGGCATCGGCCACGGCAAAGAAGCCATCGCCTTGGATCGCCACATCGAGGGTGCGGCCGGTGGTCTGCATAGCGCCACCTTGGAAGTTGTAGCCGGGCACTTCGGTCATAGCGAAGGCGCGCGTAGGATAGGCGTTGCCAAAGACACTCATGGCACGGGTGTTTTCAAACTCAGCCTTGAAGCCGGTAGTATTGGCGTTGGCTAAATTGTTGGAGCGCACCGACAAAGAGTGGAAATTCTCCTTGGCACCGGCCATCGCCACCCATAACAAACTATCCATACACATTCCCTCTTGAGAAAAGCACCTCTAACTTTAGCAAGCATTATGCCACAGAAACAGGCCCAAATAAGCCCCGCACCGCCTTGCCGCAGGCCCGTTCTCGGCCTAGTTGCAGCCAGATTGCGACAGAGCTGCGGCCCAGCTGAGGCCCTTTGTCGGCCTGCGGCGGCGGCCAAGTTGGCCGCGCGGTAGAGACGACAAAGGCCAGAGACAGACTTTGGCCTTTGCGTGTGCCGCCGTGTTAGGTACGGCTTAGATCGTGACCTTCTTGGCCTTATCAAAGGAGATTTCACCAGCACCATAGAGCGAGAGCATGGTGTCGCTGGTGGTTTTGCCTAAGGTGACCGAGGTGACTAAGGCAAGGCTCTTAACTGGGATCTGGATTACCTCGCCCGAGGACTTCTTACCGGTAACCTCGAGGACATACTTGCCCGCAGCGCAGAGCTGGTACTGTGGCTTCTCGGTGTCGCCGCTATCGCCATCGGCAACCTCATCGCCCGTACCCGTATCGGTACCGGTATCGGTATCGGTGCCATCGGTGGTGGCGACCTCATCGCCGGTGGAGTCGCTGCCGTCATCGACGCCGACCTCGGAATCGTCTACAGGGCCATCTGGGGAGTAGATGCCCGGCCATGCAAACTTGATTTCGCTGGTGAGGGCGTCGGCGCTATCGCGATAGACCACTTGACCCGTGGTGGCGTCCTTAATGGTCAGCTCGAGGTCGTAGTAGGTCTCATCTCCGGCATCGATGGCCCAGCTTAAGGTATTGCTGCCACCGTAGAAGCCCTTATTGCTGTCGGTGTAGACATAGGTGCCGATGAGCGAGGTGGCGTTGAGCGCCGAGCTCGACTGCACTTGGTCGATGATACCGTCCATATTGGTATTGATCGAGTTCAAGCTCTCCACCATCGACAGCTGCGACATCTGCGATACCAGTTCGGTGTTGTCAGCTGGGTTGGTAGGATCCTGCGCCTGCAACTGCGTCGTGAGCAGCTTCAAGAAGTCTTGTTGGGTTAAGGTTTGACCCTTAACCTGGGAGGCAGCCTCTTTGACCGACTCAGTCGTCTTGATGCCCAAATCTTCGTAGATCGAGCTGTTTGAGCTTGTTGAGTTAACTCCAGCCATTACGTCCTCGCTTGGCTACTTCCACCGCCCTGCTTGAAGAGCAGGTCATATCACATTAGACCTGACGGCCCTACCGTAGTAAATGCATGATTCAAGCCACCAATCAAACCCCATAAATAAGCCATTTGTGCGTATTTTACACCTGAGGCGTCCCAGCCCTTCGGCGCGATCTTGCCGCTTGCGCCCACTCCCTGCGCCGAGCTTACACCCGCGCTGGGGCCAGAGCTTGCGCCTCAGCACTTGCTGGCTTTGCTACCTAGACCGCGCATACGCCATAGTACTATACTGGCCCAAGCAGGCCCGCGCCTCTGCGGGCAAACGCAGAACTCTCCTGATAAGGATGCCACCATGCCTTCCAAATACGTTACCAAGAACTTACTTCCTGATGAGAAGCTGGTCAAGGTCTTCGACGACACCAGCCTCTTTGACAAAACCTGCCTTGTTTTGACCAACCAGCGGCTCTTCGGCTGGCGCGAATCGGTCAACGACTTCTCGTGGCGGGCCAAGAGCATCAAGAACGTCACGGTGGAAACGAGCTTCTTTAGCAAGTCCAAGGGCACCGTTACCATCACCGGCCCTTACAACAAGAAGGTCGCCTTCCGCTCCGACGATGTCACGCGCGACCGCGATCTGATCATCTCCACGCTCAAGCTTAAGATCTAAGCTGCGCCGCGACTGGCGCCAAGGCGGGGAGCTGCGCGCTGGGGCCTCAGGCGCTGTGCAGCGGGGCCTAGGCGCCAAGATGGGGCTTGCACACTTTGTGTGATGGTGTACAAGCAATCACTGATGAGTGCGCTATCATAGCTTGGTACCGCCGCAGTAGCGGTTTGGTTTCCGAGGAAAGCTATGACCCATAATTACTTAGCCGAGCAGGATATCGCGAAGTCCTATCGTCTGCTCAACATCGGCGCCACCACCCTAATCGGCGCCTCCTATGACGGTGATCTGGACTATATGGCCGCCGCTTGGGCCGGAGTCTGCGACTTCGACAAGGGCTATGCCATCATCGACAAGTCCCACTACACCCGTCCCTTAATCGAGAAGTCCGGGCGCTTTGTCCTGTGCTACCCGACGGTGGGCATCGTCAAGTCGGTGATGAAGCTCGGCTCCATCTCCAAGAACGATGACAAGGACAAGCTTGAGCACTGCGACATCGAGCTCATCGACGTGCCGGGCATCTCCATGCCGGTCGTTAAGGGCTGCGCTGCCTATCTTGAGTACGAGCTCATTCGCAATCCGCAGCTCGAGCAGAGCATCGACATGTTCTTAGGCAAGTGCGTCAAGGTCATCACCGATGTCCGCGTCTACCACAACAATCACTGGCACTTCGACTCAGCTGACGAATCGCTGCGCACCCTGCACTACGTCGCAGGCGGCCACTTCTACGCCATCGGCAAGGAAATCTACCTGCCCGAGTATGGCGACGAATAGCCAGCGCGCAAGCCTGCGCCAAGCCTAGCCCGCTACGCCGTCCCAGAGTGGGCCCCTTGATCTGACATAAAAAACCGCACGCGCCCCCAACGCAGAGCTTTAGCTGGATGGGGACGCGTGCGGTTTGGATCAAGTTAGAGAAAAATCGTTAGGACTGGCCTAAGCGCAGGGTCTGCAGCAGCATGCTCTTGGCGCTATCGGCGACTTGCACTGCCGTCTGGTAGGAGCGCTGGGCGCTCATCATGTCTGCCATCTCCTCGACTGGGTTGATGTTCGGTCGGTAGATGTAGCCGTCCGCATCAGCCAGTGGGTGGGTCGGGTTGTACTCCTTGATGGTTGGAGCGTCCGACTCAACAACGCCGCGCAGCGATACGCCAATGCCGAAAGGCTCACCGGAGACTGGGTCAACCGGCTCGCCCGATTGCTCGTTGCGGGCTACAGCCTCTTCCCATGCCGCCGAGAAAAGCGGACGGCGGGCCTTATAGGTCTGCTCGACGGAGGAGCTGACCGACTCGGCGTTGGCCAAGTTCGATGCCGTCGCGTTGAGACGCACCGACTGGGCATTCATCGCGGTGCCGGCAATGTCTAAGATTCTAAAAACGCTCATGTATGCCTCTCAACTTGCTCTACTGCTGGGCACCTAAGGCCTTGCGCAAGGTGGAAATCTTGCCGTTTAAGAACTGCATCGTAGCTTGGTACTCGATGTTGTTGCTCATATACTTCATGCGCTCGGAGCTGGCTTCTACCGTGTTGCCGTTGCCGGTGTCAGGCTGGAAGGGCTGACGGTACTTTAAGATCAAGTTCGGCTCTTGCAGCGCCTCAAGGTCAGCCATGGTCATATGGCCTTGGGCCGAGGTCTGCATCTGCATCTCGGTGGTCGGCGTAGTCGGCACGTGGGCCGCCTGCACTAAGGCCTCGTTGAAGTCGATGTCACGAGCCTTAAAGCCTGGGGTGTCGGCATTAGCCAAGTTACCGGCCAAGACTTCGGCGCGCTGATTGCGAATGCGCATCGTGTGCTGGTGGACACCAAAAACTTTATCAAAAGTTACAGCCATATCCGTTACCTCTCAAGAGCGCAGCTGCGCAGGGCAGACATGCTCACCGCCTGCTATTGTATCAAAAGCCGTGCCATCGCCTCAGGCTTACCCCAGATACAACCAAGCCCGCATCACGGACGCGGGCCGGTTGGGCGGCGCCTGCGGCCGCTGTAGGCTGCGGCTTTAGCCGCGGGGGGCCGCTGGCCGCAGCGTTAAGCTGCGAGTCGGCGGGCCTTAGGCCTTTAAGCGGTAGGCAAGGCCTGGGTTGCAGCGCACCATCTCATACTTGTCCGAGAGGCCTTGGATCGACTCGGACGAGCCCAAGATCAAGTAGCCGCCTGGGTTCAAGCATAGCGAGAACTTGTTTAAGATCTGGCTCTTGACGTCATTGGAGAAGTAGATCAAGACGTTGCGGCAGAAGATAACATCAAAGCGGCCGAGCAGGCTGTAGGAGCCGAGCAGGTTCATCTGCTTGAAGGTGACCATCTGTTTGATCTTATCGTCGACGCGCATGACGTTAGGATCCTTGGTCGGCTTAAAGAAGCGGGCCTTACGCTCGGCGCTCAAGCCACGGGCTAAGGCGTGGTTGTCGTAGTGAGCAAAGCGGCAGCGATCTAACATCTCCGGGGAGATATCGGTGCCAATGATCTGACATTGGTTCGGGTCGACGTGCACCATGGTGGTGGCTTGCTCTTGCACGATCATGGCGATCGAGTAAGGCTCTTGGCCTGAGGAGCAAGCAGCCGACCAAATGCGCACTGGAGTCTTGCCGCTGCGCGCCAGCTCCGGCAGGATGATGTTCTTGAGCGCCAAGTATGGGTAAGTGTCGCGGAACCATAAGGTCTCGTTGGTGGTCATGGCATCGATCACCGCCGAGCTGATGTCCTTGTAGATGTTAGGCTGCATCGCGCGGTTGATGAGCTCATCGATGGTCGCGACCTTAAAGCGTAGCAGCAGCGACGATAAGCGGCTGTTGACCAAGTAGTGCTTGTTGTCGCCTAAGACAATGCCACTTTGCTCTTCGATGTACTGGGCAAAGCGCTTGTATTGGGCGTCGGAGACCGTACGCGACTGCACCTGCAGCCGATCTTGGGTCGTCGGCTGGATGTCCGGGTTACGGGCGGCCACCGAGTCGTAGCCGGCCTTTTGCGAAGCGATGGCTAAGTTGGTAATGCCCGGGTAGGAGCTCGGCGTGAACTGAGCGCGATTAGGCTGCGCCGTCTTGCGCATGACCGAGGCAATCGCGTTGCCGTTAGCGGCACGGTTGCTCACGGAGCTTGCCCCGCGCGAGCTCGTGGTAATGCTGCCGTACAGCGAGGATGGGGCATCGCTGGTGTTAGAGCGCGCGTTACGGGAGAAGAAGGATGTACCAGACGTGCGCGAGCTTAAGTTACTCGTAGCTGAATCTGCACCATAACGACTTTGAGGAGAGCCTGCCATATGTACCTCTTATTACACCGCTAGCCTTGCCTAGTGCCCGATGAGAGAAGAGTGGAACCTTCCTCAGGCACTACCTCCTAGCTATCTTACTACCGCTACGCGGATCCTATTTGATGAGGCCAAAACTTGGCAAGTCAGCGGCCACTCACATCAAACATCAAGTGCCAAGGCCCCACAGAGCGCGACACGCGCATGCGCTCCCACAACCTAGACAACTCATTAATATAGCGCAAAAGGGCTTATATATCCACATCTAGGCCCGACTGAGCGCGTATTTGTGTGCCCTAGCCCCCATAATTTGCGCCGCTGCGCCCAATATATGGCATCTAGGTGACAATTTTGCTCAAGCCCGCGGCCCGGCCTGCCCACAGGCCAGCCAAGACCCGGCCCGCCGTAGCGGGCGCGCCCCTTAGCTCTTGAAGGCATTCTTCATGACGCAGTCGGCGCCGGAGGTGCCACTTTGGATGATGGCCAAGCCCTTCTCGACCGAGGCGGCCAACTCATCTGGGTTGAACTTCGGGATGAAGTCGTTAGCACCAGCCTTGGAGACCATGTTCTGGTTGAACACGCCCGAGAGCGAAGTGTGCAAGATGACGTAGAGGTCGCGCAGCGCCGGTTCGTTGCGGATGTTGGCGCATAAGGTGTAGCCGTCCATCTCCGGCATCTCGACGTCGGAGATGACCAAGGAGACGGTGTCTTGCACCTTGTGGCCGTCCTTTAACATGTCATGGAGCGCATGCAAGGCGGCCTTGCCGTCGTGCGCCTCGATCACCTCAACGCCAATCTCGCTTAAGGCGCGCTTAACCTGCTTTAAGGCGACCTTGGAGTCGTCGGCGACCAAGACGCGGGTGCCCTCTGGTACCTTTAAGGCCTTGATGGCATCGGAGGTAACCTCGGTGTTCTTTGGCGCGATCTCATCTAAGATCTTCTCGACGTCGAGGATCTCGATCAGCTCATCATCGATCTCGGTGACCGCAGTCATGTAGTTGGAGTGACCTGCCCCCTGTGGTGGTGGCATGATCTTATTCCAGTTCATATTGATGATGCGCTCAACACTGGAGACCAAGAAGGCGTGCGTGGAACGGTTGTACTCGGCGATGATGATGAAGCCCTTCTCGTAGTTCTTGGTCGGGCGCCCGCCGATGGCGTAGGCAAGGTCGATCACCGACAAGGTGTTACCACGGATATGGGCCACACCGATGACGAACTGGTGCAGGCGTGGCATCACAGTCAAACGTGGGCATGGCAAAACTTCGCGGACCTTGAACACGTTAATGCCATAACGTTGGGTCAATCCGGACAATCTGAAGAGCAAGAGCTCCATGCGGTTCTGACCAACCAGCTCGGTAAGCTGGTTGACTTTATCCATTACGCCAGCCATGTTAATCCCCTTACAACTTGTAACTCACGCGGCACCCCAGCGGCACCAAGCATGGATCAAGCACGCTTTGTGCCCGATCGCCTTCGCGCACTCTTGATTATAGATAACACCGCGCCCTACTGCACCCCTTAACTTGCCACAAGGGCACCTGTATCTCATTTTGCCCCCTGCCACCCCGCGACAGCTCGCGGCGCAGGCGGCAGCGGCTTAGGCGCCGCCGGGACGCAGGCACCGGCGCAGGCGGCTGCGGAGTAGGCGCCGCCGAGGCGCAGGCACTATGGTGCAGCTGAGCTCGCGCTAAGTTTGCGCGGTTACAATAAGGGCGTTGGAAGATGGCGCGGAGGAATCATGCTGTTATCTCTTAGGCTCAAGTTCAGCTTGCTGCTCTTAAGCTTCGCCTTGGCGCTCCCAGCACAGGCGACGGTCGAGGAGGCGGAGTTTCTACGGCGGGTCGCAGAGCAATACGTGCTGGCGCAATTTCAGAATCGTACCGACAACATCAAGGTGCAGGTTGAAGCCGGGCGCTTAGATGAGCGGCGCAACTATGGCGGCCACTGCGAGGGCTACCTCACCGCGCAGCTGCGCGGCAACGAAATCCGCAGCTCCTCGCAGGTGATGATCTCCTGCGGCCAGCCGGGCAATCAATACACCCTCTACATCCCGGTGCGAGTCAGTGTCCTCACTCCGGCATTGGTGGCCGCGCGCAATCTCACCAAGGGCAGCGTCATCAGCCCTGATGACTTAACTCAGGTGTACCTCGATGAGAACACCAACCTCACCACCGCCATCTCCGATCCCAACCTATTAGTGGGCAGCCGCTTAAAGCGCGATGTGCGCCAAGGCGAGCAGATCCGCGCCAACGGCTTTTGCATGGTGTGCAAGAACGATAAGGTCAACATCATCGCACGCTCGCACGGCCTCTCGCTCAAGACTTCAGGCATCGCGCTGCAAGAAGGCAACGCCAACGAGCAGATCCGGGTGCGCAACACCAAGAGCGATAAGGTCATCTCGGCCAAGGTGACCGCCCCGGGCGAAGTGCAAGTCCTCTTCTAGCCCCAAGGAGGGGACATAGGCACCGCGCATAGTTCCAACAAGCAAGGCCCAGATCGGGCAAGCCTGCGCTGCACCAACCTGATATTTTTGCCCCTAAGCCCTTTAGAAACGCCAAACTAGTCCGTTAGTAACAGTAAAGATAAAGCCCTTGCGCGCGCTGGAGCGCCGCGAGTGCGAGCAGATGGCTAAGAGCGCTTTGTGGGTCATAAGCGCGCCTGCTACTTGAGTTGTAATCAGTTTGTTTGGCCCGATGATGTGTTCAAGAGGGAAGATCCATGGCAATCGATTTATTACGTGATAGAACGATTACGGCCATGCCCGAGAGCGTGGCCCCGACCCGGACGCAGGCCAGCACTAAGACCAAGGCCGTAGCAGCGAACCTAGGCGCGAGCAAAACCCAAGAGCCCGACGACGTCCAGTTTACGCAAGAGGCCAAGAACGTGGCGCGCGCCACCGAGATCGCGCTGCAATCTGATGGCATCGACTACGAGAAGGTCGCCGCTATCAAGCACCAATTAGCCACCGGCACCTTCGAGTTTGACGATGCGCGTACCGCCGCCAAGATGTTAGCGGCCAGCTCCGATCTGAGCTTTCTGTTAGATTAGCCCGAGCACATCTTGCCTCAAAGAGAAAGCCAGCTTGACGCTGGCTTTTTCGTGGCTATTAGTGCCACCCCGCGGCACCGCGGCCCATGCGGGCCGCAGTCCCGACTCGGCCAAGTCGGCCCGTTAGGCCGTGGCCTGTACCGGAGTGGGCTCTGAGGTTGCCGCCGGAGCTGGAGCCGGAGTCTGCGCCTTGAGCACACGCGCTTGGCAGCGCTGCAGCCGCGTCAAGTTAGCTTGCACCTGACTTAAGCTGTACTTGAGGAGCTGCGCCTTGACCTGCGCGTAGGCCTCCGGATCGGACACCTTATGGGGCAAGGAGTTGAAGTTGCTGCCATAGCCGAAGATGTCGTAACTCAGGCGCAGCAAGTACTCATACTCAGCCGCAGGCAAACGCGAGGCAAAGCCTAATGAAATGGCCTCTTGCACCGAGAGCTCGTCGTGGGCGTAGTAGAGCTGTGCGATGCGCAAGAGCGAGCGGCTTGAGAACGGCGCCGAAAGCCCGGAGACGCCACTGCGCTCCGCCGCTTGGGCCTCAACCTGCGCCACGGCCTGCGCCTGTTGGAGCTGCGCACAGCTGCGCTCATGCAAGTCCTCAAAGCCCGGCATCGCGTCCTCGTAATGCGCAAACAAGTCATTGGCAGCCTGATGGGCGGTGGTCTCATCCACCGTGGCGTCATGCTGCGCCAGCAAGCTCTTATGGGCTAAGAGCTCATCAAAGAAGGGCGCAAGCTGCTCCTGCGCCGCAAAGGCCTGCGCCGTCAGCTCCGCGCGCTGAAGCTCAGCCTGCAGCGCCGCTTGCTGCGGCACGTCCACCTGCCCCTCAACCAAGGAGCGCAAGGCCGCGGCACAGTCCTTTAGGTCTTGGACGCTGCTGGCGACCAAACGCGCCTCCGCTTGCGCCAAGCGCCGCAAGAGCACGCGATTGCTCGGCTCGCTCACTTGGCCCAAGCGCACCTCGGTGGCAAAGTGCAAAATACCGTCGACAAAGTCCGGATTGAGCTCAGGACAGGCACGCGTCAGCATCAGCCGCTCCTGCGCCGCGCTCGGGTAGTCGACCTCGCAAAAGCGCCAGCGATCGAGGAAGGCTTGGTTTTGCAGGCGTACGCCGTGGTAGGCGCCCGAGTCGTCGCCCGTGCCCTTGGAGTTGGCGGTCGCGACCACCCTAAAGAACGGATGAGGCGTGATCACCTCGCCGTGATTGGCGCTAATGGTCAGCGCCCGCCCCTCTAACACGTCGTTTAAGGCGGCCAGCTCGCCCGGCGGCATCAGGTCGATCTCGTTGAGCAGCAAGATCTCCCCTGAGCGCATCGCGCGCGTGAGCGGCCCATAGCAGTAGCGCAGCGAACCCTGCTGCAGCGTATGGCTGCCGATCAGGTCGCTCACCTCGCTCTTTTGCGACAAGGTCACCGACTCAATGGGCCAGCGCAAGCGCGCCGCCACCTCAAACAAGGCCGAGGTTTTGCCACAGCCGGTCGGCCCAACCAAGAACAAGGCATCGTGGGTCGGCTCCGTGAGGTAGAGCAGTACCTCATAGAGCGTCTCACGCGCGAAGATGTAGTGCGGATTGGAGCGCGGCACCTGCAGCGTCGCATCATCCGGCGCGACCGTAGCCTGCCCCAAGCCTAACGGCGCACTCCCGGCAACCAGCGCATCGGCAAAGAGCGGCTCCAGATCCACCGTGCGCCCACGCGGCGCTGACGCAGCAGCAGGCGTAGCCACCGGTGCCGCCACTGACACAGTCGGCGGCACTGCAGCATGCGGAGTTTCGGGCAGCAAATCAAGGTAAGAGCAGACCTCATCTTCCAAGGCATAAGGCAGCGTCCATGCTCGCTCGGCCGTGGTCTGCAGCGCCAGATGCAGCGGCGTGCCCTCTTCCACCGCCCACGCGAGGTCATTGCCCGGGACGCGCCCCGGTGCACAGAGGCTGAGGTCGCT
Organism: uncultured Anaerobiospirillum sp.; assembly: GCA_944389615.1. Taxonomy (GTDB): domain Bacteria; phylum Pseudomonadota; class Gammaproteobacteria; order Enterobacterales; family Succinivibrionaceae; genus Anaerobiospirillum. Next base: position 20,361 of record CALXNA010000007.1, on the reverse strand, counting down.
GCCGCCCCGCGGGGCGGGGAAGTCCTTAACCAGAGGGTCACGCAGGTGCTCACGCACTTGGTCACTGGCAAGGCGCGCCCAGTACATGGAGCCATGCTTGAGATGGGCATTGCGCTGGGGCATGAGCTGCTGGGTGAAGTTGGGGTATTGGAGCTCATCGAGCGCCATCAGCGGCGGCCCATAGCGGTAAGGCGAGTAGCGCCGCTCGGTCACGAGCGCCGGCTCATCTGAGTCAGGATCGGGCAAGAGCACCGTGGTCACCGAAGGCAAGCTCGAATACGGCTGCACCGACACTCCGGCGGCCTTAAAGGTCAAGGCCGGCCCAAACTCTTTGAGCACGGGCGCTAGCTCGCGTGCCATCAGGCAGTGCTGCAGCGGCGCGGCAATCAGCGCGATTTGGCCAAAGCTCAACTCAGTCAGGCCCAAGCTGAACGCAGACGGCAGCTTAATGCGCTGTAGCGCCCACCACAGCGCGACCGCGACCGGCAGGCCCTTTAACGCCTGCGCCAAGGCGCGCAAGGCGCCCCCATCAAAGCCCACTGGGCAGGCCCCGACCGCACTTAACGATACGGGCAGGCCTAGGCCATCGGAGGCCTGATAACAGGCCGTGATCTTAGTAGCCATAACGACCTCCTTGGCGCATAACGGCCCCAGGGTGGCCACAGCGCTGATTCCAGCGCGTGCGCTCACGCTTGTGGCGCAGATCTGAGCTGCTGCGCCCCCGCCCGCGCCGGGCCCAGCGTACTAAGTCCGACCGCGCCGTGCGCTCACGCTCCTCGCGCTCGCGCCGCCGCACCTGCTCCTTAAGCGGCAGCTGCTCGGGCAAAGAGCTGCTCGGAGCGTCCCACCCGGCGGCAATCCACGCAAGGTCGGCCGGACTTAAGTACGGCCCCTCCGCGTCAGGAGGCTCGCTCGGCCCCACTGCCCACTCCTCATCCCCCGCAAAGGCGGCATTGAGCTGCGCCTCAAGCTCTGCCGTCGGCGGCAGACTGTGCGCGCACAAAGGCTTCTGTCCCCATAAAGACAGCCAGCGCCACGCCTGCGGCAGTGGCTCGGCTAACGGTGCAATCCCCCGATCGAGCGGGGCTTGGCCTAGCTCCGGCAGTGGTACCGGATCGACCGGATCGAGTGGCGCACAGAGCGCGTGATCATCAAGCGGCGTCCACTTACCACCGGCCGTCGCCGCAAGCGTGTCCTGCACTGAGGCGTAGCGTAAGTCACGGCGCGCTTCGCTCACCACTAAGGCCGCCGAAGCGTCCGCCGGGAAGGGAGCATGCGGCGCCGTCAATTCCCGCAGCCACAGCAGTAAAGTCTCAGGCGTCACCTCAGGCTCGCTGCCACTGAGCAAGGACTCAGGCAGTGCCTCATTGAGCGCCCGCGCCGCGGTGGTACCGTGGGCCGCTTCGGCCGCGACGGCCAACTTCTTGGCGGCCATTTCATGGCCAATGGCACGCTGTAGCGGCAACGGCAGCGCCGCAGGCAGCACCGCCGCCTCAGGCAGCATAGCCGCAGCACCCGCTGGGGCCTCAGGCACGGCATCCCACGCCGAAACATCAGGCTCGGCATCCCACGCCGAAACATCAGGCTCGGCATCCCGCGCCGAAATATCAGGCTCGGCATCCCACGCCGGAACATCAGGCTCGGCATTCCACGCCGAAACATCAGGCTCGGCATCCCACGCCGAAACATCAGGCTCGGCATCCCACGCCGAAACATCAGGCTCGGCATCCCACGCCGAAATATCAGGCTCGGCATCCCACGCCGAAACATCAGGCTCGGCATCCCACGCCGAAACATCAGGCACGGCATCCCACGCCGAAACATCAGGCACGGCCTCGCACACTGGAGCCTCGGGGGCATCAGTCCACGTCGGCTCCGTAGCCCGCAGCCCGGTGCAGGCCGCTTGCACCGGCGGCAAGGACGTTTGGAGCATGGAATAGAGCTTCGGCTCCGCAGTTGGGAGCTTGAGCAATGGGGTGGAGGCGGCTCCGGCCTCAGTAGTGGTGTTAGTTAAGTGCTTTTGCATGATTTCATCCTCTCAAGTTGGTGGTAACGCTGCGCCCTACTTGCTCAGGCGCAGCTTGATGGCAGCAAGGTTTTGCTCCCAAGCCGTGGCCGCATCGTCCAAGGATTTAACCTGCGGGACAGGCCCATAAGACTGAGACGGGGTGGTCAGGAGCGTGGCGCGAAATGATGGGGCCCGGGCAGAAACGTGTTCATACGGCGGCTCGTGGCTGAGCACCGCATCGGCCGCGCGTATGACGCCAACGCGGTCGCTCACGCGCTGCCAGTAGTCATCGGAGGTCAGGCATTCGAGGCATTGCTCATAGGACTTGTGGTCAAAGAGCTCGCGGTACTCAGGATTGAGCGCCTCAAGGAACAGTTGGATCTCCGCCCAGCTGCCATCAAACTCAGGCGCCAAATCCTGCCCCAATAACGTGTCCTGACGGGCGCGCAGAGCGGTGGTCATCAGCGCTGAGATCTTGAGCGCCGCGAGCTTAGGCGTGACAGGCTTAAGCCCAGTGGTCTCAGCAGCAGAGTTCTGTATCTGACGGGCGCGCAGGGCGCGGCGGGTACGCTTACACATAACAACCTCCTAGGCGTGGGTGGCGACTAACAGCGTCTCAGGGACTGCGGATGCGCTGTCGGCGACATCTTGCAGCTGCAGGCAGCGGGCAAAGCCACAGAGATGGTTGGCAGCTAAGAAGGCGGCATAGGCGGGCTTTAAGGGCTCGGGATTGGTGAACGGCTCTAAGGTGTAATTTGAGGTCAGAGCCGTCGGGCGGGTTAAGGTCGCGTGCGGGCTCTCCAGCTCCTGTAAGGCCAAGGCCAAAGCGGAGCTGACCGCGCGCCGGGCGGCCGTGGACTTGCGGTACGGCAGCTCAAAGGACAGCGCGCGCGGCCCTAAGGCCTCGGTATAGATCGAGGTCGGGATGTGGTGGAAACCATAGTACAGTGGCACCAGACGCGGCTGGTAGATGCAGGTGCAGCCGATGCCGCCGGTGAGCGGCTGCGTGAAGTTTAAGTTCGGCAGCTGCAAGCGATAGCTCGGATCAATCGGAGCGAGCGCAAGGGAGCTGACCATTAAGGCGGGGCCCTGCTCATACTGCAGCGCCATCCGGCTCAAGCCCCAAGCCGCCGCGCCATGCCCGGCAGACGCAGCGCGGATACCAAGCGAGTTCGTATCCGGCACACGCACCCCTGATAAGTGCGAGAGCTTGCAGTAGGCACGCTTCGGGTTGACCAAGAAACCGGTGAGCATGACCTCATGGCCAAAGAAGTTGGCACTGAGCAGGCGCACCATGTGGGCAAGCTGCGCATCGACCACGGGGAAGATGAGGCGCGTGATCGGGCTAACCGGTACCTGCGCCGAGACGGCGCTGGCAAGCAGGCAGTGCTGCCCGCTCGGGAGCAGACCTACAGCTAATTCAGGGCTTAAGCGCATGTGGGCAAGGCGTAATTGGGTCGTCATAGTGCATTCCTCTTTAAGTCAAGGCCCCTGCGCGCAGGGGCCTTACGTAACTAACTCACGGAGATACCTCTCCTGACCTCCACTGTAACAAGAGGAAATTTTTCTCATAGATACAACAAAACGCAAAAAGTGCCTTTTGCTGTTGTATCAAGAAACCAACACGAAGGCTGATGACAAACAGCCTGTCACCGCAGACTATCAATAAATGACGCATCAAATTTGAGCGAGAATTGGGTGATTTGTGTCACAAAATGAAGAGGCGCATAACGCACGCCGCAGACGTCGTATAGCCCCGTCCCATCAGGCGTTGTGCGCCTGCGCATAGCTACAACCAAATTGCGCGAAAAAGGCCAAAGTGCGATTTAGCCTGTGTGAATGCGGTCACAAAAGTATCTAGGGGGTGGCGCGAGCCCAGATACGGCGCGCCCTGCGCAGAGTAAAAAAATTTGGGCACTAACCGCATAAAACGTGATGTAAATCACGGAAACTCGCCACAACCACAGTAGGCGCCTCCGCACGTCGTTACGGGCCACGGCCGTCGCTGGCAGGGCACCTTGAGAGCGCGGCGACGCTCGCCCCACCGCGCTGCGGGCAACCATCAGGCTAAGCTGGTCTCTAAGGAGGAAGTGGGCCACTCCGGCACGACCTCAGGCTACGGGCCCTAAGAACTGGCGCTATGGATACGACCGTGGATGAAAGGGCACCTTGAGAGCGGGCGGCGCTTGCCGCACTGCGCTGCGGGCAACCATCAGGCTAAGCTGGTCTCTAAGGAGGAAGTGGGCCACTCCGGCACGACCTCAGGCTACGGGCCCTAAGAACTGGCGCTATGGATACGACCGTGGATGAAAGGGCACCTTGAGAGCGGGCGGCGCTTGCCGCACTGCGCCTTGGGCAGCCATCGGGCGATGATGGTCTCTGGGGAAGTGAGCCATTCCGGCACGACCGCAAGGCTGGGCCAAGCCCCTACTGCAGCAGCCTAGCCCCTGCTCGAGAGCGGGCAGCGTTCCACCGTCCATGAGGTTGCCGATACCTAGGGCGTCGCGCGAGTGGCCCTCTGCTCCTTAGAGACAAAGGCTACCTGCCCGCAGCGTGAAGCGGCAAGCGTAGCCGCTGCCAAAGTGGCCGCAGCGCAAGGAGGGAAGTGCCGCGACGTGATGGTTGGCAGCGCTGGCTTAGGCGTTGATGTTGACGCGCAGCGGGCTGGTGGCCGTGGTGTTGCCCTTGTCGGTGTAGGTCATGTTGCGCGAGAACTTGTCGCGCGAGTGCATCAGCACATCGTAGAGGCGCTTGTTGGCCGAGAGCGATAAGGTGATGAGCTTGCCATTGGTCTCGTTCATCATCTTGCACTTGGCGAGCTTCGCCTTGATCTGCTCGACGCGGTCAGGGTACTTGGTCTTAAGCTGCGCGGCGTCAGCGTGGAGCTTGATGCGCTGGTCATTGGCCTGAAGCTTGAGCATAAAGGACGATTTGTCCTCGGCGATGGCCTCAAGCTCGTCTAAGCGCCGCTCCTTGATAGCGTTGTACTCGCGCGCGAGGATCTTGATGACGTTGTCTAAGATGGCATCTTGGTCATTGAGATAATCGACCAAGGTCTTAACGGCCGGGACGGCCTTGCGGTTGATCGAACGGAAGGGACGGCGTGCAATCATCACATACCGGCGCACAGACCCCATCGGGCTCAAGCGCCGCCTCCAATCTAAATGAGAAAGATGATGGCCCTCGGCCATCTTAGGTTCCAGCGCGCTGCGCGCCCCTGCCCCAAACGGCAAAAACGATCCCGCGCACTTGCGTAAGCCCCCGTAATTTAAGCTTTGCGCCGAGCGGCGCGCAGCACGCTGCGGCATGGAGCGGCGCACTGCGGGGCTTGGTTGATCTTAACACGGCGCCCAGACAACAAAGCCCAGAGCCTCAGGCTTGCGGCCCAAAACTCTAGGCAAAGTAGCGCGTCAGGCGGCTTTATTAGAATACACCGCGGATCTGATAGAGATCGTACAGACGCTTGGTATCAAGCTCGAGCTCGGTGACATAGGTGTCGCCGATCGGGTACTGGCGGACGACGCGGGCGCCGTGCACCATGCCCTCAACCTCGGTGGTTAAGCTATCGCTGCGCTCGATGGTGTTGCCATTGCGGTTTTGCGCCTTGACGTAGACACCGACCAACTGCTCAGTCAGCTCGCGATAGGCTTCCATCTTCGAGGCGCGCATGGCGTTGATCTGCTTTTCGGTAGCGTTAGCGCCCTTTTGCTTAGACAAAACGGCATAGCCCGAGGCGCGCAGGATTGGGTAATCGTCGATGTCGTTGACGCCGGTATCGGTGTAGTGCACCGCCATCGAAGCGTTACGCATCATGCTAGAGCAGCCCGAGGCGCTCAAGGCTAACGCCGCAGCTACTACGCTCACTGCTGCCACAGCCAGAACCTTTCTCATCTCCTCTGCTCCTAATCGCTATAACGTTGGTAATTGCTCTCGTCGGCGGTATCGCGCACTAACATCGTGTTGTGCACATAGCTGCTGGCTGGATACACCACTGGGTCGACGTCGTTATCAAACCACTCCGGCGTCATCGAAGAGCTCTTCTCCATGCGGTACTTATCGTAGGTGCCGCGCGAAGTGGCGCCAACCACAACGTCCTTGGTAAAGCGCGGGTCGCTTTGGAGAATCATGTCCTCACGCTCGGAGGCGGTCATCTGTGGATTGCCGCCCATATTGGCCGCCGCCATGCCATTGTAAGTGGTGGTGGTAGTAACGACACGGCCATCGGGCTCGGTGACCGTAGTAATGGTGCTCGCCGAGTTCGGGTCGCTGTAGGCTAAAAACACGCCGCCTAAGGGTTGGCCACTAGCCGAACGCACCTGCGCCTTGGTTAAGGTCGACTTGGTGCTCGCGCGCTCCACCTCACTGACCTGCAGGGCCGAAGTGCGGAGATTGTTGTTGGCCAACTGGCCTTGATAGATGCGGATCAAGTCCGGGCTTAAATAGTTCTTGGTGCCGGTAAAGGAGCAGTTCTTTTGCGCGGTGCGGTAGCAGTTAGGCAGCAAGGAGTACGGGATGATGTCCGTTGAGGTGGCTATCGTCTGGCGCGTCTGCATGTTCACGATGCGGGCGACTACGACGACGCCGTCCTTGTTGCGGGTCATGGTGCCGCCGAGCAGATACTTCACGTTGGTGTCGCTCGCGATTTTTTTCCAGTCACGCGAGAAGATGTAGTCACCGTCCTTGGACACGGCGAGCTTGCCCGTGAGCTTGTACTCGGTGACCTCGAAGGCGCGGCTGCTCATCTCGTGGGTGAACATCTCCGCCAAAGCGCGGCCTAAATAACCGGAATCTTCGTAGGTATCAGTGTCCACAAACGCGGTTAAAGCAAGACGTGGCATGGTCACGATTTTGACATTGCCGTTAGCGGAGCTGCGGTCAATGGGGGCATCAGGCAGCAAATAATAAAACATGTTTTGCTGCAGCGTATCAGCCATGCGCGACGTGATAGCACTCATCTCCATACCACGTTGCATATAGACGCTGCTATCGCCTTGAGTGTGCGCACCCTCAACCTGTGCCATAGGGCTGGTGGTACGGGTCACGCCACCGGTAGTGCAGGCTGGGAGTAACAAGCTCGCGCAAAGGGCGACGAGCAATGATGTCTTTACATGCATCTCCTGAACCTCGATCTCATGATCTGTGAGTAGTTCCGCGCGGAGCCGTCCGCTACGTTCCTCTACCGCTGCCGCAAGCTGCAATAACGGTGCCATGCACCCCATAAAAGCTAGTCATATCGCGCATAGATAAGCCATTTGTACCCCGGCTCTCAGCGCCAACAATGGCCGCTCTTAGAGGCCATGATGCCCGTAGCTACGGGCCTTACGCCGCGGAACGCTTTTTGCACTTTGGCAAGGCCATGTTTGCGGCATAGGCCGCCCCAAGACGCTCTGTTTGGGCCCTTTTTGGTATTGCTGCCGTCAGGTCGGAGATAAAACATGCGCGCTGCATTCAAAGCTTTAGCCATCACCCTTGCGCTGGCTTTAGGTTGCCAATCGGCCTTGGCTGGTTGGTACTCCGCACGAGGATCTGCTGCGATTGTCGATGATGATGTCGCCGCCGCCCGGCGCATGGCGATCGACGATGCCCTGCGCAATGCCTCGCTGCAGGCAGGCGCCAATGTCTCCATTGAGCAAAGCATCCAAAACGGCACCTTGCTCGATGAGAAGATGCAGATCGTCAGCAAGTCCCCGATTCGCCGCATGATCGTGGTCGAAGAGCAAGAGAACGGCAAGATGGTGACCGTCTTGGTCAAGGCCTTGATCGATGACTCCTCAAGCAGTGATTGCTACGCCGGCAACATCAAGAAGATCATCCTGCCCTTCATCATCCGCTACAAGGACACTGAAGCTTCGATGTCCGCCGCAGATATGCCTGACTTTGCCGACTTCTTAACTGACCAGCTCTACACCGGCGTCGCCCAGAGCCCAGCATTAACTCTACTGCCGCCTGACCGCGCCCGTCTGCTCTTCAATCAGAGCTCATCTGGCCCCAACTACAACCTGCAGCGCACCTTAGATAGCATCTCGCGCCGCACCCAAGCCCAGTACATCATCGTCGGCACAGTCTCCTCGGTTGCGGTCTCGGAGGTCGGCTCCAACGCCGTCACCAAGTACATCTACACCCCGACCCGCACCCTGCGCTTCTCAGTTCAGGTCTATGACGTCTACAGCGGCAGCATGGTTCTGAACAAGGACTACGCCGGTGATGCCGAGTGGACGCTCAAGGGCGAGCGCTTCTCGCTGCGCTCCGATCGCTTTGCCTCCTCGGACTACGGCCAGCGCATCAACCAGCTGACCAAGTACGCCATCGCCGACATCGTCACCCAGCTGCGCTGCCAAATTCCACGCGCCCGCGTAGTCAACATCGCCGATGACTCCATCCGCATCAATCTGGGCTCCAACTCCAACCTCAAGGTCGGCATGCGCTTCCACTTGATTCACCGCAGTGACTTCCAAGACCGCCACAGCATGACCTACTACCAAAACAGCGAGACCCAGAAGCTCTACAAGGTCGTCGACGTCTCGCCAAACTCGGCCGTGCTCGTCCCGGTTGATATCACCAACCAACTCATCAACGTCCAGCTCGACGACATCGTCGAGCTCAACGTCTAACGGCGCCTCCCTGCCGTCAGCCTGCGGCAGCCCCGTCCGCTGCGCCGTAAGGCGCTACACGCCCGGCCCTGCGGTAGCCGCGCGCCCGCCTCGTGCGGGCACCTCATGCGTTAAGCCCCAGAAGCCGCTGACTTCCCGCGCCTTGTGTTAGTATGACCCGGCTTGAGAAGTTAGTCTTGAGGAGTCTTGGCATGAGTGAGATCGACGTGCTCGAAAACCGCTTGCAGCGCCTTGCGCCGCAATTGCTGGAGCTCTTGCTCACCGATCAAACCAAAACCCATAACCAAAAGGGCCGCACCCAGCACATCTTCTGGGCCACCTCCGACTACGAGACATTGGGGCCTGCATTTGCCTACGATCAGCCCATCACGCCCGAGCTCATCACCGGTGAGCATGGCCTTGTGATCAGGCCACGCGTACTCAAAAACCAAGGAGCGCAAAGCGCCCGCAGCCGCAGCATGGCTGAGGTCTATACCCCAGCGTGGCTGTGCAATGAGCAAAACAACCTCATCGATGCCCAATGGTTTGGACGCCCAGACGTCTTCAACTACGCCACAGGCTCCACTTGGCAGCGCACTCCGGAGCCGATCACCTTTCCTACCGGCACCACCTGGCGCGACTATGTGGGCGCGCTGCGTCTTGAGGTAACCTGCGGCGAAGCGCCCTACCTCACCAGTCGCTATGACACCACTACCGGCGCCTATATCCCGGTGCCCGAGCGTATGGGCCTGCTTGACCGCAAGCTGCGCGTCGTCAGCGAAAACACGACGACGCCTGCGGCGTGGCTTGAGGGGGCGTACCTTGCCTTTGAGAGCTGCTATGGCTTTGAGTGGCAAGGCGATAGTCTGCTCCTTGCGCGCGAGAATCTGCTCTTTACCTTCAGCGAGAGCTATGAGGCACGCTGGGGTTATCAGGCGCCGCTTGCCTCCATTCTCAAATGCGCTACCATCATTTCGTGGAATCTGTGGCAGATGGATGGCCTGCGCGGGGTCATACCCAACTCCTGCGCCAACCTGATCACCTACGACAACACGCTCTTTGGCCTTGAGGTGCACGAAGAGCTCTGCGCTGGCTGCCACCGTCCCGAGCTGCTCAACGCCCAACACAATGGCAGCTACTGCCTAATCAAGGATTGGCGTGCCGGTCAAACGGTGCGCTTTGTGGATGTATTGAGATCGCTATGACTGTCGAATTTGCCGCTTTCACCGCCAAAGTCATCTACGTATTCCGCATCAAGGATGCAGCGCATCAGGGCTGTCTCAAGATTGGTGAGACCAGCTACCACGGCTCTGACATCAATGCGCTACCGCCCAATTGCGCCGAGCTCAATGCCGTGGCCCACCAGCGCATCAAGCAGTACACTCAAACGGCGGCCATCGACTACGAGCTTCTCCACACCGAGCTGGCGCAGATCGTCACCAAGGAAGCCGACCCCGGTAAGCCCCGCGCATTGAGCTACCGCATCAGCAGCTTCAGCGACTACGACGTGCACCAAGTGCTGCTGCGCTCGGGCATCAAGCGCAAGCACTTTGACCTCAAGCATAAGGCCAATGAATGGTTCATCTGCGACCTCAAGACCGTCCAGCAGGCGATCGCCGCGGTCAAGCAAGGGCGCAGCGCCTTAAGCGCGACCAATGCAGCGCCCGCCCCCATCACCTTCCGCCCCGAGCAGCAGGAGGCGATTGCGCGCACCAGCAAGCACTTCAGCAAGGGCAAGCAGCGTATGCTGTGGAATGCCAAGATGCGTTTTGGCAAAACCCTGAGCGCGCTGCAGGTGGTCAAGGAGCTCGACCTGCACCTGACCATCATCGTGACCCACCGCCCGGTGGTCAACGAGAGCTGGTTTGAGGACTTCCGCAAGATCTTCTACGACCGGCCCGACTTTGCCTACAGCTCCAAAGACCAAGGCGAGAGCCTGACGCAACTGACGCGCGCCGCCCAAGAGCAGAGTAAGGGCCAAGGCGTAACTCATTGGGTTTACTTTGCCTCGCTGCAGGATCTGCGCGGCTCAAGCCAAGTAGGCGGCACCTTCGACAAGAACCAAGAGGTCTTCACCTTGCCGTGGGACTTGGTCATCATCGATGAGGCCCATGAGGGCACGCAAACGCAGCTGGGCCAGTCCGTACTCCAAGAGCTGGTACACGACAACACCAAGGTGCTCTACCTCTCAGGCACCCCCTTCAATCTGATCGAAGGCTTCAAGCCAGACGAAATCTTCGCGTGGGATTACGTCATGGAGCAAAAGGCCAAGAGCGAGTGGGATGACTTCCACCAAGGCGATCCTAATCCCTACGCGGGCCTGCCGCAGCTGCACCTGTACACCTACCACTTAGGGGAGCTCTTTGGACAGTACGCAAGCGGCGAGCTGGCCTTTAACTTCGCCGAGTTCTTTAAGGTCGACGTCAGCGGCCACTTCGTACACGAAGGCGATGTGAAGGCCTTTCTCAACTTGCTGACCAAGGCCGACCACTACCCCTTCGCCAAGCCGGACTTTCGTGCCATCTTCCGCCATACCCTCTGGGTACTGCCCGGCGTCAAGGCGGCCAAAGCCTTAAGCGCGCTGCTCAAGGAGCATCCGATCTTTGGCCGCTTCACCATAGTTAACGTGGCGGGCGCCGGAGACTACGATGAGAACGCCTCGAGCCTTGGCGCAACCGAAGCGCTGCAAGATGTCACGGACGCCATTGGCCCCGAGCCCGAGACCACCTATACCATCACCCTATCGTGCGGGCGCTTGACCACGGGCGTCACCGTCAAGCAATGGACGGGCGTGCTTTTGCTCGCAGGCTCCTACCAAAGCTCGGCCTCGAGCTATCTGCAGACCATCTTCCGCGTGCAAAGCCCGGCGACCAGCGCCGGCAAAGTCAAGGAGCATTGCTACGCCTTTGACTTTGCCCCCGACCGCGCCCTCAAGGTGCTGGCCCAAGCCTTTGGCGTGACGCGTAGCGCCGAGAGCGGCGGCGCCAAGGAAGGCGGAGCCAAGGCGGCCTTAGGGGACTTCTTAAACTTCTGCCCGGTCATTGCCATTGAGGGCTCGACTATGGCCGCGGTCAATGTCGGGCAGGTCATGGCCCAGATCAAGCGCGTCTACGTCGAACAGGTCGTCGCCCACGGCTTTGACGATGTGCATCTCTACAACGATCAGCTGATGAAGCTCGATGAGCTGGACTTGGCGCAATTTGATCAGCTCAAGGGCATCATCGGTGAGACGCGCGCCTTAGGCAACACGGGCAAGGTCGAGCTCAACCAGCAAGGCCTGACCGACGAAGAGCACGAAGAGCTGAGCCAGATCAAGCACAAAAAGAAGCGCACTCCCGAGGAAGAGGAGCGGCTCAAAGAGCTGCGCGCCAAGGCCAAGGTGCGTGACAACGCTATTGCGATCCTGCGCGGCATCTCCATTCGCATGCCGCTCATGATCTACGGGGCCACCATCAACGATGAAAACAAAGAGCTGACCATCGACAACTTCAGCCACTTAGTCGATGACGTGTCGTGGGCTGAGTTCATGCCACCGGGCGTGACCAAGGAGCTCTTTGCCCAGTACATCAAGTACTACGACCCGGATATCTTCACCGCCGCCGGTAAGCGCATCCGCGCCTTGGCGCGTGAGGCCGATGAGCTCAGCATCGAAGAGCGTATCCAACTTATCAGCTCCATCTTCGCCTCCTTTCGCAACCCCGACAAGGAGACGGTGCTTACGCCATGGCGCGTGGTCAATTTGCACCTGAGCTCCACCATCGGCGGCTACTGCTTTTACGACCCGAAGTTTGAGCACGAGCTCAGCGAGCCGCGCCTCGTTGAGCCCCAAAACATCACAGTCTTCACCCCCAAGACGCGGCTCCTTGAGATCAACTCCAAAAGCGGCCTTTACCCGCTTTACCTCACCTACACCTTGGTGCGGCTGTACCTTGACACCTACGGCAACAAGCTCAGCTTGCTCACGCGCGCCCAACAGCGCAAACTCTGGGACGATGTCCTCACGCACAACATCTTCATCATCTGCAAAACCCCGATGGCACGCGCCATCACCACGCGCACCTTGGTGGGCTTTCGCGCCGTGCCCCTCAACGCCTGCTACATTGACGAGCTCATTGAGCAGGTCATGGATGATCCGACCAAGCTGCAACACATCCTTGAACACACCTCTTCACTATGGCCTGCTTACGGTGATGCTGTTATGAAGTTCGACGCCATCGTTGGTAACCCACCTTACCAAAGATCCTCTAATGACGACCGTTCCACCAGTCGTGACGTACCGGTCTATCAGCACTTGGTCAAGGCTTGCAAGGAGCTTGATGCACGCTACATTTCGCTCATCATTCCATCTCGCTGGATGGCGTCAGGTCTGGGCTTGAACGAGTTTAGAGCCGAGATGCTCGCCGATCGGCATATCCGTGCCCTCATCGACTTCCCAGTTTCAAGAGACGTCTTCGCAGGCGTGGACATCAAGGGCGGCGTTTGCATGTTCTTGCGCGATAGCCAATATGATGGCCCTTGCGCATTCCAGAGCTGCCGCAATCAAGAGTGGAGTCCACGTGACTTACGTCAGCTCGATGAGTTCGACATCTTTGTGCGCAACTCTACGGCCGCCAACATCTTACGTAAGGTGCTGCAGCGCAAAGAGCCGTCGATGATGGAGATGCTATCAGTCGACAAAGAGTTCGGCTGGACTTCTAACTTCCAAGACTTTCACGAGCAGCGCGAGTCCAAGGACGATGTCCCACTGTACTACAACCGCAAAGGCAAGCGCCTGATGGGCTATATCGCTCGCAGTGAGATCACCAAAAGCCCTCAGCTGGTTGACACCTGGAAGGTCATGGTACCAGAGGCATCATCGGACGGAGGGCAAAAGATACCCGACCCCGTCTTAGGCACGACCTTTGTCACGCCAAGCCCTTCGGCTTGCACCCAAACCTACCTCTTCTTCTACTGCTCCAGCGAGCAAGAAGCCCGCAACGTCCAAAGCTACCTCAAGACACGCTTTTTTAGATTCATGGTGTCGCTGCGGAAGATCACGCAGCATGCTCCACGCAACACCTACTTGTGGGTGCCGCAGCAAGACTTCAGCGCCAACTCTGCATTGGATTGGCACCAGTCCACTGCCGAGCTGGAGCAGGCCCTTTACGACAAGTATCAACTGACAGAAGAAGAGCGCGACCACATCGCACAGATGGTCAAGGTTCAAAGCTAACTCCCGGCCCAACTTGCGCAAGGCCAATGGAGGGACGCAGGCCGCGCCGCCGCTCTGCCTGCGGCAGCCCCACCGCGCCGTACGGTGCTGCCCGCCCAGCGTCCGCCTCGTACGGGCGCAATGATTCTGGGCCACGGTGCCGCCCGGCGACTGCAGCGGCACCGCCGTAGGCTCAGGCGCAGGCGCGCAGCGCGCATAGCGCTGCGGTTGGTGCTAGGGGCGGCTTTTGGGCTTTAGGGTCCTATTGTGTATAATAGGCACCGCGTTTTTGTCCTCATAGTTAAATGGATATAACAAGCCCCTCCTAAGGGCTAGTTGTAGGTTCGATTCCTACTGGGGACGCCAGTCCCACCTCGCATTTCCCCCAGCTCCCCCGCACAACCTCGCTCAAACAAGGTAAGATGAGGCCATCGAATCTTACGAGGTTTCCTATGCTCTCTTTTAGCGCCGCCCTCAAAGTCAATTGGTACCGCCGCTTCTCGGCCAACGGCCGCGCCGCGCGCAGCGAGTTTTGGTGGATGTTTGTGGCCAACTGCCTCATCAATATCGTGCTCACCACGGTGATGCGCTTGGGCAGCGTCTTTGCCCTACTCTGCTTGGTGGTCAGTGTCGCGCTCTTGGCCTTTATGGCCTGCGCCGCTGCCCGCAGGCTGCACGATCGCAATCTGTCCGCGTGGTGGCTCTTGCTCGTCTTTATCCCGACCTTTGGCTGGCTCATCTTGCTGGTGCTCTGCGCCCTGCCCGGCACCCAAGGCCCCAACCGCTTTGGCCCCGACCCGCGCATGGGCAACTTCTACCAAAACATCTTATCTGCAGGTAACAACTACCGCAGCCAAGAGCGCTATGAGTGGTATCAGTGGCAAGAAGAGCAAAAGCCGGGCGACCCGAGCAACCGCTACGACCAAGGCCACAACGACGGCGCCCACTTCAATCCCTTTGAGGGCCACGACGAGTTTGGCGAGCAGCTCAAGGCCCAGCGCCGCCCTAATGACGGCAACTCGTCGGGCGGCAATTCGTCGGGCGGTAACTCCGGCAGTGGTTTTGCCCCATAGCGCTAAGCTACAATGCCTGCGCTTTGATAGGTAATGTCAGGCAGATTCAACGAAGAGGATGGTTTATGAGCCGCGAAGTTACGGTGCTTGAGGCGCTCAAACTGGGCTTTACCAAGGGGCTGCGCTTTTACGGACGCTCCAGCCGCAGCGAGTTTTGGAAGTTCTTTTTGCTCACTTGGATCATGGTAGCCGCAAGCGTGCTGCTCACGCGCATCCCGGTGGTCGGATCGCTGATGCAAGCGCTTCTGATCATTGCGCTCTTGTGCTGTCAGTACAGCGCCATCATCCGCAGGCTCCATGACCTCGACCGCTCCGGCAAGATCATCGCCGTGCCCTACGTGATTGCCATCGGCTACTTCGTGGCCTTGATACCTGTGCACGCGCTCTATCCGGAGGCGGCCACCGGCATCATGTCGACCATCGCGGGCATTGCCATGGTGCTTTACCTCTACATCCTCTATCTCTGCGGCAACGAGGGCACCCAAGGCCCCAACCGCTACGGCACCGACCCGTGCGATGAGAGCCAAGTACAGCAGGACTTCATCAACCCCGCGCACTTAGCCGATCCAGAGCTCTTAGGCGACCCGTGGCGCAAGTTCAAGCGCAAGGTCGCGCAAGAACAGGCCGCGTCGCAGGCCGCAAAAGAGCAGCCTGAAGAGGCGCAGACGCCTGCCGCTGTACCGACGCCGACGGTCGCTAACCGCAAACCGCGCCGTCAACGTAAGGCTGACCACCACTAACGAAAGGACTGAGACCTATGCATATTTGGCTTGCCATCCGCACTTGCCTCAAGGACAAACTGTTTGTGACCGGCGGGCGCGCCGGACGCCCAGAGTTTTGGTGGTTTACGCTCTTTACCATCATTGTGCGTATCGCCATGTACCCGCTCAATCTGGCAGGCTACATCGCCATCATCTTCTCGGCGGTAAGCTTCATCCTCTTCATCGGCAACTACACCGTGCTGACGCGCCGTCTGCATGACACCAACCGCAGTATCATCCACGCCTTCCCGCTCATCATCGGCCTGCTCTTGGGACTTATCGGCTTCTTGATGAACGTCCGCCTTGCGGTTATGGTCGGTGAGGGCTTGGCGGCACTGGCCTTTGTCTACCTCTTAGTGCTGTGCGCCCTCCCGGGCACCAAGGGCGATAACAACTACGGCGCCCCGATGCCCTTAGGCGTAGCGCCGGTTGAGGCGGCCGTCACCCCAGCTCCGGCGCCTGAACCCCAAGAGCTCCCAGCAGAGAAGCCCAAGAAGGCTCAGCCGCAAGCGCCGCAGGAGCGCCCTAAGCACAAGCGCAAGTTCAAATAGCATCCCTGAGCCCAGCGGCAAGCTGGGCTAAGCAGACGGGCTGGGCTGGCCGGAGCAGGCTGGGATGCGCGGACTCAGCAGGCGATGCTGATTATGGCTCAGGCTGGGCGGCTGGCGGCGCGGAGATCTGCTCGATGGTGAACTTGCCCGAGAGGACATCGCCCTCAGAGACTGGCTTGAAGGGGATGAAGAGCTTGCGCGGCTCGGCGGGCGCGCCTTCTTGCACCATCTCGTAGAGGTACTTGATGGTCTGATAGCCTGCTTGGTACGGCATCAGATCGACCGTACCGCGGTAGATGCTGCCTTGATCGTTCATCAAGGAGATAGCCTCGGTGGTGGCATCGCCTGAGAACACGGCATGGCGCCGACTGCTGATGCCATGGACGGTAAAGGACTGGAAGGCACCGACGCCGCCGGCGTCCGTCACCGAAACCACCATATCAAGGTCTGGGTGCGCCTCTAGTGCCTCATCGACCACCTTTTTACCGCCGAGCGGACTGGCGCCCGGCTTGCGCAACACAATGTTGATGTCCGGGCAGATCTCCTTTAAGGCCGCTTCGGCCCCGTCAGCGCGCGGAATGGTCGCAAGGACATTGTCTTGAGTGATCAAAACCACCTTGCCGCGACACTGCAGGGTCGAGCGCGCCCACTCGGCAGCTTGTTTGCCGATGGTATAGCCGTACTGATACTCGTCGATGCCATACTCAAGCTGCGAGCCGGGGACGATCTGCGCCAAAGAGCCGGTGATGATGCCCTCATTATTGGCCTGCGCGTAGAGGTCTTGCAGAGCTTCGGCATCAAGCGGGGTACAGGCAATCGCATCGAAGCGGTCATGCACCATGTTCTGTAGATCGGAGACTTGCTTGTCGACCCGATTCTGCGCATCGATAATGACACACTTGATGCCCAGCTCCCGGCAGGCGGCAATCATACCGGCGCGCGCGGACATATACCATGGGTTGCTAAGCTGCATCGCCGAGTAGCCGATGGTAATGTCCGCGGGATTCTTCTGCGCCCAAGCACTGTTGACACTTAAGGCTGCGACCATTGCCACGGCAGCGGCGATCTTGGTTAAAGACACGGCATACCCTCCCACCAAACCAAAAAACTTTACTTGCACCCTAGCAAATGGCGTGACAACCGCAGCTGGTCACTTCCCAAAAGTGAGAACTAGGCGCGGTTTTTAGTCAACTAAATTCTCCTATTGCGAGCCAAGGCTAACCTTGACGCAACTAGGTATCCTTGCACCTAGATACTTAAATTGTGGCACAAGCGCTGCAGCAACCAAAGGATTGACAGGTCTTGTCACCAGGCCCTTGGGCTTTTTGATCGGAGGCGGCGCGTCGGCGCTGGGTATTATGAACTTTGGGCAATCGCTTCACACTTGCCTTATCAGCAAGGTCTTTAACGTGCACGACCGTGCGCCACGCAGCGAGTTTTGGTGGTTCATGCTCGCCTTGACCATATTCAACATCATCGGCGGCTTGGTCATGCTCATCCCGATTTTGGGCGCCATCGTCTACTTCGTGGTCAGCATCTGGCTCTTTATCGCGCAGATCACGGCCACCGTGCGGCGCCTGCACGACGTCAACAAGCGCGGCTGGTGGATCTTGCTGCCGATGGCGAGCATGCTCGTCGTCATGGTCGTCTTGGTGATGGCCATTGTCGCCACTGACCCCTACTTCGCCACGAGTGAATACCAAATAGCCGCGTTCGATCAAATGGATGGCATCTTAATTGGTGCCGCGCTCGTCAGCTTCATTATCTCCATCGTCATCCTCGTCTTCTTGATCAAGAAAGGCACGGACGGCCCGAACCGCTTCGGCCCTGACCCGCTGCAAATGGGCTACTTCAACCCAAACGGCGGCTACGGCCCACAGGGCTTTAACCCGCAGTACGGCTATGGCCCGCAAGCAGGCCCGCAAGGTTACGGCCCACAGGGCTATAACCCGCAGTATGGCCCCCAAGATTATGGCCCACAGGGCTTTGACCCGAACCAAGCTCCTAACGGTGCTTGGCCGCAGCAAGGCCCACAAGGCCAGCAACCATGGCCACAGCAGCCGGGCAATTGGCAGCAACCTAATGGTTGGCAGCAGCCTAATGGCTGGCAGCATCAAGGCAACTGGCAGCCGCCGCAGGGCACGCCGCAAGATTACGGCCAGCAAGCGCCACAAGGCTATGGCCAAGGCTATGAGCAGCCGAGTGCCCACAACTTCGGCGGCAATGGCGCGCCGGCGGGTTCGCACTCAATCTACCCGCAAGCTGAGCAAGGCATGTATGCCCCACCGCCTGCGCCGCCCGAGCAGGACAGTGACCCTAAGCGCCCGCAGTAAGGCGCGGTGCGGCGCGCTACTTGATGGTGCGCGCCATGTTGGGGGCATCACCCCTGAACTTAGGCGCCATGCTGGGCGCGATGGCGCTGTGGCCGTGGGCGCGCGGCCCCAAGCGCATATATATCGCCTCAAGGCCGCAGCGCTGAATCTCTGCCGGTTTCCGGCATTTAGGTTATGTGAGCTGGCGCGCCAATTTTGCGCGCTAGCGCACTTACCGGGCCTCAGGCCTGATGCTAGAATGGAGCGTTAGCCGTAGGTCAAACAAGGGCGCCGCTGCGCGACTTGGAGACCGAGACTAACCCTGAAGCTTGCCTTCAGGCTTGCCTTTCGTCCGCAGGAACTTCCCACGTGGACTTTTCTTTGGACATTTCCCGACACATGTGGTGGTGCTGCCTTGATGCCTAACAAGGCATGGGCTAATTTGGCATTGCCATGGGTGCAGAAGGCAAGACGGCTTCAGCCATGGCAAGACAGCTTCAGCCTTGAGCTGGGCCTTCGAGGATTGCTCCCTTAGTTACCACCAGTCGCCGCGGGCAGTCACCGCAGGCACTTATTGGTCTCAGATAGATAGGACGGTCTAATGCTTAAAAACTTCATCATTACTCCCAAAGGTCAGTTTGCCACGGCTTTTGGTGCGTGCATCGTGTTAACTGTGGTCTCGGCCGTAGTCTCGAACAGCTCTGCTCCTGACTATGCTGTGACTTTACGTCTGTCCCACGACCGCGTCGCTGGCTCGATTGCTGACTTATCGGCCTACAAGTTCAAGGAGCTCATCGAAGAGAACTCCGGGGGCAAGGTTACGGTCGCCATTTACCCGAACAATGGCCTGTCCGGTGGTGACCAGCAGAAGGCTGTGGAGATGTTAGAGGACGGCGCGATCGATATTCAGATCTGCTCGGCCACCGACCTTTACAAGTTAGACCCGCGCTTTGGCACCTTCTGGCTGCCGTTCTTATTTGACAATGAGGAACAGGCTGCCTTCTTTGCCAAGGACGAGACCGTCAATGAGACCATCCAATCGTGGCTCAACCCTCACAATTTAGACCTGCTCACCATGCACACCACCGGTGCTTTGGAGCTCTCTAACAACGTCCATGTCGTCGACTCGCCTGATGACCTCGAGGGCATGAAGATCCGCGTCGCCCCATATGAATTTGCCGGGGAAGTGATCTCCGAGCTCGGCGCTGAGCCGGTTGAGCTGGACTTCAGCGAAGTCCCACACTACTTAGAGCAAGGCGAGATCCAAGGCTTAACCTCGAACTTAGCCTTGTACCTCTCGAGCAAGCTCTACGAGACGCAGCCATACCTGACCTTATGGAACGGCATGTATGACGTCCAGATGTGGATTGCCAACGATGCCAAATTAGGCAAGCTCGATGACACCCTCAAGGCCGCCTTCACCAAGAGCTTAACTGAGACCGTCACTTGGCAGCACAACCTCTTCAACGAGTTCAAGAAACTCTACCTCAAGACCTTAGAGCAAAAGGGCGTCACCATCACCACCTTAGATGATGCCCAGCGCCAAGCTTTCCGTGAGAAGGTCAAGCCAATCTACAACAAGTACATCGAAGCCTTAGGCAACGATACCTTGCTCTTCTTCTTAAGCCACCGCGGCCTCGACGCTGACCAAGTCACCCCACTGGTACCAATCGAGTACAACATCCAAAAGCAGGCCGCAGCTGCCGCTGAGGAGACGGTAGCGGCTGTCAAGGACATCGTCCCAGCCGAGACCGCCACTGAAGCTACCACCGAAGTAGCCCCAGAGGAGACCACTGAAGTCGCTGAGACCCCAGCCACCGAGGAAACCACTGAAGTAGCCGAGACCCCAGCCGTCGAAGAGACCACTGAGGTCGC
>CALXNA010000006.1 GCA_944389615.1 uncultured Anaerobiospirillum sp. | reverse complement strand
GCTGGCATCAATGTGCCTGATCACAAGATCGCCGTGATTGCTCTGCAATCCATCTACGGCATCGGCCCTACTCGTGCTCGTGACATCTGCAAGGCAACTGGGGTTCAAGAGTTAACCAAGTTCAAGGAGTTAGACGAGGCTACCTTGGACAAGATTCGTGCTGAAGTCGCTAAGTACACCGTCGAAGGTGACCTGCGCCGTGAAGTTTCCATGAACATCAAGCGTCTGATGGATCTTGGTGCTTACCGTGGCTTACGTCACCGTCGTGGTCTGCCGGTTCGCGGTCAGCGTACCAAGACTAATGCACGTACCCGCAAGGGCCCACGCAAGAGCATTAAGAAGTAAGGAGGCACATGATGGCTGATGCAATTCAACAAGCTGCTAGCGCAGCAACCCCAGCAGCTCCAGCTGCTGCAGCACCTGCTCCTAAGGCATCTTCTGCCCCACGTGCTCGTGGTGGCAAGCGCGGCAAGAAGCAAATCGCCGACGGCGTAGCTCACATCCACGCATCTTTCAACAATACCATCGTCACCATCTCCGATCGTCAAGGTAACACCCTGTCGTGGGCTACCGCAGGCGGTTCGGGCTTCCGTGGCTCCCGTAAGTCCACCCCATACGCTGCTCAGGTTGCTGCCGAGCGCGCCGGTGAGGCTGCCAAGGAATATGGCGTCAAGAACCTTGAAGTCTTAGTCAAGGGTCCAGGCCCAGGTCGCGAGTCTTCGATTCGTGCGTTAAATGCGATCGGTTACAAGATCACCAACATCACTGACGTAACCCCGATCCCTCACAACGGTTGCCGCCCGCCTAAGAAGCGTCGCGTCTAATCTGGTATCTGCTTTTTTATTGGAGAAAGATAAATGGCAAAGCATACAGGACCAGCTCTTAAGTTAAGCCGTCGCGAGGGCGTGGATTTATTCTTAAAGTCTGGCGTTCGCTCGATTGACACCAAGTGCAAGTTAGACACGGCCCCAGGCCAGCACGGTGCTAACAAGGCCCGTCTGTCCGACTACGGCACGCAGTTACGCGAGAAGCAGAAGGTACGCCGCATCTACGGCGTCCTCGAGCGTCAGTTCCACAACTACTACAAGAAGGCTGCTAACATGCCTGGTAACACCGGTGAGAACCTGTTACAGCTGTTAGAGGGCCGCTTAGACAACGTCGTCTATCGCATGGGCTTCGGCTCGACCCGTATGGAGTCGCGTCAGTTAGTAAGCCACAAGGCGATCACCGTTAACGGCCGCGTCATCAACATCCCATCCTATCAGGTACAGCCTTCCGACGAGATCGCCGTACGTGATAAGGCCAAGAAGCAGCTGCGCATCAAGAACGCCATTGACCTCGCCGGTCAGCGTGGTTTAAAGCCAACTTGGATCGACGTCGACCACAGCGCCATGAAGGGTACTTACAAGAACAAGCCAGAGCGTTCCGAGCTCCCATCGGACATCAAGGAACAGCTCATTGTCGAGTTCTACTCTAAGTAATAGCTAGGCAACGCCTGCACTCCTTTTACTATGTGGGGTATCAATAGTGTCAGTTTGTGAGTTACTTAAGCCCAAGCCTGTAGGTTATACCGAACTGGGGCCCAATCACGTGCGCATCACCTTGGAGCCTTTAGAGCGCGGCTATGGCAACACCATCGGTGTCGCCTTAAGCGGCATCCTGCTGAAGACTCTGCCAGGTTTTGCCTTTGATGCCTTCCAAATCGATGGGGTTGAAGACTTAACTTCGGTCAAAAAGGACATGGTTGAGTCGTTAGTTGAGGTGGTGATGAACTTAAAGAAGGTCGCCATCACTTCCAACCACACGATGCAAGGGCCGGTTTGGTGCACCTTAGCCAAGATGGGCGAAGGGCGCGTCCGCGCTGGCGATATCGTATGCCCTGAGGGCATTAGCATCTTAAACCCTGATGCGACTATTTGTACCTTAAAAGGGGCAAAGGCCTCGTTGTCGATGAATCTCCGTGTCGTCTATGGCCGGGGTTATGTGGTAGCTTCTGATCCTGCGCACTTACCTGCCAAGGAAAAGAACGAGATCTTGATTGATGCCGCATTCTGCCCGATCTCACGATACGTGTACGAAGTCGAGTCGGCCCGCGTGGAACAGCGCACCGATCTCGATCGTCTGGTCATCGAACTTGAGACCAATGGCACCATCACGCCGGACGAGGCGTTAATGCGTAGCGCAGACTTACTGTGCGATCACATGACCAACCTCGTAGACAAGGACGACATCCCTGAGCGCTCCTCAACGCCGTCCACGCCTCCGCTGCCTGATCCGGTGTTATTGCAACCGGTCGAAGATCTTGAACTGACTGTACGCTCTGCCAACTGCTTGAAGGCAGAGGAGATCTTGTATATTGGCGATTTAGTCCAACGCACTGAGGTGGAGCTGTTAAAGACTCCTAACTTAGGCAAGAAGTCCCTGACGGAGATCAAGGACGTCTTAGCCACGCGTGGTCTGTCCTTAGGTATGCGCATTCCTAACTGGCCACCTCAAAGCTTAGCGCGTTCGAAGTAAGCAATTACTGTCAATTCAGGAAGGTATTCCATGCGTCATCGTTTAGCCGGCCGTCACTTAGGCCGTACTTCTGCCCATCGTGCAGCGCTGTACCGCAATCTCGCTAACGCTCTCATCGAGCACGAGATCATCAAGACCACCTTACCAAAGGCCAAGGAATTACGTCGCTTTGTTGAGCGCTTGATCACCTTAGCCAAGACCGACTCCGTAGCCAACCGCCGTTTAGCCTTCGCCCGCTTACGCGACAAGGACATGGTCAAGAAGTTGTTTGATGAGGTTGGTAAGGCCAGCGCCGAACGTAAGGGCGGCTACACCCGCATCTTAAAGTGCGGTTTCCGCTCCGGCGACCAGGCTCCTATGGCCTACATCATGTTGGTTGACCGCACCAACTTAGGCGACGAGGCTGAGTAAAGCTCACAGCGCTAGCTCAGCTAGCGCCGAGCTCGCCTTGTAGGAGCCAAAGCGGCAGGAGCTACTCCTGCGCGCCTGCGGCTCTTACCTAACGGCACCGCCTCCCTGCGGTGCCGTTTGACGCACTCAAGCAGCCACAACTACCAACCATTTTGAGGGTGGAACCTTGGAGCAAATTGATTTTCTCAGGCCTTCAATCAAGGCAGTCGAGGAGATTGCACGCAACAAAAGCCGCGTGACCCTCGAGCCTTTTGAGCCCAACTATGCCCAAATTTTGGGTACCGCGCTGCGTCGCATCATGCTCTCCTCGCTTCCAGGCTATGCCATTACCGAAGTTGAGATTGCCGGTGCTGTCCATGAGTACATGGCCCTTGAAGGTATCCAAGAGGATGTCTTATTAATCCTGTTAAACCTCAAGGAAGTCGCCGTAGCCTGCGACGGTGCGAGCGCAACCGAGCAGACCTTACACATCAAGAAGGTTGGTGTTGGCCCTGTCACCGCCGGTGACATTGAGTGCCCAGCCAATGTTGAGATCAAGAATCCGGACTTAGTGATCTGCCATATCACCGATCCGGACACCGAGTTCAACATGACCTTGCACGTCACGCAAGGCCGTGGCTATGTCCAAGCGCAGAACCAGCCTTTCGTCGAGAATGGCGACAACCGCTTCATCGGCCGCCTTCTGATCGACGCCTCGTTCTGCCCAGTGCTCAACGTCGCCGTCCAACCGCGCGTCCTTGAGACCGGCATGGAGGCCTTAGATCTCATCATCGAGACCAATGGCACCATCACGCCAGAGGCTGCCATTTCGCTTGCGGCCACCATCTTCGCCGAGCAGCTCAATTCCTTTGTCGACATCCGCAACAGCGTCGAGCCAGCTGAGGACACTTCGTTCCGTCCGCTGATCGATCCAAAGCTGATTTGCCCAGTCGAAGACTTAGAGCTCACGGTACGTTCGGCCAACTGTTTGAAGGCCGAAGGCATCAAGTACATTGGTGACTTAGTCCAGCGTACTGAGGTCGAGCTCTTAAAAACGCCAAACTTAGGCAAGAAGTCCTTAACCGAGATCAAGGACGTCTTAGCCGAGCGCGGCTTATCGTTAGGCATGCGCCTCGAGCACTGGCCGCCATCAGACATCGACATTCGTTAAGGCAGCAGCGCGGCACCAGCCGCCCAGCGGCACAGGCCGCTGCAAGGCCAGGCCTCACAAAGGCCCCGCCTCTGCTAGGCCAAGCCTCTTCAAGGCTCAAACCGAGGGTCACCACAAGGTGGCCCTTTTCATTACCCGCAAGGAAAGCCCATGGAATTAGAGCAATACTTACAGCGCGGCAAGGAGTTAGCCCAGAGCATCAACTTAGAAGAGCTCAGCGATACGGCGATGGAGCAGCTTGAAGATTTGGCCTTAGAGATGGCCACCGAGGCTTGGGATAAAGACTTCTTCGCAGGCCCACGCGCTCAAGCCGACAAGCTCTGGAAAGCCGTCTTCAAAAAGCACCTCTACGAGTTAAGTTTCAGCGTCGACGTCCCGGGCGATGACTTCTGGGAACTGAGCGGTGAGTTATGCGAGTACAACGGTGAGTTGCTCTTTGCGGGCATTGCCGAAGAAGACGCCTATGCCGACGAAGAGGTCGAGCCGCACCCTGAGTACACCGCACTCAAGCTCACCTTAACGGCGCACGACCCACGCCCTGAGCACCAAGGCGACCAATTCATCCTCGCCAACATCTACGTCTGCGTCGCCCTGCCGCTCTCCACCTTTGAAGAGCAAGAGCCGAGCGACTACGCCAGCATCGAATTTTTCCCCGAGCTGCACTACTAACGGCGCTGCTGCGCTCGCGCCACACGCCGCTCCGCCGGGCACTTACGCGCCCGGTGCGTACGCTGCGGCGGTGCGCTACGGGTTTTGCGCCAAGTAGGCCATCAGCTTACTGATGAACTCATGGCACAGCGCGTAGATCTCCGCCGTCGGCGCCTCACGCAGGTCGGTGCAGCCGATAAAGCGCTTGCTCTGAGCACAGCCTGCGGGGTCATCGCAGGCATAGACCGGGGCCCAGCGGCCGTAGTTGATGGCATCGTCGTGATAGAAGCTCAGCTGCGGCACGGCGCTTGCGCACGCCAAATGCACCGCTGCAGTATCGATGGTGATAAGACCGCGCAGATTGTCGATGTAGGTGCAATAGTCGATGACCGAGCAGTTCTCAGGCAAGAGCTTGATGCGCGTGCCGACCAAGGCGCGCTCATCGGCGGTAAGGTGGCTTAAGGTTGCATCGATGTAGTCTTGACCGCGCACCAAGAGCAGCACCCGGCTGTCGGGATGGGCCGCTAAGATCATATGGATGATGGTCGCGACCACCTCCGGCGTCAACTGACGGCGCTCGGAGGCGCCACAAGGATTGATGCCAATATAGCGGTCGTGCTCAGGCAGCTCAAGCGCGGCGCGCACATGCGCCGAGCTCTCAGGCGTAATGAACGGCACATAGGCAATGGGACTTGGCTCCACGCCCCCGCGCTGCAAGAAGGCAGCAAAGGCCAAAGCCATCGGCTGGTCGTAGGTCTTAGGGTGGAAGAGGTGGAGATTGATCTCCGCAAGGCGCGGATCGCAGCCTGCGATAAAGTCCGGCTTTAAGCAGTAGTTGAAGATGAAGTCGCGCGGGCGGTAGTTGGGCTCGGTCGAGAGCACTAAATCGACCTTACCCTCAGAGGCCAAGATCTGCGCGCAGACCGCCTCAATCTCCGGCTGCTTGGGCTTGCGCGCGATCGGGTATACTGCGCTGCACTTGAGCACATCGCGGTAGATCGGCACCAAGTTCTCAGGGCAGACTACCGTCAGCTTGGGCTTATGCGACAAGTCCAAGACATTGCGATAGAAATGGCTCATAACCGCGGTATCGCCGAGCTTGCCATCGACCTTGAGCACCACCATATGGTGCACGTCGCTCCACGCGAAGGCAGAGCTATCGCCTGACGGCAGGTAGTGAAACTTCGAGCGCGCCCAGTTAAAGCGCACCAGATCGCGGTAGTAGAAGAATTTATCCTTGAGCGCCATGCCCACTCCTTAACGCAGCCCACCGGCCAAGCCTCACCTGCACACGATACCCCACGCCCTACCGAGCGCAGTGCCCTGCGCCCACACCCTGCTGGGCCGTGGCAGGCCGCTACGGCATAATCTCGATGGGGGTGCCCGGGTCAATGAGCGAGATGAACTCGTCGATCTCAGGATTGAGGATGGCGATACAGCCATTGGTCCAATCGGAGCGCTGCACCGTGTCCTGATAGGATTCCTTCGAGGGCGGCTGACCGTGCACCATGATCATGCCCCCTGGGTTGAGGCCCATCGCCGCCGCTTCGGCGCGATCTTGCTCATTGGGGTAAGAGATATGAAAAGCACGGTAATAGTAAGAATCGTTCTTGACATAGTCAAGCGTGTACAAGCCCTCCGGCGTGCGGCGATCGCCTTGATAGAGCTTATCGCCCTCAGGGCGATCGGAGAGGGCAATCCAGTAGGAGCGCACTTCCGCGCCGTCCTTGAGCAGCACCATCTGATGGCGCGACTTGTAGACCTCGACCTTATCAACTAGGTTCTTGCGCTGACTGTAGTTCTCAGGATAGAGCGGCAGGCTTGAGATGCGCTCTAAGCGCTCGTAGTCGTACTCAGGATCGGGGCGGACAATTTGACGCACCATCGCCTGATAGAGCTCAGGGGGCGTGTTAGCCACCAAGTCTTGACTGATGTCAGCGTGATAGCGCACCGAAGTGCTGTTACAGCCACCGACACCCATGACGGTAAGCGCCATAAGGCCCAGCGCTGCGGTCATCTTGACTAAGAATTTGGTCACTACAGAAAGCTGCAATGCCATGAAGACTCCCGATTAAGAACCAAAACAGAGCACCGGCCGCCCCGCAGGCCGGAGCAAGCCGACCAGCGCGCGCTGACTTTTGAGCGGCCCATTGCCGCTTGCCTGCGCCGCGCGGCGGTAAGATAAAGCGCGCAGCACGAGCTACGGCATCACGTCAGGCACGCTTTGATGTGGACAAGTCGCCAAAAGCGTGTAGAATGTTTACTTTTTACGCCGTTGTGCGCGGGCGCGTCTGAACTAAACGCGCGCGACCGATATGCCGCTCCGGGTACGGCCCGCTGTCTGCGAGCAGCGCCGGGCGCGTCCTGCCGCCAGCTGCGCTGGCGGCAGGCGCAGCCTGCGGCGCGCTCAAGCGCAAACTGCGGCGTAATGAGCTCGGCCAGCACTATCTGTGCCGATTGTATCCTATTTTCCGGTGAGTTATGAGCGAGACCAAACTAAGTGAGCTAAGCCTTGAAGGCGTGGAGCGCATGCCGCTCAAGACCTTTGCGCAGGATGCGTACTTAAACTACTCCATGAGCGTCATCCGTGACCGCGCTCTGCCGTCGGTGAGCGACGGCATGAAGCCGGTGCAGCGGCGCATCATCTACGCCATGGCCAAGCTCGGCATCACAGCCAAAGCCAAGCACGTCAAGTCCGCCCGCACTGTCGGTGAGGTCTTAGGTAAGTACCACCCGCACGGCGATAGCGCCTGCTATGAAGCCATGGTGCTGATGGCCCAGCCCTTCACTTACCGCTATCCGCTCATTGACGGCCAAGGCAACTGGGGTGACGTCGAAGATCCCAAGTCCTTTGCCGCCATGCGTTACACCGAAGCGCGCCTGTCACCGGCGGCCGAGCTCTTGCTCTCTGACCTCAACCTAGGCTGCGTCACGTGGCAGCCCAACTTCGACGGCACGGTCGAAGAGCCCAAGGCGCTGCCTGCACGCGTGCCCAACATCCTGCTCAATGGCACCATGGGTATCGCCGTGGGCATGGCCACCGATATTCCACCGCACAACCTAACGGAGCTGGTCAAGGCCACCTGCCATCTCATTGACCACCCAAATGCCACGGTCAAGGACTTGCTGAAATACGTCAAGGGCCCGGACTATCCATGCGGGGCGGACATCATCACCCCACCTGCGGAGCTGCAGCGCATCTACGAGACCGGACGCGGCACGATTAGAAGCCGCGCGGTCTATCACGTGAGCAAGGAAGGCATCGTCATCACCGCGCTGCCATACCAAGTGGGCGTGGGCCAGATCGAAAAGGAAATCGCCGACCTCATGGCCAAGAAGAAGTTGCCATGGGTCTCCGACCTCATCAACGCCAGCGATCATGAGACGCCGTGCAAGCTCATCATTGTGCCGCGCTCCAACCGCGTCGAGGTCGAGGCGCTGATGAGCCACCTCTTTGCCACCACCGACTTAGAGTGCACCTATCGCGTCAACCTCAACATCTTGGGCTTAGATGGCAAGCCCCAAGTCAAAGACCTGCGCACCATCTTAAGCGAGTGGCTCGCCTTTAGAATTGAGACCGTCACCAAGCGCTTCAATCACCGCTTATCGGCGGTGCAAAAGCGCCTGCACCTGCTAGCCGGGCTCAAGGCGATCTTCTTGAACCTCGATGAGGTTATCGCCATCATTCGCCACAGCAATGAGCCAAAGGCTGAGCTCAAGGAGAAGTTCCACCTCTCTGACGACCAAGTCGATTACATCTTAGAGACCAAGCTGCGACAGCTGGCGCGCTTAGAGGAGGAGAAGATCAACGCGGAGATCGACCAGCTCAGCGCCGAACAAAACGACCTGCAAGAGCTCCTTGCCCACCCCGAGAAGCTCCAAGGCTTTATCAAGGCCGAGCTGCAGGCTGACGCCAAGCAGTATGGCGACAAGCGCCGCTGCGCGGTAGTTGAGCGCGCCGAGGCCAAAGCGCTGGACGTAGTGGCCGCCGCTCCGGCTCAAGTGATGACGGTCGTGCTCTCGCGCATGGGCTGGGTACGTGCCGCCACCGGCGCCAATATCGATCCGCTCACCTTATCCTATAAGAGTGGCGACAGCTTCTTAACCCAAGCGGTAGGCCGCTCCAACCAATATGCGGTGTTCTTGAGCAACCTCGGGCGCAGCTTTAGCCTCATGATCAAGGACTTGCCGTCGGCACGCGGCCAAGGCGAGCCGATCTCGACCAAGGTCACGCTCCAGCCCAACGAGGTCATCACCGCCGTCATCACCGGCAATATCGAAGATCTGTTCTTATTGGCCTCAGACAAGGGCTACGGCTTCATCTGCCGCTTAAGTGACATGATCACCCGCAATAAGGCCGGTAAGGCCGTAGTCACCCTTGATGAGGGCGCGGCCTTACTGCACCCGCTCAAGGTTACCAACCTCGAGCAAGGCCTAGTCGCAGTTGCCAGCAAGCAAGGCAAGCTACTGCTTTATCGCTTAAGCGAGCTCACGGTACTGCCGCGTGGTAAGGGCTTAAAGCTCATTAATATCGCCAGCGCCAAGCTCAAGAGCGGCGAGGACGGCATCGTCGACGTCTGCGTCTTAAACGAGGGCGACAGCCTCATCGTGCATGGCGTCAAAAACAAGATCAAGCTCACCCCAGCGGCCATCGCCGAGCGCTTAGGCGCGCGCGATCGCACCGGTGAGGCGGTGCCTAAGCAGCTCAAGGGCATCGAGTTCTTAGAGCTCGTCCCGGCCATCATCACCGAGCTGACCCCGCCGGACGCCGCCAGCGAACCAGCCACCAGCGAACCAGCTGAGGGCGCGCCAATTGACAGCGCTCCATCCGCGGAGTAAAGCCTCAGGCCGCGTAAACCGCGGCCTCCTCTGCCACTACGATGCGCTCACGGCCAAGAGCTCTTGGCCGGGGCATACTGCCGCGCCTGCTGCGAGGGCGGCTTGGGTTACCTGCCAGCCCTCGGGCGGGGTGCAAATCACGATAATGGTCGGGTCATAGCCTGCGGCCGCAATCTGCGCGCGCTCAAAGTGTAAGAGCGGCGTCCCCGCCGTCACGGTGTTGCCGGGCGCGACCAGCAGCTTAAAGTACTTGCCTTCCAAGCGCACAGTATTGATCCCAACGTGCACTAAGATATCTGTCCCTGAGGGCGTGGTAAGCCCCAGAGCGTGAGCAAAGACGATGTCCTCGCTTAAGGTGCCGTCACACGGGGCATAGGCCACATCCTCATCAGGCTGTAAGGCATAGCCCTCGCCTAACATCAGGCTGCTAAAGATCGGGTCATTGACCGCGGTGAGCGGCACATAGTGCCCAGCGCAGACCGCGCCGATGGCGTTAGCGCTGACCTGAGTGTTAGCTTGCGCCGCAGCGCGCTCGTGCTGCCGCCCGAGCCAACTTGCGCCCAGCGCCAGCGTAAAGCAAACCAAGCCGAGCGCCGTGCAGAGCGGAGCGATGACCAAGATCAAGATCGGCACACAGCCCTGATCAAGGACAAAATAAGGAGAGTAGATACAAAAAAAAAAACCGCCCCCGTAGCCTCGCAGCGAAGCTTACAGTAAGGCGTTCTTGCGCGGCTGAGCCGCTAACAATCCATCTGTATGAACTCGGCGCGAGTTATGGCATAGCCGCGCCCGTACCTGCGCCCCCGGGCAACTGATTTTGTGAGATGGCGTACATAAAATCGTCACCAACGCGATAAATAAGCCAAAGTGCTCTGCAAACCACGTCCTACGAGCACGCAGTCGCCGCTCACGCCACCCCGGTGACAGCACCGGAGGCGACCGGGCTACGCAGACTGCGGCCTTGCACGTAGGTCAGTGCGCAGGCAGAGTGCAGCACCGCCCGCCCCAACTCAGCGCCGCTTAAGGGCCACGCGCGGCCCAAGCGCCGCGGTGCGGCAAGGCCTAAGAACGGCCTATTTTCCGGCAAAAGTCTGCGCGGCGTTCCCAATCGTGGGTATAATGAGCCGTCCAAGCCGGAGCCTTCTGGTTTGAGATTTTTCTTGTTGCAAGAACAGAGAAAAGTTGCATGTACATGACCACAGATGAGATCCGTCAAACGTATCTCAACTTCTTCAAGGATCATGGCCATGAGATCGTGCGATCGAGCTCACTTGTGCCGTACAACGATCCAACTCTTCTTTTCACCAACGCCGGTATGAACCAGTTCAAGGACATCTACCTCGGCAAGGAGAGAAGACCTTATATCAACGCGACCACTGCCCAAAAGTGCGTGCGCGCGGGTGGCAAGCAAAACGACCTCGACAATGTTGGTTACACGGCTCGTCACCACACCTTCTTTGAGATGCTGGGCAATTTCAGCTTCGGTGGTTACTTTAAGAAAGAGGCCATCACCTACGCTTGGACGCTGCTCACTGAGGGCTTTAAGCTGCCAAAAGAGTCCTTAATGGTCACGGTGTATGCCGAAGACGATGAGGCCTACAACGTTTGGCACCACGACATCGGTCTGCCGGCCGAGAAGATCGTGCGCATTGGCGACAACAAGGGCGGGCGTTACAACTCTGACAACTTCTGGCAGATGGGTGATACCGGTCCATGCGGCCCATGCTCGGAGATCTTCTACGACCACGGCCCTGAGATCTGGGGTGGCCCTCCAGGATCCCCTGAAGAAGACGGCGATCGCTTCATCGAAATCTGGAACATCGTATTCATGCAATACAACCGTCAGGCTGACGGTACCTTCGAGCCATTAGGTCGCCCGATGATCGACAATGGCCTAGGCCTTGAGCGTATTGCCGCAGTACTGCAAGGCGTGCACTCGAACTATGACATCGACCTGTTCCGCGCCTTAATCGACAATGTCGCCGAGATCTTGGGCGTCACCGACAAGTCGAACAAGTCGCTGCGCGTCATCTCCGACCACATCCGCTCGTGCTCGTTCTTAATCGCCGATGGTGTTCTGCCATCGAACGAAGGCCGTGGTTATGTGCTGCGTCGTATCATCCGCCGTGCCGTCCGTCACGGTCGCCTCTTAGGCGCCAAGGACGTCTTCTTCTACAAGGTCGTCGCCAAGTTAGTCGAGCTCATGGGCCATGCTTACCCTGAATTGGTCGAGCAACAGGCTTTGATCGAGCGCACCTTGAAAAAGGAAGAGGAACAGTTCTTAAACACCTTGGATCGTGGTTTAGCCTTGTTAGACGCTGAGCTTGAGAAGTTAGGCGCCGAGCGCACCATCCCAGGTGAGGTCGTCTTCAAGCTCTACGACACCTACGGCTTCCCAGCTGACTTAACCCAAGACGTGGTACGCGATCGCGGTTATATCGTCGATATGGACGGTTTTGACAGCGAGATGCAAAAGCAGCGTGAGCGCTCCAAGTCGGCCTCGACCTTCGGCATCGACTACAACAAGGAGCTCAAGATCAACGCCGAGACCGTCTTCACCGGTTACGATCAGACCGAAGACGACGGCAAGATCATTGCGCTGTTCAAGGGCATTGAGCCATGCGATCAGGTCTTAACCGATGAGCAGGCAGTC
Organism: uncultured Anaerobiospirillum sp.; assembly: GCA_944389615.1. Taxonomy (GTDB): domain Bacteria; phylum Pseudomonadota; class Gammaproteobacteria; order Enterobacterales; family Succinivibrionaceae; genus Anaerobiospirillum. The sequence continues at coordinate 93,007 of CALXNA010000006.1, read as the reverse complement.
TTAGTCTTAGATAAGACTCCGTTCTATGCCGAGAAGGGTGGTCAGGTCGGCGATACCGGTGAGATCCGTTGCGGTCACAACCTCTTTATCGTTGAGAACACCAAGTACGTCGGTAAGGCCGCAATCCACGTCGGCCGCGTCGAATTAGGCGAGTTCAAGGTCGGCGATGAGTGCCACGCCAAGGTCAACGCTGAGCGCCGCTTAGGCATTCGCGCCCACCACTCGGCCACGCACTTACTGCATGCCGCGCTGCGTGCAGTCTTAGGCGATCACGTCCACCAGAAGGGCTCTTCGGTCGGCCCAGATCGTCTGCGCTTTGACTACTCGCACCCACACCCACTGTCAACCATCGAACGCCAGCAGGTAGTCGCTTTAGTCAACTCCTACATCCGTGCCAATGACCCAATCGTCACTGAGGTCATGGATCTGGATGCTGCTAAGCAAAGCGGTGCTCAAGCGCTGTTTGACGAGAAGTACGAAGGCCAAGTCCGCGTCGTGACTATGGGTGATAGCTCCAAGGAGCTGTGCGGTGGTACTCACGCTAGCCGCACTGGCGACTTAGGCTACTTCCTCATCGTCTCCGATGAGGCCATCGCCTCGGGTATTCGTCGTATCGAGGCCATTACCGGCGCTGCTGCCATTGAGTATCAGCAAACGGTAACGCGCATCGTAGGTCAGGCCTGCAATCTGCTTAAGACTGACAACTTCAGCTTCGTAGAGCGCGCCAAGTACCTGATCGAGCACACTAACGCCTTAGAGCACGAGAACATGCTCTTAAAAGAGAAGTTAGTCCACGTCGAGTGCGAGGCCTTAGCCCACGAGACCCAAGAGATCAAGGGCGTCACGGTCTTAGTCCACAAGTTCAAGGGCTACACGATCCGTGAGCTGCGCATTGCCGCTGACACCTTGACCCACAAGCTGCCAAACTCGATCATCGTGCTCGCCACGGTCGACGAGGAAGGCCAAAAGGTCAACCTGATCGTTGCCATCTCCAAGGAGCTGACCTCTAAGCTCAAGGCTGGTGACTTAGCCAATGCCGTAGCGGCCCACGTCGGCGGCAAGGGCGGTGGCCGTCCTGAGATGGCCCAAGCCGGTGGCACTAAAGTTGAAGGCTTAGACGCGGCTTTAGCTACGGTCGAACCGTTCTTACAGGAGCGCTTATAAATGTTAGTAATATCCCAGAAGAAGGGTGAGAAACTAAGGATCGGACGGGATATTACTATCACTATTCTCGAGTCCAAGGCAGGCAAGGTACGTCTGGGCATCGAAGCGCCGCAGGAGCTTGAGGTGATGCGCGAGTCGCTCTACCGCGAGCGCCAAAAGGCCAAGGCCCCGGCCGAGCAGCCGCAAGCTGCGCTGACTACGGACAAGGCCGAGCCTAAGGCAGACCCCAAGCAAACGCCTGAGGCCAAGCCTGAGTCATAGCCCAAGTCTAGCCTTCGTTTAGCCTTCGTCTAGCCTGCAGCTCGAAGCTGTGGCAACCTTGCCCCTGAGAGCATTCTTGTAACTCACCTATGCGCCAGTGCGCAAGGTTAGCACCCAAGCCATAATCGCGGCAGTCCTCTGCAGTGGTTATGGCTTTGTCGTCTTCAGCGCCCACAACATCAACGCGCACATCGCAGACTGCAACAGCCTGCCCGGCCCAGCTCAGCACAGCCCAGCTCAGCACAGCCCAGCTCAGCACAGCCCAGCTCAACGCGGAGCCGCCAAGGTGGGGCAATTGCGCGATGTTTTTTATGGGCCCATGCTTGACAACCAGAGGCAAAACCACCATAATGCGCGCACACAGTCGCGGAGAGATGACCGAGTGGCTGAAGGTACTCCCCTGCTAAGGGAGCATACGACCTAAAAGTTGTATCGAGGGTTCGAATCCCTTTCTCTCCGCCACCACCACAACCGAAAGGTTGTTTTTTTATGTCTGTATGTTGTATCTATGATACCGCTGGATCAGCCTACCAGCGCCCTAGCCCCCACTCCCTACCAACGCCGCGCCGTCCACTGTCCCAATCTCCAACCACAGGCTAACGCTCTGACCAGAGCGCGCCTTGCGCTCAATCTGCGCCCTGACCTAATCACCAATGAATTGTCGCAAAGCGCAGGCGACGGCTCCCCAGCCCCCAGACCTACGCTCTAACCGCTGAGCGCTCTCAGAGTGGAGAGTCCGCGGCACGAAGTAGTTGCGGCAGAGGACAGCGGTGGTTCCGCGGCAGCTCCAGAGCGTTGATAGGAGTGCGCCTGCGGCGGGACCGGTGGCACGAGGTAAGCGCAGCACCTCGGGCTGGGCAGACGATTCGCAGCGGCGGCGGATGGGCGCAGGTGCGGCGGCGGATGGGGCGCGCAGGTGGCACATCTGGGATGGCGGTGGACACGGGGGCTGGGAGCGGCCTTCGGGGCAAAACGGGCGGAGCATCTTCCCAATAAGGGCCAAACGATCATCATAAACCCGATAAATAAGCCACTTCTGAAAATTTTTGCAGAAATTTGTTAAAACTCTTGTCAGCTCACATTTTTTTGCTATAATGGCGGCCACTTGATGCGCTGATGCAGTCAAGTTATGACCACGCACCCGTAGCTCAGCTGGATAGAGTAATCGGCTACGAACCGATCGGTCGGGAGTTCGAATCTCTCCGGGTGCGCCATCTCAGGTCATAACCATCAGACATTAAGCTGCGCACCCGTAGCTCAGCTGGATAGAGTAATCGGCTACGAACCGATCGGTCGGGAGTTCGAATCTCTCCGGGTGCGCCATCTTCCTGATATTCGGCACTGTCCCACAGTGAACCGAATTTTTTTGTCTCTAAACTATCACTCATCTCACCATATTCCCTGCCACCTGCGCGCGCAGGCCAATACCGTTGCCCACCACGTAAGGCTGGAGCTGCGCTCCGCAAGGCCCCATGGGCCCGTGCAATGATTAGATAGGCCGCGATTTCCGCAGGGCTGAGCCCATGGGCCGCAGGCGCTCTTGGGCAAAATCTTTGCTGCGTTTTACCTGCTGCAAGGTTAAGATAACGCCGCAGCGCTGCGGTCACCGCGGAGAGCAATGCTGCTATCGCGGTGTGCCCTGCGCTCACCGTCGCTGTCCCCATGTGGGGAGTCTTTGTCTTGATGATGCTTCAGGAGGTCTTATGTCCGATTTTGATTCGACCGCACCAAGCCTGCGTACTCCTCCCAAGGATCTCGATGCCGAGCGCAACTTCTTAGGCGCGCTGATCCAAGACGGCAATCTGCTCAATGTCATCACCGAAGCCATTGGTCCGCTCGAGGAGAGCGACTTTGCCTCCGAGAAGAATCGCATCATCTACGCTACCATCTTAAAGCGCGCCGCCACCATCGATGACTTCAACGTCACAGTCTTATGCGACCTCTTGGAGACCGATGGCACGCTCGAGCGCGCCGGAGGCCGCGCCTATATCGCTTCGCTCCTTGATAGCGCCAATGCTCCATCTTCGGCCGTCATCGAGTTTGCGCAGATCATCCGCAACAAGGCCAAACGCCGCGAGCTCATCGCCGTGAGCGAGCACATCATCGACATGTGCTATCAGCCTGACGGGCGCACCATCAAGGATATCTACGATCAGGCTTCGGGTCTTATCTTCAAGTTGGTAGAAGATGCCAGCCAAAACGTCGAAGGCCCGCAAGCGGCGGTGCCCAAGGCAGTGCAGCTGCTGATGAAGATTCAAGACGACTTGAAGCGTGAGTCGATGATGTCGGGCGTGCCTACCGGTTTTACCGAGCTCGATGAGCTGACCCAAGGCCTGCAGCCGGGCAGCCTCAACATCATTGCCGCCCGTCCCTCGGTGGGCAAGACATCCTTTGCCATGAACATCGTGGCCAATATTGCCATGAACCCGAACGTCCATAAGCCGGCCTTGGTCTTCTCGCTTGAAATGCCGACCGAGCAGATCCTGCTGCGTCTTTTGTCCACCTTCGGGCGCGTCAGCATGAACAAGCTCAAGACCGGCGAAGTGCAAAACAACCAGTGGATGGACATGGTGCGCAAGCTCAAGCTCTTGGCCGAGTCGGTCAATGGCGAGAACCGCGACAAGCTCTACATCGACGACAGTGGCGATATCACGCCGCTGGAGTTGCGCGCGCGCGCCCGCAAGCTGGCGATGGACAATGGCGGCCTGAGCGTCATCATGATCGACTACATCCAGCTGATGCGCAGCCAAAATAAGTACTCAAGCCGTACCTTGGAAATCGGCGAGATCTCGCGCTCGCTCAAGCTCTTAGCCAAGGAGCTCAACGTCCCGATCTTAGCCTTAGCTCAGCTCAACCGTGAGGTCGACAACCGCAAAGACCACCGTCCGTTAAACTCGGACTTACGTGAGTCCGGCTCCCTTGAGCAAGACGCCGATATGATCATGTTCCTGCACCGCGAAGCGATCTATGGCCCGGCCCCGGGCGGCGAGGACAATTCCAATCAGGCGACCTTGATCATCGGCAAAAACCGTAACGGCGCCATTGCTGACATCGACCTGCACTTTGTCGGCGAGTACACCGCCTTCTTTGATAAGGGCTATGCCGAGGCCGGACTTGATGCCCCAAGCCCGGAAGTCGTCGCGTACTAAACGCCAGATCCGGTACAATAGCCCTTTTGGGGTAAGCCTGCACGGCTCCGCCCCGCGGCTTGATCTTACTTTTTGCTTGTACCGCGCAGGATGCGCTTCCATCATGAAATCGGTAACTGCTGTCATCAACACTCAGGCGCTGAGCTCCAACCTCGATCAAATCAAGAGCTGGGCTCCGCACTCCAAGACCGTTGCGGTCGTTAAGGCTAATGCCTATGGCCATGGCGTCATCACGGTGGCGCAAACTTTAGACTCCAAGGTTGATGCCTTTGCGGTGGCACGCTTACCTGAGGCCATGGAGCTGCGCGCGGCCAACATCCAAAAGCCGGTCATCTTGCTCGAGGGCTTCTTAAACGACGAAGACCTGCCGGTGATCGCCGAGCAAGGCTTTTACACCGCCATCCACGATGAGGCCCAAATCGACGCCATCGAGCGCACGGCGGTGCCGCAGCCTTTGCATGCGTGGCTTAAGATCGATGTGGGCATGCACCGCTTAGGCGCCGCTCCCGACGAGGTGCAGCGCATGAAGGCGCGCCTTGAGCGCAGTGACAAGGTCTTAAAGCCTTTGGGTCTGATCTCGCATCTGAGCGTGGCAGACTGCCCTGATCTCAGCGATTACAACGAAGAGCAGATCAACTACTTCTTTGAGGTCGCGCAGGGCTTTAGCGGCCCACTGTGCCTTGGTAACAGCGCTGGCATCATCTCTTGGCCTAAGGCCCGCACCACCTATGTCCGTCCGGGCATCATCATGTACGGCATCTCCCCTTACACCGACAAAACCGGTACCGACTTGGGCCTCACCCCGGTCATGACCTTAAAGAGCTCGCTCATTGCCATTCGTGCTGTCAAGAAGGGCGCGCGCGTCGGCTATGGCGCCACGTGGACGGCCCCGCGTGACACCATCTTGGGCATTGTCGGCGCAGGTTATGGCGACGGCTATCCGCGCACGGTGCCCAACGGCACGCCGGTCTTGATCAATGGCCGCTACGCCCCGACCGCCGGGCGCGTCTGCATGGACATGCTCTTCGTCGACTTAGGCCCCGACGCCCAAGATAAAATCGGCGATGAGGCCATCTTATGGGGCGAGGGCCTACCGGTGGAGCGCATTGCCGCCGCCTGCGGCACCATCCCTTACGAGCTGGTCTGCCGCATCATGCCGCGCGTCAATATGGAAGTTAAGGCCTAAGCAAGGGCGACGGCTTAAGGCTAAGGCCTAAGCAAGGGCTAAGGCTGTAGCCCCCAACGAAAAAGCCCCGCAGGAGTGCGGGGCTTTTTCGTGGAGCGATAAGGTCGCCGCTTAGTCTTTGACGAAGCGCATCGACAGGTCTAAGGCCTTAACGTTCTTGGTTAAGGCGCCGACGCTGATGAAGTCCACGCCGGTGGAGGCAAAGCGGCCGATGGTGTCGATATTGACGTTGCCAGAGATCTCAAGCTTGGCTTGGCCATTGGTGATCTTAACAGCCTCAATCATGTCCTCGAACTTGAAGTTGTCGAGCATGATCATCTCGGCCTTGGCGGCTAAGGCTTCGCGCAGCTCATCTAAGTTCTCGACCTCGACCTCAACCTTGATGCCCTGATTTAACTCGCGGGCCTTGTTGATGGCAGCGGTGATGCCGCCGCAGGCCATGATGTGATTTTCCTTGATGAGGTACATATCAAACAGGCCGATGCGGTGGTTGTGGCCGCCGCCGACGGTAACGGCATACTTCAAAGCCGTGCGCAGGCCCGGGATCGTCTTGCGGGTGTCGAGCAGGTGGGTCTTGGTCTCACCCATCGCCTTGACGTACTGATGTACGACCGAGGCGACACCCGATAAGGTCTGCACGAAGTTTAAGGTCGTGCGCTCCGCAGTTAACATGATGCGGGCATTGCCCTTGACGTGGAACAGCTCTTGGTTGGCGACAATCTCATCGCCGTCCTTGACGAACCAAGTGAGCTCCACCTGACCGCCTAACTGACGATAGACTTCCTCAACCCAAGCCTTGCCGCAGAAGACGCCCGGCTCGCGGGTAATCACCGTAGCCTCATTGATGTGGTCAGCTGGGATCAATTGAGCCGTGACGTCTAAGCTCTCATCGACCTTGCCGCCCAAGTCTTCTTTTAACGCCAGCTCCACTGAGACCTTGATATCGTCAGCTAACATTCTTTACTCCTCGCGCTAGGGGCTCACCCCCATAGCCTTTGCCTTAGCCCTTGGTGCGCGCGCAGGCTTGCGCCCCAGCGCCCGCTCTCGTTCGGAGGCGGTACCACCGCCATAGTGACGCGATTGTAGCACCTTTTGGCGCGCCGCTGCGCCCCGGAGCGCATGCGGTAGCGCCCTTGTTGCGCGCCAGCGCAAGCGTCAGTTGCGCGCTGGTGCGCGGCAGGTGCGGGGCTGGGAGCAAAGCGCAAGCAAATCAGGATCGTGGCCATCCTTTTTGCTATAATTTGAGCCGATTTTTGTCACGAGATTCGCATTTTTTTGAGGAAAGTTGTGTTAGACCACGTCTCACTGAGCACGCGCCTAGAAGAGCTAGGCGAGCGCGTCACCGCGCTTCGGGGGTATCTTTGACGTCGACGCCAAGCGCGAGCGTTTAGAGGAGGTCAATGGCCTGCTCGAAGATCCTAATGTGTGGAGCGATCAAGAAAAATCCCAGACCTTGGGCAAGGAGCGGCAAACGCTCTCGCATGTCGTTGCCACCTTCGATGAGGTGCAGCAAGGCCTTGAGGACGTCGCAACCCTCTATGCTATGGCCCAAGAAGAGCAAGATGACAGCGCCATCAACGATGCGGTGCAAGAGTTTGAGCGCATCGAGGGGCAGGTCGCGCAGCTGGAATTTGAGCGCATGTTCAGTGGCCCGCACGATGATAGCGACTGCTATCTGGACGTTCAGTCCGGCTCGGGCGGTACCGAGGCCCAGGACTGGGCTGAGATGGTGCTGCGCATGTACATTAAATTTGGCGAAAAGCACGGCTTTACCTGTACTATCACCGACTATAACGAAGGTGAAGTCGCGGGCATCAAGTCCGCCACGGTCAAATTCTCCGGCCCCCACGCCTACGGCTGGCTCAGAACCGAGACCGGCATTCACCGCCTCGTGCGCAAATCGCCGTTTGACTCCAACAACCGCCGCCATACCTCGTTTTGCTCGGCCTTCGTCTACCCGGAGGTCGATAACGACATCACCATCAACATCAATCCGGCCGATTTGAAGGTGGACGTATTCCGCTCCTCAGGCGCCGGCGGCCAGCACGTCAATAAGACCGAGTCGGCGGTACGTATCACCCACATCCCAACCGGCATCGTGGTATCGTGCCAAAACGAGCGCTCGCAGTTTCAAAACCGCGATCAGGCCATGAAGCAGTTACGCGCGCGCTTGTATGAGCTCGAGCTGCGCAAGCAGCGCTCCGAGCAGCAGGCGATCGAAGATAGCAAGGACGATATCGGCTGGGGCAGCCAGATTCGCTCTTACGTCTTAGACGATGCGCGCGTCAAAGACCTGCGCACCGGCGTCGAGTGCCGTGACACCCAGCGCGTCTTAAATGGCGACTTAGACCAGTTTATCGAAGCGAGCCTCAAACAGGGGCTGTAGCCTGCACCTGCGGCTGTAGCCTAGTGACTAAGGCCGACAGGCGGCAAGCCGCTAGGCCTGCACCTTAGGCGGTAGGCCTGCGCTTCACACTTATTATCCGTGCCTTGCGCTGCAGCCAAGGCACCATCCACTACCATCCTTGGCAAGGAATCGACATGACTCAGGAAAATCAGGCAGCTGTTGCCGAAGAGAATACCAGCGCTTTATTACAAGAGCGCCGGGAGAAGTTAAACGCCCTGCGCGCACAAGGTCAGGCTTATCCTAATGACTTCCGCCGCGATGCCATTACCTCGGACATTGTGGCCCAGTGCCAAGACAAGGATGCTGAAACCTTAGAGCAAGAGCGTCCGACCTACACCATCGCAGGTCGCATCATGACCAAGCGCGTGATGGGTAAGGCTTCCTTTGTCGTACTCCAAGATATGGGCGGTAAGCTGCAGCTCTACGTCACCCGCGACGCTCTGCCTGAGGGCCAGTACAACGAGATGTTCAAGAAGTTAGACTTCGGCGACATCATCGGCGTCTCTGGCTATGCTTTCCGCACCAAGACCGGGGAGCTGACCTTACACGTCACCTCGCTGCGCCTGTTAGTTAAGGCCTTACGCCCACTGCCTGAGAAGTTCAAGGGCTTAACCGACCAAGAGACCCGTTGCCGTCAGCGCTACTTAGACCTCATTGCCAACGAGGAAAGCCGCCGCACCTTCGAGATCCGCACCAAGATCATCTCGTTTATCCGTCACTACATGGATAGCCACCGCTTCATGGAAGTGGAAACCCCGATGATGCACGTCATCCCGGGTGGTGCTAACGCCAAGCCGTTTATCACCCACCACAATGCGTTAGACATGGACATGTACTTACGTATTGCCCCAGAGCTCTACTTAAAGCGTCTGGTCGTGGGTGGCTTTGAGCGCGTCTATGAGATCAACCGCAACTTCCGCAACGAAGGCATCGACGTTCGCCACAACCCTGAGTTCACGATGATCGAGTTCTACATGGCCTACCATGATTACCACGATCTCATCGATTTCACCGAAGATCTGTTCCGTCAGATGGCCTTAAGCGTCTTAGGCACGACCAAGATCCACTACGGCAAGGAAGGTGAACCGGGCTTAGACGTAGACTTTGCTCAACCGTTTGAGCGCCTGACCATGAAGGAGTCGATCGTCAAGTACGGCCCGGGTATCACCATGGCCGACTTAGAGGACGAGGCCAAGGCCCGTGAGTGGTGTCAGAAGCTGCACATCGAGTTAAACGAGGGCTGGACCTTAGGTCACTACATCTCCGCTCTGTTTGAGGAGCTGGTTGAAGAGCACTTACAGCAGCCAACCTTCATCACCTCCTACCCAGCCGAGATCTCGCCGCTGGCCCGCCGCAGCGACAATGACCCAGCCTTCACCGACCGCTTCGAGTTCTTTATCGGCGGCCGCGAGATGGGCAACGGCTTCTCCGAGCTCAATGACCCAGACGATCAGGCCGGTCGTTTCCGTCAGCAAGCCGAGCAAAAGAAGCATGGTGACGACGAGGCCATGTACTACGACGAGGACTACATCGTCGCCTTAGAGCAAGGCCTGCCACCAACTGCCGGTGAGGGCATCGGTATTGACCGCGTGGTCATGCTCTTTGCCAACGCGCACACCATCCGCGACGTCATCTTATTCCCAACCTTACGCCTCCAAGGCAAATAGGAAGGGCCGCCCTGCCGGGCCAGCTCTGCCGGGCCCGCCCAGCTGGGGCAGCCCCGCAGGGCGCACCTTAGGGCGCCCCCTTGGGGCAGCAGCCCCAAGGGGATCAGCATGGTGCGGACTTAAGGCCTCACGCCTTCGTCCACCCGCTTTTGGTGCATTAGATATCAAAATAAGAGGGCACGCTCTATAATAGGGCAAAATCTGTAGTCACGGCATCAAACCCGATAAAACCGGGCTTGGCGCGCAGCTGCCTGCGGTGCCGGTCGACGTGCCCCTTGTTATCTCAGGAGAAGTCCATGCATACCTTCCACGGTTCGTTAGTCGCTCTGATCACTCCTTTTAAGGAGGGCAAGCTTGATGAGAAGGCTTTGGAGCGTCTGGTGGAGTGGCACATTGCAAATGGTACCGATGGTATCGTCCCAGCAGGTACCACCGGCGAAAGCCCAACCTTATCGGCCGCAGAGCACGCTCGCGTCATTGACATTGTGTGTAAGGTCGCCAACAAGCGCATCCCAGTCATGGCCGGTGCCGGCTCCAACAACCCTGTTGAGGCAGTACACTACTCCCAAGAGGCCGAGCGCTCGGGCGCCGATGGCTTATTGCACGTGGCAGGCTACTACAACCGCCCAAATCAGGACGGTCTGTACGCCCACTTCAAGTTTGTCCACGATCAGACCTCGTTGCCGATCTTCGTTTACAACATCCCAGGGCGCGCCGTGGTCAACGTACTGCCTGCGACTTTAGCAAAGCTTGCCGAGCTGCCACGCATCGCCGGTATCAAGGACGCAACCGGTGATTTAGCCCGCCCATGGGTCGAACGCACCTTGATCAAGCGTGACGACTTTACGTGGCTGAGCGGCGAGGACGCCTCGCAGGTCAGCTACAACGTTGCAGGTGGCGTCGGTGTCATCTCAGTCACCGCCAACATCGCCCCAAAGCTCGTGCACCAAGTCCAAGAGCTCACCGCGCAAAACAAGTGGCTTGAGGCGCGCGCCCTGCAAGACAAGCTGATGAAGCTCCACGGCTTGATGTTCAAGGAGCCATCTCCTGCCGGTGCCAAGTACGCCGCTTCCTTGCTGGGTCTGTGCACTGAAGAGTGCCGTTTGCCGATCGTCGCCTTAAGCGATGACACTAAGGCCCAAATCAAGGCCGCCATGCAAGAGCTGGAGTTAATCTAAGCTCTTAGGTGGCGTCACCCCCAATTTGCTCAGCCGCTTAGGGCCTGCGTCCTAAGCGGCTCTTAATTATGTTTTTTGCTATGACTGACGATTTAACCCAAGCAACCTCCCTCGCCAGCCCATCGACCACCCCTGACCAAGCCGCCACGCCAGCTGCCGCCGACCAAGCTGCCGCTGATACTGCTGCGCCCACTGCCGACAAGGCTGCCACTGAGCATGCCGCCGCCGAGAAGGCGGCCGCGGCCGCCGCGCGCGAAGCGGCCCACCTCAAAGAGCATCCGGAGCATCGCATCAAGTCCTTTGTGATCCGCGCCGGGCGCATGACCACTGCCCAAACCAAGGCCTTAGAGGAGCTCGCGCCTAAGTACTTAGTCGATGTCAGCGCCTTAGAGAAGCTCGATTGCGACGCCATCTTTGGCCGTAAGGCCCCACTCGTGGTCGAAATCGGCTTTGGCATGGGCAAGTCCTTTGTCGAGATGGCCCAGCATGACCCGCTGCGCAATTACTTGGGCATCGAGGTACACCCGCCGGGGGTCGGCGCCTGCATGCTCTTGATCGAAGAGCTGGGTCTGACCAACGTCAAGGTCATCAAACATGACGCCTTTGAGGTGCTCACCCAGTGCTTGGGCCCTGAGAGCATTGACATTCTGCAGATTTTCTTCCCTGATCCTTGGCCTAAGGCGCGCCACCACAAGCGCCGCTTGGTCAACGACAGCTTCTTGGCTCTGGTCACGCCGCTGCTCAAGCATGGCGGTGAAATCCGTATGGCCACCGACTGGGAAAATTACGCCGAGCAAATGCTCGAGTGCCTCGAGCGCGCCCCGGAGCTCCACAATACCGCCCCTAATGGCGGCTATCTGCCACGTCCGGAGTGGCGCCCGCTCACTAAGTTTGAGCAGCGTGGCGAGCGCTTAGGCCACGGCGTCTGGGATTTGGTCTTCGCCCGCGACTAACAGCACCGCCCGCCCGGCATAGCCCACAGCGGCGGGCTGGGCGCAGTTGACAGCAAGGAATGCTATGGCACCTCATACTGATGGACAGGAGCGTTATCACGCCCTACTGACCTTTTTACAGGAGCAAGGCGTGCCTTGTGCCGCCTGCGATCCGTGCAATTGCGGCAACAGCTGCGCCCAGAGCTTGCAGCCGCTCAATGGCGATGCGAGCTTGCGCCGCTACTATCGCCTGCGCCTGACAGAACCGTGCTTTGCTAAGCTGTGCGCGCAGCACCAAGTGACGCCGCAGCTTAACGACTACGTCGGCACCATCATCGTGGTCGATGCTCCGCCCAGCAGCCAAAAGAATCGCGAGTTTGTCGCGATCAACCGCCTGCTGCGCCATAGCAGCATCTTGGTGCCGACCATCATCTGCGCCGACATCGAACAAGGTTTTATGGTGCTTGAGGACTTAGGCCACACCCTCTTTGCCGACGCCTTCCCGGGCCCGCGCCATATGGCCTATTACTTCAGGGCCATGGTCGAGCTCACCAAGATCGGCCTGATGCCGCATGATGCGGCGGCACAGGCGCGTCTGACCGTGCTGCGTGAGAGCAATCCGGCCCTGATTCCGGCCTATCAGCTCGACGAACAGGACTTTGCCTACTATCGCGACTCCGTGCCGCCTTTTGATGCGGCCTTTATCGCTATGGAGTACAGCATCTTCACCGAGTGGCTCTTAGCTAAGACCTTACACCTGTCCCTCTCGGAGCCCGAGAATGCTCTGCTCACACGTACCTTGGACTTCTTAACGCGCGAGTGTCAGGCCCAGCCGCAGGTGGCGATGCACCGCGACTTCCACTGCCGCAACCTGATGGTAACGCCGGAGCAGGTCGACAATCCGATCCAAATGGCTCTTGCGGTCATCGACTTCCAAGACATGGTCAAAGGCCCGATCGGCTATGACCTCGCCTCCTTGCTCTATGATTGCTACAGCGTCATTGAAGACGAGGAGCGCACGGCGCTCTTGCGCTTTGCCCATGAGTGCTATAGTGCCGCCGGGCTCTTTACGGGGACGTTGGCAGAGTTGGAGCGCATGGTGCGCATCTGCGCGCTACAGCGCCACATCAAGGTCTTGGGCATCTTCAATCGCCTCAACTTGCGCGATGGCAAGCCGGGCTACTTAAAAGATCTGCCCCGTACCTTAGACTACGTGCTACAAAACTGTGACTACTTCCCGGAGATGGCCGAGTTTAAGGCCTTCTTGCAGCAGCACGTCGTCGGCAAGATCTAAGAGGAGAGCCCATGCGCGCCATGATTTTAGCGGCGGGGCAAGGCAAGCGCCTACGCCCCATCACCGCCACCCGCCCTAAGCCCATGGTCGAGGTCGGGGGCAAGAGCCTCATCGCTTGGCATATTGAGAAGCTCAAGGCGCTCGGCATCACCGAGCTGGTGGTCAACGGCGCCTACTTAAAGGACGTCCTCTTTGATTACCTCGGCGACGGCCACCAATTTGGGGTCACGATTGCCCAGTCCCCTGAGGATGGGGACGGTCTTGAGACCGCCGGTGGCATCATCAAGGCCCTGCCATTATTGGGCAACTCGCCTTTTTTGGTGGTCAATGGCGATGTCTTCTACGATGGGGACTATCACACCTTTCTGCCTTGCCCCAAGGCCGTGGCCATGGGGGTCAAGCTTGCCCACCTTTACCTAATTACTAACCCAGCGCACAATCTCAAAGGCGACTATGCTTTAGCTCAGAATGGCGCCTTACAATATGGGTCAGACTATACTTTTTCGGGCTTTGCTTGGTACCACCCGCAGGCCTTTGCCGGGCGCGCGGTAGCCCGGGAGCCGCTGCGGCCCTACTTTGATGCTTGGGTCAAAGACCAAGTAATTACCGCCTCGGTGCTCAGTGCGCCGTGGTTTGATGTCGGTACGGTCGAGCGCTTACAAGAGCTCAATGCCTATCTGCAGGCTCGCCCCGCCTAATATCAGAGGTTTCATCTATGTCGTGGAAAGGCCGTATCATCGGCGCAATCATCGGTATCTTCTTTGGCTTCTTTGGCGCCATCATCGGCTTTGCCATCGGCTACTTCTTCTTTGACCGCCCCTACAACGAGCGCTTAAAGCAAAACATGCAGGCGCGCGCCGCCTTCACCGGCACCAATGGCCACAGCGCCGAGCACAAGCAGATCATCGCCAGCACCTTCTGCCTCATGGGCTACGTCTGCCGTGGCGCTGGGCGCATCAACGAAGCGCAGATCCAGCAAGCCGAGCACTTGATGGATGTGATGAACCTGAGCACGGAGCTCAGGCACATCGCTATTGAGGCTTTTAACAACGGCAAGAGCGATAACTTCGACTTGACCGCCGAATGCCGCAACTTGTCAGGCATCATCGGGCGCAACATCGCGATGCTCTCCTACCTCTTGGAAATCCAAGTGGGTGTCGCCATCGCCGACGAGGTCTTAGACCAAGGTGAGCACGAACGTCTGCTCAACATCGCCATGGCCTTAGGCGTCAACGTGCGCGACATGGAGCGCCTGATTCGCGTGCGCATTGCCGAGCAGCAGTTTGCCGCCTTCTCGCGCCGCTACGCCCAGCAGCGCCAGCGTTACTACGAGTCCAAGGGCCAGAGCAATTACAACAACTACGGCAACCGCAGCTACGAGAACTACAAGCAAAACGGCGATGAGGAAGAGGAGAGCTTCGAGCGCTTCCGCAGCTCCGAGCAGCGCACCCAGTACGACCCGCCGCGCAAGACCGAGCTGCAGCATGCCTATGAGATCTTGGGCGTCACCCCGGACACGCCATGGGAGGAGATTCGCCGCGCCCACAAGAAGCTGATGCTCAAGTACCACCCTGACCGCTTAGCAGCGCAAGGCATTCCCCCTGAGATGATTGACCTCTACACCCAAAAGAGCCAAGACATCCAAGCGGCCTTTGCCTTGATCAAAGAGTCCTTGGGTAAGTAGCCCGGCCGCGTCCGGCGGGCGCAGCCTGCGACGCCCGGCGGGGGCCCACGTTGGTGGGCCTCAGCTCTGGCGCAGCAGATTGAAGGCGCCGATGGCATCAGCCACCTTCTTTTGCGCCAAGCGAATCAGGGCGCGCGGCATATGCGCGCGCTCCAGCTGCACTGGGGCATAGCGCAGCACCAAGAGCTGAGTTGCGGCGGCCGCTTGCTCTAAGGTGAAGTTGCGCTCCAAGGCCAAGAGGTCACAGGCGTAGCTCAGTTGCGCGGGATTAGGCCGGGAGCGGGCCGCGCGCGCGGCCGCAGTCAACAGCTCAGTGGCCTCATGGGCCAAGGGCGGCCCGCGGTGGTGGGTCAGCTGCGGCAAGCTATAGGCGCGATAGGCCAAGGGCTTACCCTGAAACTTATGGGCCAAGCTCAGCTCGTGCTGACGCAGCTGCACGAGGTATTGCAAACGCACCTTATCGACCGCCATAGGCGACGCGCAGGTGAGCAAGAGCTTAAGCGTGGGCGGACTGAGCGTGCCCGAGGCCAAGGCGACGGTCACCAAAAGCTCAAAGACAAAGTCTAAGGTCACCGGATGGTGGCTGACGCTCTGCGTCAGAGCTGCCGTGAGCTCAGGCAGGGGCAGCTCCTTACCGGCGAGCACCTGCTTGACGATGGTCACCACCTGCGCTTTGTTGGTCGTTGAGAGGCCCATGGCCTGCATCAAGTCTTGCAGCAAGGCAAGGGCATTGCCCCGACGCTCCTTAGGCTCAGCGCGCACCAGCAGGGCACACAGCTGCCAAAAGAGCACCAACGTCCGCGCCTCAGGAGTGGCAGCCATAAGCTATTGATCAGCCTTGGCGTCAGCCCACTCAGGGGCGACATCGGCGCAGGTTGGCTTGAGCATGGTGCGGCAGGTGTGCTCAATACGCGGAGCTAAGTCCTCGTCGAGCCAGCTCAACTCTGGAGCATGCTCCGGCGGCACCGCAAAGGGTGCGGGCGCGCAAAACTGTAGCCACTCATCAGTGCTTGGGTGCTTAAAGCGCAGCAAGGCGGCGTGCAAGTTAAGATGCGGCACCGCTTGGTACACCCGATCATTGGCGTAAAGGTGGTCGCCTAAGATGGAATGTCCCAGCTGCTGCATGTGCACGCGCAATTGGTGCGAGCGCCCAGTCTGCGGGTAGAGCCGCACGAAGGTGCAGTCGCGTGCGGCGTCGTAGCTTAAGGCTTGGTAATAGGTCAGTGCCAGTTTGCCTACAGTAAAGTCGACCTTTTGGAAGGGCCGATGCTCAAGGTCTAAGATGAGCGGCAGCTCGACTGCGCCCGTGCCCTCTAACTTGCCGTCGACCCACGCCACATAGACCTTGGTCACGCCGCGCGAGATAAACTGCTTGCCCAAGTTGGAGATCGCAGGCTTGTTCAGCCCCACCACCAAGACACCCGAAGTGCCGTAGTCTAAGCGATGCACCGCAAAGGCATCCGGATGGATGCTCTTGACGCGCGTCAAGATGCTATCGTGGTGGATCTTAAGCTTGCCCGGCACCGAGAGGATGGTGGCAGGTTTGTTGACTACCATGATGTCTTGGTCTTCGTACAGGACATCGAGGAAGGGCACTAACGGCGGGTCGTAAGCAAAGGGGCGGTTAGTCAGCATGGGCTCTCAAAAAACAACAAGCCCACCTCGGTCAAGGCAGGCCTGATCAAAACTAAAACGGAGACGCGCGCGCTGCGCGCGGACGGGGCGCCACTACTCGGCGTCGGCTGCTACTCGGCGTCAGCTGCCTCGGGCTCACTGACCTCCATGCTCTGCGAGGTAATGGCCTGATTTTGCTGAGCGTCCGAGGCGCTTTGGGTGGCGGCATCATCGCCCCATAAGCTGAAGACCCAACCGGCGACGCTATCGATCCAAGTATCGCCCTCAGCCATGGTGCGCTGGACGCCTTCTTGGTTGGTCGCAGGTACCGAGCCATCTGGGTTGAGCGGCAGCGAGGAGCTATCGGCAGCCACAGGGGTGTAGCCCGCGCCAAAGGAGGCGGCCATGACATTGCGCACGTTGGCGGCAGGCTCAGTTAAGTTCAAGCGCTCGTAGCAGCGGGCCATATTCTCTAAGGCGGGCTCTAACTGGGTCGTGGTGCGGTAGGTCGACAAGATGTTCTGGCTGTGGCGAATCGAGGAGAGGTAAGCGCCACGCTCGTAGTAGTACTGAGCGATGGCCATCTCGCGCTTGGCAAGCTCGTCCTTGATGAAGATCATGCGCTGGCGGGCGTCGGCCGCGTAGATGCTGTTAGGGTAAGTAGTGATTAACTGCTTGAAGGTGTTGAAGGCGTTGACGTAGTCGGTCGGATCCTTCTCGGAGCGGTCAAGGCCCAAGTAGTCCTGGAACATATCGGCGCGCCGCTGCATCTGGGTCAAGCCCTTCATGTAGTAGACGTAGTCGATATTCGGATGGGTTGGGCTCAAGCGGATGAAGCGCTCGATCATGGCCGAAGCCAGCTCCGTCTCGCGAGTCTTGTAGTAAACGTAGATCAGATCAAGCTGGACTTGCTGGGTCAGATCGCCGAATGGATAGCGGCTATCCAAGGCCTCGAGGTAACGACGTGCCGCGCCGAAGTCACCAGTGGACATACCGGCCTTGGCGATGTTGTAGAGGTTTTCTGGAGATACATCAGGGACTTCGTCACTGTTATAGTTCGAGCCGCAGCCGGTGGCTACCGCCAAGGATAAGCACAGCACTGCGCCGGCCAGAAACTTATACATGGAAAGCTCCATCCAAAATCACGTGTTACCTAGACTCGCCCTGAGCGCTAGCCCCTAAGGCCTCGCCCTGCTGGGCACCGAC
Source organism: uncultured Anaerobiospirillum sp. (assembly GCA_944389615.1). GTDB lineage: Bacteria > Pseudomonadota > Gammaproteobacteria > Enterobacterales > Succinivibrionaceae > Anaerobiospirillum. The sequence continues at coordinate 75,265 of CALXNA010000006.1, read as the reverse complement.
CTATCCGCCCAGCAGAGCTGTCTGCCCGGCCCTGACAGTGCGGACTGTACCGCTATCTCAGCGCTTTAGCCTTAGGCCGCTATTTTAGCAAAAAGTTCTATGGCACATCTGGCCTTAGACCAAGCGCCAAATGATCATGAGACCGAAGTCAATGTGCTTGAGCAAGGTGTACATCAGCGAGTTGAGCGCATAGATGGCGATCAAGACCACCATAAGCGAGATGTCGATCATGCCAATCGGTGGGATGATGCGCTGCACCGGGGCCACGATTGGAGCATTGATCTGAGCAAACAAGAAGCTCCAGCTGCGCGTTGCCGGGAGCCACGAGGTCAGGGCTTGGGCCAAGAGCAAGAAGATGATGAGATAGCCCGTGGTCTTGAGGAGCGTCAAGAAGGCCGCGAGCGGAATGTACCACAGCGGCATCTGCAGCATGAACAGCGCGATGAAGGCCCACAGCACCAGCGCCACCAGCGCAGCGACGACAAAGCCGTGCATAAAGAACGAGCCCATGCGCACATTGCGCCACAGCGGGATGTTGACCAAAGGGTTGGTTAACTTGGTGACCGCTTGGGTCAGCGGGTGATAGTAGTCGGCCGCTGAGCTTTGCAGCAGGGAGCGCAGCTCAAAGAGCATGATGACAGCCGAGCCCAACAAGAGCAGCCACGGGAAAATTGACGCCATAGTTACTTCCACTCAACAATCAGGTATAAGACGCGCTACTTGAACATATCCTCAAACTCGCGCGTACGACGCAAACAGGCTTCGATGACATCATGCATCATAGCCTCAAAATGATAATTGGTCATCTGCGTCAAGCCTTGGAAGGTGGTGCCGCCCTTGGAGGTGACCGCTTCGCGCAGCTGCGCGATGCTCTGGTCTTGGTTGGCAATCACCATCGAGGCCGTGCCCAAGGCCATCTGCTCGATGATGGCGCGCGCCTCGGACTCGCTGAAGCCATGGGCCACAATCTCAGCCACCAAGGCCTCTAAGAAGCGATAGAGGAAGGCCGGAGCCGATCCTGCAAGCGCGCCCAAGCTATTGATGCCCTCTTCATCGGTTAGTACGGTCTTGCCTAGGCCTGCCAGCAAAGCCAAGCACAGCTCCGTTTGCTCCTTGGTAACATGAGCGCCCGGGCACATCGCGGTGACGCCCAAACCGAGCTTAGCTGGGGTATTAGGCATGATGCGTACTAAGGCGAGCTCTCCTAAGCGCGCATAGAAGGCGGATAGACGCCAGCCTGCGGCCATCGAGATGACGAGCTTGCCACGCCAATCCACCGCCTTGAGCTCAGCTAAGACGTCGGGCAAGACCTGGGGCTTGACCCCCAAGAAGAGCACGTCGGCCCACGCGGCGACCGCGCAATTATCGGTAGTCAGCTCCGCCCCGGCAGCGGCAAACGCGCCGAGCTTCTCTAAATGTGGGCCACTGACCATCAAAAGATCTTGCTGCGGGCGGGTCTTAACGATGCCGTTGAAGATGCACGAGGCCATATTGCCCCCGCCGATAAAGCCAATCTTAAGCTGAGCCATTTTGCTTCCTTATGTCAAACCAACCGAGCGCCGCCGCGCCCTCATGGCGCCCGGCGCAGCTGCGCTCTCCCGTCGCCCACTGCGCGCCGCGGTGCGCGGCGAGAGCGCGCTTAGTGCGCGTGCATCTTGGAGTAGTCGCGCTCCCCGAAGATCGCGGTGCCGATACGCACTTCCGTAGAGCCCTGAGCAATGGCAGGCCCCAAATCATGAGTCATGCCCATCGAGAGCTCGGTCAAGCTCGGGTATTGCCCGACAAAACGCTCCTGTAAGGCCTTAAGCTGCCCAAACTGAGCGTTGAGCTCGGCCTCGTCGGCATCAATGCGGGCCACCCCCATCAAGCCTACCAGCTCAAGCTTAGGCAAAGATGAGGCAGCCGCCAGCAAGCCCGGCAGCTCCTCTATCTCGCAGCCTTGTTTTTGCTCTTCTTGGGAGATGTTAACTTGGATCATGACCTTAAGTGGCGGCAGGCCCTCCGGGCGCTGAACCGAGAGGCGCTCTAAGATCTTGAGGCGCTCCACCGACTCGACCACATCAAAGTGCGCGGCGATGTGCTTGGTCTTATTGGACTGAATAGGGCCGATGAAGTGCCAGACGATGTCATGAAAGCCCTGCGCGCGCAGCGACTCGATCTTATCCACCGCCTCGGAGATGTAGGACTCACCAAAATGGCGTTCCCCGGCGCCGTAGGCGGCCTTGATTAAATCCTCGCCCTTGGTCTTGGAGACGCATAGCAACCGCACCGACTCAGGGGCGCGCCCGCAGGTGCTACAGGCCTGCGCGATCGCCTCATGTACGTGCTGCAAGTTCGCCTCAATCGCGGCACCAGTTGGAGTGTCCATTAGGTCTTATCCCTCTGAAAATTATTGATCAACTACCGGCCAAAGCCCGCTGGCACCTAGGGTTGCGCCGCGGTCGCAGCCGCAAGAGCGGAGCGCATTGTGCTATATTACGCCCAAAGGCTGCATGCGCAGCAATTGTACCAACGCTCCCTAAAAAGAGGCTCTCATGTTCGTTATCGATCCCGATACTTGCACCGCCTGCGACAGCTGCATGGATGCTTGCCCTTGCGATGCGATCTCCATCGTTGATGGAGTCCACACCATTGATCCCGATCTCTGCGTTGACTGCGGTGCCTGCATGGACGTCTGTGAGTTCGGCAGTATCTTTGAGGTCGATGAAGCCGACATCATCCCAAAGAAGGATGTCTAACGTCCTACCCACCAAAGGCGCCACTCTGGCGCCGCCCACTCAGCGCCACTTAGGCGCCGCCCACTCAGCGCCGATCTGGCGCCGCGCGCTCCCCCGCGCAACGCAACTACGTTGCTCTCCTCCGCACTATTCAGCGCCCGCCCCAGCCCTGACTGGGGCTCAACCTCACCCCGAGACGTTGCGCCTGCTGTATTGCAAGTCCAGCAAGGTGTGTTGGCAATAAGGCTTCTCTTCGGAGCGAATGCGCAGATTGCTCTTTTCAAAGTGCCCCACCGCCTCGCTTAAAAAGATGCTCGGCCCCGACTCCGCTAGGCCCTCGTAGGTCATACGGCTTAAGTCATAGGCCACAAAGAGGCACTTCTGGGCGCGAGTGAGCGCCACATAGAGCAGGCGCCGCTCCTCATCTTCGTCCTCACTGCGCTCTGACGGCAAGATGCCAAACTCAACACCGAGCACAATCACTGCCTGGAACTCCAAGCCCTTGGAGGCATGGATGGTCATAAGCTGCACGCCGCGATCTTGCTCGCGCCCGTCGACGGTACGCTCGGTGGCCGAGGCCAAGGTCGACGAGGCCACGAAGTTGACGAAGAGGTTCTCGCGGAAAGTGGCCGCATCAGCCGCCGTTGCCGGAACAGCAACCGCAACTTGCGGCGCCGAGCTCTCCGAGAGCGCGGCCAAATTGGACTCAGTCACCATCTTTTGGAAGTCGACGCTTTGATCGGCACGACGCTGAGCGTTTTGCCGGGCCACCACGGCGTTGATGGTCGCAATGTCGCCGTTTTGGGCGGCCACTTGCAGCCGCTCGTAGTCACGGGCGTTGGCGATCAGCTGCTGTAAGTTCTCAACGCGAGACATGCCCTTGCGCGCGGCTTTGTCCTTGGCGTCGAGCTCTTGGTAGAAAGCAAGCAGGCCACTGTCCGTGATCACCGTGGTCAAGAAGTCACCTAAGGACATGGTCGGCAGCAGGCGCTTGAAGTGCTCGATCTGCTGGTAGAAGTCTTGGCACTTCTTGATGAGCTTGAGCCCCTGCTTATCTTGGGTCTTCACGATGTGGTCGATGGCCTCGTACAGTGACAGACCGCATTCATGGGCGAAGGCGCTGAGCTTGTTTAAGGCCACCTTGCCCATACCGCGCTTAGGCTCATTGATCGCCCGCGTAAAGGAGATGTCGTCCTTAGGGTTGAGCAGGAGACGGCAGTAGGCCATGGCGCTTAAGATCTCCATGCGCTCATAGAACTTGATACCGCCGTAGACTTGGTAGGGGATGTTGCTACCAGCCAAGGCGCGCTCCACTTGCAGCGACAAGTGGTTGTTGCGATAGAGCACCGCAATATCCTCATAGTGGTAGCCGCTGCGCTGCAGGCGCGCGATCAGCTCCAGCACCAAGGCCCCGTCATCTTGGCCGTAGCTGCGATACATATCCTCCTGCACTTGGATGAGCTGCACTTGATTGTGCGGCACCACCTCATAGTGCAGCTCGCGCCCGCGCAGCTCACAGTGCTCGTAGAGCATCCGCATTTGCGCTACGAGCTGATGCAGCTCGCTTGCGACTATCGGCCGCGGTTTGCCCGTACCGGTCGGCGCTTGCACCAGCTGGCGCAGCACAAAGTAAAAGTCGCTTGGGTGCTGCGTCAAAGACTGTGCCAACAAGCGCGCATACAGCTGCCCAACCTGCTCGGGGTCAGTCAGCGCCGAGGCGATCATCTGGCGCGGCGCCAAGAAATCAGGGCGCGCCTGAGTGTAGGTACCGCCATAGGTCTGGGGCTCGACCTTATCGCTGCGGTAGACCGGCGCCATCCCTGGGAAGATGTAGGAGCGGCGCAACTGGCGCCAGCGGCCAAGCTCGGAGGCCAAGACGCCCGCTTTGATGAGGTCGGTGATGATCTGATTGCGCTCTAAGTAGCTCAAATCCTCCAAAGCCCGGCCCTTAAGCAAGGCAGTCAGGTGCGCGCTCTGCTCGGAGCGCTCGACCAAGCGCAGGAATAGCAAGTCCTCTTGGCGCCACAGCTCAAAGGTATAAGGATTGAGCAGCCACTTCTCCGTTAAGCGGTCGCTGCAATCTGAAATCACGGCATTGGCGAAGGTCAGGATGTCTTGGCTGGAGCGATAGTTGATGGAGAGCTCATAGAGCTTGATCTGCGGCAGCGCCTTGACGAGGCGGTTTAAGTTGTCAACCTGCGCGCCGCGCCAGCCGTAGATGGCTTGGTCATCATCGCCCACCACGAAGATGTTGTTAGTTGGGCCCTTGAGCAAGAGCAAAAACTGCAGTTGCATCTCATTGGTGTCTTGGAACTCATCGACGCAGATGTAACGGAAGCGCTGCTGCATCTTCGTGCGCACCTCGGCGTTGTTTTGCAGCAGGTTGACCGCATAGACAATGAGATCGGCAAAGTCGACCGCACCGGAGTTAAGGCGCAGGCGCTCATAGCAGGCGAACATGGCCTCAAAGATCTCATCATCCTTGCGCGTGCTCAAAAGCGGCCACTCAGACTGCAGCTGCAGCACCAAGCGCTGGGCCTCTTCATCGGGCAGCTGCGGGCGGATGCCGCGATCTTTAAGACGCATGATGCGGTTGACCACGCTCTTGGGGTCTAAGCCGTGCTCTTTGAGCGAGCCTAAGTACGGGTCGTTTTTGGGTTTGATGCCATGGTTGGTGTAAAAGGTACGCAGCAAAGATTCTTGATCTGACGGCGTCAGTAAGGTGAAGTTGCGCGGCAGCATGGCCTCAAGCGCATACTGGCGCAAGAGGCGAAAGCACAGGCCATGGAAGGTGCCCACCCACATGCTCTTGTTATCAGGCCAGCCCATGGCGGTCGCAAGGCGCTCATTCATCTCGCCTGCGGCCTTATTGGTAAAGGTCATGGCCATGATCTGATAAGGCGCAAAACCCTCAACTTCCAGCAGGTACGCCAAGCGTGCAATCAGCACGCGCGTTTTGCCGGTACCGGCGCCCGCCACCACCAGACTATCTTCTAACGGCGCAAAGACAATCTCGCGTTGCTGTTCATTTAACTCGTCAATCAGAGCCCGTGCGCTCATCACCACCTTCCTACCGTTCTGCCCCAAAATAGCTCTCATTGTACCCCAAGGCGCCAAGCCTCGCGGCCACGAAGATAAGGCCGAGCAAGCCCCCTACCCCCACGGCCGCACGCCATGGGGACAGAGGTGCACGAACCAGCAAGGCGCCAATTGCGCTCTACTTGCCCCTACTTACGCCACTACTTGCGGTGACGACGGGCCTGCTTACGCAGCTGGCGCTCCCGCTTGTGCTGCTGCCGCTTGAGGTGCTTTTGGTACTGCTCCCGCGCCCGCTGCTCTGCCTGCTCCGCCTCCTGCGAGATATGGTCGAGCTCAGCGTACGCCTGCGTCTGAATCGACGCTAAAGCGGCCTGCCGCAGCACGGCATTCTCTTCGGGCGAGAGGCCATTGGCACTATCCTCAGTAGCCACTGTTACCTTCTCGATCAAGGTGCAGACATTGTCGGCCAAGGCGTTGATCTTGGCTTTGCAGCTCTGCGCCGGAGCGCCCGCGCCATCCACCTCAGCGACCTCAACCTCAGCACTCGGCGGCTCCGCTAACGCGTCCCCGTCTGCGGCTTGCTCCTCAACATGAGCGTCAGACTCCGGGACTGCTACCGCGCTGGCTTCAGCGGCTGGAGCTGGAACTTCAGCCTCGTAGGCAGCTGCTACGGCGCTGTCCGCGGCGATTGGTGCTGGAACGTCCACGTAGTTGTCAGATGGATCAGCGACCTCAACGGCGGCTACTTTAGGAGCTTTCGATGAGCTGTCTTCGACGGCAGGGGCTGCAACGTCAGTCTCGATGATGGCTTCGGAGGATGGTTCGGCGCTGTCAGCTGCTCTTGCTGGGGCAGCGACGGAGCTGATTTCGTCTACTGGGGCTGAGACTTCAGCTACAGCAGCTTCTGCCATGATGTCCGCTGGTGCGTCGCACGCAATGGCGTCCATTACGGCTTCGGTGCTGGGAGCGGCAGCACTCATGGTCGGTTCAGCGGTGAGCGGCTGAGCGCAGCTTGACTCAGACTCGACCTCAGGTGCTACGACTTCAGCGCTGGTCTGAGCCTTGGGCGGGCGCTTGGAGCTGCGCTTGCGTGGCGCGGGCTGCTTGGGCTTGATTGTCGTGGCCTGCAGGAACTTGTGCAGATTGCGGCCTGACTGCTCCCATTCTACTGGATGGACTAAGGCCAAAAAGGAACAAAACGGCGGAAGCTTCTGGGCTAACTTCAGCAGGGCGGCATGCAAGTCGGATGAGCTCAGCTGCAATAACGGCTGCAGCATGACGAGGTAGTCATGGAGCTTGCTGGCGACGCAGTGCGTGAGCACCTTGATCAGGTCGGCAAGGAGCGGGCGTAAGGCCTCAGGCCAGTGAGCGGCACGCTCGGCTAAGCCTTGGACAAAGGGCTGTACTTGCTTGACCTTCGGCTTGAGCGGAATGTCATCAGTGCAGCAGGTGAGGCCTGCGATCTTGGGATCGTCCCACGCGGCGACGATTTCTTTGGCCAAGTCTTGGTAGACCGGCAGCGCTTGATCCTTAGCCCAAGCCAAGATGTGGGTGGCGCCCAAGCTCTCAAGGAGCTGACGGGCCCTTTGGCGCGTCGCGGCCGTTAAGCCTGCGGGGGCAATCTCGTAATCGAGCAAGCACTCACTAAAGAGCGGGCGGCTGGCGCTCTTGAGCACCTCAGTGTAGGAGCCCAATGCCAGCATCTCCTCATACGTGCTCGGCTTGAGCTTGAGCACACAGGTCGTGCCATCGGTGAGGGTGACTTCCTGCTCAGTCAAGCTGCGCGCGTACTTGCGCATGGAGGTGTTTTGGGCCGCCGTGAGCGGCTGGAAACTGCAGATGTGCTCACGGGCCCGCGCGGAGGCTAGGGGCAAGGCCTCGCGCCCCTCAGGTACGGGATAAGCCCGCGCTGAGGCGCCATCACTGGCATGGCCGTGGCGCAGCTCGCGCAGTGCCTTGCGCAGTTCGGTGCTGGATGCGCCGGGTGCGGCAGGCACAGCGGTAGGAACCACATCATTGGTCGGCTGGTTCACGGCCGGTTCGGTATCGATTAGGGTGTTAACTTCGCTCATAGTGGGCTCCTTTCTTAAGACCAGCGGTGGGATGAGCACGAGATTCAGTATCGCCCCACTGCGGGGGAAGCTTATGACCAAGGCCGCGCAACGCTTCCGGAGAAAGTCAAGCGCTTGATCATCTACCTTCCATTAAAACGCGGAAAGGAAGAGGCCCCTGCAAAAAAGGACGTAAAAAGTTTTGCCCCCAAAGCCCGTAAACTGGGCGCAATCCTGATGGCGTCTGGGTTTCCGCCGCAAGGCGCCCTTGAAAAAAAATTGTCCCGGCTAACTTTCTGTCGCGCTCAAGGTCGCTCGTGAATACTTTTGTGATAGGGGTGCTCAAGGCGCTGCCGCCAAGGCCGACAGGCTCTGCCAACAAAGCCGACAGGCCCTGCCCAGCGGCTTGATAGCCTAGATGAAGCTCATGCAACCGTGGGACAGATCGGTGCAGACACGATGGTGAGGCAGGCCACCGAGCCTGCGGGGCGTAGGCAACAGACCGAATACGGGCTTGCTCTCACAAAATGAGGCACGATTCGCCCGGAAGCCGACTTTTGAGCCCGCATTTGCACCACACAAGGTTCGCTTGCTCATACCATGGAAGGTTTACTTCGGCTCAGGATAGGCTCATACAAAATCAGCACGAGGCCGTGCGGCCTATTTGATCGGCTTCTCTGAGTCCGGCAGCGCGGCTAACAAGGCCTTGCTTTCCTCTAAGTCATGCTCCGTCTGCGCTTGCGCCGCTTCATCTTGCGCTACGGTAGCACGCGGGTGGGCGTGGTTGTAGACCTCTTGGAGTCGCACTAAGTCGACGTGGGTATAAATCTGGGTAGTGCCGAGGTTGGAGTGCCCAAGCATCTCTTGGACAAGGCGCAGGTCAGCGCCGTGATTGAGCAGCTCGGTGGCAAAGGAGTGGCGCAGCTTGTGCGGCGTCACCGTGCCGGTCAGCCCCGTGTTCTTGGCCGCTTCCTTGATAAAGCTCTGCACCGTGCGTGCATTGAGGCGCAGGCCGCAGCGATTGACAAAGAGCGCGTTATCGCGCGGCTTAAAACAAGGCCGCACCGCCAAATACTGCTCGAGCGCCTCTAAGGCGACGCGCCCGACCGGCACCACGCGCTCCTTATCGCCCTTACCGATGACGCGGACTTCGCGCATATCGAAGCTGACATCACCAAGATTGAGGCTGGTCAGCTCGCCCACGCGCAAGCCCGAGGAGAATAAGAGCTCGGTAATAGCGCGGTTGCGAATGTCCTGCGGCGTCTTGAGCACCCCTGAGGTAAGTTGATCGACTTCCTGCGCCGAGAGCACACGCGGCAAGGCATGCTTGGCCTTAGGTGCGGTGATGAACTGCATCGGATTGGCTGCCAAATAGTGCTGGCGCTGCATGAAGGTGAAAAAGGACGAGACCACATGCACCGCATGAGCAATGCTGGCGCTGGCGTAGCGCTCATCATTGCTTTTGAAGTTGAGGTGGCGGCTGAGCGCGCGCATATCGAGCTTATCCAGCTGCGCCCACGAGGTAATGAGCCCGGTAGGCGAGGCGGCACAAGGCCGCGCGCTCAAGAACTTGATCACTCGCTCCAAAGTCTCCTTATAGCTTTGGAAGGTCAAGGGCGAATAGTTCTTTTCATCGCGGATGAAGCGCAAGAACAAGTTGGCGTGCTGATAGAGACCATTATCGGACTCAAAGAGCGTCTGCATAATGCGCCGCCCCGAGCGCTCCCCCATGATGCCCGCAGGCGCCTCTGGTGCCGCCGTCTCAGGCAGCACCCGCGGCTGCGCCGTGCGCCGCTCCGCCAGAGCCGTCACTTGGTGTACCGCAGACGCCGCCTCAGCGCCCGCTCCCAAAGTCGGCGGCAGCGCCCCTACACCCGGAGCCATGGCCGCAGCATTTGGACCACTGTTGTGTACCGCTTTAGCCTCAACAGCGTATGGCACCACGTCCGGTGCCAGAGGCGCAGGCCCTAAGCCCAACGCCACGGCCGCCGCGCTTGGCGCGTCGTTGTATACCGCTTTAGCCTCAGCAGCGCAAGGCACCGCGCTTGGAGCCTGCGGCAGCGAGCCTACGCCCGGAGCCATAGCTGCAGCACTCTGCGCGCTGTTGTGTACCGTTTTGGACTCCGCAGCGTAAGGAGCCGCTGTCGGTGCCAGCGGCAGCGAGCCTACGCCCGGCACCATGGCTGCAGCGCTTGGCGCACTGTTGTGTACCGCTTTAGCATCCGCGGCGTACGGAGATGCGTTTAGCGCACTGTTGGGTACCACTTGCCCTGTAGACGGTGGCACTCCTACGCTCGGTGCCGCAGGCGCTAATCCCATAGCTGCGGGCACTGCCATCACAGGCACCGCTCCCGGCCCAGCCCCCATATTCAGCGGAGCTGTATACATATTGGGAACATATGTCCCCATTACACCCACGGGCGGTACGGTGGTGGGCATCCGCGGGGCTGATTTTGGCATCTGGGCGGGCGGCGCCATGCCCCAGCTGGGGGCTGGCGCAGTAGACGGCATTTGTCCCGCAGCTTGCTGCATTTGGAACTGTTGAAACTGCACAAACTGCTGGAATTGCCACCATTGCAGCGCAGCTGCTTGCGCTTGGGCCTGCGCTTGCGCCTGCGCTTGAGCTTGCGCCTGCGCTGGGGGTTCAAGGCCTAGTTGCGGGCCAGGCTGGCCTTGCAGCATCATCTGCTGTTGGTAGGCCTGAAACTGCTGGAATTGCAGAAACTGCTGGTACTGCGCCCATTGCTCGGGCGTCATGCCTGCCATGGGCGCGACAGGTTGCGACGCAGGCTGCGCCGAGGGCGGTACCTGAGGCTGAGGGCTGCTAGGCTGAGCTGGGGAGGGGGCAGCTGTCCTGCTTTCGGGATTCTCGCTCATAGCCGCACCTCCTTGGCTTTGCACGCGCGTTGGAGCGCTCTTAGCACTCCTAGCACCGGGCGCTTAGATGTTGATGATGCCCTCGTAGACGTGGGTAGCTGGGCCCTTCATCATGACCGGCTTGCCCGGGCCTTGCCATGAAATCGATAAGGTACCGCCGGGCAGGTGTACCTTAACCTTGGAGTCGAGCAAGCCTTGGGTCATACCTACGACCGCGGCGGCGCACGCGCCGGTGCCGCAGGCCATGGTCTCGCCACAGCCGCGCTCAAAGACGCGCAGCTTAATCTCATGGCGCGACAGCACTTGCATAAAGCCCACGTTGACCTTCTCGGGGAAGGTCTCATGGCACTCAAGCAGCGGCCCTAAGGTCGCAATGGCGCAGGTGTCGACATCATCGACTACCGTCACCATGTGCGGATTGCCCATCGAGACCGCACCGACCGTAAGCTCGGAGACGCCCCCTGCCTGCTCTGGGTCGAGCTTGACCGTGTACTGCTTTTGCTCGGTGGCAAAGGTGCATGGGATCTTGGCCGGGGTGAAGACTGGTACCCCCATATTGACCACGACCTCGCCGTCATCTTCGATCTTTAAGGTCAGCTCATTGGCAATGGTGGAGACCTTGATCTCGCGCTTGGAGCAGAGGCCATGGTCGAACACATAGCGAGCAAAGCAGCGCGCGCCATTGCCGCACATCTGCACTTCGGAACCATCTTGGTTGAAGATGCGGTAGTGGAAGTCAAAGTCGGGGTTGTACGGCGGCTCAATGAGCAGCATCTGATCAAAGCCCACGCCAAAATGACGATCGCCCAAGCGCTTGATGAGTTCGGTGCTAAAGAACACCTTCTGCGTGACCGTATCGATCACCATAAAGTCATTGCCCAGACCGTGCATTTTGCTGAACTTAATCTGCATAAAAGCTCCCGCCGTTGCGGCACCAAATTGCTCTAATGGGGCTTGACGCACTCAAGAAAAAAAAATGCCCCAAGCGTACTCGGGGCTATCTTAGCATTATGCGTTCTACTTGCCGCATCCTCATGTTATGCCCGCACGGGGCGCGGGCACGCAGCCTTACAGCGCAGGCCGTGCGGCGCACAGCCTTCCTTAGGGACGCCTACTCCTCGAACTCTTCTTCGTAGTCAGTGATGATGCGCTCGTTGGCCCACATGTCCTCTTCTTGCTGACGCTCACGGATGACGAAGGCGCGGGCGCCCTCGACCAAGATCTCCGCGCACAGCGGACGGCTGTTGTAGTTTGAGGACATGGTCGAGCCGTAGGCACCGGCACCGCGTACCACTAAGACGTCGCCTTCGCGCACATTGAGGTGGCGATCCTTGCCCAAGAAGTCATCGCTCTCGCAGATCGGGCCGACCACATCATAAAGCTTGGTGCCGTGGTTGTCGCTGCCTTCTAAGGCATCGGCGGCCGGGCGCTTGACCGCAGGGATGATATTCATCCACGAGTTGTAGAGCGCTGGGCGAATCAAATCGCTCATCGAGCCGTCGACGATGCAGAAGTTGCGCTCGGAGTTGGACTTTAAGTACAAGACCTTGGTGACCAAGATACCGGCATTGGCGACCATGGCGCGGCCCGGCTCGCAGAAGATCTCGACATCGATGTCCTTTAAGCGTTGGATGACGGCGGCCATGTACTCATTAGGCGAAGGTGGGGTCTCATCGTTGTAGGTGACACCAAGACCACCACCGATGTCGATGTGCTTGACCACGATGCCCTGCGCCGCTAAGTCATGGTAGAGCGCGATTAACTTGTCGGTAGCCTCGATGATAGGTCCACCTGAGGTCATCTGCGAGCCGATATGGCAGGCAATGCCGCGCGCCTCTAAGTGCTGGCTCTTACCGATGTATTGGTAGAGCGGCAAGGCCTCCTCAAAGGCGATGCCGAACTTGTTCTTTTTCAGGCCGGTGGAGATGGCAGGATGGGTCTTAGCATCGACGTTCGGGTTGACGCGCAGGGCAACCGGCGCGACCAAGCCTAAGCGAGCGGCAATGGCCTCGACCTTGTGCAGCTCGCTTTCGGACTCGATATCGAGGCACTTGATCTTGTTGGTCAGGGCAAACTCGATTTCATCTTCGCGCTTGCCCACACCCGAGAAGATTGCCTTCTCGGCGCTGCCGCCTGCGGCGATCACGCGCATCAGCTCGCCCTTAGAGACCACGTCAAAGCCGCAGCCGGACTTGGCGATGATGTTGAGGATGCTCAGGGAGCTGTTGGCCTTGACCGCGTAGCACACCAGATGCTTCTTATCTACTAGGGCGTCTTCAAAGGCCTTGAGGTGACGGACTAAGGTGGCCTTGGAGTAGACGTACAGAGGTGAGCCATAGCGCTCTACTAAGTCAGTAACCTTGATGTCCTCAGCGTACAGCTCGTTGTCTTTGTAATTGAAATAATCCATCGAAACCTCGTCTTGATGCGGCCTGAGGCCGCAGCTTCGTTCGACCTAACTTAGTCTTGAGTAGTGGTGTCCGACCCCATGGCGCCGCCTTGGTTTTGCTCTATGGCTTGCGCCTCGTCCTCAGGCAGGTAGAGATCGTATTTCAGCCCACAGCCTGACACGATGAGTGCCACCAAACTTGCCCCAAAGATCACCCAGCGCGACATCGCAATCTCCTTGTGCCAGCTGCGCGGGCCCGCGCAGGTACGTCCCTGCGCCTCAGGCCCACGCCCTCTCAAAGTTTTGAGAATAGCATGCTTTGCCCCTTTGTGCGCGCCGTGGTCGCCCACGCGCCATTTTGGGCCACTGCGCCCGCCCCTGCGTCCACAACACAGTGCGTAGGCCGTCCACCGCGCCTGTTCCTTGGGCGCGCTGCCGTGGGCGCGCCTTGGCCGCGCTGGGGCGGGCTAATCGTTGCGAATAGTGAAGGGGTGCAGGCTGCGCTGGTCTTGCGAGAGTACGTAGTACTGCGGAAGGTTGAAGCGGGCGGTACGCAGAAGACGGTGCTGGCTTTGCTGGGTGTAGAAGCGGTTAATGGCATTGACCAAGGACGCACGCGAGCCGTAGTAGTCGTGGTAGATGTTGACCTCATTGCGCTCATTGACGATGTAGATGTCCCAATGGCCCTTGTCCGGCAGCGGCATGAAGAAGTATTGCACGATCCCGGTGTTGGCGTAGCGGTCGACAATCGGCGGCACTTGCAGCGCGTACTCCGGGCGCATACCATAGCCGGAGACCACGCTGATATCAAACTCATTGGAGCCAAAGACGCTCTTTTTGTTGATCTTGACGCCCCGCTCGCCCAAGGTGCGCGCCACATAGGAGTTACGCCCTACCTCAAAGACATACTCGCTTGAGCCGGTGCTGAGCAAGCAGTTGCACACTTGGCGCACCGTCGCCTCAAGGTCGTACTTGATGAGATCCTGATAGGACGCCGCATACGAGCATACTTCGATATGGCTTAAGAGCTCAGTGAGCTCCGCGCTGGTGGCAATAGCGCGCTCGCTCGGCGCCCCCACCTGTGACGCAGCTGCTCCGTGCGGCGCCACCGCGCCTAATAAGCCCTCATAGGCGATGACCGGCTTTTTGTACTTTTTGCTATTAACGGGCTTGGGCTCAGCCGCTGACTCGGCGGCAGGATCCGTGACAGGCTCAGTGGTAGGCGCTGCAGCAGGCGACGCTATGGTGGTGGGAGCAGGGCTAGTGCTCGGTTCGGTGGAGTTTGGCACAATGGCAATACTATTGGTGACAATGCGCAATAGAGTTGCCAGCAGCTCGACCACACCCTCTTCGCCGCTCGGCAGATTGATGGTGATAGCCTCACCCCAGGCGTTGACCACAATCAGGTCAACTGAGCCTACAAGGCACAAGCGCTGATGGCCATAACACAGGGTCGAGCCATACTCGGTATCGAGCATTTGGCTCTTGAGCAGGCTGGTATTGTCCTCTTCGAGGTTGACCACCACAACGCATGACTTGAGGCGAAAGCCGCGCTGCATGCTCTGCTCGGAGACTTGATCCATGCTCGAGCCCAAGACACGCATGATGTCACTGTTCAGCTGCTTGATCTTGGCTGGGGTGACGCCCTTGACTGCACCGGCGACATGAATCTTGGTACGTGGCGTCATCAGGCCGTTAAAGCAGGCCCATGCCACGACTTCACTCAGGCGCGTGCCGATGTAGGTGACGCGCTGGTTTAACAGGCCGATGTCATAGTCAGCAGCGGTGTATAGATGCCAGCCCTTGCGGCACAGGCTATGACTGCTCGGGCAGATAAAGGTCAGGTGGCGCTCTTCTAGATTGTGGAAGAGGGAGGTGTGCATCACCAAGATCTTGCCCGGATAGCGATCGAAGGCCGCATAGAGCTTGCGCGAGAGCACACCAGCGTCATCGGAGGTAATGGCGTACTCAATGCCGTGGCGCACGGTAAAGCGCAGCAGCGCTACATAGCTCTCGATTAAGGTGTTAAAGACCTCGCGGTTGAAGCGGCGCGCTTGGTTCATCTTCCAGCCGGAGACGTTCTCAAGCTCGGTGAGGAACTCCTTACTCCAGCCCCAGCGGGAGCTGAGCTTGCTCAAGAGCTCGCGCTTTAGCTTGTCGTCATCGCGCTGGGCCGTGCTGTAATGGTTGAGGCCCATGAAGAGCTTCAAGTAAAAGCACTTGCGCATCAGCTCAAGGCGCTCGGAGTTACCGCACTCTTGCAAGTATTGCGAGACCTTGAGGTACATCAGGTAGTACGAGTCCAGATCGAGGCTGTAACCATCATGCGCGAGCATGTAGTCTTTGAGCTCCGAAGAGAGCAGACGTGTGTTAGGATACGAGCTCGAGTAGGCCTCCATCAGCAAGATCTTGAGCACGACCTTAAAGGGCGAATCGATGCCCTTGTAGAGCAGCCACAGACCCGAACCAAAGTACTCCGTCGGCGAGCTTTTGACCACCGAGCCAAAGTCAAACCACTCAGAGGCATCCAAGGGCGCCTCGCCTTCAACCCAGCCATCGCGCGTCGCAAGCTCCTCACATTCGGCTACTGTCGGCAGCACGAGGCTGCTTTCGGCCACACGGCGCAGGCGATCCCCGACCTTACCTGCGGTGGGAGTGCGCACATCGGCGCTCGCGTAGCTCACCGCCGCGCTGGCGACCGCAGCAGGGAAGGTATCGCGATAGGGCCCGACATAGGTATCAACATATGGATTAGCTGAGACCTCAGGCTCAGGCTCTTCTGTCAACTCAATAGGCGGCTCCAAGGAAAGCTCCGGGCTTGAAAGCTCCGGGCTTGTTGGCGGCGTCGGCTCACTGAGCACCGAAGCATAGTTCAAGGCATGCTCAACATTGCCCCACAGCAGCATGGGGCTTACCCCCATGGCTTGCATCAAGCGCTCAAATCCTGAGGAGCTCACCGCCTTGGGGGCTACGGGCTCAGGTAGCACATCGTGGGGCAAAATCAAATCGCGCCGCGCGCTGAGCGACTGCGCAAGGGCCTCACTTTCCTTGGTGCTCAAGTCAGGATAGCGCTGCTGCCACGTCTCAAGGGGCTGACTAAAGGCCCCAGTCATATCCTCTGAGGGCATATCCTGGCTCTCATCAGGCACGGGGCGCCAGCCTGCGCCTGAGTCAGGGCCAAGGCCTAAGCTCGTGAGCGGATAGACCGTAGGATCAGCCAATTCGATGCCAGTATCAGCCACCACCATTGCAAGTGGATGCGACGCCTCAACGTCATGGCTAACCTTATAGCGGCTCGGGCGCAGATGCTCTTTTAAGGCCGAGAAGACCCCGTTTGTGGCGTGGCCTTCCTCGCTGTTTTTGTCGCGCAGCTGGTCGTAGACCGAGCTGTAGGTCAAGGTCGCAGCCGTGAGCAAGGGCGCAGAGCTCGCGCTCTTGGAGAGCTTGTGGTACCAGCCCTTAAGCTTACTGAGCGGGCGCTCGCCGGACTTCGTGTCCGCGCTGCGCTCGGAGGCAGGCACCTCCATCAAATGCGCTAGCGCCTCTTGGTTTTGCAGGCGATAGGCCGTCTCATCGCCGATTAAGGCCGACATCAGGACATGGGACATACCATGGGTGCTGACGCCATGCTCGCTGGCCGCCTTAACCTTAGTAGTGCTGAACTTAGGCAGATTAGACTTGCCTTCGAGCAAGAACTTGACGTAGTCCTGATAGGCACTTTGCTCTTCTTTGGTCGAGATCAGGTACCAAATGATGTAGCGCCCGCACAGGCGAATCGAGGAGCGATAGAACTCATCGAGCAAGAACAAGTTCTGGGCGCTGCCGCAGTTTTCTTCGTCGAGTTGATCGGGCTGGAAGTTGGTAAAGCGGTCTTCGGGCGTGACGAAGAGGTTCAAGTCCACGCCAAAGGATTTGACGTAGGTAGTGATGAAGCGGCACTTGTCTTGGAGTGCACTCATGCCCTCAGGGCTGATGTTGGCGCGCACGCATACCCAAATATCAAGGTCGGAGCCCTGTGATTGACCAATCGAGGAGGTCGATCCCATGGCATACAGGCCCAAGATATCGTGAGTCACCGGCTCCTCAAGCGGCGGGATGGTCGCCAAAAGCTCGGCCTTGTGGATCTCTTGGGCCGCGCGTCGCTGCGCGCGCTCTGGATCCTCTTCAGCGGCGCCGCCATCAAGATAGGCCTCGCTCAAGCTCTCGGCTAGGAGCGAGCGCAAATAGCCCTGCTGAAACTCATTGGGGGTAAACAGGTCGATGCCATGGGGGATGGGGCCGGAGCGATAGCCCGGTAGGCAGATGTGGTTGTAGTGCAACAGCAGCGGCACGACCTCAAGGCCGCGGCGCGCGCGCGGGCCCATGAGCGCGCAGGCGCGCTGTAAGCGGGTCTCATTGAGCGCCTTATAGCGGCGAAAGCGCGTCAAAATCTGCTGTTTGCTGAGGTAAACCACAAAAACCGCCCTCAATAGGTCGATCCTAACGACTCAATTATAGCGCACCGGCACGGCGCGCTGGGCCTGCCCGCAGGCGCAGGCCACGCCCCACGGCCAGCCTGTAGGGCCGCCGTGGGAGGCCGCGAGGGGCGGCGCCGCCTGCGGCGGTGAGCGCTGGGTACGCGCCCCAGCGAGCCATTTTGGCGCAGCCAAACGCGCCGCGGCGTCATAGTTGCAGGCTACGTCCTAAAAGCTGATGGAGTTTGGTGATAAAATCCACCCTTAGCGCCTATGGGTGGCGCACCGCTACTTGCCCTAGCGCGCATGCGCCGCAAGCGGGCACAAGCCTTCCCGGCATCGCCCCGGGCCACAGCTCACCATCACGGTCGGTCGCACTTAAAGAGTGCAACCTGCGCGCTGTTTGGCCTGCAGGCTCAGTTTGTTTGCAAGACCCAGCAGGGATCAAAATGGTTAATAACACGTCCGCCACTGCCAGCACTTCCAATGCTGCCCCAAGCACGAATCCAGCAACTGATGTTGCTGTGGTCACCACCAACTACCAACAGTATGTCTCCTCTGAGAGCGCAACCATCAACGAGCTCAAGGGTGAGGTTGGTACCTTAAAGGCGCAGCTTGCACAGCTGCAAGCTCAAAACTCCGGGAGCAAGCACGGCTTGCTCTGGCTGGTCGTAGTCATCGCCTTAGCCGGGGCAGGCTTTGCCGGTTTCACCGCCTACCAAAACCAAAATGCGCTGCTCAAGCTCGACGCTAACTCCGCCGCCACCCAGCAGCAGATCAGCTCGGCGGTCGCCCAAATCCAAGGCAGCGCTAATGCCTTCCAATATGCCGAGCAGCAAAACGCTTCGCTGCAGCAAGCCTTAGGGGGCTTAACCCAGAATTACCAAAGCTTAGGGCAGTCGGTAAACGGCTTAATCGCCGCCCAACAGCAACAAGGCGCCACCGTCTCGGACTTAGATCGCAGACTGCAAAGCTATGCCGAGCGCAATCCTAACGATTGGAAGCTCGCCGAGAGCTACTTCCTCGTCAACAACGCCGCCGCTAAGGCCATCTTTGAGCACGACACCAAGGCCGCCGTCTGGATGTTAAGCCAAGCGGACTCCCTGCTTGTAGGCATGCAAGAGGTGGAGGTCGTCGCCTTACGCGAGGCCATCTCCAAGGACATCGCCACCTTAAAGCAGATCAGCCCAGTTGATATCCGCGGCTTAGGCTTGAACTTAGACCGTGCCTACGACAACGTCGACACCTTAGTGTTAGAAGGCTACTCGGATCCAGCTAAGCGCGCAGCGGCCTTCCAATCGAACAATGAGCCCAGCGCCAATGTCGCTGACTGGAAGGAGAATCTCACCAAGTCGGCCAACGACTTTGCCCAGCGCTTCATCGAGATCCGCCACCGCACCCCTGAGGCCGCCACTGAGTTCTTAAGCCCAGAGCAAGACCTGTACTTGCGCGAGAACATCAAGACCCGCATCCTCCTTGCCAAAGCCGACTTAGCCCATGGCGACAAGGACTCCATGCAGGCCAACTTAAACGACGCGATCAAGCTCGTCACCACGTACTTCGATCAAGAGAGCGCCGTGACTAAGAATACCTTAGAGCTGTTGAACCAAGTGGTCGCGAGCGACATCACCATTTCCATGCCGGAGAGCTTACAAAGCGCCGTCGACTTTGCCGCTTTTGCCCAAGCCCACCTGTTAAATCGCGTCAACTAAGGGGGATGGCTCCATGATCAAGATCCTCATTGCAGTTGCGCTGTTATGCGCTGCGGTTTTCTTAGGCCCACGCCTTGCTGATAGCCAAGGTTTCGTCCACATCGCCACCGACAATTACATCGTCGAGACCTCGCTGACCACCGCCATCATCCTCGCGCTGGTCGCCTTCGTGGTCTTGCATGTCATCGTCAACCTGTTAAACCGCTCGATCAAGCTGCCGCGCAGCACCTCCAACTGGCTCTCGCGCCGCCGCAACCGCAAACAACAAACCCTCTTAGGCGAGGCCTTCTTAGCCTATGAAGAAGGTGCCTATCAGCGCGCCTTAGGCTTAGTACGTAAGTACGGCGCCAAGGGTGACCTCCCGGCCAGCCTGCTCTTTTTAGGGGCCAAGAGCTCCTTTAAGTTAGGCGACTTAGCCGGGTGCCGCAACTACTTAGACCAAGCTGAGCAAACCCCATCGGGCTCGCAGCTGGCCTGCCGCTTACTGCGCGCCAAGCTCAACTTGAAGCTGGGCAATGCCCAAGCCGCCCTTGAGAACTTAGAGCAAGTCAAAAAGGACAGCTACACCAACGCCATCACCACCCAGCTCTTAAGCGAGTGCTATGAGCAAGAAGGTGACTACGACAAGCTGCTCGGCCTCCTGCCGCAGCTTAAAAAGCTCAAGTTGGTCAGCGCCGATGATTACCAAGCCCTGCTGCTCAAGGTCATCACGGCGCAGGTCGACAAGACCCAAGACAGCAACAGCCTCGTGGCCTTAACCAACAACTTAAGCCGCAGCGAGCGCAGCGACGCGGAGGTAATGACCCCAATCATCACCAAGCTCGTCGCCTTAGGCGATAACGTCAATGCCGGTAAGTTCGCCACCGCCCTGTTAAAGCACAGCGCCGCCACCCCACTGCTCGAGGCCATTGCCACGTGGCGTGAGGCGGTACCAGCTGTCTTAAAGGAGCTGACGCGCCAAGAGCAACAAAACCAGATCGGGGCGAGCACCAACCTGCCCCTCATCAAGGCCTTAGCCAACTTAGAGCTCAAGTCCGGCCAGTTGAGCCAAGCCAAAGAGCACTTAAAGCAAGCATTTACCTTAGGCAAGGGCCCAGAGCTCTACCTATTAGCCGCTGAGCTCAACGAGCGCTTGGCCCAATACGACGAGGCCACCAAGTTCTTTGCTTTGGCCGTCCGCGACCAAAGCTTCGCGCCAGAGGCCGCTGAGCAGTCTGAGGACAAGGCCGAGGACAAAGCTGCTGATCCGACCGAGGACAAGTCAGTCGAAGCGGCAGAAGACAAGCCTGCCGCCTAAGGCGGCACTCAAGGCTGCCTAAGGCAGCCGTAGCCCCCCGTGGGCGCATCAAGGCCTGAAGCGTCAGCTTCAGGCTTTTTTGTCGCTCTATGTTCTAGGAAATAAATGGGGTATCATATCCCACTAAGACTAAGGGGGGAGAGGTGTTATGAGCATTACGGCCGTTTTGACTGAGGAGCAAGCCGCAAGCTTCTGCGACACCTATGATAAGGTGCACGCCGACAATAAATACAAAGGCACCAGCCTGCAAGCCTTACGCGAGGCCACAGGGCAGCTGCACAAAGCCTCCTCGGTCATCTCGCGCTGGGCCCTGTTTTATCGGCTGCATGGACGCGAGAAGTTCATCGACTACTTTGCGCGCGATAAGCGGCCCGTCTACAGCGAGCGTGAATACCTCCAGATCTTGGAGTATGCCCTAAACAGCGGCATGCCCATCGATCGGGTTTGGGTGATCTTTGCCTGCTCGCGCCGCAAGTTAGAAAAGCTCTGCGCACTGCGCCGCGTCACCCCCAACTGGCCGCAAGTAGAACCAGCCATACCGCCTGCTGACATCATCCAGAAGATCAACGAAAGCGCGCAGCAGCGTCAGCGCGCGGCCAAGGCGGCCCAAGCCAAGAAAGCGGCACGGGCTGCCGCCAAGGCCGCCAAAGAAGAGGCGCGCAAGCAAGCGGCCGCCCAGCTTGCCGCCAAGGGCTTTACGCCGCCCGAGCCGCCTCCGAGCAAGCGCAAGCTGCTGCCCGACGAGCTCTTTGCGGCGATCAAAGCCGAACTTAGGGATCCCGCCGCCTACAATCCGCGCGCCCGCGGGCGTAAGCCGTACTTCAATCCCCTCGCCGAAGGCTTTGACCAATTGCCCGAGGCGGTGCGCAAGGCCTCGCGCGACTACTACCAGCTGCTCGAGCAGACCTATCTGGCCGCCCAACGTGTGGCCAGTAAAATACCCGCGGACGCCGGTATCTTAGAACGCTTCCACTTTTGCCAAGCGCTGAGCCTGCAGCACCCGGAGTATCCGCTCAGGGTGCTCATCATCCCGTTTGGCTTCAAGTACGACAACTTTAAGTACTACGCCAAGTACCGCACGCAGGCAGCGTGGCGCAAGCCCAAGGCCACCCCGCCGACCGCAGACAGCGCGTCCGCTCCGGACAGCGCACCAGACCAAGACAGCGCGCCAACCCCAGACAGCACTCCTGCTGAAGACAGCACGCCCGCTCCGGACAGCGCCTCTGTCCAAGACAGCACGCCGACGCAGTACAACATGCAAACTGAGTCCAACAAACTCGCTGAGCTCCTCAAACAACGTGAGGGCGACCACTAAGGCACAAACCCCGCGGGCGGCGACGCCTCTTAGTAGTACATCGATGGGGCGGCGCTGCGATTGAGCAAGTCGTCGATATCCAGCTGCATCTTGGCAAGCGAGAACGCGCGCGTCATCTCCTCTTGTGTCATGAAGCCGCAGCTGCCGTACAAGAGGTAGGAGCTGCCGTCAAAATAGGTCACAAGACCAGCGCAAGGGGCATTGTCGACATATTGGAAGCTAAAGCCGCGCCGGGCGATCTGCGCGGTCAGGCCCCAACCGGCGTAGCTGTCCATTACGCTTTGGGCGTAGGCCTTGGTGGTGCTCAGATGCGCCGCCGGGGCGAGGATCTGGACGAAGGCCTTGGCCTTGCCGTCCTTACGCGTCAAGCTCACAATCCGGCTTTGCCGGTTATAGCTCAAGTTGTAATCAGGCAAGATGCGGCTGACGCGCGCGTTCTGCTCACCGCCGATGCTCATATTGATGGCATTAGGTGCCGCATGTGGCGTCACGGGCGCGGCGTGCCCAAGCCCGACGCAGCTCAGCCCTACTAGGCACCCGACGGTGCCCAGTAGGCCTAAGGCTCGGCCCAAGGTTCTGCTTAAGGATCTGCCTAAGGAAAAGTGGCGCGCTTGAATCATGCCTCACTCCTGTCCAACACGATTACCCTCTCAGTATAGGTCAAGGCAAGGCACATGCCCAGAGAGAGCCGCAGCCAACATGCGCCCAGCGCTATGTTAGAATGGCCTATTTTCAAGGATGCTCCGCCGCGCGGTTGAGACCCCGGCTCCGCTCGATTGTTTGGTTTGCGCTGAGCTTCGCTCAGTTGCCTTTGAGGCGCTGCACTATGCTGTCGTTTTTACCAGGTCCCATCCTCTTAGTGTTTAACTTGGTGGTACTCAGTGTGGTCACCTTGATCTTGGCCTTGCCGATCTTCTTAGGTGCCCTCATCCGCTTGATCCTGCCGGTCAAGCCGGTGCTCAAGAGCCTCGATGGGCTCTATCAGGGCATCTTCTGGCTCTGGGCACACTTCCTTGCCTGTGAGATTACGCTCACCAACAAGACCAAGTGGGACATCGCTGGTTTAGAAGGTCTCAAGGTCAACAAGGCCTGCATGATCATCAGCAACCACTTGTCGTGGGCCGATATCGTCATGCTCATCGTCATCTTCCGCGGCCGTATTCCAATCACCAAGTTCTTTTTAAAGCACTCCCTGATCTACATCCCGATCATCGGCCAAGTCTGCTTTGCCTTAGGCATGCCGTTTCTGCGCCGCTACACCCGCAGCGAGATCTTAAAGAACCCTAAGCTCAAGACCAAGGACTTAGACGCCACGCGCAAGGCCTGCTTGAGCGTGATCGAGCATCCTTCGACCCTCGTCAACTTCGTCGAAGGCACGCGCTACACCAAGGCCAAAGCCAAGGCCCAAAAGAGCCCATACCAAAACCTGATGCCGCCCAAGGCCGCCTCCTTGGCCGTCGCCTTGGGCATCATCGGCTCGCGCCTTGATTGCATCCTCAACACCACCTTGCAGTACCCACAAAACGACGGTGGCAAGGTCTTCATCGACCTGCTCAAAGGCCGCCTGCACGCGGTCATCGCCCGCGTTGAGGTTATCGACGCCCACACGATTCAGTCCGAGCTCGTCGGCGACTATATGAGCGACAAGCAGTTCAAGCGCAGCTTCACCAAGAAATTGCGCGACCTGTGGCAAGCCAAGGACGAGCAGATCGCAG
The DNA here is from genome assembly GCA_944389615.1 of uncultured Anaerobiospirillum sp. Taxonomy (GTDB): domain Bacteria; phylum Pseudomonadota; class Gammaproteobacteria; order Enterobacterales; family Succinivibrionaceae; genus Anaerobiospirillum. The sequence goes on along the minus strand of CALXNA010000006.1, from coordinate 51,699 downwards.
AGCTCCTCGGCATAACTTACCAGCGCCCCGAGCCCGACGCCCCAAGCGCCGCCCTCAGCGCTCCCAGCAGCGCAACCGAGCCAAGCGCGGTGACGGAGACGCCTGTAACGGCAGCTACTGAGAGCGCCGAGGTCAAGCACGAGGCCGCCGCCCCGAGCGCTGCGCCTGCAGCCGATGATGAGAGCACCGCGGAAGCTGCTGCAGAGAGCAAGGAGGAGCCGCAGAGCACCAAGTAACGGGCTTTGCCTCCTTCATAAGAGAAAAGGTCGCGGCAGCGACCTTTTCTCTTTGGGAATCAGGGTAATGCTTACTTCCCGCGCTGCGGGGCGTCCGGCAGCTCGTCCTTGTTTAATAGGTAGCCGACAAGGTCAATGAGCTGGTCGACGTTGTCGACGGACTCCATCGTGACCAAGTACTTGCCGTTGACCAAGATCTCAGGCACCGCCTCGATGTTGATGTCTTGGCCCCAGCGGTCGTATTGAGCGACCTTACCGATGATCGGGAAGGTGTTGTACTCTTGCTCAAAGCGCGTCTTGGGGATGCCGCTAGCCACCGCAATGGCGACCATGTCCGCATGGCTCATCGGGATGTTGCCCTTTTGATGCATCTCGTTGAACAGATAGTTCACGAAGATGTCCTCAAAGCCCAAGTTGCTTGCCACAGCTAAGGCACGCTGCGACTCCGGGCCCATCGGGCCGCCTAACATCGAGACCGGGTTGCGCTCAAAGGCCGCCTGCGGAAAGGCCTCTTTGAGGCGCTCAAAGTCGCCTTGCAAGGCGTAGCAGTGGCCGCACCAAAACGAAAAGAACTCACGGATTTCCTTGGTGGGGGTGAGCTTATCGGTACGTACCTCGTAGTTGACGCCCTCTTCATACGTCGTCTCCGCCGCGAGGCTGACCGTGCTTACGCTCAGACCTAACGCAATGGAGGAAATGAGCGCCGCCACTTTTTTCCACATAGATGATGTCTCCACCAAAAAACCAAAATCCAGCCATCCGGCATCATGCCAAAGCCCGATCTTACCGAGCATCACTTAGAGCGTGCTTAGTTGCAAAAGTTGCACGCCGCATCGGCGCGCGCCAGCGCCGCCCGCTGCGGCGCGGGCCTGCGTGCCCTAATTCGTGGTTGAGGAATGATCCCAGATTGAGACCTTGTCGCGCAGCTGGCGCGCGCTGCGCCGCTGATGGCGCATGCCCAAGGAGAGCAGGAAGCTTAGAGCCTTGACCGACCAGTTGGCGCGCACGGCCAAACGGCATAGGATAAAGAGCCGTTTGACGTTAGGGCGCGAGATCCGGTAGTTGCACTCAGGGTCGAGCGGATTGCGCGCGACCTTGCGCAGCAAGTACATCGCCATGGCGACGTTGGTTAAGCAAAACAGGCGCACGCCTGCGCTCTCTTTAGGCGAGAGGGTGCAGATAAAGTTGATCGCGTCATCGAGGTGGCCTTGGGTCAGCGCCACATACTCAAGCAGCTCATCGCGCGTACTCGCAGGTAAGAATTTGACACCGCGCTGGGCGTCCTTGGCGCGGTCGCGCAGGATGTTGGTCAGCTGCAGCCCTTCGCCGAAGCTGACCGCAAGCTCCATCAAATCCTTTTTGTCGGCCTTCCTATCGCTCAGGCTAAAGAGCTCAGCGAGCATCTCCCCGACCACGCCGGCCACAAAGTAGCAGTAGTTGTCAACGTCATCTAGATTTTCGATCTGCGCCGCCTCAAGGCTCTTGCGCAGCGAGGAGGCCATGCCGTGGCCTAAGATCGCCACCCCGTGGCAAATGACGGACTTGACCTCCTCAGGGAAGGTCAATAAGAGATTGATGACCAGCTCAAGATCAGAGAGCAAGGCCACGTCATGCTCCCCTGAGCCCCCTTGGGTCAGCTCTAAGGCGCGCGCTCGCAGCCCTAAGAGCACGTCATGCTGCTCAAACTCGTCTCCGGCTAAGAACGAGAAATCCGATAACCACGTAATCTTGTCGACGGTAGGCGCGCTGGCATCGTCTTCGACGGTATCCACGATGCGGCAGATGAGGTAGGCGAGGCTAATGTAGTCCTTAAGGGGCGTCGGCATCAGAGGAATGGTCAGCGCAAAGGAGCGCGATACCAAGTTGAGGTGGGAGTACAGAGCTTCTTGGCTCAAGATGGGGCCGGACGAGGAGTAAGCGTACACGCTCACATTAGCATGGTGGCGTTTTAGGCCCGAGTAAGGAGAATTAGGTGGAGGATTCGCGTCCATAGATCCAGAAGGTCAAAAGTATCACAAGCCCAAGGCGCTAACCTGCCTCAGGCGGCTTCCTGCCATTATAACAAGCGCCACCGCTTCAAAATGTGAGCCGAGGAAACTTGCGCAGGCCACTCCCGCTCCGCCCCTACCGTGACACTGGGCGCTTACCGCGCGGTGACGCGACGCGCCCGCGCTGCCGCAGGCGGCGCTTTGCCCTATAATGGCCACTGTTTCAGGTGAACTGTGCCAACGTGAGGAGGAGTGTTGTCATGAGCGCAGAGAAGCCCCAAGAGAACGCGGTTGCCGCGACGGCCGCCCCGCACACTAAGCCACTGCCACCGGTGGGCAGCAAAAAGGATGTCAGCGCCCATCCGCATCCGCCGCTGGGCAACCTCTTACTGCGCACCATGACCCTGCCGCGCGATACCAATCCGGCCGGTGACATCTTCGGCGGCTGGATTATGTCCCAGCTCGATATCGCAGGCGCGATCTTAGCCCGCGAAATCGCCCATGGGCGCGTCGTCACCGTCGCGGTGGACGCCATGAACTTCTTAAAGCCAGTTGAGGTGGGCGATGTGGTCTGCTGCTACGGCCACTGCATCAAGGTCGGCCGCACCTCGCTTAAGATCAGCTTGGAGCTGTGGGTCAAGAAGATTTACGAGCACACCGAGACCACGCGCGACTTGGTCACGGAAGCGTGCTTTACCTATGTCGCGGTGGGCGATGACGGCCGTCCACGTCCGCTGCCGCCTGAGGCCCATATCATCGCCGAAAAGGGGATCGATGCCGGCATCGTCGGCCTGCACGCCGATGGCTCGATCAAAAAGCCCGAAAGCTGCTAACGGCGCGGCATTAAGCTGGCCCTTACGCCGAGACCGAACGAGCGGCTAGACACACGGCGGGGCGCACTGCTGCCGACCGCACCGCCGCAGATGCGGGGCGCGCTGCCGCCTGCGGCAGCTGTCGCAGTTCCTTGACGTGGGCTAAGGCGATGTCGACCATCTTGAGGTAGTAGTCGCGGCGGAAGTAGTTGTTGAGCGTGTACGCAAGCGAAAACTGACCATCGATGATAGCCTTTAAGTAGGTGGCGGCGATCTTGACGTCGAGATCGGCCGGGAGCTGCTGGCGCGCCACCGCGTTGCGCAGGGCCGCCTCCAAGGACATGTTGCGCACCTTCATAAACTCGACCAAGCGCTGGCGCGCATCATCGCTTTCATCTGCGGCCATGATGGTGACGCAGATGTTGATGATGGCGGGGCTTACGATGAGCTCGGTGTTGTCGTCAAACATCAGGCACATCCACTGGCGCAAGAGGCCCATGGGGTCAGGCGAGTCAGGATTGGCGGCGGCGTAGAGGGTCGTGCGCAGATTGGTGCTCTTGGCTTGGGCCTCGAGCAGCTCCACGAAGATGTCGTTTTTGTTCTCAAAGTGCCAGTAGATCGCGCCGCGCGTGACCTGCGCTACGCGCGCGATGTCGGTAAGCGAAGCTTTCTCAAAGCCTTTGGCAATGAAGACCTTGTTGGCAGCATCCAAAATGCGCTGCTTGGTGATCAAGGCATCTTCGTGATTTCGTTTGAACATGGCAGACCTCAAAGCTTTCTACCGCGCAGTGGAGCCTAAGCGGAGAGATGCAAATCGTTTAAGTGGCGGAACATGGTCTCAATGATGAACTTGTTGCTCTGATAAGGCGAGATGTGCAAGCCGTCACGCAGTGAGATGATCAAGCCCACAATCGTGCCATGGACATAGGAGGCGACCAGCTCGGCATCAACCTTCGAGGAGAGCTGCCCTAAGGCGATGGCGCGGCGAAAGGCGCTCGTGAGCATCTCCCGCTCGCTTTCGATGAGCTCAATCAAGCGCTCTTGAGCCTCATGAGTGGCATCGGTGGCCATCACCTGCTGGAAGATATCGCCTAGGGGCGAGACGATGAAATCCTCGGCATCGGCTTGGAAGTGGAGCAGGGCCCACTGATGGATCTTACCTAAGGGGTCGCGTTGATCTTCGGCCACGGCCGCCCGCAGCGTCGGCAGCAAGTTGAGGCGCTCCAAATGGTTCTCAAGCAAGGCCGCAAGGAGCTCGCCCTTGTTCTCAAAGTGCCAATAGATGGCACCACGCGTCACATGGGCCACACGGGCAATATCAGAAAGCGAAGCCTTCGCATAGCCCTTGGAGGTAAAGACCTGCTTGGCCGCAGCCAAGATGTTGAGCTTAGTCTTTTGCGCTTCCTCATAGGTTTTCTTTGACATGGTGGCTCCTTAACCACACCTAATGCCCCCGTCGCCGGGATGAAACATCCGCTGTGATGAAACTGCCCGTGGTAGTTCGGCCCTAAGCTGTGCCCGGCCCGCGCCCGGCGCGCAGGTAGCGCGCACAAACGGGGCGCAAGTGGCGCGCAGGCAGTACGCAGGTAGCGCGCAGGTAGCGCGCACGCGCCGCGACCGCCCCTTACGGCGCGACACAGGCGGCGCGACACAGAGCATTTCTTTGCTGTGCGCGGCGCAGCAAGGCCGGGCGCGGCCTGCGGCGCAAAATTTGAAACATACAGTCGTGTATGTATGTTCTGAATGTGCGTATAATAGTGCGCAGGCGATAAACATGCAAGCTGTCTGTAAACGCCTAACAAAAGTTGACAACCAAAGTGCGCCCAGCACGGCGGAGCAGCTGCTCTATTTTGGCTCATCCGGAGCCGCCAGCAGCGCTTTTACTAACAACTTGTCACCTTTTGATTATGCGCCTGTAACCAGCGCTGGTATGTTAATAGCCCCCTATGCGCGCTCAACCCACCACGCTTCTTACGGTGGGGTACCCCTATTCTTTTTGGCAGATGGGGCGCGGCACCTGCGCCGCGGCGCATGAGGCTGTCCCTTATGGGGCCGAAGGCCATGGCTCTTAGCTCAATGAGCAGGGCGCTCGGCTCAACGAGGGGCTGCATAAAGCAATTAGGGCAGCATCAGCGCGCTATCTTGGGCGCCGACCATCTATGGCACACATACCATCCTTGGCCGCGTTACTGAGGTAGGGCGGATGGGCACTATTTTCTTTTTCTAACAAGGATTATCAGGTATGTTCCTGTCTCACATTCACCACAAGCATTTGCTGCCGGGTGTTGCCATCAGCGCTTTAGCCGCGGCTGTGTTACTGTCAGGCTGCGGTCAGGAAGCCCCCACCCAGCAAGCACAAGCGACTCCCGTGGATGTCTCCGTGGTCACCACGATGGAAGTGCCGATCGTCTCGCACTTAACTGGTCGTGTCAGCTCCACCCGCGTGGCTGAGGTACGCCCGCAGGTCTCGGGCATCATCCAAGAGCGCTTGTTTGTTGAAGGCTCGACCGTCAAGCAAGGCGAGCAGCTCTATCAGATTGACCCGGCCTTATACCAAGCTCAGGTCAGCAGCGCCGATGCTAACTTAAAGAGCGCTCAGGCCAACCTCTATGCCACCAAGCTGCGCGCCGATCGCTATCGCCAACTGCTCTCCAAGAAGGCGGTAAGTAAGCAAGATTACGACGACGCTCAGGCGGCCTACCTGCAAGCTGATGCTGCGGTCAAGGCCGCAGAGGCAACCCTTGAGACAGCGAACATCAACCTTGCCTACACCAAGGTTTACGCCCCAATCTCCGGGCGCATCTCCAAGTCTAATGTCACCGAAGGAGCGTTAGTCAACGCCTCGCAAGCCGATCCTTTAACCACGATTCAACAGCTCGATCCAATGTACGTGGACTTAGGCCAAACGGTCGAAGATCACTTAGCGCTGCGCCAAGCCATTGCCACGGGTAATTTCAAGACCAATGATGGCAAGGCTCCGGTCGACGTCTACTTCTCCAACGGTCAAAAGTACCAGCACCAAGGCCTGTTAGAGTTCTCGGACGTCACGGTCGATGAGACCACCGGCATGGTGAACTTACGTGCCATTGTGCCTAACCCTGAGCAGACTCTGCTGCCGGGCATGTTCCTGCGTGGTGACCTCCACGAAGGCGTAATTCCGAACGCCGTCGTCATCCACCAAGCCTCCGTCATCCGTGAGGCCGGTGGCTTGAGCTATGTCTACACCATCGACGAGAACAATTTAGCCCAGCGTACTGTGATCGAGATTGGTACTGAGTACGAAGACTACTACGTCGTCACCAAGGGCCTTAAGGTCGGTGATCGCGTCGTATCGTCCAACCTGCAAAAGATCCGTTCTGGTGCTTTGGTCACTGAAGTAAAGGACGAGCCAGCGCAGCAAGCCGCGGGCAACGCGGCGGTTGATGCCGCGACCGGCGCATAAAGCGCCTCGCGCTTGCGGGCAAGCGAGCTTGCCTCGCTGCTGCGCGCCCACGCAAGCTCAGCTTGCGGAAGCGCACCGCCCTCTTCCTCACACCAAGGACAAGCCCCCCAAGGGGATGAGTAATTTATGTCACGTTTCTTTATCAATCGCCCGATCTTTGCGTGGGTTATCGCGATTGTCATCATGCTGGCAGGCTTGGTCTCGGTCTTTACCTTGCCGGTCTCGCAGTACCCGACCATCGCGCCACCTGCGGTCTCGATTCGTGCCTCCTACCCGGGTGCTGACGCCTCCACGGTAGAGCGCTCCGTGACCCAGATCATTGAGCAAAACATGACTGGTCTGGATGGCTACATGTACATGTCGGCCAACTCAGACTCCTACGGTAACTCCTCGATCACCATTACCTTCGAGCCAGGCACCAATGCCGATATCGCTCAGGTTCAGGTGCAAAACAAGCTGCAACAAACGCAGTCCCAGTTACCGACGGTCGTACAGCAAAACGGTGTTAACGTCTCCAAGTCGACTGATGCCTTCTTGATGGTCGTAGGCTTGAAAGCCAATGACGGCCTGCACACCAACACCGACTTGTCTGACTACATCTACGCTAACATCAACGAGCCTTTAGCCCGTGTCGCTGGTGTCGGTGACTTGATGGTGTTCGGTTCTGAGTACGCGATGCGTATTTGGTTAGACCCAGAGAAGCTCACTAACTTCGCCATCTCGGTGGCCGAAGTTACCAGTGCCATCACCGCGCAGAACGCCCAGGTGACCTACGGTTCCTTAGGTGGTACCCCGGCGGTGGAAGGTCAGCAATACGCTTACACCATCACCGGTCAAAAGCGCCTTGAGAATGTCGAGCAATTTGAGAACATTTTGCTGCGCGTCAACACCGACGGCACCAAGGTGCGTCTCAAGGACGTAGCGCGCCTTGAGCTCGGCTCTGAGAGCTATCAGATCACCGCAACCGAAAACGGCCAGCCTTCGTCGGGTCTGGCGATTCGTTTGGCTGCCGGTGCTAACGCCTTGGACACCGCCGAGCGTGTTAAGGCGCTGATGGATAATCTTGAGCAATACTTCCCTGAGTGGATCACGCTCTCCTATCCATACGACACCACCGACTTCATTAAGGTCTCCATCAACGAGGTATTCCACACCTTAATCGAAGCTATCATCTTGGTAGTTTTGATTATGTACCTGTTCTTGCAGAACTTCCGCGCCACCTTGATCCCTTCGATCACGGTGCCGGTTGTGCTCTTGGGTACCTTCGCCATCATGTCGGTCTTGGGCTTCTCGATCAATACCTTGACCATGTTCGGCCTCGTGCTCGCGATCGGTCTGCTAGTTGACGACGCGATCGTGGTGGTCGAGAACGTCGAGCGTATTATGGAGGAGGAGCAGCTGCCGCCGCGCCACGCCACCATCAAGTCGATGGATCAGATTACCGGTGCGCTCATCGGTATCGCGCTGGTGCTCTCGGCGGTCTTCATCCCAATGGCTTTCTTCGGCGGTTCCACCGGTGTTATCTATCGCCAGTTCTCGATCACGATCGTCTCGGCGATGGTGCTCTCGGTCTTAGTCGCCTTGATCTTGACCCCAGCCCTGTGCGCCACCATGCTCCAATCGCTCGAGGATCGCCAAGCAGCTCCTAAGAACAAGCTCTTAGCGGCCCTCATGGGTGTCCTCAACAAGCTCATGACCCCAGTGAACAAGTTCTTTGATCTGTTCAACCGCGGTTTTGAGAGCTTCTCGCATGGCTACCAGCACCACGTGGGCAAGGTCGTACACCAGTTAAAGCGCCAGATTGTCGCCTACATCGTCATCTGCGTCGCCTTAGGCTTCTGCTTTGTGCGCATCCCTTCGGCCTTCTTACCAAACGAAGACCAAGGCGTGCTCATGTCGATGATCAACCTGCCATCCGGTTCGACCGTCGAGAAGACCAAGGCTGCCGTGGCCAAGATGTCCGATTACTTCTTCACCAACGAAAGTGAGAACATCGACACCATCATGGCGATCACCGGCTTCTCCTTCTCCGGTTCTGGTCAGAACGCCGGTATGGCCTTCTTAAAGCTCAAGGACTGGTCGCTGCGCAAGCGCTCCGATCAACACGCTGATGCGATTGTTAACCGTGCTTACATGCCACTTTTGGGCATCCGCGACGGCCTAGCCTTCGCCTTCAACCTCCCGGCCATTCCAGAGCTGGGTATTGCCTCGGGCTTTGACCTGTACTTACAGGACAATGGTGGTGCCGGTCACGCCGCTTTAACCAAGGTACGTCAAGACTATCTCTACGCTGCGCAGCAATCGCCATTGTTGATGCAGGTACGTGCGAACGGTCAAGACGATCAGCCACAGTTCAAGCTCTCCATCGACTATGAGAAGGCCTTGGCCTTAGGTCTGAACGTAAGCGACATCAACACCACCTTGTCGGTGGCTTGGGGTTCGGCTTACGTCGACAACTTCATGGAGCGCAGCCGCGTCAAGAAGGTCTTCGTCCAAGCTGAGGCCGATGCTCGTATGACCGAGCTTGACCTCAACAAGTGGTATGTCCGCAATGCCTCGGGCCAAATGGTGCCATGCTCGGCCTTCATCACCACTTCGTGGGATTACGGCTCGCCACGCCTCGAGCGCTTTAACGGTGTCGGTGCCATGAACATCCAAGGCGCCCCTGCCGCCGGCGTCTCCACCGGTGAGGCGATGTTAGAGATGGAGCGTCTTGCGCGCGAAGTGCTGCCAGCAGGCTTTGGCATTTCGTGGACGGGCGTCTCCTTCCAAGAGCGTCTGTCTGGTACCCAAGCCCCACTGCTCTACTCGGTATCGCTCCTCATCGTGTTCTTGTCCTTGGCCGCTCTGTACGAGTCGTGGTCGATTCCATTTGCGGTCATGCTGGTGGTACCACTGGGCATTATCGGCGCGGTCTTAGCAGCGCTCATCACCCAGTACGTACCGGTACAGACCGTCTTGCGTAACGACGTTTACTTCCAAGTAGGTCTATTGACCACGGTGGGCCTGTCGGCCAAGAACGCGATCTTGATTGTAGAGTTCGCCAAGGAGCTGTACGACAAGGGCTCGCGCTTGACCGATGCGGTCACGGAAGCCGCGCGTATCCGTCTGCGCCCAATCATCATGACCTCGGCCGCCTTCATCTTAGGTGTGCTGCCATTGGCCATGTCCTCAGGCGCCGGTGCCGCTGGTCGTAACGAAATCGGTATCTGCGTTATCGGCGGCATGATCTCGGCGACCGTGCTCGCGATCTTCTTCGTTCCAGTCTTCTTCGTCTTGGTCATGAGATACTTCACCAAATACATCCCAGCTGACCAAAAGAAGAAGATGGCTGAGGCCGAGGAAGCCCGCATTCTGGCTCGCCAGCAGCGCGCCTTAGAGGAGGCCGCCCGCAAGGCGCCACCTGCTGAGTAACCGCGCACAGTCCGTTGCGGCAGCACGCCGCCTGCGGCGCGCTGCTCAGCGCGGCCCCGCCTCAGGGCGGTACCACCTTGGTTGAGCCAAAACCACCAAGGTGCTCAGCTGCGAGGACGCAACCTCGCGGCGACATACCCAACAATCCTTTGGCGCCTGAGACCATATCGGGCGCTTAAGCCCTGTGTCCACGCGGACACGGGGCTTTTTATTGCGCCGTTCTCTAGATACAGCAAAACACCCGCAGCCCGCGCTGCGAACGGTTGCCGTGGGCGCGCCGAAGGTGACGAAACGCATAAAAACGGCAGCGTGATAATGTTTGTCACGGCCTTGGGCACCGGCCATGCATTGCGCTATTCTTAGCCAACTAACTTGTGGTTGCCGTCTGCGCTTGTCGGCCCAGCGCGCAGCGGGAACCGATAGCTCGTCTAACTTCAGGCAGCGCTTTTGCTCTCTCGGGCCTTGGAAGAGGAGATATGCCGCATGGCTAGCTTCAACGTCAACGAATCTCTTTTTGTCCTCGACCTCGATGACACCGCGCCCAGCATCCTGCCGGTAGGCGAGATGCTGCCTGATGGCATCACCATCGAAGTCGATCGCGACCGCGGCGAAAATTACGCCTTCTACGTTAGCGCCGATGGCAAGTATGACATATTAGCTGCACGCCCTGAGCTCGCCGAGCGCTGGGTTCAAGAGGGCTACCTTGAGAAGCGCATGCTGCAAATTCATTGTGATGACTCCGGTGAAATCGACTGCTATCTCTTGATTAGCCCAAGCGCCCATGTCCTGATGCGCCTGACTGAGGCCCGCGTCTATCAGAGCCCTTACTATGCCCACGTCGTGGCCACCTGCATGTGGAATACGCGTCACCATGACCCTTTCATCAACATGCGTGATGGCATCTTATGCGAGCTCTACGGCGTCGTGCTGCCCACCTATACCAAGACCCCGAAGGTCGCCGATGCCGCCTTGTTCAACAACACCTTACGCGACCAATACGCTCCTGAGGACATTCGCCGTGATGGCGACTTCGAGCCCGGCCGCGCGGGCTTAAACGGCGTCACCTTCAACGAGCTGATGACGCTTCACGGCATGGAGTGCGACATCATCACCCCTTACTTCCAAGTAGGTGAGCCGGTCGATGACTTCGTCAAGCTCGACCCTCAGGCCATCATCACCGGACCTCTGGTCTTAAAGGAGCAGTACCAAGTCTTTGCCACCAACTCGGACGTCGTCCTCTTGGCCATGTCGCAGGCATGGGCCGAGGAGTTGATTGAGCGCAGCTATATCTCCGCGATGGACTTATCTTCGGTCTATGTCGACCGCGAGCAGCTGCGCATCATTGCGCTGTCGCGCCGCTATGCTGTCGAGAGCTTAGGCCACCGCCACTTTGGTATTGCGGCCGCCGACGCCTACAACTTGGCGCTCAACCTGCGCCGCGCCGTCGCCCAGCACCCGGAGAATGATCTCGAGCATGCGCTCTACCTCCAAGAGTACGGCTTAGTGCTGCCGACCCGCTTTGACGTCTTCGGCGCCGATGGCTCGATCCATCTCCAAGCCGGGCAAATCGTCAACCAAAATAGCGCCTTAGAGCAAGCCGAGGCCATCATCACCTCCGCCGTGCGCGAAGGCCCATTTGCCCAAGGCCCATTCTTAGATGAGGTGTTGATCGCCTGCCGCGCGATCGTCCGCTCCGCGCAGTAGCAGCGGCGCCCCACAGCGTCCCGCGCTGACCGCCCCGCCGCTGCCTGCAGCCAACCTCGCCGCAGTCTGCCCCACCGCCCGTTGCAGCGGGCCTTCGCCTAGGGCCGCCTACGGGTTTGAGCTGCATAGCATTGGGAGTAAAAGCCCGTTTTGCCGCGGGCGCTAATATGCTATCTTTAGCGTAGCGAGCTACTTTCGCGCTCCCTTCTTGTGTCTTTGGCGCTTGTGCGCACTTGTTAAGGCCTGTGTTTGATGAAGCAAATTGGTTTATTTTACGGCACCTATACTGGCACCACCGGCAACATTGCCAAGCGCATTGCCCAAGAGCTCGGCGCTGACAAGGTCGCTGTGCACAACATCTGCTGCGAAGGCGAGAAGATGGGCGACTACCCTTACCTCATCATCGGCACCTCCACTTGGAGTGTCGGTGCGCTCCAAGAGGACTGGAATAATTTCATGCCCAAGCTCGAGAACATGAACTTTGAGGGTAAGACGGTCGCCCTCTTTGGTACCGGCGACCAAATCAACTACCCGGACACCTTCTTAGATGGCATGGGCATGCTCTACGAGACCTTCCAGTTCCGCGGCGCCAAGTTCGTAGGCTTTTGGCCGACCAAGGGCTATGACTTCACCAGCCCTCTGCCGCTCTACAACCACGACAACTTCGTGGGCCTTGCCTTAGACGAAGATAATCAGCCTGAGCTCACCGACCAGCGCATCAAGGAGTGGTGCGCCCTGATCCGACCGGCCTTTGGCCTAGAGTAAACCCGCTCAGCGCAGCATAGCGCCTAGGCCGCACACGGCGCCCAGAGCAGCCCGGCGCCGCGCTCGCACTAAGCGTCAGTGCGTTAAGCCCCCTTTTTGCGCACTTCGCTCCTTTTTCGGTTACATTAATCATAACAGCCCCAGAGGGTGCCGCTTGCCGCGGTGGCCTCTGGGGCTTTGTTTTGCCTGCAAAAGGAGTTTCTATGCTACCGATTCGTCTGAGCGGCCTATTGATGGGCCCGACCTTGACCGTAGGCATTCTGCCTAACACCCAGACCTGTTACGTCATCATGCTGCGCAGCACCGCCGCGGCCTGTCCGCCGTGCACGCCGCGCCTCTTGGCCGATGCGCCCCACGAGCTGCTCACGCTCATGCCGCTCAATCCCGTGACGCAGCATCAACTGCGCGCCAGCTTGAGCGCATCACCCGCGCAGCTGCAGGTGCAAGCGCAAGCGCAGCCCCAGCCGCAGGCTCAGCCCCAGCCCCAGCCGCAGACACAGCCCCAGCCGCAGACACAGCCGTGGCACTTAACCGAGCGGCGCATCGTATTCCCGTGCACGCCGCGCACCGAGGGCCCGCTCTATCGCTATCTCACGCAGCACTTCTGCGGCCAGATGGTGGTCATTGAGGGTTATGCCGTCGCGCATAACATCGACTACTCGCGCGCGGTGGCGCAGCCCATTGCTTGGGGGCGCTTGGGGAAGTTCTGGGATTACGACCGCATCGACAGCCACGTCTATCGCGATCGCCAAGGTCTTGCGTGCTTGGTGCACATCATCGCGCGCGCCCCTAACGCAGCAGAGCCTCAGGGGCCAGCCTCCGAGGCAGGCTGTGAGGCAGGCCGCGACCTGCCCTATCTCTTATTTACCGCCAGTGAGTGTCGGATGCGCACGCCACCACCACAGGCCGCGCTGCCTGCAGTGTCGCCACCACCGGAGGCGCCTCTGATGCTGCAGCAGACGCTGCTCAGTCTCACTCACCGCGCTTGGCGGGCTCTTGCATAGATACAACATAGAGGCAAGAAAAAAGACACCGCAGTGTCTCAATTCTTATCATTAGGTTCTCATGCTGGTGCGAAGAATGGGACTCGAACCCACACACCTTGCGGCACTAACACCTGAAGCTAGCGCGTCTACCAATTCCGCCATCTTCGCACAGCCACCTAATGGTGATCCCGATGAGAGTCGAACTCATGACCGTCAGCTTCGGAAACTGATACTCTATCCAACTGAGCTACGGGATCACAAGCTCATTTGAGCTCATCAAGCGGGGAGCATTATAGCAATGAGATTCGCGCTTGTGAAGCCTAGGCCCCAAAAAAAATTTCTTACGGCACTCCCCAAGCTAGCAAAGGCCATAAACTCGGGCTAATCTGTGGTACAACAGAGGCGCTAACCTCGCCCCGCCCGCCGCCGCGCGGCGAACCGGCGCGGTTAGGCTGCTATCCCTAAGGCACGGCGGTGCCGCAATGCGGCGCAGTTGCTGGACGGCTAAGCCGCTGAATGGCAAAGCCGCGGGGTGGCGTGATGTTCATCTGCGTGAGTTGGTTATGGCCTCTTGTCCTGATTTTGCTTTTTTGAAGTTGCCCCCTGCAGTACAACAAGAACAGTTGGAGCGCTTTAAGGGGATCTGCGCCCTTTACGGCTATGAGGGCTTTTTGCGCCTGCAAAATGCGCAGGTCGTAGTTCTTGGCAACGGGGGCGTCGGTTCGTGGATCGCCGAGTCGCTATGCCGCACCGGCGTCGGCGCGATCACCTTGCTCGATTGCGACACCATTGAGCTGTCAAACTCCAATCGCCAGCTGCATACCTTAAGCACCACCATTGGTGCGAGCAAGGCGCAAACGCTGGGCGCGCGCCTGTGCGATATCAACCCCTACCTCAAGCTCAAGACGCTCGAGGTCAAGCTCACGCGCGACAATGTCGCCGCCTACCTTGCCCCGGCGCTGGGCACGAGCGAGGCGGAGCTCACCGCGCTGCGCGCCACGCCACTGAGCGTCCTGCCTACGCCGTCTAGCCTTGCACAGCGGCGCCTGCAGGCCCAATACGCAGGCGGGGCCGCGCCCAACAGCTTGCCGCATAACGTCTATGTAGCCGAAGCCATCGACGATCTCTTTGCCAAGGCCAGCGTGGTCGATCTGCTCCACCGCGCGCAGGTGCCACTTGTGACCTCAGGCGGCGCCGGAGGGCGCATTGACCCAAGCCGCGTGCGCCTCGGCGATGTCAGCACCGCCAAGGGCGATCAGCTAATCAAGCGCCTGCGCACCGAGCTGCGCCGCAACTACGGCTACCCTAAGGGCGAGGAGAGCAAGCACAGTGGCCTCTTTAACATCTGCTGCAGCTACTCCGATGAAAAGCCTATGCGCACCAATGAGCGCACCGCGCAAGCGCCGGAGACGTGGGGCCTGACCGGGCCGCAGCTGCCTGAGTTTGGCGCCGCCGTCACCGTAACCGCCACAGCCGGATTATTACTTGCATCAGTTATAATAAGATGGATTGTGGGCGAGCGCGTCTAGGGCCTAAACAAGCGGTCTTAGGCCGGTGCTTGCATTGCTTGTTGACTCACCTTGCGTGACCGCAAGGGCTGGGAGTTTCACTCTGCGCATGAGGCCATGGTATGTCAGGACAGCACTCAGAGCCAATCATTGATGAGAGCACGCGGACTTACCTGCGCAGTAAGTTGCCCGAGTACTTGCGCGCGCATGGCATTGACCCTGAGCGCAGCTTCACCTGCTTAAACCCCAACCACAGCGACTTTGAGCAGGTGATGCGCTACAACCCGCGCACCCAAACCGTCGACTGCCCGCAGTGCCACGCCAGCTTTGACATCTTCGACTTAGTCAGCCTCGAGTACAGCCTCCCCGACACTGAGAGCGCAGTGCACCATCTCTACCAGCAATACTATGGTGCCGCTCAACCGGCCCAGTTGCCTCAGCCGCCCCAACTGCCCCAGCCTGCACCCGCCGCTCCCAGTGGCCGCACGCTCGATCTTGACCTTGATAACATCAACAGCCTCTCCGACGACTTCTTTGCCGGGGTCAAGCCGGTCGATCACGTGCCCGACCAGAACTTCCCGGATAGCACCGAGCCCGATCTCGACCTGAGCCTGCCGCTAGAGCGCCCGCAGCGGGTCGAGCCCCAATTTGGCCCGATTATGGATGTCGTCATCGACGCGCGCGATCCACAGCCCTTCGTACGCCCAATGACGCACGCCGGGGCCAATGGCGGCGCGCCAAGCGGGCAGCCGCAGGGAGGCAGCTTTCCCCCGTTTGCCCCGATTAAGGCCACTAAGGAACCGGCTCACGCCGAGTTTGAGCTGCCTGGCGGCAGCAAGAAGGCGCCGCTAGGCGATGTGCGCGTGATGGGCCCGCTGACGGGCTCAGCGCCGGTTGGCGCCCAAGGAGGCGCTTCTGTTGGCACCGTCGGCGGCACGGTCGGCCTGCCGCTGGGCCTGCCGCTGGGCGCACCGCAGCATACTGAACCGCTGCCCCGCATGACGGGTAACGCCCCACGCCGCGCCGATCCCTTCTCCGATCCTGAGTTCCTCAAGGCCCAAAAGATCAAGCCAACCTTTGTCGAGCCGGTGCCGTCGCAACCTCATGAGCCCCCACACTATGTCAGCCCGGGCTCCGAGGAAGAGGAGCGTCCGAGCAAGCTCAATCCGCCCAACGTACGCGATCTTGACCATATTCAGCTCAGCCCTGAGGAAATTGCGCGCCGCACCGCTGAAATCTGGGGCTCGCCTGAACCTCAGGCCGAAGCGACCGCCGCACCTGAGGTGCCTAAGGCCTATACCATTCCAAAGGACTCGCCTTATGTCGGGGCAGGAGTGCAGGCTAAGGCGCTCGATCCAGAGCGGCGCAAAGCCCAAGAAAACGACGCCCGCCCTGAGGTAGAGATGCCGCTGCGCAATCCGGGCGCGCCTTCGACCTTGATCAATGGCAAGGCCTTTGACTTCGATAAGAAGAGCGTGGCTGAGGTGCAATCGGGCATCCGCGATGTCATGCGCCGTAATCCGCCGGTACCGCAGCGCGAGGACAATCCGGCCGAGGTGCATACTGCCATCTCCTCGAGCAATCCGCTGCGCGAGGGCCCGAGCACCCTCATTCAGCGCAGCAGCACGCCGCAAGCTGCGCCACAAGGCGACAATCCTTATGCCAAAGCCTTTGCTGCGCTCAACGCCACCAACGACAACGCCACGCGCATCTCCGGCTACTCGTCGGCGCTGCATGGCCATCAGCATCAGCCTGCGCCAACGGTCAGTACCATGATCAGCGCCGAGCCGGTCACGCCCCCAGCGACTACGCCTAAGACCAGTATCTTTAGCGCTAGCACCACCGGGCTTGATACCAATCGGCATACCTCGACCTTAATGAGCGACAATCGTGGCCGCATCTTGACCGATGACTTCGGCCATCGCGTCCACGAAGACGAGCTCAACCAAACCAAGATCGCAGCCGCGCGCACGGCTACCTTTGACTTCTTAAATCCGCCTAAGGACGAGGCCAAGGCCGCCCCTGATGTCATCTTAAGCGCCACTGCCAGCGCCCCTGCGGCCGCAAGCGCTGCCGTCGCTGCCGCAACCGCTGCCCCAGCCGTAGCCTCGGCCGCATCAACCGATCCGGTCGACCAAGACGTCGCCGCTTTAAGTCAAGCGGCTACCGCCATTTTCTCGGCTATCACCGGCATCGAGCCTGAGGGCAAGGCGAACCCTGCCGCCCCTGCAGTCGCACCAGCGCCCGCCCCAAGCGGAGAAGCTCAGCCTACCATTATGGTACCAACGCCCGCTCCCACTGGCGCCGCCGCTCCAGCCCCTGCAGCGTCGGAGCAGCCACCGGTGAAAAAGGCTAAGCCCGAGTTCTTTGCGGCTGAGGAGCCCGAGACCAAGATTTTAGAGGTCAATCCACTCGAAGAGCGGCCCCACGACAACACGCCGGAGCTGGCGCCGCTCGCAGGCGACCTCGATCTGCCTGACATCGCCAAGTTAGACGGGGTCAGTCCGATCGACGACGATGAGCTGGGCTTATTAGACAGCAAGCTCAATCCGCTGGCGCGCACTGTCCATAAAGACCCGGGCTTTACCTTAAGCGAAGAAGAGCCCGAGACCAGTGGCCCCCAAGATGCCTTTTCAACCTTAACGGCCACCGCCAATGCGCTCCACCCGCAGGGCCAAGGCGCCCCGCTGAGCGCGCTGCAACCGAGCGCCCCAGCTGCCGCTCCCGCAGCTCCTATCCCGGTTACACCGGCTCAGGTGACCCATGTAGCTCCGCTCAGCCCAGTCCCTCCGGTTCAGGCACCCCAGGCTACGCCACTGACGCCGGTCGTACCTCAAGTCACCGCGGCCCCAACGCCGCGGGCCGCACCTGCCCCTATGGCACAGGTAGCACCTCAGGTAGCTCCCAGCGCTCCGGTTGCGCAGCCTCAGGTAGCTACAGTAGCTGCGAACCCGGTCACGGCGACCAGTGCAGCTGCGGCCCGTGAGCTGACGGCTCCGGCGGCGCTGCCATCGCAGGTGCGCGGTACGCTCAGCCACTACTTACAGCGCTGCAAGGATGCGGTGGGCGCGTGCGCCTACTTCACGGCGCAGGGCCTAAGCCCGGCTATCATCGAGCGCTATTGCTTGGGCTTTGACCCGGCCTATCGCGTCGAGCCGAACTTCAACGCCAACGCTGGCTTTGAGCCATGGCAAGTACCGATGTGGCAAGCAGCCATCATCCCGCTCAATGAAGACAGCTATGTCGCCTATGACCTGAACTCGCCTGACCTCATGCACCCAGATAAGCGTTATGTCGGGCAAGAACGCTGCTTTAACCTCAATGTCTTAAATGATGAGCTGACGGGGCCTCTGGTAGTCTGCGCAAGCGAGCTTGATGCCTTAGCGCTGCTCAGCCTCAATGTGCAGACGGTCGCCTTGGGCGCAACGCAGCATGCCGGCTTGCTCTTAGAGGCGCTGCTTGAGAGCGACTTAAGCAGCTGCGCGCTGTACTTATGCCTGCCGCAGGAGCCCGGCTGGAACGAGGTACGTGACTACTTGCTGCGTGAGCTCAGCTCGCGCGGGGTAGCAGTACGCGCCCTTGATCTGTCCTATCCGTATGGCAGCATCATCCAAGCCTTTAGCCAAGACTTGCCGTCGCTCACAAGCAAGCTCACGCAGCTGAACTCAATTGGGGATATCACCTTACAGGCCGCGGTCACGCCGCAGACGCTCACGCCCAACCATTTAGTCTTGAACCTTGAGACCTTAGCGCGCCTTGAGCTCTCGCCTATGATGTACGCCATCTCAAGTCCTGCGGTCGCGCTCTCGCGCTTGGTCTTGGCTAGCCTGATCGAGAACAAGCACAACGCCATCCTCTACGCCGGTTCAAAGATGCAATGGCAGATGATCTGCTCGCTGCTCACCTTCAATCAAGGCCAGTACGGCGCCCTTCCCGGCGCGCTGGGGCTGAGCATGGCGGGCTATCAAGCACGCTTCTTAGAGCTGCCGCTCGAGCAAAGCGCTGCGATGCTGGAGGCGACCTTAAACCACGGCTTAGTCGCTGCGCGCTTAAGCGGCATGGCCCCGACCCTAATGGTCGACACCTTCGCCTTTGACCACAGCATGTGTGCCCAGCTCTCGCCACGCTTGGCCCAGCTCGCTAGCGAATTTCAGGTACCGGTCGTGGTCTGGTGCAGCTGTGAGCAGCAGAGCATCTTTGAGGGCAACGCGCTGCAGACCTTGGCCATCAACCAAGGCAATGACAACGAGCTCATCTTCACCACCCTCGATAGCTCCTGCCGCTTGCACTCCTTCTCGACCAAGCAAGGCTAAACCGCGGGCTCACGCCTGCGGCGCGGGCGCCCTAACATCACGAGTGGGAGGGCGCGGCGGCCTGCAGCTGCGCGCATAAGACCGCAATGAGGTCATCTGCCTCAACGTCGTAGTTCTGCAGCGCCGTTTGCACGCTCTGATGGAACAGCGCCGCGAGGGCCTTGATGTCATTGTCATGCAGGCATGGGGCTAAGGCCGTCAATACGGCCTGCACTGCGGCAAAGCCGTAGCTGACAACGAGGCTGACGTCCTCGGTCTCAAACTCGGCGGCCACGCGCGAGCGGGCAAAAGCCGCAGGCTGCGCCACTAGGCGCTCCAACTCGACCGCCCACAACAGCAGATACTGACCCGTGCCAAAGCAGCGCTCATAACGCACAATCTCCTCATTGTGCACGGTGCGCACGCTCAGATAGCGCCAGTCTAAAGCGACCACTACGGTGCTGCCGGGCGCGCAGCCGGGCACGGAGTACTCATTGCCGCCGACGCTGATGCGGCCATACTGATTGACCTCAGCTTGCTGCAAGCTCTGGGCTTGATAGGACTCTACCCGCGAGGTGAGCGGCTTTAAGGCGCGCAGCGTGCGCAATAAAAACGGCGGCAGCGGCAGATGCTTTTGCACCCACGCCATGATCGGCGACTTAGGCGGCGGCGCATTATCAGGATATTCAAGCCTCACTAAGAGGCTTAGCTCCGCGGAGGCAAGATCCCGCTCGGGATTTGGTTTGACCCTAGGCCTTGGCTCAAACTCCTCCTCATCTTCATCGAAGTCCAGCTCCTCGAGGGGATCGACATTCGGCTCGTAAGGCTTATACGCCACTTGGGGCTTGCGCTCACGCGCCACAATGGCACCGATCTCATGCAAATCCTCCCGGCGCAAGCCTTGAGCGTACAAGGTACGCACTTGCAGCTGCTCGTTAAAGGCGGTGTAGTCACCGCTCAATTGCAACGCCGGATCAAGCAGCGCTAAGGAGATGCGCTCCGGGGCGTAGGATGAGGGCAGTTCATTTCTGATCTGCACCTCGGCACCGAGAGCCTGCTGAAAGTTCTTAAAGTCGGTGGTAAAGATGCGCGCATGGCCTTGGTCATCAAACATGCCCGCGCAAGTACCCAACCAGCAGCTCGCTTCATCGTCCCGCTCTGGGCGGGTAATGGCGGCAGCTACCTCATAAGAGTTGATCAGCACTTGGGTCGGTTGCCCGTGGAGCTGGACACATAAGTCCTTGAGCACCATGACCAAGCCCTCAAAGCTCGGCCCGGGCAGCACATAGCCCACGCTCAACCCCATGTGGGGCAGGGTGCAGGTCACAAGCATCTGCGCTAATGGCCCTTGCGGGGCATTGACCACCACCTTGCAGGACTCGAGCAACACACAACCCCATGGCACCCGGCCCGAGCTATTGGTATCGATGGTGGCAAGATTAGTTGGATGCAGCTTGAGGCCTTCCGCAATCACGGCGCAGATATTGCGCACCATGGTAGGCGGAAGCTCAGGCTCCAGCTTGATCCCGGCCACTAAGGTCTTCAAGTGCCGGTTAAGAATGCCCCAGCCCCACTTATCATCAAGCTGGGCAGCCACCTGCTCCAGCAGCGTCGCAACCGGCGTCGGGAGCAGTTGCACGTAGCGCTGGGCTTTGAGCCACGTACGTGCCGGAGTCGGATCGTCCGGCGCCACGACGGGAGCGGCCGTCTTAGCCTTGTTCTGAGCGCGCTGGTACTTATGCGGCGACGGCAAAGGAGTAGCAGGATCGATCCAACGCTTGATGGTAGCGACGTTGTGCCCATATTTGCGCCGCAACTGCGATATGGTCAGACCTGCTTGATAGTCAGCTCGTAGCTGTAATACCCGTTCTCGTGACAGCATCAGCACTTACCTCCAACGTCCGCCGCAGGGCAACAAGGCTCCCAGCACGGCGCCCCACAAGACGCTCGCCTTGTATGCAGCAATACTCCTTGGCTCTCAGGGCCCATGGGCTCAAAGGCTCATTGTACAATAGCGGCCCTAGGTCATTACGAAAGGAGGGGCAATTGAAGCTCAACGCAGCGCAGCTGGAGGCCGTGCAATACACTTCGGGGCCATGCTTGGTGCTCGCCGGGGCTGGCTCGGGTAAAACGCGCGTCATCATCACCAAGATTGTCCACTTACTGCGCCACAATCTCGCGCAGGCTAAGGAAATCTTGGCGGTCACCTTTACCAACAAGGCCGCAGCCGAAATGCGCGAGCGTATTGCCAAGGAAGTCGATGAAAAGACCGCCGCTGAGCTGACTATCTGCACCTTCCACGCGCTCGGGCGCATCATCTTAAAGGAACAGGCGGCGCGCTTGGGGCTAGGGCGCAACTTCTCCATCTTCGATGAGACCGATACCTTCAAAAGTATCAAGAACATCATCACCACCGACTTCCCCAACCTCGCGCAAGATGCCTCACGCGAGTACCTCGAAGGCCTGTGCCAGCGCATCTCCCTGTACAAGGGCGCCTTAAAGACGCCGAAGGTGGTGCAAAAGGAAGGGGGCGATCCGGTCACGGTTGATATCTACCAGAAATATACCAACTACCTGCGCGCCTGCAATGCGGTGGACTTTGACGATCTGCTCTTTATCCCAACGCGTCTCTTGCTCTTAGATCAGGCCACGCGCACCCAGTACCAAGAGCGCTTTCGCTACATCTTGGTCGATGAGTACCAAGACACCAACCAAACTCAGTACATCCTCTTGATGTGCCTTGTGGCGACCAACCAGCGCTTTACCGTAGTGGGTGATGACGACCAATCGATCTACTCTTGGCGCGGCGCTCGCCCCGAGAACATCAAGCAGCTGACGCAAGACTTCCCCGATCTGAAGGTGATCAAGCTCGAGCAAAACTACCGCTCGACGGCGCGCATCCTGCGCTGTGCCAACTCGATCATCGCCCACAATCCGCATATCTTTGAGAAGACCCTGTACTCGGCTTTGCCTGAGGGCAAGAAGATTCGCGTCGCCTATTGTGCCACCAACGAGACGGTATGCGAGTATGTCGCCGCTGACATCATGGGCCATCGCTTTGACCACAAGACCTCATGGGGCCATTACGCCATCTTATATCGCTCCAACTCCCAAGCGCGCGATATGGAAAAGGAGCTGATGGCGGCGCACATCCCGTGCAAGGTCACGGGTGACACCTCCTTCTTTGCCCGCATGGAAGTCAAAGACATTCTCGCGTGGTGTCGCTTTTTGACCAATCCCAAGGACGATGCGGCCTTCTTGCGCGTGATCAACGTGCCTGCGCGCGGCATCGGCGCGCAGACGCTCAAGGCCATGACCAGCACCGCGCACCAATATCAGCGCTGCCTCTACGATTGCATCTGCTCCAAAGAGTTTTACTCCCAGCTCAATGCCAGCCAAGCCGGTGCCGTGATGGGCTTTTTAGGGCTCTATGTTGACCTACGCCAACTGCTGCTCAACGGCCAAGACCAAAAGCTGTGTGACACCTTGCTCGAGCGCTTGGGCTTTTATGAGTACCTGCGCGCCGAGAGCTCCGAGCAAGCCTATGAGTGGAAGCGCAAAAACGTCGAGACGGTCATGAGCTGGATTGGTGAGCTCATCTCCGGAGCCAAGGGCGAGCCCATGCACTTTGGTGACGCGGTCGAGCGCTTGGGCCTGCGCGAGATGATGGATCAGCGCGAGGACGAGGATGAGGGCAATGCGGTGCAACTGATGACCTTGCACGCCGCCAAAGGCCTTGAGTTCCCCTTTGTCTACCTGCTTGGCATGGAAGAGGGCATCTTGCCGCACCGCACCTCGATTGAAGAAGACAACATCGAAGAAGAGCGCCGCCTCGCCTACGTCGGAGTCACACGCGCCCAAACCGAGCTCACCTTGACGGTCGCGCACGCGCGCAAGGTCGGCGCCAACATCAACCAACAAGAGCCCAGCCGCTTCATCGCCGAGATGCCCGAGGCCGATTTAGATCTGATTCAAGTCGGCGCCCCGACCGAACCGACCGTCAATGAGCACGGCCTCAACCGCGCCATCGAAGACTTGGCGAGCCTGCTCACCCCCGGCCACTAACCTGTCCCCAGCAACCTGCACCGAACTTGGCTGCTCCGCCGCGCCCCGCTGCGCCCACTGGGCGCTGGGCGTGCCTAGCCGCCCCGCCGCGCGGGTGCTATGCTGGCTCTCCCTTAAGCTTTGGACAGGAGAGCGCTATGATAAGACTGAACCAATTGCGGCGCGGCCTCGGTTATGTGAGCCTTGGGGTCTTGGTGTTAGCCCATATCTTGACCTTTACGGTCTGGCAGGCCTATATCAGCGGCCGCGTCGGCCCGTTAGATTACGCCCTACCGGCGCTCATGCTGGTGCTGGCATGGCTGGTCGGCGCCTTATTAGTGCGCCGCAAAGCGCTGCTGGGGCTGTGGATGGGGCTGGTGGCCGTGCTCACGGCTGCTAACGGCGTGCTCTATCAGTACTACCACAGCATGCATGTGCCGCTGACCGCCTCGGACTTAGTCCCAATGCTGCAGCTGACGTGGGCCCAGCTCCTCAGCGCGCAGCTGCACTTTCTGCTGCGCAGCACCAACTTGGCCATCTTTGGCGCCATTATGCTGGTGGTAGGCTTTGCCACCATCTTGCTGACGACCCTGTTGCGGCCGCACAACCTTAAGAGAAATTGGGGGGGGGGATGACCATTTCTCAAATTTAAAACGGCAAAACTGGGCCGCTGGGCTGGCCCTGCTCGCCTGTATCGGCACACTTCTAAGCCTCCCCACCCTCCAAACCGCCCGGCATTTGAGTGCCCAATGGCACCACGCACTGGCCGCCATCCCACAACCTACTACTCAGCCTACCGCCCACAAAGATCAATCCGGTGAGCTCTACCTCGTGGTCTTAGGCTCCGGCCACAATCGCGATTTCATGGGTCTCTACAGCGGCCTCTTTGCCACCACGCCTCATCTCAGCACCCTCTTAACCCCAGACAACAGCATCATCGCCACCAATGCCTATGCCGGGCACGGTGACACCATGGCGGCATTAAGCGCTGCCCTGAGCAACCGCTCGGTGGTGCCGCTCGAGCAAGCGGTATCCTTAGGCGCGCTCATGGCAGCTGCCGATGTCCACACGGTCTACCTCAGCAACTGCAATCGCTTTGGGCTGCTCGGCACTGATTTGAGCGGTGTGGCTCGCGGCTTTGACGAGGCCATCTTCTTAGCGGAAAGTCGCTGGAGCACCCCGCCGTCTGATGCGGCGCTTATCCCCGCCTTATCTCAAGTACTCAGCACCTTAGACCCTCAAGCCAATAACTTGGTCGTGGTGCAGCTCAACGGCCTGCAGAGCCCTTATCCCAGCACCAGCGCCCTCAGTTCCCATTGGACGCAGGGCCAAATTGGTAACATCGTGCCCGATGAGGCGCCGACCTTGAGCGCCTACCTCAATTCTCTGCGCGCCCAAGACGAGGTCTTAGCCTCACTCATCACCACCGCGCAGGCCCACCCAGCCTTTATGGGCCTTATCTATTGCTCAGACTACGGCCAAGCGCTGGACGCTGGGCACAATTGGGCCGCCTATGAACCGGCCATGGCGCGCATCCCGCTCTTATTTACCTTTGCCCCACGCTATGCCGCGCGCTATGGGGATAAGCTCACCGCCTTGCGCCAGCAACGCACGCAGTTCTGGGTCAATGACCAGCTCTTTGACCTCGTGCTCGATCTCATGGCCATCACGAGCCCAACCGCGCATCCCGAGCGTTCCTTGGCCGCAAGCGCGTATGAGGTACCAGACAGTCCACTCGCGGCCGATGCCGCCTATCAGCTGCCGCGTCAACTGCCCACCTTACCGCAGCCTCAGCGCACGCAGCTGACGCTCCATCGCAGTGACTCTCTCATGAAGTTTGCCTATGCCCACAACTTAGGGTTAACGCGCGCGGAGATCGACCTCTCCTACGACCCTCAAGTGGGGCTCTGCCTCAACCACAATGGCTGCAAGAGGGGCGACGCTCTCCTGCAGGACTTCCTGCAGGCCCATCGATCCAAGCTCGAGACGCTGTGGCTTGATATCAAAGACCTCACCACCGCCAACGAACCGGCCATCAGCGCGCTATTGCATGAGATGGATGAGCGCTATGACCTCAAAGCAATAGCCTTGGTCGAAAGCAGCTACCCCGAGGCCCTCCCCCCTTTGATCGCCGCAGGCTGGCAGACCAGCTACTACTTGCCGTGGGCGGCCTTGCTCGACCCCATGACCCAAGCTCAGACTGCAGAGAGCGTGCTGCAAAGCATCACAGACTATGGCCTGACCGGCGTCTCCTACGACAGCGCCGCCTTTGACTGGGTTAATGCCCAGATCCAAGCAGGGCGCTGGCCGCAGCTTAAGCAATACCTCTGGGATCTGAGCATCGACTTAAGCTCCTCTGACATCGCCGGGCAGATGGCGCAGTATGAGCCTGCCACCATCGTCTTGGCGCCGCTTCACACGTACTTTGACTACTGAGCCCAGCCCAGTTGAGATGCGATACATAATGCGATCCATTTGATCGAAGCCAGCTAGTTGCTGTTGGTGTCCTTTTGCGTTAGTCTGGCGGGCTGGCTTGAATGCTGGCTTTACGGCTTGGCCTCAAGTCAAGTACCGCTGGCCTGCAGCAAAGCAGCACAGGGCACCCCGCCCCGATGGGGAGTGCCATGCTCCCCCTTGGCCATATGCCAACCCGAGAGGAAGGCTGACCCGATGGGGGCCATGCTGCCCCAATCGGGCGGCAGCCAGAAAAGGGCGGCCACGCTGATTGGCCCAGCGGAGAGATCGCTTTATGACATGCCGAGTATCCTATGGGCTTTTCGTTCCGACCGCGTCGCGCCCCGCGCTGGGCGCTGGCACTGATTATCATCCTGACCAGCGCCCTCTTCATCTGGTGGCAGGCCTACATCAGTGGCCGCTATATCGCCAAAGACTTTGTGGTACCCACCTTGGCCATGGTCTTTGGCTGGGGAGCATTGGCGCTGCTGGGGCGCCTGCGCTACTTTAAGCTGATGCGCCTGTGGGCCTTGCTCTTGGCGCTCTTGCTGGCGCTCACCTGCGTCTTGTTTGAGTACTACTTTGCCTTAGACATCCATATGTCGTTTTACGACATCGGCGCGCTCATGCAGACCAACTTCCACGAAGCCCTGAGCTTCGTGCGCGAGTTCATGATCTCCCCGTGGAGCATCGCCTCGTTTGTCGTAACCCTACTCATTACCTTGCTCGGCGGCTACCTCATGGAGCTGCGCGCCCGGCAATTAGTTTCTAAAATAAAATTAAAACCTAATACCACCCCCCCCCCCCATTTAGGAATTAGGCCTACCCGCCGTTCCCGCTATCTCACCACCGGCGGCTTGGTCTTGTGCCTCTTAGGCACGGTGATTTGCTGCGAAGAGCTGACCCTCATCAAGTACTCTCTACGCTTCATGCGTGAGGTACAACACTCCATCGATTACGTCACCTCGGTCAAGCCGATGGCCGCCAAAGTCGTACCAGCACACAAAGAACAGCAAGGCGAGCTCTACGTGCTCGTCATCGGCGAAAGCCAAAACCGCGACTACATGGGCCTCTACCACCCGCTCTTTGCCACCACGCCACAGCTTGAGGCAAGCCTCACGCCCGAGCAGAGCATCATCTTCACCCAAGCCCACTCCTGCTTTACCCACACCGTACCGGCCTTAGCCTATGCCCTCTCCAACCAACTGATGGGCACCACCCAATCGGCTAATCTGGCCCAAATCGTAACGCCGGACTACACTCCCCTCTCCGCCGTGCTCAAGGGCGCGCAGATCAAGAGCTTTTGGCTCAGCAACCAGAACGCCAAGGGGATCAGCGATATCGATACCACCATGCTGGCCCGCACCTTTGACGGGACCAAGTTCATGACCGAATACGACTACGAGCGGCCTAAGCTCGATGGCGTGCTGCTGCCTGAGTTTCAGCAGCTGCTGCAAGGCCTTGACCCTAAGGCCAACCACTTGCTCGTAGTCCATCTCATGGGCACCCACGGCCTCTATGAGCAGCGCTACCCGCAAGAGTATGCCCGCTTTATCCCCGACGAGCTCACCCACGGCCAAATCGGCGCGCTCGCTACCGCCCATGCCCCGGAGCTTTCCTTTTACCTCAACGCCACCTACTACAACGACTACGTGCTCTCCGAGCTCATTGCCGCGGCGCGCGCCCATCCTAACTTCATGGGCCTGCTCTTCTTCTCAGATCATGCCGACCAGCCCCCATACGGGCACATCTACACGCTCTATCATCCTGGCATGACCCACATCCCGATGTTCTTTACTTTCTCAGAGCAGTACGCCGCGCGCTATCGCGAGAAGGTCGAGCGTCTGCGCGCGCGCCGCGATGAGTTCTTTGTCAACGACCGCATCTACGACCTGATCCTCGATCTGATGGACGTGCGCAGTGAGGCCTATCGCCCCGAGCTGTCGCTGGCGCACCCGGACTTTCAGCCGCTGACGTGGGACGATGCGCGCATGCCGGACGGCCAGAACAGCATGGCTGACCCTGACTATCAGCTCTGGCGCTACGCAAAGCAGCTGGGAGATAAGCTTGCCATCCTACATTGCAATGCCGCCAAGAAGCTGAGCTTAGTGCAGTCCTTGGGCGTAACCCAAGCGGCGGTCGACCTCTCCTATGACAAGGAGTTTGGGCTCTGCCTGAGTCAAAACGAATGTCAGCCGGACACTGTGACCTTGCGTGACGCCCTGCAGCACAGCGCAAGCAATCTCTATCTTGACCTCAGCGCCAGCGCTCGCGCCCACTTCGCCGCGACCTTGGCCGAGCTCACGGCCTTAGATGAACAGTACGGCCTCAAGCATAGAGCCATTGTGGCCAGCACTGATCCTGAGCAAGTGGCGCAATTGCACGCCGCAGGCTGGTCCAGCAGCTTACAGGTCACGGCGGCCCTGCTGCACGATGGCACACTCGGCACCTATGATCTTCCAGCCCTCACCTTTGATCAAGAGCTCTATGACCAAGTCAACGCCGACGCGGCCGCAGCGCAGCTACCACAGTATGTGCGCATTGCGCAGCCTGATTGGCGCAACCTTGAGCAGCAGTTAGCGCCAATGCCGCACGCGACCACCTTCTTGGTGCCATTTGTCACTTACTTTGATGACTAAGCGCCGCGACGCCCAGCACTCGCCGCTGTCCCAGCGTCCGCGCCCGCCCCCATGACGCGGGGCGGGCGATGTATCTATCTGAGGAGATAGCGTCGCCAAAGCGGCGCGGCCCGCAAGAGCATGGGCCAAAAGTGGGATCTTCGGCGCGCCATGAGGCCCTTGCTTTTGGCGCGTTCTACAAAACGCGCTATAGTAAGGATTTAATTGCAAGGCTGCCGTCCGGCGCCTTAGTTCTTGCGTCTTTGCACCTTAGCTTGATGAGAGGAGATGTCATGCTAAAGAACGTCAATCCAACCACTACCAAGGCTTGGCAGGCACTTGAGGAGCATTTTGCTCAGACCAAGGGGCGTACCTTAAAGGAGCTGTTTGCCGCCGATCCTAAGCGCTTTGAGGAATTTTCCTTAAGTGTTGGCAATGGCGACATCGTAGTTGACTATTCCAAGAACCTGATTGATCAGAAGACCCTGTCCTTACTCCTTGATTTAGCTAACGAATGTGACGTCAAGGGTGACATTGCGGCCATGTTCCGCGGCGACAAGATCAACCGCACCGAAGATCGCGCTGTGCTGCACACCGCCTTACGTAACTTCTCCGGTGAGCCGGTCATGTTAGACGGCGCCGACGTCATGAAGGATGTGCAGGCGGTCTTAGCCAAGATGAAGAGCTTCTGCGAGCGCGTCATCTCCGGCGAGTGGAAGGGCTACACCGGCAAGCCAATCACCGACGTTGTCAACATCGGTATCGGTGGCTCGGACTTAGGCCCATGCATGATCACCGAGGCCTTAACCCCATACCACAACCACTTAAAGAGCCACTTCGTCTCCAACATCGATGGCACTCAGATCGCTGAGACCTTAAAGAAGCTCAACCCTGAGACCACCTTGTTCTTGATTGCCTCTAAGACCTTCACCACCTTAGAGACCATGACCAATGCCCACACAGCTCGTGACTGGTTCTTAAAGAGCGCCGGTGACATTAAGCATGTCGCTAAGCACTTCGTAGCCTTGTCGACCAACGCCAAGGGCGTCAGCGAGTTTGGCATCGACACCGACAATATGTTCGAGTTCTGGGACTGGGTCGGCGGCCGCTACTCCTCGTGGTCGGCCATTGGCTTGTCCATCGCCTTAGCTTGTGGCTACGACCACTTCGAGCAGTTCTTAAAGGGCGGCTACGAGATGGACTGCCACTTCAAGAGCGCTGACTTTGCCCACAACCTCCCAGTACTCTTAGCCTTGATCGGCATTTGGTACAACAACTTCTACCACTTCGCCACCGAGGCCATCCTGCCTTACGACCAGTACATGTACCGCTTCCCGGCCTACTTCCAGCAAGGCAATATGGAGTCCAACGGTAAGAGTGTCGACCGCGATGGCCACAAGGTCACCTACGAGACCGGCCCAATCATCTGGGGTGAGCCAGGCACCAATGGTCAGCATGCCTTCTATCAGTTAATCCACCAAGGCACCAAGATCATCCCTTGCGATTTCATCGCTCCCGCCCGCACCCACAACCCAATTGGCGACCACCACGTCAAGCTCTTATCGAACTTCTTCGCCCAAACCGAAGCCTTAGCCTTTGGCAAGACCAAGGAAGAGGTCGAGGCCGAGTTCTTAGCTAAGGGCAAGACCTTAGAGCAGGTCAAGGACGTCGTCCCATTCAAGGTCTTCGAGGGCAACCGCCCAACCAACTCGATCTTGGTCAAGGAGATCACCCCACGTACCTTAGGTATGTTGGTCGCCCTCTACGAGCACAAGATCTTCGTCCAAGGCGCCATCTGGAACATCTTCACCTTCGATCAATGGGGTGTGGAGTTAGGCAAGCAGCTGGCCTTAAAGATCATCCCAGAGCTCGAAAACGACGAGACCATCTCCTCGCACGACTCTTCGACCAATGGTCTGATCAACGCTTACAAGAAGCTCAAGTAAGCACGCCGAGTCAACCGACTCCATGAAAAAGGGGGCCACACCGTGGCCCCTTTTTCATGCCCGCAGCGCGCGCTACCGCCCGCGCCCCTCGGTGGCGGCTGCACGCCGACCACTCAGTACGGTCTCTAAGGGCCAAAGGCCGCTGCGCTAAATTCTGGTATCAGCCGCCAAGACGATGTTTATGCGCTGCTTGGCCCTGAGCGCACGGGCTCCCGATACAAGAAATTACCAAATTCAGGTATCACCGTTGCTGGCCACCCACGCGTTCCGCAACTCTGCGGTCGGAGGCGGACTGATACAAGAATTTCCTGAGCCGTCACCGCCCCAACGCACTGCAGTCAAGGCGGAGCTGGTTGGTTATAGCGATGTGCCGCCCCGGGTGGACGGGGTTAGCGCACGAAGGTGCGCACAAAGGTCACGGCCTGCTCAAACCACTGGGCCAGATAGGCATCGGTGTGGCTGAAGACGCCTGGATCGATCTCATCACAGGCGAGGCTGGCGCCGTGAGCGCCACGGGCTAAGACATGGAGCTCGCAGACATTGCCGTGCTGCCACATGGCCTGCGCCATGGCTAAGGCATTGCCCACCGGCACGCTTTGATCGGTGGCGGTGTGCCAAATAAACAGTGGCGGCGTGTCGGCGGTGACATTGCGCTCACACGAGTAGCGCTCCCAGCACTTGCGGTCGCTGCTGCCGGTAAAGCAGCTAAAGGTGACCTCATGGGCCAAGGCTGGGTCGGCGCTGATGACCGGATAGCTCAAAATGGCGCCATCAGGGCGCAAGACATGCGCGGCCACGCCTAAATCCTTGAGCTCCTCGCTCCCATAGAGCGTGGCCATGCTCGCGGCCAAGTGGCCACCGGCTGAGAAGCCGCAGACGATGATCTTATGGTCACTAAAACCGAGCTCAGGGCGCGTGCGCAACTCCTTGATGACCGAAGCCACGGCATGCAGTGCTGCCCGCCCCACGCCCGCACCGCTTGAGAGCGCCTCTTCGTACCAGCGCGTCGGGTAGTCGAGCGTGAGCGCAGTGAGACCTGCGCGCGCAAAGAAGCGCCCGACAATGTGGTCTTCGCTAAAAGAGCAAAACTCATAGCCGCCCCCGGGCAGCACCACGACCAGATACTTGGGATCGTCGGGACGCACCGCCTGCGGGTCGGCTAAGAACAGATCCAACTTGCGTCCATCGCTGAGCGCGACCGTGCCATCGGCCGGCACGGCCGTGAGCATCCACTCGTGCTTGGCGGCAAAAAACTCTTGCTCCTCAGGGGTCATTTTCCTCTCCTTGCTGTCAGTCGTTTGATGGTGCTCAGCATAGGAAGCTCAGGGATCAAAGACAAGGGCCTTGCTATAATTTAGGCTCCAGTTTCAGTGAGGTGTCCTATGCCCAAATGCGCCCTGTTCCCGTCTTTTCCTTGGCAAGCCCCAGCCGTGCTGGGGGATGGTGCACCTGTGGGGGCGGGTGCGGCGCCTGTGGGGCTAGGCGCTGCGCCTGCGGCGGCGGAGACGGCGCTAGGCACCGTGGCGCCGACGGAGATGGCGCAAGGCCCGGCAACGCAAGGCGTAACGGCGCCTAATGCAGCAGCGACGCAAGGCGCAACGGCGCCGGGTGGCCTAGACTATGACTACGGCGCGCAGGGCTTAAACTACATCCCGCTGCATCTGCACTCGGACTACTCCATCTTAGATGGCTTAGAGAGCGTCGAGGCCATCGTCAAGCAGGCGGCCAAGCTCAAGATCCCGGCTCTGGCCTTAACCGACCTGACCAATATCTGCGGCTACATCAAGTTCTACAATGCCTGCCGCTCCAGCGGCATCAAGCCCATCATGGGCGCTGACCTCATGGTCGAAGAGCCGGTCAAGCAAGGCGAGGAGCCACGCACCTTTCGCATGACCGTGTTAGCCATGGATCGGGTGGGCAAGCAAAACCTCTATGACCTGCTCTCAGAGGCGTGGCTGCGCTCGCACCCGGGCGCCTTCGATGCCCATACCAAGATGGAGGAGCTCGCGCAGTACAGTCAGGGCCTGATTGTGCTCAATGGCTTCCGCGGCGACCTCGCCTATTACCTAGCGGCCAATGACCGCAAGCACTTGCACGAGCGGGTGCAGTTTTACCTTCAGCACTTCGGCGATCGCTTCTGCCTTGAGCTCACCCGTACCGGGCGTGAGGGCGAACAGAGCTTTGAGCATGGGGCGCTGGAGCTGTGCGTGCAATATGGCATCTGCCCGGTCGCGACCAACGATACCTGCTTCTTATTTGGCGAAGACGCCATCGGCAAGGACGGCCTGTCCGATTACCAAGTGCATGACGTGCGCGTCTCAATTCAGGCCGGTATCCAGCGCGGCAATGCTGATATGGCGCGGCGCTACTCCAAGGAGCAGTACTTAAAGTCGCCCGAGGCGATGCGCACCCTCTTTTACGATCTGCCCGAGGCCTTGGCCAACACGCGCCGCATCGCCGAACGCTGCAACGTTGAACTCGAGCTCGACCACGCGCGCCTGCCGCGCTACCCTACCGGCAATCTCACGCCCGCCGAGTGCCTGCGCCAAAAGGCGTTTGAGGGCTTAGAGGAGCGCCTCAACTTCCTCTATCCTGACCCTAAGGAGCGCGAGGCTAAGCGCCCGACCTATGAGCAGCGCTTGGAAGTGGAGCTTGATGTGATCATCAAGATGGACTTCCCGGGCTACTTCCTCATCGTTATGGAGTTTATCCAGTGGTCGAAGGATAATGGCGTGCCGGTCGGCCCGGGCCGTGGCTCGGGCGGTGGCTCGCTCGTGGCGTACGCCCTCAAGATCACGGACTTTGACCCGCTGGCCTTTGACCTGCTCTTTGAGCGTTTCTTAAATCCAGAGCGTGTCTCGATGCCGGACTTCGACGTTGACTTCTGTCAGCGCAACCGCGAAAAGACGCTTGAGCACGTCAAGGAGACCTACACGACTGAGGCCGTGTCGCAGATTGCTGCTTTCGGTACCATGGCGCCGAAGGCGGCGATCAAGGACGTGGGCCGTGCCTTGGGCATGACCTACGGCTCGGTAGACTATGTGGCCAAGATGCTGCCGACCCAACCGGGCCTGACCTTTAAAGCCGCAATGGGCTTTGATAAGAAGGGCAGTCCGTGCGAACCGGCCGCGCCTGACTTCGTCAAGCTCTACAACACCGCGATCAATGACGACGATAAGCCGCGCATTGAGCTGATCCACTACGCCATGCGCCTTGAGGGCGTGGTCAAGATCATCGGTAAGCATGCGGCGGGTGTGGTGATCTCCCCAACCCGAACCGCAGAGTTTACCCCGCTGATGCTCGACTCCGATGGCAACCCGATCACCCAGTTTGACAAGAAGGATGTTGAGCACGCCGGCCTCGTCAAGTTCGACTTCTTAGGCCTTACCACCTTGACCATCATCCAAGACGCCTTGGATATGATCAATGCCAAGCAAAAGCGCCTCGGCCTGCCGCCGGTTGATATCCACGCCATTCCGTACCACGACGATGAGTCCTTTGCCGTGCTACAGCAAGGCGAGACCACCGCCGTATTCCAGCTGGAATCGGACGGCATGCGTAAGCTCATCGGCCAGATGCGTCCTGACCGCTTTGACGACATGATCGCCTTGGTGGCGCTCTATCGCCCAGGCCCAATTAAGTCAGGCATGGTGGATCACTTCGTCAAGCGTAAGCACGGTGAAGAAGAGGTCTCCTACCCAAGCCCGGACTTCCAAGACCTCGACCTTAAGCCGATCTTGGACTCGACCTACGGCGTTATCGTGTACCAAGAGCAGGTTATGCAGATCGCGCAGGTGCTCGCCGGGTACTCCCTAGGCGGCGCTGACATTCTGCGCCGCGCCATGGGTAAGAAGAATCCGGCCGAAATGGCGGGCCAGCGCTCGGTCTTTAAGGAAGGTGCCGCCAAGAAAGGCAAGGACACCGAGATCGCGATGAAGATCTTCGATCAGGTGGAGATGTTCGCTGAATACGGCTTCAACAAGTCGCACTCGGCCGCTTACGCTTTGGTCGCATGGTGGACCTTGTACCTGAAGGTACACTACCCGGCCGAGTTCTTGGCCGCGATGATGACCGCTGACCGCCAGCGCATCGAAAAGCTCGTGACCTACATCGCCGAATGCAACCGCTTGGGCATCAAGGTCAATCCGCCCGATGTCAACATCGGCCGCTTCGACTTCACCGTCGATGAAAACGGCGCCATCATCTACGGCTTAGGCGCAATCAAGGGTATCGGCGAGGAGCTGGTGGCGCAGATGGTGGAGCTGCGCACCAAAGATGGCCCATACCAAGACTTCTTTGATCTGGTGGCACGCGTCGGCACCCACCGTCTCAACAAGAAGAGCCTTGAGTCCTTGATCTTCTCAGGCGCGGTCGATCATTTAGGCCCATCGCGTGCGGTGATGCATGCCAACATCGCCAAGGCCATCTCTTACGCCAACACCGTGGCCGAAGACCAGCAAAGCGGCCAGATCGACCTCTTGGCCGCCTTAGACGATACCGCCACGACGCCGGAGTACGACCTGCGCGCGCCATGGCCGGATAAGTATCGCCTCGCCCAAGAGAAGAATATGTTAGGACTCTATCTCTCAGGACACCCGATCAACGCCTACCGCCATGAGTTGGCGCGCTACTGCACCTCAACCTTGGCCCGTTTAACCCCGGGCTCCTTTGAGCGCCCGACCATTGCCACGGTCGCCGGGGTGGTCATCAGCTCTGATGCCCGCAACTCCAAGCGCGATGGCGCCAAGTTCTACATCCTGACCTTAGATGACGCCACCTCGCAGGTCACGGTGCCGCTCTATGGCCCACAGGCCGAGGCCTATACCCAGATCTTAGAAGAGCGCCGTCAAAACCACGAGCGCAAATTAAGCGCGGCGGGCCCTGACGTCGATGAGAGCTTATTGTGCGAGGCTCCGCTCATCTTGATTGCGACCATCGCCTACTTCAATGCCCCCGAAGGCCCACGGCTGCGCGTGCGGCGCCTGCAGACCATCGAGCGCATTCGGCGCATGCGCGCGCACAACATCACGCTGTGCCTGACCCGGCCGTTCTACGAGCAGAACGCCAAGCTCATCAACAGCATCATCGAACGCAACCTGCTCAAGGTTGATGACATCAAGGCCAACCTGATGAAGGCCCATGTCCCGGCCAAGAACCACTTCCCGGGCCTAGAGCAGCCGAGCATGGAGCATTTTGAGCGCAACCAAGGACACTTTGACCAAAACGAAAATGAGGTCTTAGTCGACGAAGGCTGTTCGCTGAGCCTGCTCATTGACCAAATCAAGGTCAATTTGCAAAACCAGACCTACCGCATCCTACCGTCAGACGACTTAGTCGAGTCGCTGCGCGACCTCGCAGGCCCGGACGCAGTGCAGATCTTCTATCACTAAGAGGCGGCCATGACCAACTACGACGTCAGTTACTTACAGCAGCTCATCACCTTCAACACAGTCAGTGGTACCAGCGAGCACGCCGCGGCCGCAGGCACGCACGCGCTTGCCTCCTACTTAAGCGACTTCTTGCTTGAGCACGGCCTGACCGTCCTTGAAATCCCCTCAGGCGAGGGGCATTACAGCATCTTAGGCTTGTCCCCTGAGTGTTTGACCAACGATACCCCAGACTTAGGCCTGCTGCTGTCCGGCCACTATGATGTGGTGCCCTTTAAGCGCGCTGATTGGCAGAGCGATCCGCTCACCCTCACCCTCCGTGAGGGCCGCTACTACGGGCGGGGCTGTGCCGACATGAAAGGCTTTTTAAGCTGCATGCTGCAGCTGGTAACCACTAAGGCGCAGGTCAGCTACCTCTTCACCTGCGAAGAGGAGACCTCGATGGCCGGGGCCCAAAGCGTCGCTGCGCTCTTAACTGACCCAAGCCCCGCGCGCTGCGCTGGGGTCAAGTTACGCATGAGCCTGCAGACACTGACTGACCCGGCGCAAATAGCCAAGCAGCTGTCGATCCTGCGCGGGCGCAAATTTGCCCTGACCGTGATCGGAGAGCCTACCGAGATGCAGCCGATCTTAGGCCATAAGGGCTGGCTCGCGCGTGATCTCATTATTCCCGGAGAGGAGGGCCACGGCTCACGCAGCCCGCTGTGCTATAGTGCGATGCAATCGCTGCCCACGGTACTGACGCAGCTTGAGCACTTAAGCCACGAGCTGGCCGCCTATAGTGATCCCCGCTTTAGCATTGCGCCGTCGACCTTAAGCCTCGGCACAATTAAGGGTGGGCAAAGCTATAACACCATCTGCGCTGAGATCACCTTAGGCTTTGAGGTGCGCCCCACCCCGAAGCTGCCTTTAACCAAGCTCCAGCAGCTCTTAGATAAGAGCCTCAGCGCCATCAATCAACAGCTGCTCCCAGCCTACCCTGTCACGCTCAGCGCCCCGTATCCGGATACCCCGGCCTTCCCCGAAGAGCATGGCGCAGTCGCGCCCAACGCTGATCAGGCGCGCTACCGCCGCTATGTCCAGCTGTTAAGCCCGCAGCTGCAGCGCAAATACCAAGATGCGCAGGAAAGCAGCTATGTCGCCTACTGCACCGAGGCCTCGTGGCTGCAAGTCATCACCCACGAGTGCATCATCATGGGCCCGGGCTCGATCAACGACGCCCACCAAGCCAATGAGGGCATTGCAGTCAGCGAGCTTGAGGAGTGCTGGGCCACGCTACAGCGCTTATGCGCCCAAGAGGCCCATTAACTGTTCTGCTAAGCTGCTGGAGGTTCCATGGCTGGGTTCCTGTCTTATCAAAACAAAAATGGGCGGCAATACGCCTCTTGATGCCGCTCCTATCGCGATCCCAACATTAAGGATCGCAGCCGCTCGCCAAAGCGCACCGTGCTCTACTTGGGCCGCGTGATTGATAAGAAGCGCGGCATCTACAAGAACAAGACCATGGGCTATGTCAGGTTCGATCCGACCACGCAGGAGTTCCTGCCGCCGCCCCCTTACTTCGTGCCTCCAGCCGAGACCAAAGCGCGTGCCGCAGCTGAAGCGCGTCATGACTCCAATGAGCTAGTAGTGGATTTTGGCGATAGCTACCTGATCCACCAACTCTGCCACTCATCGGTTCTCATGGACATACTGGAGCGCCTTGAGCTCAAGAACCCTGATACGATCAAGGCTCTGCTCAGCTTTACTCTCTGCATCCCACGCGCAACTGCGCCGCGCAGGATTGGCTGCACGGCAACTTTGCCCAGTCCTTGTACCCGCAGGCTCAACTGAGCTGCCCGGACATCGCCGCAGCGCTGGCCGAGCTGGGCTCCAAGGACAAGTGGCGCCGCTTCTTTACAGACTACTTAGCGACGGTCACGGCGGCCCCAGTAAACGGGGATGCGGACGTTCCTATCCCGGATATGGAAGATGGCTTGGACGGCCACATCCTCTACCTGACCGAACAGACGACGAGGCGCCTGCTGTTGCTGTTTTATGGCACGGGTAAGCAGAGCGCTACTATTAAGCACGCCATGCAGCGGATGCAGGAGTTGGGCTTCAAGCCGAACTCCACGCTGATAGCCAGCGGCTCGACCGACCTCAAGGCCTGCAAGGATCTTGCGGTGCTCACTGGCATTGGCTCCGATCAGGCCTGCTTTCAGGAGACAGTCACCGCCTTCGGTGCTGACCTACTCCATACGGTCAACCTCGTCACATACGGCCCGCAGGCCATGTTCATCAAGCAGATTGAGCTCAGCCTCGAGCTGAACCGTGCGACCGGTGAAACTTATGACAGCTATGGCTACTTATGCCGTGACCCGCAGCGCTACTTTGAGGAGCAAGAACAGGCGTACCAGCAATTTTGCCACGACGAGCTCGCCCCAAAGGAATTAGATGCAAAGCTCAAGGCGGCAGGCGCCTTCATGCTCTGCTCTACTAAGCAGCTGGAGCTCAATGAGCTACACTCGTGCTATGACACGCAGCAAGCGCTCGCCGACTTCAGCGCGAACGTCGGCAACCTCGGCCCGCTCACCGCAGCCACCTTGCGCGGCTCCTTGCTCTTGACCTTAATGGCAACAGTTCTTTGGCTTGAGCTGCACCGGGCCCTGCGCTCCACCCCGTACTGTCCAAGCTCCACCTTACTGAACCTGCGTGCGCAGAAGATAAGGTTGCCAGAGCAACACGGGAGCGACCTTGCCGCCCAGCAGGTCAATGCCATCTACCAAGCAGCTCAAATTGAGGATCCTACCGGCATGATACTGACGTTAGAAGACGTGGCGCCTTTACTCCCCGCGCTTAACGGAGCTAAATCGGCCCCATCGGAGGAGGGCTTTTAACGCATCAAACCCAAAATGCGGGAACATTTTGGGTTTGAGAAAGGGCGTCCCGGTGGGGCGCGGCGTTAGAGAGCTGCAGCGCTAAGCGCCGGGCTCGGTGGCGCCAAGGCGCGCTTAGCGGCGATTTTGCTGCTCGCGCAGGCGCTCCTCGTTTTTGCGGTACATTTCGAGCTCCGCCTCGATCTTGGCGTGAGCCTCGGCGCGGGCCTTCTCGAGCTTGATGCAGAGGAGCCCGGCTAAGATGAGATAGCCTGCGCTTAAGAACGCCAAAACCATCCACAGTCCTTGGTTATATGGCAGCGGATAGATCGGCTGAATCAAGACTGCGAAGATCACGCAGACGGCACCGTACAAGGTTTCGTTTTCACGTACCATGAAGTAGAAACCACCCCACATCATGGCGATGCCACCGACCATCTGGGCATAGAACAAAATCGCTGCCGAAGTTGGAGCCACGGCAATTAACATGGCTACCGCACCAATAAACGCGATGAATTTGAAGAGAGCCACCCACTTCCTCCTAAGAGAATCGATTGCTTGCAGCTGCAAATGACATGGTATTGTAGCACTTGCATCCCCACCTGCGGGGCATTTGCACCTGGTAGGCTAAGCCTAAGAGTGCCGTGCAAATTATCAGCCCACCCCTACACCAAGCAAAGCTGCAGCTGCTGCAGCGGTGTCAGCACCCGCGCCTCAAACTTCCCGTCCACCAAGAGCTGGGCGCTCAGCGGTGGTGCCGCATCAGGCACAAACCACGATACTACCAATTGCGCGGGCTGTCCGGTAACGGATAAGTCCCAGACCTCTGGCACCAGCGCGCTCACAAACGCCCCTTGCGGCAAGGTCTTGCCCATGAGCATCGCCAAAAGCTCCGAGGCTTCGTCATCAGCGTCAGCGCTGCGCGGGATATGGGCGCGCTTGAAGCCGCATATGCCGCCCTTAACGTCTACCACCATATGGTCTAAGGCAAAGATGCTTGAGCCAATGAGTTTGACCATGGCCTCGCGCAGCGTCCACTGGCGCTTAAAGTACAGGCAGGCTTCACCTAAGGCCGCTTGGGCCGCAGAAGAGAGCGCCTCAATCTTTACTTGCGGCACCCGCCCGCGCTCAGGACTGACGCCCAGCGCCTGAAGCTCAGTGGCCACCGGGACATAGAGCTTCTGCCATGTCGCAAGCTCCTCAGACCCCAGCACGCGCTCACTGAGCGAGAGCGTAGGCCGCTTGAGATCGGGCCAAGCGAGCTCCAAATCGACGCCCTGCGGGCCTGAAGCGAGACTTAACGTCATAAAGCCATGGGCATGGCTGAAATTAAAGTCGCAGCCTAAGGTCTCAGGCAAACTCGGGCGCCCGAGCTTGCTGGTGGTCAGCTCCGGCAGCGGCGCATCCGCCGCGAGTATGCCTTGCACCTGTAGGGCATGCTTAAGCAGCGCCCGCCCCGTCATAAAGGTGCGCTGGCGCGCAGGCCCCAGCTGTTCAGCTGCCGCAAAGACCCATGGCTCGCGCTCCGGGCTGAGCTTAGCCCCAAGGCATGACCACAGCTCTTCAATCGGGCCGAGCCAGAGCATCAGCTATTGCCCCGCCGTCCGGGCCTTACCCGGCGTGCGCTTGAGCGAGTGGCTCTTGAGCGAAGCGCGCCGCGGGGCCGCAGCAGGCGCCGCCTTTTCCGCCGTCGGCTGCTCCGAAGTCGGAGCCGGTGCAGCTGGCGCCTCACTGGCCTCCGGCGCAGCACTGCGGCGCTTGGCCTTTAAGCTATGGCGCGGTTTGGCTGCTGGAGCCGCAGGCACTGGGGCCGTCTGCGGCGCGTTACTCGATGCTGCGCTCGCCGCAGGCGCACTAGCCGCAGGAGCGGCACGCTGAGGCAAGGCCTTGGCCGCTGGAGTATGAGCGGCTGGAGCCTTAAGCGACGCAGGCGCAGGCTGAGTCTGGGGCGCAGCCTTGGCCTCGTTTTTAGCGGCAACTGGGGCCGTCTTAGCTGCAGCTTTAGCGGGTGCAGCTTGCACCGCGGCCTTAGGTGCGGCCGCGCGAGACTCGTTGGTCTGAGCCGGAGCGGCCTTAGGCGCAGGCGCTGCAGCCGTCTTGGCCGCGGCTGGGCGGGATGCACTAGCCTTAGGCGTCTTTGCCGGAGGCGTACGCGTAACCACAGTATTGTCTGATATACCTTCAGCGTTAACCTTATGCGGCTGCGGAGCGCGCGGCGCGGCTTGAGTTACC
Source organism: uncultured Anaerobiospirillum sp. (assembly GCA_944389615.1). Taxonomy (GTDB): domain Bacteria; phylum Pseudomonadota; class Gammaproteobacteria; order Enterobacterales; family Succinivibrionaceae; genus Anaerobiospirillum. The sequence goes on along the minus strand of CALXNA010000006.1, from coordinate 11,013 downwards.
GTGCTTGCAGCGGCAGGGGCCTGATTAGCGCGCGCAGCTGGAGCCTTGGCCTGAGTCTGCGGCGCTTTGGCCGCAGCTGTGGCCTGCGCAGCGCTGGCAGGAGCTGCGGCGCGAGCCGCAGGCTCAATCTTAAAGAGCTCGGTGGCCGGGGTCTTGACCTCCAGCGAACCTACCGGCTCAGAAGCCGCCACTGGGGTGGCCGCCGCGCCCGGATGGTTGAGCGAAGCTGGGGCTTCTAGTTTGGTCAGCGGGGCGACCTCCACGGCCGGGGTAGTCTTGAGCTTATTGTCGCTGCTCTCTTGCAGCACGCGCGTGATCTGGTCGAACATGCGCTCGACTTCGGCGCTATCTTCTTGGTGGGAGTAGCTCGGGGCCTTGCCCCCTAAGCTCTTGATCCCCTCAGGGGTGGCAATGCCTTGCGCAATCAAGGCCGCATCAGTTTGAGCCTTGACCTTTTCTACGGTCTGGGCCAAATCGCTATCGCCCTTGAGCAAGGCGGCAAGGGAGCGCGCCTCATCTTGCCCGGCGTCGGTATAGTCAGCGGTCAGGGCATAAGGCAGGTTTGAGGCAGTAGAGCCCAGATTTTTGGCCGGAGCCGGGGTCTGGCCTTGACGGGCCGCGAGCTGCGCCGCGGTGGTCGGCAAAGCCGAAGGTGGACTTTTGACCTCACTTAAAAGCTCTTGGGCGACGCGCTCGGCGCGCTGCCAGATAATCTCATCGCGCTGGCGCTGCGCTTCTTTTTGCTCACGCCGCTCGCTCAGGGCACGGTTCTCGGCCTGCGCTTGGGCCTTAAGCGCCGCCATGCTTGCCCACGGCTCTGGGCTGTTTGGGGTCTCAGGCACGGCGGTCTCGGCCGCCTCAGGGGCCGCCGAAGTTTGATCCGGAGTTTGATCGGGAGCATGCTCGCTAAAGGTCGCGGTGACATTAAGCTGCTTGCTCGGAGCCTCATCTTTGTCTGCAGCCACTGGGCTCTTTAAGTTGAGCTCGAAGCTGTAGCTGGTGCTATCGCCCATAAAGTTAGGCAAAGGCGAGGGCTGCTCGGGCTTCTTGCTCTTTTGGGGCGACTTGATGACAAAGCTATAGGACGCCCCTGGCACCGTTTGCGGCGCACTCTCCGCGCCATCCTCAGTCGGCTGTGGCGCGCTGACCGTAGGCTGAGGCGCGCTGGCCTGCTCGGCCTCAGGCTTGGGGCTGCTGGCGGCACTAGGCTCAGCATCGTCCTTATTGCCCATGGCCAGCATGGCTTCTTTGGCTTTTAACGCGGCTTGCTGCGCCTCGAGCGCGGCTTCGCGTGCTTTTAAGGCCGCTTCTTTGGCCTCAAGCTCCGCCTCAAGGCTCTTGATGTGCTGTACCCGCTCAGAGGCGACATCTTGGGCGTGGGCGGCCGCGGCCTCCATTTGAGCGCGCTCGGAGATTTGATCGGCCTTGACGATCTCCACCTCAGCTGCGGACAAAGCGGTGATGAGGTCGTCATCGGAATCTGACTCCGCTGGCGGCAGTTCCGAGGAAATCACCTCAGCCTCGGTCGGGATAGCATGCTCAAGCTCAGCCAAGGCTTGGCCAACGGTGCGGCCCGGGCTGTAGAGCTTGGTCTTATCCCAAGCATCGTCCTTGCTCTCATGCGAGAGCTCAATCTCATCGTCAGCAAGCGCCCCTTGCTCTTTGAGCGCCACATCGACCGGAGTCGGTGGTGGCGTGGTCGCACGCGCCGATGGGCGCACCGTCGGGCCGCTGCGGCTTGGCGCATCCGGGGCAAAGGGCTCCGGCGCACTCGGCGCATCCAAGTCGGGGGCAAAGCCCTCATGGGCGCGCGCCTCGAGCTTGCTCTGGCGGGAGCTTGCTGAGGAGAGGATGTCGGCAAAGCTAAATTTTCCGACACTCGGCTTGCTCTCATTTTCCGCCTGCATCCGGGCCTTCAGCTCAACTTCTGCCGAGCGCTGCCCCGAGGCATCATGACTTAAGTCATGCAACAGGTCGCTGACCTTTTGCCCCGACAGCGACGGCTCGGGAGTGACCCCGGCACTGACATGCGGCTCATGGCGCAGATCCATGCCGCCCGGCACCACGGCATCAGGGATGGCCGAGCGTGGCTTGAGGTCAACCTGCAGGGGATTAGCGCCACTTTCCCCCGCCGGAGCAGCGCCGCTAACCCCTGAGGTCATGGCATCAAGGCGCGAGAGGAAATTGCCTAAGCTTGGGGCGCTGCCCGCGGCGCTCGGCGCACTGCCCGCTGCGTTCTGCGCTGCCGGAGCGGTGGCGGGCGTCGCCGTCGCCGTCGGCGCGGCTTTGGCTGAAGCTTGGCTTGCTTGGGCTAGCGCACGCGCCGCCGCGCGGCGCGGCCCACGCTTGGTGAAGAGCTCTGAGCTCAAGGTCGGCTCGCGGTCGGCGTCTAATTGGGTCAGTTCATCGTGGGCTTGCGAGGTGGCTTTCAACGAGAGGGGATTGTCACCGGACTTGAGGTGCAAGGTACTGGCGCGAGCCTTGGTCTTGCCGCGCTTGGCGTTTTTGCTGTTGGGGCGCTCGCTTGCAAGCAGGCCATCTTCGCCCATGATGGGATCATCGTCACTCAAGCGTTTGACCTTGCGCTGCCAAAAGTAATAGGCCGGCCCCTTGCGGCCTTTGAGCGGATACCAATAGAGCAAGAACAAGAGCAGGTAGAACACAAGGCCCGAAGCGATGCCCAAGCTATGGCTCTGCTCGACGGTGGGAAAGGCGCTGGGTGCAATGCCTTGGTTTAACACCCATTCTAGTACTCGGCGCGGCGCGGCAATTCCCAAGATAAGCGGGATGTTGCCCAGCACCATGACCACGACCCCCAGCTTAAAGGTACGTGCAAACAAGCAGCTTACTAGGCCTAACGCTAGGAGCGTCCAGCCCATATAAGAGCACCAAGCATCAACAGACGGGAGAAGTTCAACCATGGATATATCGCGTGGCACTTACGCACCATGCCACCTCAAAGAATAAGCCGTTCTACCGGCCTCATGGGCCACAAGTGCCTCGATTATAGCAAACAGCTAGATCCAAGAATGGGGCATTCCTTGCAGCCTCGGCATTTGCTGGCCACAGAACCGGCCGCACCCTGCGCCGGAGTAGCGCCGACCGGCGCGGGCGCGATGCGCAGGCACAGCCTGCGCTGGGCCGACGCGCAAGCGGTACGCGTTGCGAGCCGCGGCGGCGCGCAGCTTGCCTAACGGCCCCATCTTAGCCACAATAGGACGTAGATCTTCGTCTTCATCTTGTTGAGGGATTGATATGTTGGTGTGGGCAGGCGATCCCATTGCCGTGAGCTTGGGCCCGGTGGTGCTGCGCTGGTACGGCATCCTCTTTGCCGGAGGCTTTATCTTAGGCTATTTCATCATGGTGGCGATGTTCAAGCGCGCCCACTATCGCACCGAAGACTTAGATCGGCTCTTGCTGTATATCTTCGCCGGTACCATCATCGGCGCCCGTTTGGGCCATTGCTTGATCTACGAGCCGGACTACTTCTTAGCTCACCCCATCGAGATCCTCAAAATTTGGCAAGGCGGGCTCGCCAGCCACGGCGGCACCGTCGGCGTCGTCCTCGCCTTCTACCTCTTTATCAAGTTCAGCCGCCGCTATCGCTTCTTTGATATCGCCGACATGCTCTCCGTGCCCATTGCCTTGGTCTGCACCTTCATCCGCATCGGCAACTTCATGAACTCCGAGATCTTGGGCAAGCCTACCGATAGCGTCTTCGGCATCGTTTTTGCGCGCCTTGGCGAAGACTTTGCGCGCTATCCGGCCATGCTCTTTGAGGCGGCGTCCTACTTTGTCATCTTCATCATCTTGGCAGTGCTCTATCTTAAGTGGCAGCGCCGCCCTGAGGGCTTCTTGCTTGCGCTCTTGCTCTTTTTGGTCTACAGCGCGCGCTTCTTGATCGAGCCGTTCAAAGAAGAGCAGGCCGACTACAGCACCGGCCTTGCCTTAAACGTCGGGCAGCTGCTCTCGATCCCGTTCATCTTGGGGTCGCTAGCTTTGATGATCTTTGTGACATGGTATGACCGCAAGCGCCGCGCTAAGTCAGCTTAGCGCGCAGTTCAATGCGCCCGCTTAATGCGCCCAGCACCCCGCTTAGTGCTATGCTCAATGCGGCGCCTCCGCTTGAGGCTATTAGGAAAAGTTAGGAGTAGATATGGCTCTTGAAGTGATCGTCTTGGCAGCTGGTATGGGCAAGAGAATGCATTCTAGTTTGCCTAAAGTACTCCATCAGGTAGCGGCGCAGCCGATGCTATTTCATGTCATCAAGACCGCGGCTCGCCTCAACCCTCAGGCTATCCACGTCGTCTTAGGCCATGGCGGCGAGCAGGTGGAGGCGGCGCTGCAAGGCCTTGACCCTAAGGTCTTAGCGCTGGTTACAACCTGCACCCAAGCAGAGCAATTGGGCACCGCCCATGCCGTCGCCCAAGCGCTGCCGCAGGTGGAGTCGGACAGTAAAGTACTCGTGCTTTACGGCGACACCCCGCTGACTCCGCAGGTCGAGTTAGAGCGTTTGCTTGCGGCCTTAGATGACGGCGCAGCGCTCTCCTTGCTCACCGCGGAGCTGACTAACCCGAGCGGCTATGGCCGCATCGTGCGCACCGCCGAGGGCGCACTGGTCGGTATCGTCGAGGATAAGGATGCCACGGCCGAGCAAAAGGCTATCCACGAAATCAACACCGGCATGATTGCCACTACCGGCGCTCTGCTCAAGGAGTTCCTGCCGCAAATTGGCAACAACAACGCCCAAGGCGAGTACTACCTCACCGACTTAGCAGGGCTGTTAGTTCAGGCCCAGCACCCGGTAGTGGGCATCACGGCCGCCCCTGAGCATATCGACCTGCTCTCCGGCGTTAACAACAAGCTGCAACTGGCCCAAGTCGAGCGTCTCTACCAAGAGCAGGTTGCGGCGCAGCTCTTGATGGACGGTCTGACCCTTGCCGACCCTAAGCGCTTTGATCTGCGCGGTGAGCTCACCTTCGGGCAAGATTGCTTTATCGACATCAACGTCATCATCGAAGGCAAGGTCACCTTGGGGCGCAATGTCGTCATTGGCGCAGGCTGCGTCTTAAAGGACGTCAGCATCGGCGATAACTCCATCATCTCGCCTTACACCATCATGGAGCGCTCCGAGCTTAAAGTGCACACCACGGTCGGCCCATTTGCGCGCTTGCGCCCGGGCAACGTGCTCGAAGATGAAGTCCACATCGGCAACTTCGTTGAGGTCAAGAACAGCCACATCGAATACGGCACCAAGGCCGGTCACCTCACCTACTTAGGCGACAGCGACATCGGTCGCAACACCAACATCGGCGCCGGTACCATCACCTGCAACTACGATGGCGCCAACAAGCACCGCACCACCATCGGTCAAGACGTCTTTGTCGGCTCGGATACCCAGTTAGTCGCCCCAGTCACGGTCGAAGACGGCGCCACCATCGGTGCCGGCACCACCGTCACCCGCACGGTCAAGGCCAAGAGCCTCGTGGTCACACGCGCTCCGCTGCGCGCTATCGCCGATTACGAGCGCCCTACCAAAAAGAAGAAGGCCTAACCCTTCAAGCCAACGTGCTTGAGAGTGTCGTGCCTCATTTTAAGGCACGCCCCGCGCGAGGCGGGCACGGGCACGCGCACAGCACGCGGGGCTTATTTGTGCCCCATAGGGGGCTAATGTTAGTTGTAACATAGCGCAGGGCTGGATCGTTGTTGGGCACAGACCTGCTTGAGCTCACAAACCTTTGTTAAAATAGGCGGGTTGTTTGAGGTTAAAACCGCGATATGCTAGCCGTTGGCAGCAGGCGCCGGTGGTGGCTCCAAGCCTTGCGCCCACCGCATCGCCCTCCGGCAATTTAGGGCGGATGTTACGCGCGCTGTTACAACGGACGGTTGTACCTCAAATGGCAGAGATTGACTTTTCCTTCGACCTTTTGAGACTGACTGAATCAGGCAAGGATTAGGGTTAACAGCACCAGCGCATGGATGTGCCGCCTCGGCGTTTGAGGGAACTTGATCCGCAGCTGCGTGCTACGTGCACGTGGACGCAAACGCGGAGGTTGGGGCTAACTTAGGGGCATGACCTAACCTTAGGTTGCAGGCCAAGCGTTTACGTAAGGCAGGTCACCCTAGGTCGTACAACCGTAGCGCCCCTCGCTGGTCGCGCTCTCCCCTTGCCCCACCAGAGCCTGCTTCGGCCCGCTCTGGCACCCCGTAGCTTCGAGTCATGAAAGATTTAACCGCCACCTTAGCCTTCCGCGATAAATTTGCCTACAGCACCGGCTCACTGGGAAAAGAAGTCGCACATGGTTTAATCAGCTGTTACGTCTTCTTATACTGCATCCAAGTCCTTGAGCTCGATATCCCCTTCTTGGGTGTCCTGTACCTGTCCCACAACCTCCTCGGGATCATCACCGCGCCGCTCTTGGGCATCGTGCTCGATAACATCACCTGTCGCTTTGGCAAGTACAAGCTCTTAACCTTCCTTGGCCTCCTGCTCAATTGCGCCACACTCTTAGGCTTTTACTATCTGCCGGAGCTGACGCCCAGCAATATCGAGCTGACTGTCACCATCATCTACCTCATCTGGTCGATGAGCTTCTTTATGATCGACCTGCCTTCTTGGTCGATCTTAAGCGCCTTTAACTCCTCTTACGCCACGCGCGATGCCATGGCGACGGTGCCCTGCATCACCAATCACCTCGGCACGCAGATGCTGGTACTGTGTGTCCTGCCCTTTATGCAGCACGCCAGCTCCATCTTCGCTACCCTGAGCTATCCCCTCGGCGCCTTAGTGGCCTTCTACATCATGCTCATCAGCCAGAGCATCTTCCTCTTATTGCTGCACAACAACGCCTTCCACGGCACAGCGCGCCCTGCTGCGCACCCAGCGCCGCCCGCCGCACACCCAGTGCCCACGCAGCCTGCCGCCCGCCCTGCGCCTGCGCAGTCCGCCGCATACCCAATGCCCACGCAGCCTGCCGCCCGCCCAGCGCAGCCCGCCGAGCGCCTCACGCCCGACAGCGCGGCCCCAATCATGCTAACGCTCGGTGCTGCGTCCAGCGCCGAAGAAGAGGAAGAGGAAAGTGCTACCGTAGGCACGAGCATGGCGCGCACGCCGCGCCTGTGGGAGGCAACAGCCCCGCGCGCTTGGCCCGAAACCATTCCCCTTGGGACGCCGGTGGCGACGCCGCACAGTGTGAGCCATCCGCGCCTTAAAGAGCGGCTTTACACTATGGCACAGGTACTGATCAAAAACGACCAGCTCATGGTTATCTTCCTGAGCACCGTGCTCTTGTACACCGCCTTTGGGCTGATGCTCGGCGCCTATATCTCCTTTTTTATCGAGCACGAGCTCTTGCTCGCACCCTCGCTCTACCTCATCTTGCTCGGCGCAGGCCTGCTGCAGCTCTTTGCCATGGCCTCCTTTGAGACCTTAGTGCGCCATACCTCGCGCACCTTCATCTTCAGCCTTGCGCTCTATATGAGCATGAGCGGCTTTGCCCTGATGTTCTGGGCCGAATACAGCAGCTCCTATCTCTTCCCGCTCCTTGCTGCCTCGATCTTCTTGACCAATCTGGGCGTAGGCCTGTGCAAGGTCGCCTTGACCTCGATGACCATTGATACGGTCGACTATGGCGAGTTTAAGCTCTCGGTGCGCACTGATGGCCTCATCTTCTCGCTTAGGGCCATGGCCCATAACCTCGGGCAGACCATTTCCTTTTGCTTTTACGGCGGCGCTCTCACCATTGGCTACATCTTAGGCGCACACAACACGTTAGGGCTGCCCGGAGACATCAGTGCTGCCGTCTTGATCGTGCTCATCTTGCAAGTGGTGACCTTATGCTTGTACCTCAAATTCTACAAGCTCAACGGCGCCTTCTACCGCAACGTCCTCAACAACTTGCAGTACCTGCGGCAAAACCAAAACGTAGTCAGCCCAAGCCTCCACGATCAGGCCAACAATAAGTTCATGCTGCGCTACGCCTTAGATGAGAGCACCATGCTCATCAAGCTCAACGCCAACAACGTCGATGACGTGATCAAGGCCATGGTGCAAAAGCTCAGCGAAGTACAGGCCATCACTTCAGAGCATGACTTTATGGCCGACTTGCGCGCGCGCCTGACGCTCGGTCCATGCGGCATCGCCGAAGGCATCGCCCTGCCCCACGCCAAGTCCTCGGCGGTACGCCGCGCCACGGTGGTGGTGGCGACCTTAGATCACCCCATCGATTTGGGCGCCTTAGATGGACGCGATTGCGATCTCATCTTCCTCTTGGCGAGCCCCGACGATGGCTATACCCATATTAATCTCTTAGGGCGCCTGTCGCTCCTGCTCAACGAGTCCGGCTTTGCCGACAAGCTGCGCGCCTCGGGCTCACCCACCGAACTCTTTGAGCGCATGATCCAATGCGAGCGCCACATCGTGCGCTAAGCGCCCTGCGCCCTGCGCCTGCAGGCGCAGGGCGCAGCCGCAAGGCGGGCGTAGCCACAAGGCAAGCGCAGCCGCAAGGCGGGCATAGCCACAAGGCAGGCGCAGCCGTAAGGATGCGTGCGCTAGCGGCGCAAATCCGCTAAGATAAGGCTCCAAGGGCCCGCCATAGGGTGGGATTGATCTGGTGAGGGAAGCATGGCCAAGAAAAAGAACCGCAATAAGGCAGCAAGCACTAAGCACAACAATGTCCCAAGCGCAGCTAAGCACGATCAGCAGCAGTCGGAGCTTGCGGTGCACACTGCGATGTGCAATTTACTCCACCAGGCGCTCACCAAGCATCGTACTTTGGTTACGGAAGCTGAAGTTCAGGAGGCCATAACTAACAGCCGCCTCGCCATCCAGCTCGCTGATACCTTGAACTCTGAGCTCTGCGCCCGCTACATCCAACAACATGGCCCGCTCAAGAGAACCTTAACGCGCGAGGAGGCAGTAGCTTTCTTAAAGAGCCAATTAAGCGACCCCGATGAGCGCAGTCTGCGCCTGATCGACCTAATCTTCCAGCCACAAAAGACGGCCGCTCAAAGCAAAGCGGTGCTGGACGCGATCGCTCAAGAGCGCTCCTATCTCGCCTAAGCTCACCCCCCAGTTCAAGTAAATTCACATGCTGTCATTGGCGCTTAAGCCCCTCGGCCGTGCCCTGATCTTGCTCATGGGCAGCCTCTTCTTAAGTACGCTGCCGGTCTCCGCGGCCACACTCAAGCTCTGCGCGGTACCGCAGCTGTATTTGGCCTTAGAGCATCTGCAAGGCGTGCTCACGCCTGAGTTTGAGGCTCACTACGACACCCCTAGCGCGCTCCTGACCAAACTGCAGGCCGCACCTGACACCACCCAAGTCTGCGATCTACTGCTCTCCAGCGACGAGCGCCTGCCCATTACCCTCATCCGTGCGCACAAGGGCTTAGGCAGCGCCCTATATCCCTTCACCCGAGCCCCCTTAGTGCTCTGGTCGGCCGATCCGGCTCTCTTTGCCGGCATCCCCTTAGGTTCCAAACCAACTAAAGAGAGCGCAGCCCCCACCAGCTGCCCAGCTGCAGATGAGGTCGCGGCCGCCCCAGTAGTGCGACCGCCCGATCCGTGGGATGAGCCTGCGGCAGCGCCGCTGCGCCCGGAGAGCATAACCCAAGCGCAGTGGGATCGCTACGTCAATTCGATTTTGCTGCGCGCCGCGCAGGCCGATAGCACAAGCGAGCTCGACCAAGCCTTACGCTCCGTCAAGCTCACAGCCGTGGCCTACCCTAGTCCCCATTTGACGCCGGTGGGCTATGTTGCACAGCAAGTGCTCGCGCAGGCGCAGCTGCCGCGCAAGCGCTATGAATACGAGCACGAGTACATGGTCTATGAGCAAGTACGCGCTGGTGAAGTGCAGTGCGGCTTGGTCACCAAGCCCTTGGTGGTAGCCACAGCCAATAGCAATCAAGGCTCCTATCTCACTATCCCGCGCCGGGTTCACGCGGACGTCCAGTATTACGTTCTGCTGCTTGAGCAGAGCAAGGATAAGCCCGAGGCGCGCGCGATCCTGACGCACCTGCGCTACGACCCCAAGGTGCAGGCCGTGCTCAACCAATTTGGCTTTGCTCCGCTTGCTCCCGAGGAGCCTTAGGCGCGCCTCACCGCGCTGCTCTTGTCGCGCGCAGCGCTGCGTGCTATGAACCGCGGTACGGCACAGGTCTGCCCGCGTAGGCGGCTAATCGTCGTACTCCGTTGCAAGGAAGTCGCTGGATGCGTCCGAGACAAAATCTACGACGCCGCGGCCGACATTTTCATAGTTCACGAAGTCCGCATCGAAGAGATTGACGTCGTCAAACACGCCTTGCAACGTCCCCAAAGTCACCGGAATAGAGCCCTGCGCGCCATTGCTGTAGGTTGGCTCCACGCCCATATAGCTGAGCTCAAACTCATCGTCGTTGACTTGGCTCATGGCAAATTGCACCGACAGACCGAGCTGCTGCCACTCGTCAATGCCGGTTAATGGTAGCTCTTGCAACATATTGCGCAAATTGATCCACGCGATGGCCGCATCAAGGCGCACCTCATTCGGCGCAGAGCGGTCGGCCTTGAGGTTGTCAAAGTAATGCAAATGCTCCTCGCCTAAGGTGCACTTGAACTCAACAATCGTCTCGCCCTTCTCGGTCTCAAACTCGCTCCACTCCGTGGTGCCCTTTTGGCAGTCGTAGTAGTTCTCTAACGCCGGGCCAATCTTCATGGTGGAAGAGTAATCCTCCATCACGCCATTCTTGACCGTGTTAATCGCCGAGGAGCCAAACAAATCCAAGATCCCGGCCGAGGCGGTCGCGACGCCCCCTAATAGCGTGAAGCCCAGCACCGCAGCTACCTGCTTTACCCTCATAACCTTCTCCTAAAGTCCTATGTAATCTATGGCTGCCACGCAGCCAGCGGGCAATTATACGACTCAAATTTAGGATCAGGCCATCGAATTTTAGCCCGTCTCAAGTAAGAACCTGATAAGATTGGGGTTGTTGCTTGTTTTGAGGACGAGACGATGGACTGGGTTAAGCGCGTTGAAG